>NZ_LT963352.1:7535000-8259158 GCF_900236475.1 Streptomyces chartreusis NRRL 3882
GCACGAATGGCGTAACGACTTCTCGACTGTCTCAACCATAGGCCCGGTGAAATTGCACTACGAGTAAAGATGCTCGTTTCGCGCAGCAGGACGGAAAGACCCCGGGACCTTTACTACAGTTTGATATTGGTGTTCGGTTCGGCTTGTGTAGGATAGCTGGGAGACTGTGAAGCGCTAACGCCAGTTAGTGTGGAGTCGTCGTTGAAATACCAGTCTGGTCGTGCTGGATGTCTAACCTGGGTCCGTGATCCGGATCAGGGACAGTGTCTGATGGGTAGTTTAACTGGGGCGGTTGCCTCCTAAAGGGTAACGGAGGCGCCCAAAGGTTCCCTCAGCCTGGTTGGCAATCAGGTGTTGAGTGTAAGTGCACAAGGGAGCTTGACTGTGAGACCGACGGGTCGAGCAGGGACGAAAGTCGGGACTAGTGATCCGGCGGTGGCTTGTGGAAGCGCCGTCGCTCAACGGATAAAAGGTACCCCGGGGATAACAGGCTGATCTTCCCCAAGAGTCCATATCGACGGGATGGTTTGGCACCTCGATGTCGGCTCGTCGCATCCTGGGGCTGGAGTCGGTCCCAAGGGTTGGGCTGTTCGCCCATTAAAGCGGTACGCGAGCTGGGTTTAGAACGTCGTGAGACAGTTCGGTCCCTATCCGCTGTGCGCGTAGGAGTCTTGAGAAGGGCTGTCCCTAGTACGAGAGGACCGGGACGGACGAACCTCTGGTGTGCCAGTTGTTCTGCCAAGGGCATGGCTGGTTGGCTACGTTCGGGAGGGATAACCGCTGAAAGCATCTAAGCGGGAAGCCTGCTTCGAGATGAGGACTCCCACCCACTTGATGGGGTAAGGCTCCCAGTAGACGACTGGGTTGATAGGCCGGATCTGGAAGCACGGTAACGTGTGGAGGTGACCGGTACTAATAGGCCGAGGGCTTGTCCTCAGTTGCTCGCGTCCACTGTGTTGGTTCTGAAACCACGAACAGCCCCATGCCATGGTCATGGTGTGGTGCGGCTGACAGTTTCATAGTGTTTCGGTGGTTATAGCGTAGGGGAAACGCCCGGTTACATTCCGAACCCGGAAGCTAAGCCTTACAGCGCCGATGGTACTGCAGGGGGGACCCTGTGGGAGAGTAGGACGCCGCCGAACTCCTTTTAGAGCTCTGGCTCTTGGGCACTCAGCCCGAGAGCCAGAGCTTTTTTGCGTTGAGGTAAGGTCAGGGAGCATCATTGGCACGTTTCCCACAGGAGGCCCCCGGGTGGAGGTTCAGGAGACTCGCGTCCAGACGGACCGTGTGCTCACCATCCCGAACATCCTCAGCATGGCCCGCCTCGTCGGCGTGCCCCTCTTCCTGTGGCTGATTCTGCGGCCTGAGTTCGGTGGGCCCAAGAGTGACGGCTGGGCCCTTCTGGTACTGGCCCTGAGCGGCATCAGTGACTACCTGGACGGCAAGCTCGCGCGGCGCTGGAACCAGATCAGCAGCCTCGGCCGGCTGCTCGACCCCGCGGCCGACCGGCTCTACATTCTTTCGACTTTGGTCGGCCTCACCTGGCGCGAGATTCTGCCCCTCTGGTTGACCGCTGTACTTCTGGCGCGAGAGCTGGTTCTGCTGGTGATGGTGGGCATCCTGCGCCGGCACGGCTATCCGCCGCCACAGGTGAACTTCCTGGGCAAGGCCGCCACCTTCAACTTGATGTATGCCTTCCCGCTGCTCCTGCTCAGTGACGGAAGTGGTTGGATCTCGTCACTGGCTGCTATTTTCGGATGGGCGTTCGCCGGATGGGGTACAACGCTGTACTGGTGGGCAGGAGTCCTCTACGTGGTACAAGTCCGCCGCCTGGTCCGTGCGGACGCCACGCCCGATTGAACTCGCGGATTGCTCCCACCGAAGCGGTGCGATGGCCCGTCGTGCAAAAGTGCGGGACAATCCTCGCGGGGGAAGTCGGCTAGACCGTCGTCTCTTTGAGGAGGACGCTTCCGACATGAAGGCCGTCGTGATGGCCGGAGGCGAAGGCACGCGCCTTCGCCCCATGACCTCAAGCATGCCCAAGCCGCTCCTGCCCGTGGCCAACCGCCCGATCATGGAGCATGTGCTGCGGCTGCTCAAAAGGCATGGGCTCAACGAAACAGTCGTAACTGTCCAGTTCCTGGCCTCGCTCGTCAAGAACTACTTCGGTGACGGCGAAGAGCTCGGTATGGAGCTCACCTATGCCAATGAGGAGAAGCCACTCGGTACTGCCGGAAGCGTCAAGAATGCCGAAGAGGCGTTGAAGGACGATGCCTTCCTCGTCATCTCAGGCGATGCGCTGACGGATTTCGACCTCACCGAGCTCATCAATTTCCACAAGGAGAAGGGTGCACTGGTCACGGTCTGTCTGACGCGTGTGCCCAATCCGCTGGAATTCGGCATCACCATTGTCGACGAGGAAGGCAAGGTGGAGCGCTTCCTCGAGAAGCCCACCTGGGGCCAGGTCTTCTCCGACACCGTGAACACCGGCATCTACGTGATGGAGCCCGAGGTCTTCGACTATGTCGAGCCCGATGTGCCCGTCGACTGGTCCGGCGATGTCTTCCCGCAGTTGATGAAGGAAGGCAAGCCGATCTACGGCTATGTGGCCGAGGGGTACTGGGAGGACGTCGGCACCCATGAGAGCTATGTGAAGGCGCAGGCCGACGTCCTGGAGGGCAAGGTCGACGTCGACATCGACGGGTTCGAGATCTCCGCCGGGGTGTGGGTCGCCGAAGGCGCCGAGGTCCATCCCGACGCCGTGCTCCGCGGGCCGCTTTACATCGGTGACTACGCCAAGGTCGAGGCCGGCGCCGAAATCCGCGAGCACACCGTCGTGGGCTCCAACGTGGTCGTCAAGAGCGGCGCATTTCTGCACAAGGCCGTCGTTCACGACAACGTCTACGTGGGGCCCCACAGCAATCTGCGTGGCTGCGTGGTCGGAAAGAACACCGACATCATGCGCGCGGCGCGGATCGAGGACGGCGCGGTCATCGGTGATGAGTGCCTGATCGGTGAAGAATCGATCGTTCAGGGTAATGTTCGGGTCTATCCGTTCAAGACCATCGAAGCCGGTGCCTTCGTCAATACGTCGGTCATCTGGGAATCCAGGGGACAGGCGCACCTCTTCGGCGCCCGCGGTGTGTCCGGAATCCTGAACGTGGAGATCACGCCGGAGCTGGCGGTACGGCTTGCCGGCGCCTATGCGACCACCCTGAAGAAGGGCTCGACCGTCACCACGGCCCGCGACCACTCGCGTGGTGCCCGCGCGCTGAAGCGAGCGGTGATTTCCGCGTTGCAGGCCAGCGCCATCGACGTACGCGACCTGGAGAACGTGCCGCTGCCCGTGGCCCGGCAGCAGACGGCGCGCGGCAGTGCGGGCGGGATCATGATCCGTACGACGCCCGGGGTGCAGGATTCCGTCGACATCATGTTCTTCGACGGGCAGGGCGCCGACCTGTCGCAGGGCAGCCAGCGCAAGCTGGACCGGGTGTTCGCGCGGCAGGAGTACCGGCGTGCGTTCCCCGGGGAGATCGGTGACCTGCACTTCCCGGCGAGTGTCTTCGACTCGTACACCGGGTCGCTGCTGCGGAATGTCGACACGACCGGGATCGCGGACTCCGGCCTGAAGGTGGTCGTGGACGCGTCCAACGGAAGTGCGGGACTCGTCCTGCCGAGTCTGCTGGGGAAGCTCGGTGTCGACTCGCTGACGATCAATCCCGGTCTCGACGAGTCCAGGCCGACGGAGACGGCCGACATGCGCCGGTCGGGGATGGTGCGTCTCGGGGAGATCGTGGCGTCCTCGGGGGCCGCGTTCGGGGTGCGGTTCGATCCCGTCGGCGAGCGGCTGTCCCTCGTCGACGAGAAGGGGCGCATCATCGAGGACGACCGGGCGCTGCTGGTGATGCTGGACCTCGTCGCCGCCGAGCGGCGCAGCGGCCGGGTCGCGCTTCCGGTGACCACGACCAGGATCGCCGAGCAGGTGGCGGCGTACCACGGGACCCAGGTCGAGTGGACGACCACGTCTCCCGACGACCTCACGCGCGTGGGTGGTGAGGAAGGGACGATCTTCGGCGGCGACGGCAAGGGCGGGTTCATCGTCCCGGAGTTCAGCAGCGTGTACGACGCCACCGCGGCCTTCGTACGGCTCATCGGGCTCGTGGCGCGGACGCAGCTCACGCTCAGCCAGATCGACGCGCGGATCCCGCGGGCGCACGTCCTGAAGCGGGATCTGGCGACTCCGTGGGCCGTCAAGGGGCTCGTGATGAGGCGGGTCGTCGAGGCGGCCGGAGACCGGTTCGTGGACACCACGGACGGCGTGCGGGTGGTGGAGACGGACGGCCGTTGGGTGATGGTGCTGCCCGACCCGGCCGAGGCCGTCACCCACCTGTGGGCCGAGGGGCCGGACGATGCCTCCGCGCAGGCCCTGCTGGACGAGTGGTCGGCGGTCGTGGACAGCGCCGGCCGGTAGAACGGTCTGCACGCGGGCGTGCCGGACAGGTGTCCCCAACGGGGCCTGTCCGGCATGCCGGTGGGGCCGTTTCGGAGGTGGTGGCCGCGACGTGCGACGATGTGCGGCATGCCGCAGCAACCCCCCATTCGGAGCACACCGACGCGGCCCCGGCGCCCGGACGCGTCCATGTCGTTGATCACCAACGTCATGGACCACAGCCTCGACGACGGATACGCCGAGGCCGCCGCGCGGAAGCGGGCCGCGGGCGACGGTGGCATGCCGAAGACCCTCAGGGCGAAGCTGGGACTCGCTGCGGGGCTGGTGCTCGCGGCGCTCATCGTGACCGTGGGAGCGGCCCAGGCGCGCGTCGCCGCTCCGGTCGTCGCCAAGGAGCGGGAGGAACTGGTCGACCGGATCGACCGGGAGACCGAGAAGGCGGACAAGCTGGAGGACTCCGTCGACCGGCTGCGCGAGGACGTGAGTGCCCGCCAGCGGGAGGCGCTGAAGCACAGCGGCGGCAGCGCCGGGTCCGAGATCGTGGGCATCCTGTCGGGCGCCACAGCGGTGCACGGCCCCGGCGTGAAGCTCGTGGTGAACGACGCCAAGGACGCCGGTTCCGGTGGTGACGGCAACCCGCGTGAGACCACCGGGTTCTCCGATACGGGCCGGGTGCGCGACCGGGACATGCAGCGCGTGGTCAACGGGCTGTGGGAGTCGGGCGCCGAGGCCGTCTCGATCAACGGGCAGCGGCTCACGGCGCTGTCCGCGATCAGGGCTGCGGGGGACGCGATACTGGTCGACAACAAGCCGCTGGTGCCGCCGTACACGGTGCTCGCGGTGGGGGACGGGCAGCGGCTGAGCACCCGGTTCCAGAACAGCGCGGACGGGCTGTATCTGAACGCGCTCCAGGAGAGCTACGGCATCAGGACAGGCATCTCCGTGGAGGACGACCTCCGGCTGCCTGCCGCGCCGAGTGTGATCGTACGTACAGCACAGCCGAGCATTGAGAAGAGCGAGAAGGGCACATCGTGATCGCCGTACTGGGCCTCGTCGTGGGAGTCGTGGCCGGCCTGTTGGTCCGGCCTGAGGTTCCGGCGGTGGTCGAGCCTTATCTGCCGATCGCTGTCGTGGCGGCGCTCGACGCCGTCTTCGGCGGCCTGCGGGCCATGCTCGACGGCATCTTCGACGACAAGGTCTTCGTGGTGTCGTTCCTGTCGAACGTGGTGGTGGCCGCGTTGATCGTCTTCCTGGGGGACAAGCTGGGCGTGGGTGCTCAGCTGTCCACCGGTGTGGTGGTCGTCCTCGGCATCCGGATCTTCTCCAACGCCGCGGCGATCCGCCGGCACGTGTTCCGGGCGTGAGGCAGATGAGCGAGCACGACGACAAGCGCCCCGCGGAGAACGGCGATCCGCGCGCGGACCAGCGCGACGGGAACGGCGAGTCCGGTAGCCGACTCCGCAAGGAACTGCCCCAAGAGGTGTCCGCGCCGGTATCCGCCGCCCGGGACGCCCCGGAGCCGGAACCGGAACCAGAGCCGGAACCGGGGCCCGAACCGCAGGCGGCTGCCGCGTCCGAGCCGCAGCTGACCGGACGGCAGCGGCTGGTGAAGGGGCTGTGGCCGCCGCGGGTCTCACGGGCCCAACTCATCGTCGCGCTGCTGCTGTTCGGCCTCGGGTTCGGGCTGGCCGTGCAGGTGGCCTCGCACAGCAACAGTGACAGCGCGCTGCGCGGTGCGCGTCAGGAAGATCTTGTCCGCATCCTCGATGAACTGGATGACCGTACGCAGCGTCTTGAGGACGAGAAGCAGGGTCTCGAGAAGCAGCGTGACGAGCTGGAGAACAGCTCGGACCAGGCCGAGGAGGCCCGGAAGCAGACCATCGAGAAGGAGAGGCAACTCGGCATCCTGGCCGGCACGGTGGCCGCGCAGGGGCCCGGCATCACCATGACCATCGAGGACACGAAGGGGACGGTCGAGGCGGACATGCTGCTCGACGCGATCCAGGAGCTGCGCGCGGCGGGTGCCGAGGCGATCCAGGTGAACGGCGTGCGGGTCGTCGCGGGCACGTATCTGACGGACTCCGGCAAGGGCGTGAGCGTCGACGGGAACAAGATCAACGCGCCCTATCGTTTCAAGGTCATCGGCAAGCCGCAGGATCTCGAGCCGGCGCTCAACATCCCCGGAGGCGTGGTGCAGACTCTCGAGAAGGAACAGGCCACGGTCACCATCGAGCGGTCGACCAAGATCGTCGTGGACGCCTTGCGGGCGGTGAAGCGGCCTGACTACGCTCGGTCGTCCTCGCAGTGAACCGGGGGTGCATGGGCGAGGTCCGGCGAGGGCATGAGGTTGCGGGGGGTCGGCGCACCGAATGGGTGGTGCGTGGTGGAAACTGTCTGGTGCAGACGGACGTTGTCAGGATGTCCGGGTCGGCCAGAGTGTTCAGTCAGGGTTCGTCCTGCCCCACGGGCGGGTCTGTTTCGGTCAAGGGGAATCGCCCGTGAAGTTGTTTGCGAAGTTGTTCGGCAAGAGCGCGCGAGAGGGCAGCGACAATGCGACCGCTCGCCATCGCGCACAGCCTGACGCGGAGGGCCAGCGGCCGCTGTTCCGGGACCAGGTCGGTGGCCCGGGCGGTGACGTTTCCGGAGGTCAGGGCGCGCCGTCGGTTGACCCTGCGCGGCCCGGCGGCATAGGTTTCGGGCAACCCTCAAGTGCGGGTGGAGGGTTTTCCGACCCGTATGCGTCCAATGCCCCCGGTGGGCAGCCGCGGCAGGAGGATCCGATGTCGGCCCTGGTGTGTACGAGGTGCGGTAACCGCAACGCGGAGAACAGCCGCTTCTGTTCCAACTGCGGCGCGCCGCTGCGGGCGGGGGCGGCGGCGGAGCGTCCGTCCGAGACGACCTCCACGATCTCCATCTCCGGTCTCGAGGCCTACGACAGCGAGACCACCGGCCAGACGCCGATGCCGACGCTGTCGCCCGAGGCGCAGGCGGCGGTCGACGCGCTGCCGCTGGGTTCCGCGCTCCTGGTCGTGCGCCGCGGGCCGAACTCGGGCAGCCGCTTCCTGCTGGACGGCGATCTGACCACGGCCGGGCGCCATCCGCAGAGCGACATCTTCCTGGACGACGTGACGGTCTCCCGGCGGCATGTGGAGTTCCGCCGCGGGCAGGACGGCTCGTTCACGGTGGCCGACGTGGGCAGCCTGAACGGCACGTACGTGAACCGCGAGCGGATCGACCAGGTCGCCTTGAACAACGGCGACGAGGTGCAGATCGGCAAGTACCGGCTGGTCTTCTACGCCAGCCAGCGGGGCTACTGACCGGATTCCGGCCGGGGAACCCCGCGAAGGTCCGTCCGTCAGGGAAGGTCCATGCTGCAAACACCGAGCGGCGGTGCCGGGCACGGCACCGCCGCCACGGACAGGCTGATGAGCATCGGCACGGTGCTGAACGTGCTGCGCGACGAGTTCCCCGAAGTCACCATCTCCAAGATCCGTTTCCTGGAGGCGGAGGGGCTCATCGAGCCGCAGCGGACCCCGTCGGGGTATCGCAAGTTCAGCGCTCACGACGTCGAGCGTCTCGGCCATGTCCTGAGGATGCAGCGGGACCACTATCTGCCCCTGAAGGTGATCCGCGAGCATCTGGAGGCCATGGAGCGCGGCGAGGCCGTCCAGCTGCCGGCCCTGGGCCGTCAGCGCGACGGCGAGAGCGTGGCCGAGCCGCCCGAGGCGCCCACGGCGGCCAGGATCGGGCGCCAGGAGCTGCTCGCCGCCGCCGGTGTCGGCGAGGAGGAGCTCAGGGAGTGGGAGTCGTACGGGCTCGTCACTCCACTGGAGGACGGGGTGTACGACGCGGAGGCGGTCACGGTGGCCTCGCTGATCGCCGAACTGGGGCGGTTCGGGATCGAGCCGCGGCACCTGCGGGTGATGAAGGCCGCCGCCGATCGCGAGGCCGGGCTCGTGGACCAGGTGGTGGCCCCGCTGAAGCGGCACCGGAACCCGCAGACCAGGGCTCATGCCGAGACCCGTACCAAGGAGCTTGCGGGGCTCACGGTGAAGTTGCACGCGGCGCTGGTGCAGACGGCGCTCGGGGTGCGGCTGCCGTGAGACGGCCGGTCGTGGGCGGGCCGGATCAGGCGCCCGTTCCCGGCCCGACTACCCAAACGTCCCGAGCACGGCCTAGGGTTGCTGTGTGAACGAGCTCGATGTCGTAGGTGTCCGGGTGGAAATGCCCTCCAACCAACCGATCGTGCTGCTGCGTGAAGTGGGGGGCGACCGTTACCTCCCCATTTGGATCGGACCGGGGGAGGCGACGGCGATCGCCTTCGCCCAGCAGGGCATGGCTCCCGCGCGGCCGCTGACCCACGACCTGTTCAAGGACGTGCTGGAGGCCGTCGGCCAGGAGCTCACGGAAGTGCGCATCACGGACCTGCGTGAGGGCGTCTTCTACGCGGAGCTGGTCTTCGCCAGCGGCGTCGAGGTGAGCGCCCGCCCGTCCGACGCCATAGCGCTGGCCCTGCGCACCGGGACACCGATCTACGGCAGTGACACGGTGCTCGACGACGCCGGCATCGCGATCCCGGACGAGCAGGAGGACGAGGTGGAGAAGTTCCGCGAGTTCCTCGACCAGATCTCCCCGGAGGACTTCGGCAGCAGCAGCCAGTGAGCGCTGGATTCCGGCGAGAGCCGGATGGCGGGGAGTGGCGGCGGCCAGTGAGGCGTGTGGGCGGCCCGGCGGACGATGTGGTCCGCGGCAGGGTCGCCCGCCGTGTGTGACGGGTGAAATGCCCGCATGTGCCGGAGGCGAGTGAGAGCGTCACGCGGCCCGTATCGGAGGCATTCGGCTAGCCTTTCCCCGCGGTGGGGCACGGGAAACCACTCTTAGGGTGATTATCACTCGGCGTGGCGAGTGTGGCGATCGTTGACGCACCCCGGGTGACTGCCTACCGTCGAGAAGGCAGGTCAAGGACGGAGGTCGGCGTGAGAAGCAGCGGCGACGGTACGGCTGGGGGTGGCCCCGAGCGCAGTCTCAGGGCGAGCGGTCCGTACCCTCCCCCGGGCTCACGGCTCCGCCCGAGCGGGGGGCGCCCCCAACCGGGCGGCGTGGCTGATCACGTTCCGCAGCGACCGACGGCCGTGCCGAGCAGCGGAGGGACGACGTCCATGGCGTCCGAGCAGATCGGCTATCGCGGCCCCACCGCCTGTGCGGCCGCCGGTATCACCTACCGGCAGCTCGACTACTGGGCCCGCACCGGCCTCGTCGAGCCGAGTGTGCGCCCCGCCTACGGGTCGGGGACGCAGCGGCTGTACAGCTTCCGGGACGTCGTCGTCCTGAAGATCGTCAAGCGGTTCCTCGACACCGGGGTGTCGCTCCAGAACATCCGCACGGCCGTCCAGCACCTCAGAGAACGCGGTTTCCGCGACCTGGAGCGGATGACGCTGATGAGTGACGGAGCGACGGTCTACGAGTGCACCTCGCCGGACGAGGTCCATGCCCTGCTCCAAGGGGGTCAGGGCGTCTTCGGGATCGCCGTCGGTGTGGTGTGGCGGGATGTCGAGAGCGCGCTGTCCCAGCTGCACGGCGAGCGGATCGACACCGGCGAGACCCTGGTCGGGCCCAACCCTGCGGACGAGCTGGCGCGGCGGCGGAACCGGGCCGTCTGAGTCGTCCGGCAGGGCGGTGGCTTCGTGGTTGTTACCGGCGGGACGTTTCCGCGCCGGGCTGCAAGCGCTTTCTCCCGGGGGCGTAGGTGCGTTGGCGGGGGCGTTGTCAGTGGCGTAGGGCAGCATCGGAGATGTGAGAACCGCGCCCACGATCCTGCATCTCGACATGGATGCCTTCTTCGCCTCGGTGGAGCAGGCGTCCAAGCCGAGTCTGCGCGGGAAGGCCGTCGTCGTGGGCGGGCTCGGGCCGCGGGGTGTGGTGGCCACGGCGTCGTACGAGGCCAGGGTCTTCGGTGTGCATTCGGCGATGCCGATGGGGCAGGCCCGGCGGCTCGCGCCCCATGCCGCGTATCTCGTGCCGCGCTTCGGTTTCTACAAGGCGATCAGCGAGCGGGTGATGGAGCTGCTGCGGGCGTTGTCGCCGCTGGTGGAGCCGCTGAGCCTGGACGAGGCGTTCGTGGACCTGGAGGCCGGTGGAGCGGCCTGGGACGAGCAGTCGGCGCGGCTGGTCGGAACGCGGTTGCGCGCGGACATACGGGCCGTCACCGGGCTCACGGGGTCGGTGGGGCTCGCCGCCTCCAAGATGCTCGCGAAGATCGCTTCGGAGCAGGCCAAGCCGGACGGACTGGTGGTGATCGAGCCGGGGACCGAGCGGGCGATGCTGGGGCCGATGTCGGTGCGGACGTTGCCGGGGGTCGGGCCGGCGACCGGTGACCATCTGCGGCGGGCCGGGATCACCACGGTCGAGGAGATCGCCGAGGCGGGGGAGGACGAGCTGGTCCGGCTGCTGGGCAAGGCGCACGGGCACGGGCTCTACGCCATGGCGCTGGCGCGGGACGACCGGCCTGTCGTGGCGGAGCGGGAGGCGAAGTCGGTGTCGGTCGAGGACACCTACGACGTGGACATCCACGACCGGGTGCGGGTCGGTCTAGAGGTGCAGCGACTGGCCGATCGGTGTGTGCGGAGGCTGCGCGGGGCGGGGCTGTCCGGGCGGACCATCGTGCTGAAGGTGCGGCGGTACGACTTCTCGACGCTCACCCGGTCCGAGACGCTGCGCGGACCGACGGACGATCCCGGGGTGATCCGGGAGGCGGCGGCCAGGCTGCTCGACTCGGTCGACACGACGGGCGGTGTGCGGCTGCTCGGGGTGGGCGTCAGCGGTCTCGCCGACTACACGCAGGAGGATCTCTTCGCGCAGGCGGCGGGGGAGCGGGCGGAGACGGAGGGGCCCGTCGAGAAGGATGCCGTGGCGCCGGTCGAGGAGCAGCCGGCGCTCGCCGAGCGGCGGTGGCCCGCCGGGCACGACGTACGGCACACCCTGTTCGGGCACGGGTGGGTGCAGGGCAGCGGTCTGGGGCGGGTCACCGTGCGGTTCGAGACGCCCGGCTCGGAGCCCGGGCGGGTGCGGACCTTCCGCGTCGACGATCCGGACCTGGAGCCGGCTGATCCGTTGCCCCTGGTGTTATCGAGACCGGAGGAGAGCCCTGGGACGGAAGGTGGGGCCGGAGCCGTGGGGCTGCGGTCCGCTGCTCCATAGGTGGCTTGCCGGGCTTCAGGCCGTCTCGTCCGTGCCCGCCAACTTGCCGAAGTCGCGGTCCGCGAGAGGGGGAGGCGCGGTGACGTCGAGGCCGTAGTGGTGGTAGAGCTGCAGCTCTTGCTCCGGGGAGAGGTGGCGGCCCACGCCGAAGTCGGGGGCGTCCTTGATCAGGGCGCGGTCGAAGGGCACGTGGAGGGCGCCGTCGATCAGTTCGCTGGGCTCGAGGGGGACGAAAGCGTCCCTGCTGAACAGGCCGGTCCGTATGGCCGCCCATTCCGGCTCGCCGGTGGCGTCGTCGAGGTAGACCTCGTCGATCGTGCCGATCCTGGTTCCGTTGCGGTCGAACGCCTTGCGGCCGATCAGGTTGCGCGGATCGATATCGGTTCGCACGGGCCCTCCACATGGGTCGCAACTCATCCGTAAGCACAACAAAACGGCACAATCGGAGAGGTGGCCACTCGAAGGTTCGTCCGTGAGCCTCGCTGGTACGCTGGCAGCGGCTGCTGACCCCGTGCGGGAGAGTCCTCCAGACACCATCGGAGGCGCCGAAGGAGCAAATCCTCCCCGGAATCTCTCAGGCTCACGTACCGCACGGACGAGGTCACTCTGGAAAGCAGGGCGGGTGTCGACGGCTTCCGCTCTCACCGACGGTGAAAGCCGGAGGCCTTCGGGCGATCCGGTGAAGCTCTCAGGTTGAGATGACAGAGGGGGAGGCCGTCCGGGTACCCGTGCCGTGGTGCCCCTCGAAGGTCGTGTCAGACCAGGAGGCCTCCGCAAATGACCGCCCATCGCATCCCGCTCTCCGAACTCGAAGAGGCAGTCCCCTTCGAGCAGCGCCACATCGGCCCCGACCACGAGGCCTGTGCCAAGATGCTCGCGCAGGTCGGCTACGGCTCGCTGGACGAGCTCACGGCCGCCGCTGTCCCGGCCGTGATCAAGAGCGCCGAGGCGCTGGACCTGCCGGGCGCCCGCAGCGAGGCCGAGGTGATCGCCGAGCTGCGCTCCCTCGCCGACCGCAACCAGGTCCTCGGCTCCATGATCGGGCTCGGGTACTACGGCACGTTCACGCCGCCGGTCATCATGCGCAACGTCATGGAGAACCCGGCCTGGTACACGGCCTACACGCCGTACCAGCCGGAGATCTCGCAGGGGCGGCTCGAGGCGCTGCTCAACTTCCAGACGATGGTCGCCGACCTCACCGGACTGCCCACCTCCGGTGCCTCCCTGCTCGACGAGGGCACCGCGGCCGCCGAGGCCATGGCGCTGTCGCGGCGCCTCGGCAAGAACAAGAAGGGCCTGTTCCTGGTCGACGCGGACGCCTTGCCGCAGACCATCGCCGTGATCCAGACCCGGGCCGAGCCGACCGGCGTCGAGGTCGTCGTCGCCGACCTCGGCGAGGGCATTCCCGCCGAGATCGCCGAGCGCGAGATCAACGGCGTGCTGATCCAGTACCCGGGCGCCTCCGGGGCCGTACGGGACATCAAGCCGGTCGTCGACCAGGCGCACGAGCTCGGGGCGCTCGTCACCGTCGCCGCGGATCTGCTCGCCCTGACGCTGCTGAAGTCCCCCGGTGAGCTCGGCGCGGACATCGCCGTCGGGACGACACAGCGCTTCGGCGTGCCGATGGGCTTCGGCGGTCCGCACGCCGGTTACATGGCGGTCAAGGACAAGATGGCGCGCAGCCTGCCCGGGCGGCTCGTCGGCGTGTCCGTGGACGCCGACGGGAACAAGGCGTACCGGCTGGCGCTCCAGACGCGTGAGCAGCACATCCGCCGCGAGAAGGCCACCAGCAACATCTGCACCGCCCAGGTGCTGCTCGCCGTCATGGCCGGCATGTACGCCGTCTACCACGGGCCGGAGGGCCTCAAGGGCATCGCGCGGCGCACCCACCGGTACGCCACGGTCCTCGCCGCCGGGCTCGCGAACGGCGGGGTCGAGGTCGTGCACGGGTCCTACTTCGACACCCTGACCGTGCGCGTCGCGGGCCGGGCCGCCGACGTCGTGGCCGCCGCGCAGGAGAACGGGGTCAACCTGCGGCTCGTCGACGCCGACCACGTCTCGATCGCCTGCGACGAGACCACCACGCGGGCCCAGCTGCGTGCCGTATGGGCCGCCTTCGGGGTCGAGGGCGTCGTCGAGGCGCTGGACGCGGCCACGGAGGACGGGCTTCCGCAGGCCCTGCTGCGGACCGACGAGTACCTGACGCACCCCGTCTTCCACCAGCACCGCTCCGAGACCGCCATGCTGCGCTACCTGCGCCGGCTGGCCGACCGCGACTACGCGCTCGACCGGGGCATGATCCCGCTGGGCTCCTGCACCATGAAGCTCAACGCGACCACGGAGATGGAGCCGGTCACCTGGCCCGAGTTCGGGCAGCTGCACCCCTTCGCGCCCGCCGAGCAGGCCGGCGGCTACCTCACGCTCATCCGTGAGCTGGAGGACCGTCTCGCCGAGGTCACCGGGTACGACAAGGTGTCCCTCCAGCCGAACGCCGGGTCGCAGGGCGAGCTGGCCGGTCTGCTCGCCGTACGCGGGTACCACCGGGCCAACGGGGACGAGCAGCGCACCGTGTGCCTGATTCCCTCGTCCGCGCACGGGACCAACGCCGCGAGCGCGGTGATGGCGGGCATGAAGGTCGTCGTCGTGAAGACCGCCGAGGACGGCGAGATCGACGTCGAGGACCTGCGGGCGAAGATCGAGCAGTACCGCGACGAGCTGGCGGTGCTGATGATCACGTACCCGTCCACGCACGGCGTGTTCGAGGAGCACGTCTCCGAGATCTGCGCCCAGGTGCACGAGGCGGGCGGGCAGGTCTACGTCGACGGGGCCAACCTCAACGCGCTCGTCGGACTCGCCAAGCCGGGGCACTTCGGCGGGGACGTCTCGCACCTGAACCTGCACAAGACCTTCTGCATCCCGCACGGCGGTGGCGGCCCCGGTGTCGGTCCGGTGGCGGTGCGTGAGCACCTCGCGCCGTACCTGCCGAACCACCCGCTCCAGCCCGAGGCGGGCCCTCACACGGGTGTCGGTCCCATCTCCGCGGCGCCGTGGGGCTCCGCCGGCATCCTGCCGATCTCCTGGGCGTACGTCCGGCTCATGGGCGGCGAGGGGCTGAAGCGGGCCACGCAGGTCGCGGTGCTCAGTGCCAACTACATCGCCAAGCGCCTGGAGCCGCACTACCCGGTGCTCTACACCGGCCCCGGCGGGCTCGTCGCGCACGAGTGCATCATCGACCTGCGCCCGCTGACCAAGGCGACCGGGGTGAGCGTCGACGACGTCGCCAAGCGGCTGATCGACTACGGCTTCCACGCGCCGACGATGTCGTTCCCGGTGGCCGGGACGCTGATGATCGAGCCGACCGAGTCGGAGGACCTGACCGAGCTGGACCGGTTCTGCGAGGCGATGATCGCCATCCGTGCGGAGATCGAGAAGGTCGGCTCCGGCGAGTGGCCCGCGGACGACAACCCCCTGCGGGGTGCCCCGCACACCGCCGGGACCCTCGCCGGCGAGTGGGAGCACGCATACAGCCGTGAGGAGGCCGTCTTCCCGGCCGGGGTCTCGACCGCCGACAAGTACTGGCCGCCGGTGCGCCGCATCGACCAGGCCTTCGGCGACCGGAACCTGGTCTGCTCCTGCCCGCCGCTGGACGCCTACGAGGACTGATCGGCCGCCCGGTCGTCCGGGCGCAGGAGAGGGGCCCCGCACCGCGGAGCCCCTCTCGTCATTCGGCGGCGAGGGACACCTCGGTCGACTTGATCAGGGCGACGACGGGGGTTCCGGCCGACAGGCCGAGGTCGTCCGCGGCGTCCCTGGTGATCGCGGCGGTCAGTTCGCCGCCTTCGACGGTGACCCGCACGGACGCCATCGCGTCACCGGTGGCGATGCCTCTGACCGTGCCGGGGAGCCGGTTGCGGATGGAAAGGCCCTCGACGGGGGCGGTGGCCAGCGAGACCTCCGTCGACTTCACCAGGGCGCGCACGGCGGTGCCCGGCGTGAGACCGAGGTCGTCCGCCGCCTCGCGGGTGATCGCCGCGGTGAGGGCCTGGCCGCCGGTGAGGCGCACCCTGACGATCGCCATGGCCTCGCCCGGCGTGACGGCGGTGACGGTGCCGGGAAGCTGGTTGCGGATGCTCAGGCTCATGGGTGCACGGTAGCCCGGCGAGCCCCTTATGCCGGGTATGCGTGCGTCTGCGTCGCCTTGACCGTCGCCCATACCGCGGCGCCGGGATGCAGGTCGAGTTCGGCCGCGGCGACCGTGGTGAGGTCGGCGGTCAGGGGGAGTTCGCCGGTGAGGTCCGCGCGGATCTGGTCGCCGTGCGTCTCCAGCCCGGCGACCTCGCAGCGCCACAGGTTGCGGGCGCTGGAGCCGGTGGGGCGCTCCCGGTACAGCGTCACGGCGCCGGGCGGGAACGCCACGAAGGCCGGGCCCGAGAGCTCTTCCGTGGTCGTGACGGCCGGGCCCGCGTCGAGCCGGACGGCGTGGCCCTCGGCCCGTCCTCGGTAGAGGTTGAGGCCGACGAGCCGGGCGATGTAGTCCGTGCGGGGGTGGCGGGCGATGTGGGAGGGCGTGCCCTCCTGGACGACGTGGCCGTGCTCGACGACGACCAGGCGGTCGGCCAGCACCATGGCGTCCAGCGGGTCGTGCGTGACGAGGACGGCCACGGCCTCGAACTCGGCGAGGTGGCGACGGAGCTGGGCGCGCACCTCCAGGCGGGTGCGGGCGTCGAGCGCGGCGAGGGGTTCGTCCAGGAGCAGCAGCCGGGGCCGGGTGGCCAGGGCACGGGCCAGCGCCACGCGCTGGGCCTGGCCGCCCGACAGACGGCGGGGCTTGGCGCCGGCGTGGTCGGCCAGGCCCATCCGGTCCAGCCACTCGGCGGCCTGGGCGCGGGCCTCGGCCCTGCCGGCGCCCCGGCAGCGCGGCCCGAAGGCGACGTTGTCCAGGGCGGTCAGGTGCGGGAAGAGCAGGTAGTCCTGGAAGACGACGCCGACCGGGCGGGACTCGGGCGGCGTACGGTCCAACGGCCTACCCTCCAGCACCAGATGCCCCGAGGTGAGCGGGGCGAGGCCGGCGAGGGCGCGCAGGGCGGTGGTCTTGCCGGCGCCGTTGGGGCCGAGCAGCGCGACGACGTCGCCGGGGGCGGCGGTGAGGGCGACATCGAGGCGGAAGGAGCCGCGGTCGACGACGAGGTGGGCGTCGAGGCCCTCGGTGCGGAGGCCGGGGGTTGGGCCGTCGCGGTCGGTCGTCTCGGTCATGAGGTTCGCGTCCAGGTGGTCAGGGGGGGCAGAGGGCCGTCATCCGGTTCCGGGCCGTGCCGGCAGGCCCTCGTCCGGCAGTCGGTCCCGGACATCACGACGGCGTCATCCAGCGGTCGCGCAGGGCCGCCAGTACCGCGATGGACACCGCCAGCAGTACCAGGCTGAGGGCGATCGCCGCCGCCGGGTCGTTCTGGAGAGCCAGGTAGACCGCCAGCGGCATGGTCTGGGTGCGGCCCGGGAAGTTGCCCGCGAAGGTGATCGTCGCGCCGAACTCGCCGAGGGCCCGTGCCCAGGCCAGCACGGCACCGGCCGCGATGCCCGGCGCGATCAGCGGCAGGGTGACCCGGCGGAACGCGGTGAAGCGGGAGGCCCCCAGGGTGGTGGCCGCCTCCTCGTAGCGCGGGTCGGCGGCCCGCAGGGTGCCCTCCACGCTGATGACGAGGAACGGCATCGCCACGAACGTCTCGGCGAGTACGACACCCGTCGTGGTGAAGGGCAGGGTGATCCCGAACCAGGAGTCGAGCCACTGCCCGATGACGCCGTTGCGCCCGAAGGCGAGCAGCAGGGCCACACCGCCCACCACCGGCGGCAGCACCAGGGGCAGGGTCACCAGGGCCCGGACGAAACCCCGGCCGGGGAACCGTGTGCGGGCCAGCAGCCAGGCCAGCGGTACGCCGACGACCAGACTCAGGCCCGTCGCCGCCGTGGCGCAGAGGAGCGACAGCCGGAGTGCCTCCCACACCTCGGCACTCGTCAGCTGCTCGGGGAGGCCGCGCCACGGCGCCCGTACGAGCAGGGCGATCAGAGGCAGGAGCAGGAACGCCAGGCCGACCAGGGCGGGCACCAGCAGGGGCACCGGCACCGCTCGTGCCCGGCCACGGGTGCGATCGCGGCGGGGCCGGCTTTCCAGCGTGTCGGTCACGGCTTGAGGAACCCGGCCTCGGAGAGCACCCTCTGGCCCTCGGCGGATCGCACGAGGGCGACGAACGCCTTCGCCGTCCCGGGGTTGGGGGCGTTCTTGAGCAGGGCGATCGGATAGTCGTTGACGGCCTGGGCCGACTCGGGGAACTCCACGCCGTACACCTTGTCACCCGCCGCCCGCACGTCGGTCCGGTAGACGACGGCGGCGTCGGCCTCCTTCAGCTCGACCTTGGTCAGGGCGCTCTTGACGTCCTGTTCGTACGAGACGGGGGTGAGCTTCAGGCCGCCGGTGTCCAGCGCCTTCTGGGCGGCGGCGCCGCACGGCACGGTCTTGTCGCACAGGACGACCTTCAGGCCGGGCTTGGTGAGGTCCTTCAGGGAGGAGATCCGGTCGGGGTTGCCCGGGGGCGTGGCGATCTCCAGCCGGTTGCGGACGAAGGTGACCGGCGTGTCCGCCGCGTCCTGCTTGTCCGTCACGGTCGCCATGGTCTTGGCGCTGGCGGCGGCGAAGACATCGGCCGGGGCGCCGCTGGTGATGCTGGCGGCGAGGGTGTCGCTGCCGCCGAAGTTGAAGGTGACCTTCGTGCCCGGGTGCTCCTTCTCGAACGTCTTGCCCAGGGCCTTGAAGCTCTCCTCCAGGGAGGCGGCGGCGAAGACGGTGACCGTGCCGGAGGGTTTCGAAGGGGAGGAGCCCTTGTCCGAGCCGGTGCCGGAGGAGCAGGCGCTCAGAGTCAGCAGCGCGGCTGCGGACACACCGGCGACCTGGAGGATCCGGCGGGTCCGGTGCGCGGAACGGGTCATCTCGGGGCCACTCCCTCGGTGTGCGGGGGAAGAGCCGCTGGGCTCCTCCGATACGCCGATCATACTGACGCATCTGCGAGGCGTAGGTCTGCTGTGGCTTCGCATGAGCCAGGGGAAGAGGGCTGCTGGGTGTGTATGTGCGTTCCTACGGACCTCAGACCCGGTCGATATGGACGTTCGTCGACTTCACGCGGGCCGTCGCCTCCATGCCGACCTCCAGGCCCAGTTCCTCGACGGCCTCGCGGGTGAGCAGGGAGACGAGGCGGTGCGGGCCGGCCTGGATCTCCACCTGGGCGGCGACGTCACCGAGCTTGATCGCGGTGACGATGCCGGGGAAGGCGTTGCGGGCCGAGGTGTACGGGGTGTCCTCCTCGGCGGTGCCGGACCTGGCGAGTTCCACCGAGAACGCGGCCAGGTCCCGTCCGTCGACGAGCCGCCGTCCGGCCTCGTCGCGATGGGTGGTGATGCGGCCCGCGTCCGCCCAGCGCCGGGCGGTGTCCGGGCTCACGCCGAGCAGTCGTGCTGCCTGGCCGATCGTGTAGGACTGCATGCCGGTCACGATAGGGGCGTGGGACGGGAACGGCGGATGCGGGGTTGGCCGTTGGGTATAACGCGATATAGCGTTAGTCGTCGAGTGGGTGGGCCGGGTGCGTGCCCGGGGAGAGTCGGGGAGAAGTGATGACGGGGGAACTCTCGCGTACCGGTGGATCGCCCGAGGTGAGGGCCTCGCACGCGGACCGGGACCGGACCGTGGACGTGCTGCGCGTCGCCGCGGGGGACGGCCGGCTCACCCTGGAGGAGCTCGACGAACGGCTGGAGGCCGCGCTGTCCGCCCGTACGGTGGGCGAGCTCGCGGTGCTGACCGCGGATCTGCCCGCAGTGGCGGGCGGGACCGGCGTCGACGCCCAGGAGGTCGTCCGGATCGAGCAGGAAGGGTCCTCGACCCGGCGCGGTGACGGCTGGGTGGTGCCGCGGCGGCTGGAGGTCCGGTCGGCGTGGGGCGAGGTGACGCTCGACTTCACCGACGCGGTGATCACCCAGGACACGCTGCACATCGACCTGGCCATGCGGGCCGGGGCCCTGAAGCTGCTGACCCGGCCGGGGGTCGTGGTGGACACCGGCGCGCTCGTGACGAACTACTCCCAGATCAAGGCGCGTGCGGCGGCGGACGCCCCGGTCGTGCTGCGGGTACGGATCACCGGCGAGATCAACTACGGGCAGATCGTGGTGCGCCCGCCCCGCAGGGGCTTCGGCCGGCGGAGACCGACGGCCTGACTCAGCCCACGTGCACCCTCGGCCGCCGCTTCCGGTCCGGTTCCGCCTCGCGCAGGACCTCGCGGGTCACCGGGGCGACTTCGCCCTGCCCGAACAGGAAGAAGCGCAGGAGGTTGGCGAAGGGGCCCCCTTCGGTCCACTCGAAGTAGATGTGCGGGGTGCGGCCGGTCATGTCCCGGACGTGCAGGAGGAGCGCGGCCAGGGCGTTGGGGATGGAGGAGGACTCCAGGGTCAGGACGCGGTAGCGGCCGTGGAGTACGTCGCCGCGTACGGTCAGGCCCGCCTCGAACTCGGACGGGTCGGTGACCGTCACCTCGACGAAGACGAAGTCCTCCTGCCCGGATACGTCGTTGTCGTGCCGGATCTGCTCGATCTTGTCGCGGTACTCGGCGATGTCGCGCCGGTCGGGTTCGTTGGCGATGAACCGCATCCGTCGGCTGGCCATGTCCCGGACGAAACGCTCCGCCATGGAGTCCAGCGTCACGCTGGTCACGCGGAGTTCGAACGACCGGGCCAGCCGGGACAGCAGGGAGACCAGGATGATGCCGGCGATGAAGCAGGCGCCGATCTTCACGCCGTCCGGGCGCTCGATGACGTTCGCGACCGTCGTGTAGAGGAACACCGCGGAGATGACCGCGAAGGCGATGGTCCAGTTCCGCTGCCGTGCCTTGCGGGCGGCGATGGTCACCGCGATGGCCGCGGAGCTGATGAGGACCAGCACACCGGTGGCGTAGGCGCCGCCCTGCGCGTTGACATCGGCGTCGAAGATCCAGGTGACGAGGAAGGCGATCAGCGTGAAGACGATGACCATGGGGCGGACGGCCCTGGCCCAGTGCGGTGCCATGCCGTAGCGGGGGAGGTAGCGCGGCATCAGATTGAGCAGGCCGGCCATCGCGGAGGCGCCGGCGAACCACAGGATGGCGATCGTCGAGGCGTCGTAGACGGTGCCGAAGGTGTTGCCCAGGTACTGGTGCGCCAGATAGGCCAGCGCACGCCCGTTGGCCTGGCCGCCCGCCTCGAACTCCTTCTCCGGGATGAGGAGCGTGGTGATGAAGCTGGTGGTGATCAGGAAGCCGCTCATGATGAGGGCGGCCGTGGTGAGCAGTTTCTTCGTGTCGCGGATGCGGCCGGCCGGCCGTTCCTCCGTGTCGTCCGGGTCGCCCTTGACGTGCGGCATCACGGCCACGCCGGTCTCGAACCCGGAGAGGCCGAGGGCCAGCTTCGGGAAGACGAGCAGGGCCACGCCGATCATGACGAAGACATTGCTGTGCTGAGTGGTGAGGGCACCGGCCCAGTCGGTGACCACATGGCCCGCGGTGACCACGTGGTAGAAGCCGACGGCCACCACGACCACGTTGAGCGCGAGGTAGGCGCCCACCAGGGCGACCGCGACACCGATGGCCTCCAGGAAGCCCTTGAGGAACACCGCGCCGAGCAGTGCCACGAGGACGAGCGTGATCAGCATCTGCTTGTCGTGCAGGACGCCGGTCAGATGAGGGTTCTCCACGAGGTGGGTGGATGCGTCGGCGGCCGACAGGGTGATGGTGATCAGGAAGTCGGTGGCGGCGAAGCCCAGCAGGGTCAGCACGAACAGCTTGCCCTGCCAGAAGGAGAGCAGCCGCTCCAGCATCGCGATCGAGCCCTCGCCGTGCGGGCTCTCCTCGGCCACCCGGCGGTAGACCGGCAGGGCGCCCGCCAGGGTGACGATGACCAGCACGATCGTCGCGACCGGCGACAGCAGCCCGGCGGCGAGCGCCGCGATGCCCGGCTGGTAGCCGAGCGTGGAGAAGTAGTCGACGCCGGTCAGGCACATCACCCGCCACCAGCGCTGGCCCTTGTGCGGGGGCTCCGGTTCGGCATGGGGCCCGGTGTGGCCGCCGCCCTTGCCCATGTCGGACAGACCCTCCAGCATCCAGGCGCGCAGGCGACTGGGTGGAGCGGGCTCCGTACGGCTCGGCGGCGGGTGCTCAGTGGTGGCCATCGACGTGCTCCCGATGTGCGTTCAGCATGATTCCGGCCATCACTGGACGGCCCGATCAGCGTAAGCGGAGCGTGATGCGATGGCCTGTGGATGAGGTCACTGAGCGCGTCAAGCTTCCGTTAAGACTGGCCGCCGGGGCGGCGGATCTGCGCCGTGAACGTCAAACCACGAGCTGAGAGCATGTTGGGCGGTCGCCGAGCCGCGTATTCCGTTATGCGGGCGACGGTCCTGCGCCGGCCGAGGGGTGAACACCCTCCGTGATCGCGGACGCGGAGGGCGTCGGGTATCGGTCTTCTTGTCGCCGGAGTGGGTGACACCTGCAGGGCACCTTCGTAACGTTCGCCAAGTGACCCGAATGTTTCGTCCCCCAGCATCCATGTGCGGGCTCCCACAGCGCACCCGGCTCTCCTTCTATTACCTCGTCTGCTCCCTCAGTTCCACCTCCTCGGTCCTTCGAACCCGAGCCGGTGCGCGACGACTTCGATGGGGTGCGCCCAGCCGGTCACGGCACGCTTGTCTTCTCGCTCGGCGGAGGCGGCGAACGACTGGTCCGCATGCGTCCCCGCCTCCGTCCGACCGCTCCTTCCGGAAGGCCGCGGAAAGTCGACGCTCGGCCCAGCCTCCTTCAAGCCCCGTGTGCCGGTGACAGATTCACCGTGCACAAGGGGTTGCCACCGTTTGGCGGCTGTCTCTAGGGTGCGGCAACAACGAAGCTTTCTGGATCTCTTTCGAAACTTTCGATCCAGTGGACGGACGCGGTAGCGCCGTCCCGTACCCAAGGAGCGCATGATGGGCGACCCGGCACTGTCCCGCCGCGGCTTCCTGGCGGCCTCCGCCGCGGCCGGTCTGGGAATGGCACTGACCGCATGCGGCGGGGACTCGGACGGAGGGTCGTCGGGGACGACCACGATCGAGTGGTGGAACATCTCCACCACCGAGCCGGCCAAGACCGTCTGGGCCGCCCTCGCCCGGAAGTTCGAGGCCCAGAACCCCAAGGTCAAGGTAAAGATCGTCCAGATGGAGAACGACGCCTACAAGTCGAAGATGACGGCGTTGACCTCCTCGGGCAAGCTGCCCGACATCTTCCACACCTGGGGCGGTGGCGTACTCAAGCAGCAGGTCGACGCAGGCCTCGTCGAGGACCTCACGGACAGCACCAAGCCGTGGGGCGACGCCCTGCTCCCGGCCGCCCGGGAGCCGTACCTGATCGACGACAGGGTCTACGGCATCCCGTTCGACATCGGCATGATCGGCTTCTGGTACAACAAGGCGCTCTTCGCGAAGGCCGGCATCAGCGCACCCCCGACCACCTGGAACGGCTTCCTCGACGCCGTACGCAAGCTGAAGTCCGCCGGTGTCACGCCCCTGGCGCTGGCCGGCAAGGAGAAGTGGCCCGGCATGTACTACTGGGCCTACCTGGCGATGCGCACCGCCGGTGTCGAGGCCCTGCAGAAGGCCTACGACGACAAGGACTTCACCAGCGCCCCCTTCGTCGAGGCGGGAGAGCACCTGAAGGAACTCGTCGGCCTCCAGCCGTTCCAGAAGGGCTTCCTCGGCGCCGCCTACTCCACCCCCACCGGCCAGGCCGCCGCCGTCGGCAACGGCAAGGCGGCCATGGAACTCATGGGCCAGTGGGCGCCCGTGGTGCAGGCCGACGCGGGCAAGGGCCTCGGCAAGGACCTCGGGTTCTTCCCGTTCCCCGCGGTCGAGGGCGGCAAGGGCGCCATCACCGAGGTGTTCGGCGGAGGCGGCGGGCACGCCCTGCGCCGGGGCGCCCCGCAGGAGGCCGTCGACTTCCTGAAGTTCTTCGCCTCCGAGGCGACCGACCTGGAGCTGGTCAAGAAGACCGGCGTCCTGCCCGTCGTCCCGGCGGCCGAGAGCGCCATCGCCGACCCCAACATCAAGGCCGTACAGGAGCAGCTGAAGAAGACCACCGGCTTCCAGCTCTACCTCGACCAGGCGTACGCGCCCGCCGTCGGCCAGGAGGTCAACGACAGCGTCGCCGCGCTCATCGCCGGTTCCCGGTCGCCCGAGCAGGTCGGCCAGTCGATCACGAAGACCGCGAAGGAAGAGCAGTAACCGGCGATGACCTCCACGTTCCTGCCGGACAAACGGACCGGCCGCGACGCCGGCCTCCCGCCCCCGGCCGCGGACCGCCCCCGGAGCCGGGCCCGGCGACGGGTTCTGAACTGGCTGACCGCGGCCGGCTTCCAACTGCCCGCCCTGGTGCTGTTCATGGGGCTCGTCCTGCTGCCGATGCTGTTCGCGCTGTACGCCGCGTTCTTCCGCTGGGGCGGCTTCGGCATGCCCTCCGACTACGTCGGCGGCGAGAACTTCACCCGGCTCTTCCAGGACGACGTCTTCCTGGGCGACCTGTGGCGCTGCCTGGTCCTGGTGGTGCTGTCGCTGGTCATCCAACTGCCGTTCGCGCTCGCCATGGCCGTCCTGCTCAACCAGCGGATGCGCGGCCGGGCCGTGTACCGGATGCTGTTCTTCGCCCCGTACGTCCTGTCCGAGGCCATCACCGGAATCCTCTTCGGCATGATCTTCGCCCCGGACGACGGCTTCGCCGACCAAGTCCTCGGCAAGATCGGACTGGAGGGGCTGGGCGGGGAGTGGTTCGCCGATCCGTCCACCGTCATGGCGACCCTGTTCCTCGTCATGACCTGGAAGTACTTCGGCTTCCACATGATGCTGTGCCTGGCCGGGCTCCAGGCCGTCCCCCGGGAGCTGACCGAGGCGGCCCTCATCGACGGGGCCGGCCCATGGCAGCGCTTCCGCAACGTGACGCTGCCGCTGCTCGCGCCCACCCTGCGCATCAGCGTCTTCCTGGCGGTCATCGGGTCCATCCAGCTCTTCGACCTGGTGTGGGTGACCACCGCGGGCGGACCGGACCACCACTCCGAGACCATGGCCGTGACCATGTTCCAGTACGGGTTCAAGCGCTACCAGGTCGGCTACGCCAGCGCGATCAGCGTGGTCATGTTCGCCATCAGTCTCGTCTTCGCCCTCGCCTACCAGCGGTTCGTGCTCCGGCGCGACCTGGAAGGGGCCACCACGACCATGCGGGGAGACGGAAAGTGACGCACAGTCGGACATCCCGCAGGGGCAGGAGCCTCCCTCTGCACCTCGTCCTGGTCCTCGTCGGCGCGGTCATGGCCGTCCCCCTGGTCTACGCCGCGCTCTCCGGCTTCAAGTCCACCGACGAGCTCTCCCGCAACCCGGTCGGTCTGCCCGAGTCGTGGGTGACCTCCAACTACACCCAGATCCTCGGCTCGGGGGACTTCTGGCGGCTGATCGGCAACAGCACGCTGATCGCGGTGGGCACGACCGTGCTGGTCGTCGCGGTCTCCGCCCTGTCGGCCTTCTCGTTCGCGCGGTTCGCCTTCCGCGGCCGGGAGGTGCTGTTCACGCTGTTCACGATGGGGCTGATGTTCCCGTTCGCGGTGGCGGCCCTGCCGCTGTTCCTGCTGCTGCGGTCCCTGGACCTGCTGGACAACCCGCTCGGCGTGATCCTCCCGCAGGCCGCCTTCGGGCTGCCGATGACCATCATCATCCTGCGCGGCTTCTTCCGGCAGATCCCGGGCGAGCTGGAGGAGGCGGCGACGCTCGACGGGTGCAGCTCGTTCGGCTTCTTCTGGCGGGTGCTGCTGCCCATGGCGCGGCCCGCGCTCGGCACCGTCTCCGTGCTGGCCGTCGTCACCAGCTGGAACAACTTCTTCCTGCCGCTGCTGGTGTTCACCGACGCGCAGTGGTGGACGCTGCCGATCGGGGTGCAGCAGTACCAGGGGCAGTACTCCGCGGAGTACGCCAAGGTCTTCGCCTATCTGGTGCTGGCCATGGTCCCTGCCCTGGCCTTCTACTCGGTCGCCGAGCGCCAGCTCGTCGGCGGCCTCACCGCGGGCGCCACCAAGGGCTGACGCGCGCCGCGAACGTACGGCTCTGTTCTCCCCATCCCTGTCGTGAGGAGTCGCACCATGCGCAAGAACCGTCTGAGACTCGTCGGCGCCGTCACGGCGCTTCTGGTCGCCGCCGGCATCGGCGTCGGCTCGCCCGCCCAAGCGGGTCACCAGCAACCCACCCTCGCCGATCTCGCCCAGCGGCACGGCCGCTACTTCGGCAGCGCCACCGACAATCCCGAGCTCGTCGACGAGCCGTACAAGGCCCTGCTCGGCAGCGAGTTCGACCAGATCACCCCCGGCAACGGCATGAAGTGGTACGCGACCGAGCCCGAGCAGGGCGTGTTCGACTTCTCCAAGGGCGACGAGATCGTGAACCTCGCCCGCGCCAACCGGCAGAAGGTGCGCGGCCACACCCTCGTCTGGCACAGCCAGCTGCCGGAATGGCTCACGGAGCGGGAGTGGACGGCCCCTGAGCTGAGGGCCGTGCTGAAGAAGCACATCCAGACCGAGGTACGGCACTACCGGGGCAAGGTGTTCGCCTGGGACGTCGTCAACGAGGCGTTCAACGAGGACGGTACGTACCGGGAGTCGGTCTTCTACAAGACGCTCGGGCCCGGTTACATCGCCGACGCGCTGCGCTGGGCGCACCAGGCCGATCCGCGCGTGAAGCTGTACCTCAACGACTACAACATCGAGGGGATCGGCCCGAAGAGCGACGCGTACTACAAGCTGGCCAAGGAACTGAAGGCCAAGGGCGTCCCGCTGCACGGAATCGGCCTCCAGGCCCATCTGGCCCTCCAGTACGGCTATCCCTCCACACTGGAGGACAACCTCCGCCGCTTCTCCCGGCTCGGCCTCGACACCGCGCTCACCGAGGTCGACATCCGGATGCAGCTGCCCGCGACCGAGGAGAAGCTGGCCCAGCAGGCCGAGTGGTACCGGGACCTGACCGAGGCCTGCCTGGCGGTGCGCCGCTGCGTCGGAGTCACCCTCTGGGACTACACGGACAAGTACTCGTGGATCCCGGCGTTCTTCCCCGGCGAGGGCGCGGCCCTGCCGTGGGATGAGCAACTCACCCCGAAACCGGCGTACTTCGCGCTCCGTGAGGCGCTCGGGGGGAGGTAGCGGGGGCGGGGGACCTGCCGCAGGGGGTGCTGTGGGGGCACCGGTTGGTCCGGCCTTGGCGGGCGGTGGGGCGCGGCCCGCCAAGGCCGACGGGTGGCGTCGGGCCTTGCGCCGGTGCGGGATCGGTTGTCTTGTCGGGGCCGGGTCGGTGCCTTCGCTGGTGCTGGGTCGGGTGTCTTGCGCCGGTGCGGGGTGGGTCGGGTGTCTTGTCGGGGCCGGGTCTCTGCCTTCGCTGGTGCTGGGCCGGGCGGCTTTCGCCGGTGCTGGGTTGGGTGTCTTGTCGGTGCCGGGTTGATGCCTTCGCTGGTGCTGGGCCGGGTGCCTTCCGCCGGGGCTGGGTCGGCGACCTCCCCGGTGCGGGGCCGGGTGGTTCTCCTCGGTGGTGGGTTCGCGTTCCCGTCGGCACCGGGCCGCGCGCTCCTGTCGGCGCCCGGCCCGCGGCGCCCCCGGCCGGCTTCCGCCCAGTCGGGTGAGTGCGTCAGGCACGTCCCGGTGGGGGTGCCGTGCTGGCCCGGACCACCAGGTCGGTTCCCAGTTCCACCCGGGGTGACCCGGGCTGTTCGTCGCGGGTGAGCTGGAGGACCGTGCGGACGGCCAGTTTGCCCATGTCGGCCAGGGGCTGGCGGACGGTGGTCAGGGGCGGGGCCGACCAGCGGACTTCCGGAAGGTCGTCGAAACCGACCACGCTCATGTCCTGCGGCACCCGCAGCCCTCGTCGGCGCAGTGCCTCGATCGCGCCGAGTGCCATCTGGTCGCTGGCCGCGAACACGGCGGTCGGCGGCTCGGGCAGGCGGAGCAGGGCGTCGCAGGCGGTGAAGCCGGACTCGGGGCGGAAGTCGCCGGGGACGACGAGGGACTCGTCCATCGCGATGCCGGCGCCTTCCAGAGCCGCGCGGTAGCCGTCCAGCCGGGCCCGGGAGCACAGCAGCCGGGGCGGCCCCGCGATCAGACCGATCCGGCGGTGGCCCAGGGACAGCAGGTGCTCGGTGGCCGCCATGCCCCCCGACCAGTTGGCGGCACCGATGGTGGGAGCCTCCAGGGCGGGTGAGCCCGCCGGGTCGACGACGACCAGCGGGACGCCGAGAAAGCGCAACTCCTCGTGGAGCGTCGGCTCCAGGGCCGAGGTGACGAGGATGACGCCGTCCGAGGCCCGCGCCCGGAGGTTGCGCATCCACTCGCGGGCGTCGCCCGAGTGCCCGTGGATGGCCGACACCACCGTGCCCGCCCCGGCCGCGTGCGCGGCCTCCTCGACCCCGCGGATGATCTCCACGGCCCAGGGGCTGTCGAGGTTGTTGAAGACCAGGTCGAGCAGGCCGGCACGGGTGCCCGGGGTCCCGGGGCGCTTGCGGTAGCCGTGCCGGCGCAGCAGATCCTCGACGCGGGCACGGGTCTGCGGCGACACGTCGGACCGGCCGTTGACGACCCGGGACACGGTCGGTACGGACACGCCGGCCTGCCGGGCGATCTCCGTGATCGTGACCTTGCCCCCGGCCTCACCTGCTGCCACTGGCCCCACCTCCGTCGACGAGTGACCCCGAAACTTCCAGGAGTCTTCCGGAAAACGGGCATCCGGGGGAAGGCGTACCAGCAAGGCGTACGAGCCATGAACGGGGCGTCGCAGGAAGTGACGTGGAGTGACGACTCCCGCCACACGCGTCGGGGCCGGTTCGCAGGGTGCCCCGCGGCCGGCCCCTCATGTGTGCGGGCGGGACGTCACGCCGCCCGACGACCTCAGGCGGCCGTCATCACCTGGCTGGAGGCCAGCGGACGGTGCGGGGCGATGATCCTGCCGTCCGGCAGGAGCTCGCCGGTGTCCTCGAAGAGCACCACACCGTTGCACAGCAGGCTCCAACCCTGCTCCGGGTGGTGCGCCACGAGACGGGCGGATTCCCGGTCGGCGGATTCGGCTGACGGGCACGGAGTCTGGTGCTGGCACATGGGTGGGATCTCTCGCTGTGTCGTGGTGGATGAGATGAACGAGTCGGCCGAGTCGGCTGAGTGGGCTGTCGAGTCTGTTCCGCGGCTAGAAGTGTCGTTCATGGCCGCCCCCCGTTGTGATAAGTCGTCGGAACCCAGTGTTGCCCCACGGGCGTCGATCCGCAGGGATTTCGCGGCACCGCTTCTCACAGGTTCATGACGCGTCACCCGCGCGGATGGTTCATCCCAACTGGACTGTCACTTCGGATGGTTCGTGGTGGCCGAATGGGGCTAGTCCGGTCGGGCAGACGGTCGATTCCGGCTCGTACGAGCTATTCAGTGCTCGTACGAGCGGGAAAGGGCGACCGAGCGGAAAAAGGGCGACCCCGCCGCCGGAGAATTCGGCGACGGGGTGCGGAGGGCTTCGGTGCGGAGACTTTCGGGGCGCGGCGCTTCAGGCGGGTGAGCCGAGCAGCCGCGTCGGAGTCACCCGGTGGGTCAGCACCGGGAGCAGCTCGGCGACGCGGTGCGGGCGATGGGCCGCGATACCGGGAGGTGCGGGGGCGAGTGGGACGAGCAGATCGGTGGCGGCGGGATGGCCGGCGGCGCCGTCGGCGGTGCAGTCCTCGTGCAGCCAGAGCGTCAGCATGTACAGGCCGGGCACGGACAACAGGCGCGGCTGGTACGGCTGCGGCATCGTCTCGGCCTGGCGCAGGGCACGCTCGGTGGAGGCGATGTACGGGCCCTCGAAGAACCGGGAGAAGGCCCAGCCGTCGGGGGTCAGCACGGTGTCCGCGGCGGCCACCGCACCGTCGCCGCAGCGGATCAGGAAGCGCCACCCGGCCAGCCGGGTGGCCGACACCCCCTCGGCCGTGACGCGGTCGAGGACGTGGACGGGCAGGGGGAGCTCCGCAGTGGCGGGTCCCTGGGCGCGGAGCAGGGAGGGAGTTCGGGCCTCGACGACCGCGGTGGGAGAGGAGAGCGCAGTCAGTACGGAACGGAGTGCGGGCGCGGGAGCCGGGGGGACATGCAGCGGCATGGTGGGTCGCCTCTCATTTCAAAGGCACGGTGGCACGAGGGCGGGGGCGGACGGCGCTGTCAGCTCACGAAGGTCAGAGAGGCAGGGGCCGGGGTCTCAAGAACGAGAGGGGGGTGGGGTCCGCCGAACAAGGCCTCGACGGCATGACCCATCGACCGTGGGCGCCAACCTTCTGCCTGTTCGCGGAGTTTATACGACACGGGTTCAGACTGTGTTTCGTCTAGCCGTTTCCGGTGAGTAGAACAAGGGTACATTCGGTCGGCGATACGCGAGAATTATCCCGATTCCACGCGGGTGTGTGCGGCGATGACCTCGGCGAATGCCCGCGGGGCGGTCGGCCTATTCTCGTCGGCGTTTTTCACGAGTTCGCGTGATCCCGAAACCCGGGCTTGACGCGTCATGCCGAGTGAATGTGCCACCGGTCATACGTGACCAGCGTAGCGGTCGACGGGTCCGTCCGGGACGTTATCGATCGCTTTCGCTGGGCATCCTCCACCTGACCGGGACCCCGGCGGCCGGATCTTCGGCCCGCATCATCCGAGGAGGGACGCATCGATGGGGGAGAAGGTCGTGGCAGGCCGGTTCGACCTGTCCGATCGCCAGCGCTACCGCGACAAGCTCCGTCGGTGCCTGACGGGCTTGGAGCGACTCCTGGCGGAGAAGCGGTTCGATCGCCCCAAGAACCTCATGGGGCTGGAGATCGAGTTGAATCTCGCGGGCGCCGACGGCATGCCGAAAATGTTGAACGCGCAAGTCCTGGAGCGTATCGCGAGCCGCGATTTCCAAACAGAACTCGCCATGTTCAACCTGGAAGTCAACATTCCCCCACACCGTCTGGGAGGTCGGGTATTCGACCGGCTCGCGGAGGAACTCCGTACGTCACTGGCATATGCCGACCGGAAAGCCGGTGAGGTCGATGCGGGAATCGTGATGATCGGTATTCTGCCGACCCTCGACCGGGACGACCTGGTGTCGTCGAACCTCTCCGACGTCGACCGCTACACCCTCCTCAACGACCAGATCGTGGCCGCCCGCGGCGAGGAGTTCACCCTCGACATCGCCGGCGTGGAGCACCTCAGCTGCACCTCCAAGTCCATCGCGCCGGAGGCCGCCTGCACCTCCGTGCAACTGCATCTCCAGGTCACCCCCGCCCGCTTCGCCGACGTGTGGAACGCGGCCCAGGCGGTCGCCGCCGCGCAGATCGCCGTCGGCGCCAACTCGCCGTTCCTCTTCGGCCGTGAGCTGTGGCGCGAGTCGCGGCCCCCGCTGTTCCAGCAGTCCACCGACACCCGCCCGCCCGAACTCCAGGCCCAGGGCGTCCGGCCACGCACCTGGTTCGGGGAGCGCTGGATCACCTCGGCGTACGACCTGTTCGAGGAGAACCTGCGCTACTACCCGGCGCTGCTGCCGATCTGCGACGACGAGGACCCGCTGGAGGTGCTCGACCAGGGCGGCACCCCGTCGCTCGCCGAGCTCGTCCTGCACAACGGCACGATCTACCGCTGGAACCGCCCGGTGTACGGCATCGCCGACGGCGTCCCCCACCTGCGCGTGGAGAACCGCGTCCTGCCCGCCGGGCCCAGCGTCATCGACGTCGTCGCCAACGCCGCGTTCTACTACGGCGTCGTCCGCGCCCTCGCCGAGGAGGCCCGGCCGGTGTGGGCCCGGCTGCCGTTCGAGGCGGCCGCCGCCAACTTCGACGCCGCGTGCAAGGACGGCATCGACGCCCGCTTCACCTGGCCCCGGCGCGGCCGCTACGGCGGCACCGCGCAGGTCGACGCGGTGAGCCTGGTCCGCGACGAACTGCTGCCGCTCGCCGAGGCCGGGTTGGACGCGTGGGGCGTGGAGCCGGCCGACCGCGACCTGTACCTGGGTGTGATCGAGGAGCGGTGCCGGCGCAGGGTGAACGGGGCGAGCTGGCAGGCCGCGACCTTCCACAAGGCGCTGGACGCGGGCCACTCGCGCGGGTCCGCGCTGGCCGCCACGACCCGGCGCTATCGCGAGCTGATGCACAAGGGGGAGCCGGTGCACACCTGGCCCGTGGGGCTGCCGGAGCCGGTGCCGTTGGGTTGACGCGCCGCTGGGCCGGTGCACCGCCGGCCTCATACTGATCCGACAGGTCGGTGAAGTGGAGGCAGGTGTGCAGGCGGAGGCGGGCCCGGTGGCCGACGATTCCATTCCCCAGCAGCGTCTCTCGCGGCGGATGCTCCGCAACGAGACGCTGCTCGTGCTGGCGCTCTCGCTGGGGGCGAGCGGAGTCTCCGCCCTGATCAGCTTCATCGGCTCGGTCACCAAGCCCGGCGGGCTGAAGGACCAGGCGGCCACGATGAACGCCTCGGCCGCGCCCGGCCGTCCCTGGCTCGACCTGGCCTGGCAGCTCTTCGGGATCACCACCGCGCTCGTGCCCGTCGTACTCGTCGCGCACTTCCTGCTGCGCGAGGGCGCGGGCCTGCGCGCCATCGGGTTCGACCGCACCCGGCCCTGGCCCGACCTCGGCCGCGGGGCGGCGATCGCGGCGGTCATCGGCAGCACGGGCATCGCCTTCTACCTGGCCGCCCGCGGCCTCGGCTTCAACCTCACGGTGGTCCCCGAGGCGTTGCCCGCCGTGTGGTGGAAGTACCCCGTGCTGATCCTCTCGGCGATCCAGAACGCGGTACTGGAGGAAGTGATCGTCGTCGGCTACCTGCTGCGCCGCCTCGGCCAGCTGGGCTGGACGCCGACGGCCGCGCTGGTCGGCAGCTCGGTCCTGCGCGGCTCGTACCACCTCTACCAGGGCATCGGCGGCTTCATCGGCAACATGGTCATGGGCGTGGTGTTCGTCTACCTGTACCGACGCTGGGGTCGGGTGGGCCCGCTGGTGGTGGCCCACTCGCTGCTCGACATCGGTGCCTTCGTGGGCTACGCCCTGCTGGCGGGCAAGGTCGGGTGGCTTCCGACGGCGTGAGACACCCGGGGGAGGGGCGTCTCAGGCCAGCAGCTCGCCCTCGATGACGGTGACCGCCCTGCCGGACAGCAGGGTGCGCTCGCCGCGCAGCTCTGTGCGGACGCGGCCGGAGCGGGGCGAGGCCTGGAGGCCGGTGAGGCGGGGGCTGTCGAGGCGCTCGGACCAGAACGGGGCGAGCGCCGTGTGCGCGCTGCCGGTCACCGGGTCCTCGTCGATGCCGACGTTCGGGAAGAAGCAGCGCGAGACGAAGTCGTAGCCCCGGTCGGGGTCGTCCGCGCGGGCCGTGGCGATGACGCCGCGCTCGGAGTGGGCGGCGAGGGCCTTGAGGTCGGGGACGAGGCCGTGCACCGTCTTCTCGTCTGCGACCTCGACCAGCAGGTCGCCGATGTTCGGGCCGGTGTCGAGGACCGTGAGCGGCTCGGTGCCCAGGGACTCGGCGAGGCCGTCCGGCGGGTCGATCCGGGTGAGGGGAGCCGTCGGGAAGTCCAGCGTGACGGAGCCGTCCTCGGCGGGCGTGGCGGCGAGGACGCCGCTGCGGGTGGCGAACCGTACCGGGCCCACGTGGATGCCGGTGGTGTGCAGGACGTGGGCGGTGGCCAGGGTCGCGTGGCCGCACATCGCGACCTCGGTGGCCGGCGTGAACCAGCGCAGCGCCCAGTCGGCCTCCCCGCCCTCGGGGAGGGGGTGCGCGAAGGCCGTCTCGGCGTGGTTGACCTCCAGGGCGACGTTCTGGAGCCAGGTGTCGTCCGGGAAGGCGTCCGCGTCGTTCAGAAGAACGACTCCGGCCGGGTTTCCGGAGAAGGGGCGATCGGTGAAGGCGTCGACGATTCGAATCCGCATGCCCCGACGCTAGAGGCTCGCCGAAGCGGCGGACCAAGGCCAATCGGCGAGTCCTGGCCCGATTCACTCACGAGCCTCCTCTCTCGCCAGGCGCTCACCGAGGGCGACGCGGAGCGGTCGCCTGTCGGTCGCCCGGACGGCCAGTGCGCAGGCCGCGAATCCCGCCCCGAGGAGGCTGGAGCCCGCCCAGCCGTAGGTGGTGAACACGGCGGTCGTCGCGGCCGCGCCGAGGGCGGAGCCGAGTGAGTAGAAGACCATGTAGCCGCCGATGACGCTGCTGACGCGGTCCGGATACGCGGTGGTGAGCAGGTGCTGGTTGCTCACGTGCACGGCCTGGACGGCGAAGTCGAGAACCACGATCCCGGCGATGAGGAACCACAGTGACCACGGCAGTTGCGCGACCGCTGCCCAGGAGAGGATGAGCAGGGCGAGCGCGAGACCGGTGACCGGGGCCGCCCGCCCGGCATCCGCCCACCGTCCCGCGCGTGCCGCGCCGAGCGCGCCGGCGAGCCCGGCGATGCCGAACAGCCCGATCTGGCTCTCGCTCAGCTGCCACGGCGGGTCCGCCAGCGGCAGGGAGAGTCCGCTCCACAGGGTCCCGAACGACGCGAACAAGAAGAACGCGATGACCCCGCGCGTGAGGAAGGCACGCTGCCGGAACAGCCCGCCGAGCGAGGCGACGACCTGCCGGTACCCCGCAGGTGGCGTGAGGCGCTCGTCCGTCGGCAGCGCCGCGAGGACGAGGGCTGCGAGCCCGAGTGACAGCACCGCGAGTACGGCATAGACGCTCCGCCAGCCCCACAGCTCGGCGAGAGTGCCGGTGACGACCCGCGCACCGAGGATGCCGACGACGACGCCCGAGGTCACGACACCGATGTTCCGTCCGCGCTCGGCGGGCAGCGACACCGACGCGGCGTAGGCCACGGTGGTCTGCACCACGACCGCGAACACCCCAGCCGCAGTGAGTCCCGCGAACGCCACCCAGGCTGCTGACGCCGAGGCCGTAAGGATCATGCCCACGGCCGTGATCGCCAGGTGCACGGCGATGAGCCGACGCCTGTCGACCACATCGCCCAGCGGCACCAGGAGCACCAGGCCTGCCAGATAGCCGAACTGGCCGGCCGCGACGATCCACCCGGTGAGTTCCGTCGGCACACCGAGGTCGCGTCCCATCGGCGCCAGAACCGGCTGGGCGGCGTAGATGCTCGCCACGGCGACACCACACACCACCGCGAGCAGCAACCGCCGCCACGCGTCCATAGCTCCCCGACCCCAATCAGTAGCAGATTGCAACTGACCTGACCGTACGGCAGAATAGTTTCAATCCGCAACTCATTGGGAGGTGCCATGCCGCGTACCGCCACGCGCGCCTCGAACCCCGACTGGACCGACCCCGGCTGCCCCGTCGCCCGCACACTCGACCTCGTCGGCGACAGGTGGAGCCTTCTCGTCGTCCGTGACGCGATGGACGGGGCGCGATCGTTCACCGAGTTCCAGCGCCGGACCGGCATCGCCCGCAACATCCTCACGGACCGACTGCGCAAGCTCACCGCTCACGGGGTCCTCGTGCAGCGCGCCGCACCATCGGGGCGCCGCCAGGAGTACGTACTCACCGATGCCGGCCGCGACCTCTTCCCGGTCATCGTCACCCTGCGCCAGTGGGGAGAACGCCACGCCTTCGCCCCCGGCGAGACTCACTCCACCCTCGTCGACCGGTACGGCACCCCCGTGCCGGAGATCGTGCCGACCGGCGCCGACGGCACGCTCCTCGGCGCCGAGACCACCCGCGTGCAGAAGGTCTGACGGAGGTGTCCCCGGGCGGCAGGCGATCTTCTCTATGACGGCCTACGGTCGGGGCGACATCACTCCATCGACTCCAGGATGCGGTCGAGTGTCCGGCGCCCCATTCTGCTCATCGTCGGATTGCTCTCGGCGTAGTACCAGACAAGGCCCATCGCCTGTTCGAACGCCCATGCCTTGCCGCGCTCCCACTCCAGATCGTCACAGACCAGTGTCCGCCGGAGCACTTCTCGCGGGCCTGACTGCAACAGGTGCCAGGCACTGACCAGATCCAGCGCGGGGTCGGCCGGGCCGAAGCCGCCGGTGTCGAGTACGCCGCAGAGCCGGTCTCCCGCGACCAGTACATTGCCGGGAATCAAGTCACCATGGCTCATCACGTCGGCACCCGTGCGTGGCAACTCCCGAAACTGACTCCACACCCGGCGCAGCCGGGGCACGTCGAGCAGCCCCTCACTCTCCTCGAAGCACTCCGCCATCCAATCGTCGTGGTGGGCGAGGACGCCGCCACGATTCTCACCGCTGAAAAGCCGCCCCCGCGTCCCGGCGTCCCGCAGGGCTGCGATGAAGGCCGCAAGGTCCTCGGCGAAAGCGTCCGACCCACTCGGGTCGGCATCAAAGGCGACCGTTCCCGGCAGCCATGTCTGGACCGACCACGGCATGGGGTAACCGGCTCCGGGCTTTCCCAAGGCGACGGGTTCCGGGGCGGGGAACCGAGACACCTGTGCCAACTCCGCGCTCGCCCGGGCTTCCCGTTCCAGCACCGTCAGCACATCGGCAGCATCGGCCAGGCGCAGTGGGAAGCGCGCAGAAAGGTCGTTTCCGATGCGGAAGATGGCGTGGACCGTCCCGGTCGACGACAGGGGTTGGATCGCCTTGCCGCTCCACTGAGGGAACTGCTCTTGGATCAAGGCCGCAACGATGTCGGTGGTCACGTCCACCTGGTCATCGTGCATGGTCATCTCGCAGCCCCTCCGCTAGTCCCATTCGAAGCGCCGGAAGCAGACCGGATCACTGAGACGACAGCCAGTATTCATGGGCCAGGGTCCAGATCGACTGAGTTTTTTTCGGCCACCCAGGTGCCTCAACCGTTCTGGTCGCCCCAGGTCCCAACCGCGGCGGAGGCCTGCATCTGCTTGGCCGACCGCACGCGCATCGACGACCCGTGGTCCGGGGCTTGCCATGCGGACACTACCGATATATCGTTGAGGCATCGCGACAGATCAACGATGGAATGGAGAGTGTTTGCGATGCATACTCACGGATTCGAGCACGGGCATGGCCACGGTGGACCCCGTCACGGTGGCCGGGGCGGTTTCGAGGGGCTGCGTGCGGCCTTCGGGCCCTTCGGGCCGGGTGGTCCCGGCTGGGGCGGACCCGGTGGCCCGGGTTTCGGTCCCGGGCCCTGGGGCGGGCGAGGACGCGGGGGACCGAGGGGAAGGGCGCGGCGCGGTGACGTACGGGCCTCGATCCTGGCCCTGCTGAAGGACCGGCCGATGCACGGCTACGAGATGATCCAGGAGATCGCCGAGCGCAGCGGCGGGGCGTGGAAGCCCAGTCCCGGCTCGGTGTACCCCACCCTTCAGCTGCTGGAGGACGAGGGCCTGATCACCAGTGAGTCCGAGGGCGGCAAGAAGCTGTTCTCGCTCACCGAGGCGGGCCGGGCCGCGGCCGAAGAGGGGCCCGAGGCGCCCTGGGAGGAGGCCTCCCGCGGGGTCGACTGGGAGGCCCTCGGGGAGATCCGCCAGGCCGGCTTCGGTCTCATGGAGGCCTTCGGCCAGGTCTGGAAGACCGGCAGCAAGGAGCAGCGGGAGAAGGCGCTCGGCGTCATCAACGAGGCCCGCAAGAAGCTGTATCTGATCCTCGCCGACGAGGACTGACGAGGGCTGACGACGAGCACTGACGTGGACTCATGAGGCGCCCCGTGGAGTGATCCGCGGGGCGCCTCGGCCTGCGCCGGACTGCCTGGCGTGTCAGGTCACCAACCCGTCCAGCTTGCGCAGCGACTCGTTCAGGGCGGCCGTCGCCGAGTCCTTGAGCTTGCCCGCCATCAGCGACACCGTCGCGCCCGTGAACTCGCCGTCGATGCGGACCGCCGTCGCGTCGCCGTCGGGCGTGAGGGTGTAGCGCGTCGCGACGGTCACGCCCATCGGGCCCTTGCCGCGGATGGCGAGCACCCGGGCCGCTTCCAGTGCCTCGACGGTCCACTCCACCTCGGCCGGGAAGTTCATGAGCCGCATGTTCTCCCGGAACGTCGAACCCACTTCGAGGGGTTCGGGGCCGCCCGCCGGGAAGCTCGTGTGGGTCGCGTTCCACTCGCCGTACGCGGACCAGTCCGTGAGTCCGGCCCACACCTTCTCGGGCGGTGCCCCGATGCGGGCCTCCGCGCTGACTTCGGCCATGCGACCACCTCTTCACGTCGGGCTGGATGTCGCGGAACGTAGCCGCGACGGTCGTAATGTTCAATACTGACGAACTGTCAGGCCTGTTCTGACTGCCGGGTGAAACAGCCTGATGTCCTCCGTAAGGAGGAGATTCCGGCCGGCGATGTCCACTTCCTGTGGGACGCCGAAATGCTTCCCTCCGGGGATGACCCGGGCCCTCGGGACTGATGGGGTAGGGGATGTGCAACCCCGTATCCCCCGCCAGTCGGCCCTAGAGCACGGCATCCACCGCGCGGAGAGTGATGCCAGGTTCAGTGACGAGCTGGCATCGGTGATCACCGGTGCCCGCCGGAGAGCGGTCAGGGACGCGGACCGGCAGATCGACACCGCCCATCTGCTCCACTCGCTGCTGGAGTCCGACTCCGAGGCGCGTGCCGTCTGCGGCGACGGGCCGCAGATCGCGCGGCTGCTCGGCTACCTCGTCCAGCGCAGCATCGGCTACGGCCTGCGCTGGCAGAGCGGCGTCGAGGACTCCGGCGCCGTACCCGTCGTGACGGGGACCGCGGGTTACTCGCCGCTCGCCGCGGCCTCGATGGAGTACGCCTGCGAACGGGCCGCGCGGCACGGCGGTCCGGCCCGCGGCGTCGACCTGCTCGCGGCGATCGTCGTCGACTCACAGGCGCGCGCCGTCGAGGTGCTCCGACGCGCCGGGATCGACCCGCACGAGGTGCTCGCCCGGATCGACGGCTGGTCCGCGCGGCCTCAGGAACGCGTCGCCTGGTCCGAGGAGGGTGCCGACAGGTCTCAGGAGTGCGTCCGAGGGGGCGAAGGTCCTTGCTGACCGCCTGTGCGGAGCAGCCTCTCGCGTCCAGGCAGTGAGACAGGTGCCATAGGGGGTGACGCTCCTGTCAGGGCCTGTCATCATGTGCCGGTGCGTACGTCTGACAGCAGCCCCAGCAGGCACGGCAAGGGGGTCGGGCTCGGCCTCGCGCTCCTGTCCGCGGTCGCCTTCGGCGGATCCGGTGTCGCGGCCAAGCCGCTGATCGAGGCGGGCCTGGACCCGCTGCACGTGGTGTGGCTGCGCGTGACCGGGGCGGCCCTGGTGATGCTGCCGCTCGCCGTGCGCCACCGTGCGCTGCCGCGCCGCCGCCCCGGACTGCTCGCGGGGTTCGGGCTGCTGGCCGTCGCCGGTGTCCAGGCCTGTTACTTCGCCTCGCTCTCCCGTATCCCCGTCGGGGTGGCGTTGCTCATCGAGTACCTGGCGCCCGCCCTCGTGCTGGGCTGGGTGCGGTTCGTGCAGCGGCGGCCCGTGACGCGTGCCGCAGCGGTCGGTGTCGTCCTCGCGGTCGGGGGGCTCGCCTGTGTCGTCGAGGTGTGGTCGGGGCTCCGCTTCGACGCCCTGGGGCTGCTGCTCGCACTCGGCGCGGCCTGCTGCCAGGTCGGCTACTTCGTCCTCTCCGACCAGGGCAGCGACGCCGGGGACGAGGCGCCCGACCCGCTCGGCGTCATCGCCTACGGCCTGCTCGTCGGTGCGGCCGTACTGACCGCCGTCACCCGGCCCTGGAGCATGGACTGGGCCGTGCTCACGGGCACCGCGCGCATGGACGGCACGCCCGTCGCCGCGGTCGCCCTGCTCGCCTGGATCGTCCTCGTCGCCACGGTCGTCGCGTACGTCACGGGCGTGCTCGCCGTGCGCCGGCTCTCCCCGCAGGTCGCCGGTGTCGTGGCCTGTCTCGAAGCGGTCATCGCCACCGTCCTGGCCTGGATCCTGCTGGGCGAGCACCTGTCGGCACCGCAGCTCGCCGGTGGCGTGATCGTGCTGGCGGGCGCGTTCATCGCGCAGTCCTCGACGCCTGCGAAGGGCTCCGAAAGGCCGGTGGCGAGCGGCGGCCCGGAAAGGAAGTTGTCCCGGCCCGGAACGGCCGCATAGGGTGCCGATCATGCCTTCGAGCGCACTCGTTCTCCCGCCTCCGGCCGCCTGAGGCGGGCCCTCCGGAAACCGCGCCCGGCGTGTCACCGCCGGGCCGAACGGTGCTGCCCGCAGACGAAGTCCGCGGACCCCGCTGATCCGACGTGATCCGGGGCCCTTCCCGAACTTCCGCGCACCAGCCGCCGCCGATGCCGTGCGGTGCGCCGTGCGCGTCTGCGGAGAGAACACGTGTCGAACACTGCATCCGGCCTGCCCGTCGGGCGAGGCCTCCTCTATCTGATCGTCGCCGGTGTCGCCTGGGGCACCGCGGGCGCGGCCGCCTCACTGGTCTACCGGGCCAGTGACATGGGGCCCGTCGCCCTCTCCTTCTGGCGCTGCGCCGCCGGTCTCGTGCTGCTGCTCGCCGTCCGCCTCGTCCGGCCGCGCGCCCAGGACGCCGTACGCGGGCCGATCGGCCGCCGGGCGCTGCGGGCCGGGGTCACCGGGCTCGGGCTCGCGGTGTTCCAGACGGCCTACTTCGCGGCAGTCTCCGCCACCGGTCTCGCCGTGGCCACGGTCGTCACCCTCGGCGCCGGGCCCGTGCTCATCGCGCTCGGCGCCCGGCTGACGCTCGCCGAGCGCCTCGGCCGGGGCGGGACGGCGGCCGTCGCGGGCGCTCTCGCCGGACTCGCGGTCCTCGTCCTCGGCGGCGGGGGCACGGCCGTGCGCCCGTGGGGCGTGCTGCTCGCGCTGGTGTCGGCGGCCGGGTACAGCCTGATGACGCTGCTCACCCGCCGGTGGGGCCGGGACGGTGAGGCCGACGCCTCCGGGACGACCGTCGGGGTCTTCGCCGTCACGAGCCTGTGCCTGTTGCCGTTCGCCGTGGCAGAGGGGCTGCTGCCGCACACCGCGGAACCCGGCCGGGTCCTGGTGCTGCTGGCGTACGTCGCCGCCGTCCCCACGGCCCTCGCCTACGGCCTCTACTTCGCGGGTGCGGCCGTCGTACGGTCGGCCACCGTCTCGGTGATCATGCTGCTGGAGCCGGTGAGCGCGGCGGTGCTCGCCGTCGTCCTGCTCGGCGAGCGCCTCACGGTGGCGACGCTGGCCGGCACGTTGCTGATGCTGGGCTCGGTCACGGGGCTCGCGGTGGGGGAGGCGCGGGGTGCGAGGGCGCCCGAGGAACCAGGGACCCCCATCGCGGCGGGGCCGCACACCAGCGCGGCCCCGCGCCCCTGAAGGGCTTCGACCTCACCGTGCCCGCAAGTAGTCGGGCAGTTCGGTGCCGGGGGCCAGGTCGGGGTTGGGGACCGGGGCGTCGTAGCCCTTGCGCAGCGGGACGACGCCGGCCCAGTGGGGGAGGGCGAGGTCCTCGGGTTCGTCGTTCGCTCCGCCGGTGCGGACCTTGGCGGAGACCTCGTCCAGGTCCAGGCGGAGCACCGCGGTGGCGGCCAGCTCCTTCCTGTTGGCCGGCCGCGAGTCGGCGGAGCGGCCCGGTACGACGTGGTCGACCAGGGCGTCGAGGGCCTGCCGCTTCTCCTCGGGGTCCGTCACGTCGTGGGCGACGCCGTGCACCACCACGGAGCGGTAGTTGATCGAGTGGTGGAAGGCCGAGCGGGCCAGGACCAGCCCGTCGACGTGCGTGACGGTCAGGCAGACCGGGAGACCCGGGTCGGCCTGGCCGGCCTCCCGCAGCGGGCGCGAGCCCGTCGAGCCGTGCACATAGAGCCGCTCGCCGACCCGGGCGTACAGCGTCGGCAGTACCACCGGCGCGCCGTCGCGGACGAAGCCCAGGTGGCAGACGTACGCCTCGTCGAGCAGCGAGTGCACCAGGTCCTTGTCGTACGAGGCCCGGTCCGCCGAGCGAGTGGGGACGGTGCGGTCGGTCGGGGTGTAGGCGGCGGACTGCGACGGCGTCTGCGTGGTCCCCATGCGCTCTCCATTGTACTAGTGCATAATTAGCTTTGTGCTAGGAGAATATCGGATCAGTGGGCGTCGCGCAGCGGACATTTCCGCGAGCATCGAGCGGGCGGTGGGCAGCGGTGAGCTGCCGCCGGGTCAATTGCTGCCGCCCATGCGGGAGTTGGCGGAGCAGTTGGGGGTGAATCCCAACACGGTCGCGGCCGCGTACCGGACCCTGCGCGAGCGCGGGGTCATCGAGACCGCGGGCCGGCGCGGCAGCCGGGTGCGGCCCGCGCCGGCCACGACCGGGCGGGACCACATCAGGGTGGACGTCCCCGACGGCGTGCGCGACGTGGCGAACGGCAATCCGGACCCGGCGCTGCTGCCGCCGCTCGCCGGGGCGTTCGCGGCGGCAGCCGCCGAGGGCGACCGCGCGCCGGTCCTGTACGGGGCCGACCCGCTGGAGCCGGAGCTGGCCCGGATCGCCCGCGCCGCTCTCGACGCCGACGGGGTACCGGAGGGGCCGCTCACCGTGGTCTCCGGGGCGCTCGACGGGGTCGAGCGGGTGCTCGCGGCCCACCTCAAGCCCGGCGACACCGTCGCCGTGGAGGATCCCGGCTGGGGCCGCACCCTCGACCTCGTGCCGGCGCTGGGGCTCAGGACCGTCCCCGTAGGGGTCGACGACGAGGGGCCCCGTGCCGACGACGTACGGCGGGCGCTGGAGGCCGGGGCGCGCGCCCTGATCGTCACCGACCGGGCGCAGAACCCGACCGGCGCGGCGGTCAGCGCCACGCGTGCGCGTGCCCTGCGGTCCGTGCTCCAGGAGCACCCGGAGACCCTCCTCATCGAGGACGACCACGGGCACGGCATCGTCGACGTGCCCCTGCACCCCCTGGGGGGCGCCACCCGGCACTGGGCGTTCGTGCGCTCGGTCGCCAAGGCCTACGGACCCGATCTGCGCCTCGCCCTGCTCACCGGGGACGCCGTCACCGTCGACCGGGTCCGCGGCCGGCAGCGGCTCGGGCCCGGCTGGGTGAGTCGGCTGATGCAGCGGGCGTTGGTGCGGCTGTGGGCCGACGGGGCGGTGGACACGCGCGCGGTGGCGGCGGCGTACGGCAGGCGCCGGGACGTGCTGATCGGCGCGCTCGGCCGGCGCGGTGTCGTGGCGCACGGACGCAGCGGTCTGAACGTGTGGGTGCCCGTGCCGGACGAGACCGGTGCCGTGGCGCGGCTGCTGCACGCCGGCTGGGCCGTCGCCCCCGGCGCCCGCTTCCGGCTGAGCGCACCGCCGGGCATCCGGGTCACCGTCTCGACGCTCACCGAGGACGAGACCGAGGCGCTCGCCGCCGCGATCGCCTCGGCTCTCGAACCGGCTCCGGCACGGAGTTACGTCTGAGGCTTCCCGGCTGGGTCGCAGGTGTCGGCCCGGAGCCGCTGTGCCCGAGGCTTCGGCCGTACCTGTGTGAGTGCCGCACCGATCAGGACGATGACCGCCCCGACCGGTGTCGACCAGGTGAGCGACTCGTCGAGGAGGGCGACGCCCGCGGCCGTGGCGATGACCGGGATGAAGTACGTGACCATCTGGGCGGTCGTCGGCCCGACCTCGGCGACCAGGCCGTACTGGAGGAGGACGGCGAGGCCCGTGCCCAGTGCGCCCAGGGCGGCGATCGCCAGCAGCGGCCCGGCGGACAGGCTGGTCGGCAGGGTCGTGAACAGCGGTGTGACGACGGCCAGTTGTACCGTCGCGAGCAGCAACTGCGCGCCGGTCATCGACAGGTGTGAGTGGCTGGTACCGGCTAGGGTGCGGCGGACGTAGATCCAGCCGATCGGGTAGCTGAGCGAGGCCAGCAGGGCCAGCGCCGTGCCGCCGGCGTCCAGGCCGTGGAAGCCCTGCCAGGCGCCCAGCACCGTGAGCACCCCGAGGAAGCCGAGGCCGAGCCCGGCGACCCGCACCCGGGTCGGGCGGTCCTCCGACAGGGCGACCAGCGACAGTGCCATGCCCCACAGCGGCGAGGTCGCGTTGCAGATGCCCGCCAGCGTGGACGGGATGGTCAGCTCGGCGTACGCGAACAGCGAGAACGGCAGGGCGTTGAGCAGGAACGCGGCGACCGCCAGATGCCCCCAGGTGCGCGCCCCGCGCGGCAGTCGCTCGCGACGCACCGCCATCGCGGCGGCCAGCACCGCCGTGCCGAACACCAGTCGGCCGAGCGTGACCTGGAACGGTGCGTACCCCTCGGTGCCCACCTTGATGAGGAGGAAGCTGAAGCCCCAGATCAGGGACAGGGCGGCGAAGCGCAGACGCCAGTCGAGGCGGCGACGGGGGTGGTCGCCCGAGGGGGTGGTGACCCGGCCGGGGGTGGTGACGGTGCTCATGGGACCACGATGCGGGGCAGGAACCTCGTAGCACAATCGAAATTTCGTACCCGTAATTGCGTAGTATTGCTTACATGTTGAACTTGGAGCGCCTGCGCACTCTCGACGCCCTCGCCCGGCACGGCTCGGTCAGCGGCGCGGCCGAGGGCCTGCACATCACGACCTCCGCCGTCTCCCAGCAGATGTCCAAGCTGGAGCGGGAGGTCGGCCAGCAGCTCCTGGCCAAGAACGGCCGGGGCGTGCGCCTCACCGACGCGGGGCGGCTGCTCGCCGAGCACGCCGCGCGCATCCTGTCCCAGGTCGAACTCGCCCAGTCCGACCTGGAGGCGCAGCGCGGACAGGTCGCCGGCGAGCTGAGACTCTCGGCGTTCCCGACGGCCGCCCGCGGCCTGTTCCCGCTCGCGCTGTCCGCGCTGCGCGAGCGGCATCCCGCGCTCCGGCTGCGCTCCTGCGAGCTGGAACCGGAGCGCAGCATCGCCGGGGTGGTGCGCGGCGACCTCGACCTCGCCGTGGTGCTCGACTGGTACAACAAGCCGATGGCGCTGCCGGACGGCCTGGTCAAGGCACCGATCATGGACGACCCGGCCGATGTCGCCATGCCCGCGGACCACCGGCTCGCCGGGCGTGACGAAGTGGACCTCGCCGAGTTCGCCGACGACGAGTGGATCACCTGGGGCGAGGGGGAGTTCTGCCACGAGTGGCTGATGTTCACGCTCCGCTCGAAGGGCATCGAGCCGCTCGTCGGCCACCGCGCCGCCGAGACCCACACCCAGCTCGCGCTGGTCGCCGCGGGTCTGGGCGTGTGCGTCGCCCCGCTGCTCGGACGCCGTCCCGTGCCCGCCGGGGTCGTGACCGTCCCCGTCAGGCAGCGGGTCCGGCGGCATGTGTACGTGGTCTGGCGGGCGGACGCCGACCGCCGCCCGTCGATCCGGGCCGCGGTGAAGGCCCTTCAGGCGGCGGGGGAGAGCCTCGGCTGAGCCGGGGCCGCCTCTCTACTGCGCCGCCAGCTTGCGGAAGTCCCAGGAGACGATCTTCTGCGGCGTCAGACGCAGCCAGGCGTGCCGGCCGTCGTGCGGCATCTCCTCCAGGCCGAAGTTCTTCCGGGCGAACAACGTCTCGGGGACGTCGAGTTCGGCGCGCAGCTCGCCGGTGCGCGGGATCTCGCCCACGAACTCGGCGGTGCCCGACAGCTCGACGCCGCGCAGTTCGTCGTACTCCTCGCCGGTGTCGACGACGATCGCCACCCGGGGGTCGCGCCGCAGGTCGGTCCACCGTTTGCTGCGCACGACCGAGTACAGCCACATCGAGGTGCCGTCCCAGGCGAACCACAGTGTGCTCACATGCGGGGCGCCGTCGGCCGACACCGTGGCGACCCGGCAGGTGCGCTGGGTGGTGAGGAAATCGTCCAGCTCGCCGGGCGTCATCATGATCTTCCGGCCGCGGCGCTGCTGAGTGACGGTCATGCTCCCCCTCTTTCCTTCTTCTCTCACGTCGCGTCAGAGGAGATCCTCTGACATCACGTCAGAAAAGAATGTGTTCTCTTCCGTCCGTGCGCAATGGTGGCTACGCTCGCGCGCCCAGCCGCCGGCGCCCAGGGGGAACCGTGCCCGCGTACACAGAGCTCAGCGAACTCCTCGATCCGCGGACCACCGTGCTGCTCACCGTCGAGTGCCAGGAGGGCGTCGTCGGAGCGGACAGCGCACTGCCGGAACTCGCCGCGCAGGCACGCGCCGGCGGGGTGCTCGCCAACATCGCGCGGCTGGTGGACGCCGCCCACCGAGGAGGCGTCCAGGTCGTCCACGCCATCGCCGAGCGCCGCCCCGACGGTCGCGGGGCCAGCCGCAACGCCCGCCTGTTCCGGGCCGCCGAACGCCTGCCCGTCCAGCAGGTGTCCGGCACGCCGGCGGTGCGGGTCGCAACCCCGATCGAGGTCGCCGAGGAGGACCTCGTCGTACGGCGCCTGCACGGGCTGTCGCCCCTCCAGGGCACCGACGTCGACCCGCTGCTGCGCAACCTCGGCTGCCGCACGCTGATCGTCACCGGGGTCTCGGCCAACGTGGCCGTTCCCAACGCCGTGTTCGACGCCGTGAACCGCGGCTACACCGCCGTCGTCCCGGCGGATGCCATCGCGGGAGTGCCGTTCGACTACACCCCCGCGATGATCCGCCACACCCTCGCGTTGGTCGCCACGGTCGCGACCACGGACGAGGTGCTGGCGTCTCTGGAGCGTCCGGGTGGGGTCAGGCAAGCGTGATGGAGTCGCCGTTCACGCTGATCTGCTTCGCCTCCAGCGGCTCGACCGCGGGACCCTTCTTCACGCTGCCGTCGAGGACGGAGAACTGACTGCCGTGGCAGGTGCAGGAGATGATGTCGTCCTTGAGGTCCACCATCGGGCAGTCCCGGTGGGTGCAGATCGTCGAAAAGGCCTTGTAGTCGCCCGCGGCCGGCTGCGAGACCACGACCTTCTGGTCCTTGAAGATCTTGCCGCTGCCCTCGGGGATGTCGGTGGTCTTCGCGAGTGCCGCGCCCCCGGCTCCCGCCTCGGGCGACGAGCCGCCGCCGGCGCCCTGCTCGGTCGACGAGTCGGAGGCCTTGTCGTCCGATCCGCACGCCGTCAGCCCCACGGTGAGCCCTGCCGCGCCCACCGCCGCCACGAGGGTACGGCGGCTCGGTCCCGACTTCGGCTGAACTGATTCGCTGGTCATGCTGACGTTCCTTCCGCGGGTTCGTGATCTGCCGAGAGGTACGGCCGCTGGGGACCGGCTGTTCAGACAGTGTCGGAATCCTGACCGGTTCGTGGAACGACGCGGGTAAAGCGGAGCTGTCGGTTCGCTGTCGGGTTCCGGACTGCCACCGCGAGGCCGGGGGCCGGGCGGCCGCGTTGTCCGGTTTCTTTCCGTGCCCATTGCGAACGGAAAGGAAAATGAACTGCCGCTCCCGCGGCACCCGGCACACCCCGGCGGCGCACCGGCCGGGTCAGCAGCCGGCACCGCCCGCCTGCGCCCCTGACCCGTGATCACCCTCGGTTACTATGCTCACTTGATTGCCGAGGCCGGAAGCAGCGGGCCCACTGCCATCGATGGACTGCTCGGAAAGCAGGAAGACCCCCATGCCAGTCGAAAAATGTTGAACGAGGTCACCGCGACCCGCTACATCACGCCCCTGCGTGAGGGCGGTTCGCTGCCGGGACTCGTCGAGGGCGACGACTTCGGGACGTACGTCCTGAAGTTCACCGGCGCGGGACAGGGGCGCAAGACACTCGTCGCCGAGGTGGTCTGCGGGGAACTCGCCCGCCGGCTCGGGCTGCGGGTGCCACGCCTGGTCACGGTCGAGCTCGACGCGGAGCTGGGGCTCGGCGAACCCGACCAGGAGGTGCAGAGCCTGCTCAGGTCCAGCGGCGGCACCAACCTCGGCATGGAATTCCTCTCCGGCGCGCTCGGCTTCGACCCGCTCGCCTTCCCGGTGAGTCCCGGGGAGGCCGGGCGGATCGTCTGGTTCGACGCGCTGGTCAACAACGTCGACCGGTCCTGGCGCAACCCCAATCTGCTGATGTGGCGGGGCGAGCTGTGGCTCGTCGACCACGGGGCGACCATGATCTGGCACCACAACTGGCCCGGCGCGCAGGCCTCCGCGGCCCGTCCCTACGACGCCTCCGACCATGCCCTGGCGCCCTTCCGGCCCGATGTCGCCGCCGCAGCGGCCGAGTTGGCGCCCCGGGTCACCGAGGAACTGCTGGCCGACGTCACCGCGCGGATCCCGGACGCCTGGCTGACGGGGGAGCCCGGCTTCGGTACGCCGGACGAGCTGAGGCGGGCCTATGCACGGCCGCTGCTCGCACGGGCCGCCGTCATCCACGACCGCATCCAGGGGATCACGTGAGCGACCGGCACATCATCAAGGGCGGGACGCGCGACCGCCAGATCTACGAGTACGCCGTCCTGCGCGTCGTCCCGCGCGTCGAGCGCGGCGAGTGCATCAACGCCGGGGTGCTCGTCTACTGCCGCGCCGAGTCCTACGTCGGCGCCCGCACCCACCTCGACGAGGCGCGCCTGCTGGCCCTCGACCCCCGGGCCGACGTGGCCGGCGTCCACGCCGCGCTGCGCGCCGTGGAGGGCATGTGCGCGGGCGGCTCCGCGGCCGGCCAGGCGGCGGTCGACGCCCCCGGCCGCCGCTTCCGCTGGCTGGTCGCCCCTCGCTCCACGATCGTCCAGCCCGGCCCCGTCCACACCGGCCTGACCACGGACCCGGCGGCGGAGACCGAACGTCTGCTGGACCTGCTGGTGAGGTGACCGGTGTCCCCGGCCGTCAGTGCCGGCGGCGCTTCAGCACGTAACCGGCGGCGGCGACGGCGGCACCCGCCGCGAAGGTCAGGCCGATGGCGATGTCCCAGTCGCTCGGCCCCGAGGCCACCGCACCCCCGAGCCCGCCTCGCACGCCCCGGGTCGGGGCGGTGGTTGGAGTCGCGGTGACGGAAGCGGAGGGGCTGACGGAGGGACTGGCGGAGGGGCTGGGCGAGGTGGTGGGGAAGATGATTCCGCGGTGGGACAAGGCCTCACACGCGATGCCGTCGTCCGGGCCCTGGTCCTCGTCGAGTCTGTTGGGATCACTCGGATCCGCGTCGAAGACGGCCTGCGCGTCCTCCTGGAAGGAGAAGTCGCGGCAGTCCAGGTCCTGCCTGGCATGAGCGGGGTCGGCCAACGGCACGATGGCGGCGATCGCGAACAGCGTGCCTATGGCACCGGTACGACGGCGCATGGAGTGCCTCCCTTCACGAGTGGGTCGCGCTCCGACGCTAGGCGCCCAGAGGCGCGGTGGCGCGCGGCCGTAGGCCGAGCGGGTGTCCCGCAGGGCGTCGCCGGGCAGGGCAGGCGCGGGTAATGGATCACATGCCGAGCGTGGCCGTTGACACCGCGTGCCAGGGCTTCTAGCGTCACACCCACTGAAGGTACTAAGCGGTCGCTCATCTGAGGAGAAGCAGTCATGTCCACCACTGAGCAGCGGGTCGCCGTCGTCACCGGTGCCGCGCGCGGGATCGGCGCCGCCACCGCCGTACGACTGGCCGCCGAGGGCCGCGCGGTCGCCGTGCTCGACCTCGACGAGGCGGCCTGCAAGGACACCGTCGAGAAGATCACCGCCGCCGGTGGCAAGGCCATCGCGGTCGGCTGCGACGTCTCGGACGAGGCGCAGGTCGAGGCGGCCGTCGCGCGGATCACCGAGGAGCTGGGCGCACCGACGATCCTGGTCAACAACGCCGGCGTGCTGCGCGACAACCTGCTGTTCAAGATGAGCGTCTCCGACTGGGACACCGTCATGAACGTGCACCTGCGCGGCGCCTTCCTGATGTCCAAGGCATGCCAGAAGCACATGGTGGACGCGGGCTTCGGCCGGATCGTCAACCTGTCGTCGTCCTCGGCGCTGGGCAACCGCGGGCAGGTCAACTACTCGGCCGCCAAGGCCGGCCTCCAGGGCTTCACCAAGACCCTCGCCAAGGAGCTCGGCAAGTTCGGCGTCACCGCCAACGCCGTCGCTCCCGGCTTCATCGCCACCGAGATGACCAAGGCCACCGCCGAGCGCGTCGGCATGGGCTTCGAGGACTTCAAGGCCGCTGCCGCCACCCAGATCCCGGTGGCGCGCGTCGGTGAGCCGGAGGACATCGCCAACGCCATCGCCTTCTTCACCGGCGAGGCGGCCGGGTTCGTCTCCGGCCAGGTGCTGTACGTGGCCGGCGGACCGCTCGACTAGGGATCACAGGAGCCCACGGACATGACTGAACTCTCCGGCAAGGTCGCGCTCGTCACGGGCGCCAGCCGCGGCATCGGCTACGGCGTCGCCGAGGCGCTCGTCGCACGCGGCGACCGCGTGTGCATCACCGGCCGCAACGAGGACGCTCTGAAGGAGGCCGTCGAGCAGCTCGGCGCCGACCGCGTGATCCACGTCGCGGGCAAGGCGCACGACGAGGCCCACCAGGCCGTCGCCGTCGAGCGCACGATGGAGGCCTTCGGCCGCGTCGACTTCCTGGTCAACAACGCCGGCACGAACCCGGTGTTCGGGCCGATCGCCGACCTCGACCTGAACGTCGCCCGCAAGGTCTTCGAGACCAACGTCGTCTCGGCGCTGGGCTTCGCCCAGAAGACCTGGCACGCCTGGCAGAAGGACAACGGCGGCGCGATCGTCAACATCGCCTCCGTCGCGGGCCTGTCGCCCTCGCCGTTCATCGGCGCGTACGGCGTCAGCAAGGCGGCGATGATCAACCTGACGCTGCAGCTCGCGCACGAGTTCGCGCCCAAGGTGCGGGTCAACGCGATCGCCCCGGCCGTCGTGAAGACCAAGTTCGCCCAGGCGCTGTACGAGGGCCGGGAGGAGGAGGCCGCCGCGGCCTACCCGCTCGGCCGGCTCGGTGTGCCCTCCGACATCGGCGGCGCGGCGGCGTTCCTCACCTCCGGGCAGTCCGACTGGGTCACCGGCCAGACGCTCGTCGTGGACGGCGGCATCTTCCTCAACGCCGGCACGGGCTGACCCGCCGATGACACGGCCCGGCACGGGCGCCCCTGCGTACAGGCGGCGTCCGTGCCGGCGTAAAGTCCCGGCAAAGGGCGATGACAACGTCGTCAAAGGTTTATCGATCAAGGAGTCATGCCCCGGGGCGGGTCAGCGGGCACGGCACTGCGGTATGGTCTGCCGACCCTTGGTATGGCAGATCGAGGAGCGTGCGCGTGTTCAACCGGAACCGATGCCTGCGGCGGGTGGCGGCCATCGCGTCCATATCGTCCCTGGTCGCCGGGTGCGGCGTGCTGTCGTCCGACACTCCGGAGGACGAGGGGCCGATCGTCGTGGGCACCACCAGTGCTCCCAGCACGCTCGATCCCGCGGCCTCCTGGGACAGCTCCTGGGAGCTGTTCCGCAACATCTACCAGACGCTCCTGAGCTATCCGACCGGCGCGAGCGAGCCCCAGCCGGACGCCGCCGAGAGTTGCGGCTTCAGCGACTCCTCGAACCAGGTGTACCGCTGCGAGCTGCGCGAGGGTCTGAAGTTCTCCAACGGCGACGCGCTCGACGCCCAGGCCGTGAAGTACTCGTTCGACCGGATCCGCAAGATCAACGTCAACGGCGGCCCCGCCGGTCTGCTCGGCAGCCTCGAACGCGTCCAGGCGCCGAACGACCGCGAGGTGATCTTCCACCTCAACAAGCCCGACGCGACCTTCCCGTTCGTGCTCGCCACCCCTGCCATGTCGATCGTCTCCCCGGCCGCCTACCCGGAGAACTCCCTGCGCAAGGGCAGCGACGTCGTCGGCTCCGGGCCGTACGCCCTCGACTCGTACGACGAGGGCAAGGAGGCCGTCCTCGTCCGCAACGACGGCTACAAGGGCTACGCCGAGCGCCGGAACGACGCGGTGACCATCCGCTACTTCCAGGACTCCGGCGCCATGGTCAAGGCGCTGCGGGACGAGCAGATCGACGTGACCTACCGCGGTCTGGGCGCCGGTGACGTGGTCGACCTCCAGAGCAAGTCCTCCAACGAGGACGAGATCCAGCTCGTCGAGGGCACCGGCACCGACATCAACTACCTGGTGTTCAACCCGAAGGACTCCTGGGCCAACCGCAAGGCCGTGCGCCAGGCCATCGCGCAGGTCGTCGACCGGGCGGCGATCGCCCACAAGGTCTACAAGGACACCGTCGACCCGCTGTACTCCATGGTCCCCAAGGGCCTCACCGGTCACACGACGGGCTTCTTCGACGACTACGGCGACCCGGACGTCGCCAAGGCCCGCAAGATCCTCACCGGCGCGGGCATCAACCAGCGGGTCCCGCTCACCTTCTGGTACACGAGCGACCGCTACGGCTCCGAGACCGCGGCGGAGTTCAAGGAGCTGGAGCGTCAGCTCGAGGACTCCGGCCTGTTCGAGATCACCCTGAAGAGCCGCCCCTGGAAGACGTACGTCGAGGGCTACCGCAAGGGCGAGTACCCGGTGTTCGGGCGTGGCTGGTTCCCCGACTTCCCGGACGCCGAGAACTTCATCGCGCCGTTCGTCGGCGAGCAGAACGCCCTCGGAACGCCCTACCCGGCGCCCGAGATCACCGGCGACCTGCTCCCCCGGTCGCGCCGCGAGAGCGATCGCGCGAACGTGGAGAAGGAGTTCGAGGAGGCCCAGCGGATCCTCGTGGACGACGCGCGGCTGCTGCCGCTGTGGCAGGGCCGGCAGTACGTGGCGGCCAGCCAGGACATCTCGGGCGCGGAGCGGGCCATGGACCCGTCGACGATCATGATGATGTGGGAGCTGCACCGCAAGACCGCCTGGTAGGCGGGCGGGCGCCGGGCTCTCCCGGGCACGTTGTCAGTGGTCGCCTGTAGGTTCTGTGGCCTGGAAGTGACCGCACATCGTGAGGACGTTGACGTGACCGACATCGCCATGCTGCCCGAGTCCTGGCGCGGGGTTCTGGGTGACGAGCTGCAGCAGCCCTGGTTCAAGGAGCTGACGGAGTTCGTCGAGGAGGAGCGGGCGAAGGGTCCCGTCTATCCGCCGCGCGAGGAGGTCTTCGCCGCGCTGGACGCCACGCCGTACGAGAGGGTGAAGGTCCTGATCCTCGGTCAGGACCCGTACCACGGCGAGGGGCAGGGGCACGGGCTGTGCTTCTCGGTCCGGCCCGGTGTGCGGATCCCGCCGTCCCTGCGGAACATCTACAAGGAGATGCACGAGGAGCTGGGCACGCCGATCCCGGACAACGGCTATCTGATGCCGTGGGCGCGGCAGGGCGTCCTGCTGCTCAACGCGGTGCTCACCGTTCGCGGCGGTGAGGCCAACTCGCACAAGGGCCGGGGCTGGGAGAGGTTCACCGACGCGGTCATCCGCGCGGTGGCCGGCCGGCCCGACCCGGCCGTGTTCGTGCTGTGGGGGAACTACGCGCAGAAGAAGCTCCCGCTGATCGACGAGTCGCGGCATGTGGTGGTCAAGGGCGCGCATCCCTCGCCGCTGTCGGCGAAGAAGTTCTTCGGCTCGCGTCCGTTCACGCAGATCAACGCGGCGGTGGCGGCGCAGGGGCACGAGCCGATCGACTGGACGATTCCGAACCTGGGCTGACGGCTGACGCCCCGGCGACGTACGGAGCGGCCTCAGCTGGATCCTCCCCTCCTGCCGTTAGCGTCGGGAGGAACAGCGGGCGAGCGGTGCGGAGGGCGTGGCCGTGGAGCGACAGGGACAGGCGGCGCCGGATGCCGTGCCGACGCGGATCGGGCAGGTCGTCATGCTGCACCACGCCGGGGACCGGGAGGAGGCCCGGCAGCGGTTCCTGGACCTGTGGGCGGAGATCGGGGAGCACGGCGACCCGCTGCACCGCTGCACCCTCGCCCACTACCTGGCCGACACGCAGGACGATCCCGCCGACGAACTGGCCTGGGACCTGCGCGCGCTGACGGCGGCGGAGGAGATCACCGACGCCGGGACCACCTCGGGGGAGGGGGCCCTCGTGGTGCGCGCGCTCTACCCCTCGCTGCACCTCAACCTGGCCGCCGACTACGACAGACTCGGCCACCGCGACGCCGCCCGCGCACACCTGCGGCGGGCGCGGGGAGCGGCCACGGCCCTCACCGACGACCCCTACGGCGAGGGCGTCCGGGCGGCCATCAGCCGACTGGAGTCCCGGCTGGGCGAGGACGGCGGGGGGACGTGGGCACCGCCGAGGCAGCGGCCGTGAAGGAACGGGGCAGGGCCTGCCCGGCCCACCTGTCCCGGGGGCGCGTTTCGAGGGTGGTTCAACGCCCGTAGGTGTCGCGGCAGATGGTGGCCTCCGGGCTGTCCGCCCGCCAGCCTCCGTAGCGCCTGCCCAACGCACAGACGTCCGTGTTCTTCGGGACGTTCTCCCGGACGTCCTGACGTACCGAATCCGGGACGTCGGGCAGGCCGGTGTGCGGAAGCCGTGGGCCGCGCGGGGCCGGCTCGGGGCGTTCCGGGCGGGCGGGGCGCGGGCGGACGTCGCGGGTGCCGGGCGGCTGCCGCCGCTGCTGTGGCGCCGTCGCGGCGGGCGTGGTCAGGCGCGACGGGGACGCGGCCGGCTCCGGGCGGCGGGACGTCTCGATGAGTTCCAGGGCCTCCCGGGCCGGTGCCTGCACGATCTGCGTCTGCGTCTGCCCCTCCGGCTCCGGCGCCGACGTCCGGGACGGGCCCGCCGGCGACCCGGGAACGGGGGGACGCTGGACCGTCACACAGCCGGAGAGGGCCGAGACAGCCACGGTCACCAGGAGCGTCGCTGTGGTCGTCGTTCGATGCACCCGCGCCACTCTGGTGCGTCCGGCCCGCGGCGGGGCGGCGGACGGGTGGAGGATGCCCCGCACGGGTGATCTCGCGCCCCGTAGGGAGGCAGACGGCCCGTCCGGGGTGACGTCGGCGGGCTGTCCCGGGTGACGTCAGTCGCCGGTCGAGCCGTCGATGCGCTCGCGGATCAGGTCGGCGTGGCCGTTGTGCCGCGCGTACTCCTCGATCATGTGGGTGTAGATCCACCGCAGGTTGAACCGTTCGCCGGTGCGTCGGTGCTTGCCCTCGGAGATGTCGTCCAGGCCGAAGCGGGCGGCGTTGCTCCGGGCGGTCTCGATCTCGGCCTGCCAGGCCGCGTGCGCCTCCCGGTAGGTGTCGGCATCTGTCAGATGGAACTCGCCGTCCGGGTCCTCGTCGCTCCAGTAGAGCGGCGCCACGGCCTCGTCCGTGAGCACCCGGCGGAACCAGCTCCGCTCCACGTCCGCCATGTGCCGCACCAGCCCCAGCAGCGACAGGTCGGAGGGCTCCACGGCGGAGGACCTGAGCTGCTCGTCGGTCAGGCCCTCGCACTTCCACGCGAGTGTCTGCCGGTGGAACTCCAGCCAGCCCTCCAGCATCGTGCGTTCGTCGGCGGTCGTGGCAGGCATACGGCGTTCGGTCGTCATGCCCGCATCCTTTCCCAACGCCTCCTGCCGCACCACGGCTTTTTCAGGCCCCGAGCCTCCCGTCCAGCAGCTCGCGCAGCCGCCGTATGCTTCCGAGCAGACCCCGGCAGGCAACCGTTGGAGGAGAGCACCTCATGAAGGTCGGCTGCATCGGACTCGGCGACATCGCGCAGAAGGCCTACCTTCCGGTCCTCGCCTTCCAGCCCGGGGTGGAGCTGCACCTCCAGACGCGCACGCCCGCCACGCTCGACCGGGTCGCCGACGGCCTCCACGTCCCGCCGGAGCGGCGGCACACCACCCTCGACTCCCTCCTCGCGGCGGGGCTCGACGCCGCCTTCGTGCACGCGCCGACGATCGTGCACCCGGAGATCGTGACGCGGCTGCTGGAGGCCGGCGTGCCCACGTACGTCGACAAGCCGCTCGCCTACGAACTCGACGCGTCCGCGCGGCTGGTGGCGCTCGCCGAGGAGCGGGACACGAGCCTCGCCGTCGGTTTCAACCGGCGTCACGCGCCCGGCTACACGCAGTGCGCCGACCATCCGCGCGAGCTGATCCTGATGCAGAAGAACCGCATCGGGCTCCCGGAGGAGCCGCGCGCGATGATCCTCGACGACTTCATCCACGTCGTCGACACCCTGCGGTTCCTGGTGCCCGGCGAGGTCGACGACGTCACCGTGCGCGCCCGCGTCCAGGACGGCCTGCTGCACCACGTCGTGCTCCAGCTCGCCGGGGACGGCTTCACCGCGCTCGGCGTGATGAACCGGCTCAGCGGTTCGGCCGAGGAGATCCTGGAGGTCTCCGGGCAGGACACCAAGCGGCAGGTGATCAACCTCGCCGAGGTCGTCGACCACAAGGGGCAGCCGACCGTGCGGCGGCGCGGCGACTGGGTGCCGGTGGCCCGGCAGCGCGGTATCGAACAGGCGGTGCTGGCGTTCCTCGACGCGGTCCGGGCGGGCAAGGTGCTCAGCGCCCGGGACGCGCTGGAGACCCATGAACTGTGCGAGCGGGTGGTACGCGCGGTTCAGGAGCGGACCGCCTGAGCCGCAGCGTCCGCAGACCTTCACCGGCGCCCCAGGCGGCGAGGATCAGCATGGCCGCGTGCACGGTCCAGTCACCGAGGCGCACGTAGGGCGTGGTGCCGTGGGCGAGGGGGACGTCGTAGATCTGCGCGGCGGACGCGTCCGTCCCGAGCCACGAGCCGACCCGCTGCCCGCTCGGGCCGTAGACGGCGGAGACACCCGTCAGCGTCGCGTGCACCATCGGGCGGCCGGTCTCGGCGGCGCGCAGCGCGGCGAGGGAGGCGTGCTGCTCGGGCGCCCAGCTGTTCTGGAAGGTGGACGTCGACGACTGGCCGATCAGCACGTCGGCGCCCTCCCGGGCGAGGTGGCGGGTCATGTCGGGGAAGGCCGTCTCGAAGCACACCATCGGGCCGGCGCGCAGGCTGTCCCCCACGTTCATCACGACCGGCCGGGAGCCGCGCATGCGGTCCTCGCCCGCCGCCTTGCCGACGGAGGTGGCCCAGCCGAGCAGGGAGCGGGCCGGGACGTACTCGCCGAAGGGGACGAGCCGCATCTTGTCGTAGCGCTCGCCGGTGAGACCGTCGGGCCCGACCAGGATGGAGCTCTTGTAGATGCCGGGCTTGTCGGAGCGCCGGGCGTCCACGTTGACCAGGATGTCGGCGCCCGTCGCGCGGGACAGGTCCGCGAGCCGCCGGGCGAGGTCGGGCCGGTCCCCGAGGTCGAAGCCGACGCTGCTCTCACCCCAGACGATCAGGTCGACGTCCTGTCCGGCCAGCCGGCGGGTGAGCTGTTCCTCGCGGGCGAACCGGCGGTCCGCGCTGTCCGGGCCGCCGACGATGCCCGGCTGGACCACGGCGATCCTGACCTGGCCGTCGACGGCGGGGCGGGGCGAGAGGGGCCAGGCGGCGGAGGTGGCGGCGGCCGTGGCGACGAGACCGGCCATGGCGGGCACGCGGGCCTGACGGACCGCGACGAGCACGGCGACCGCGACGTTGACGGCCACGATCAGGAAGCTGAGCAGCCACACCCCGCCGATCGAGGCCAGCCGCAGTGCCGGCTCGACCTGCCACTGAGTGGAGCCGAGCATGCCCCAGGGGCCGCCGAGACCCTGCCAGGAGCGGACCAGCTCGACGGCCAGCCAGCCCGACGGCAGGACGACGAGTGCGGCCGCGATCCGCCGCCGCGAGGGGAGGCCTGCCAGCAGGCGGTGCACCTGCCACCCCCACAGGGCCCACAGGGCGCCGAGCAGCGCCGCGAGGACGAACGTGAAGACGTGCAGGAAGGGCAGCAGCCAGTGGTGCATGGCCACCATGAAGCCGAACCCGCCGCACCAGCCGTCGTACGCCGCGCGTTTCCCGGTCGGCGCGCTGCGGATCAGCAGGATCCAGGGGACCAGGGCGACGTAGGCCCACCACCACGCGGACGGGGCGGGATAGGCGAGTACGGGAAGGGCGCCCGCTATCACGGCGGCGGCCGAGCGCCGCCACGGGGAGGCGAGCCAGTGGCCGAGCGTCTTCATAGGCGCCTCCTACCCGCTCGTGCCTCCAGTGTGCGCCCTGGGGACGATCTACGACAGTGGACGCCGGGTCAGTTGACCACAGGTGCCGTCCGCCGCTCGGGAAGGCGCCGCCACTTCTCCCTCACGACCACCTCGCTCAGCCGCCAGCCGTCGATCGTGCGCCGCAGCCCGAACGCGTACCGGCCGCCGCACACGAAGTCGGGCGCCGGCCCTTCGGTGGCCATGGGGTTGACGTAGTCGGCCTGGACCTGGGCCGTGTCGCCGGTGTCCTGCTCCCAGACACCGAAGCGCACCCGCCGGTTGACGATCAGGTGCTGTCGCATCGGGAAGAGCCGCATGCTCTCGGCGAGCCACTCGGCGACCGCCGGGGCCTCCCCCTCGATGCCGCCGGCCGAGCGGTAGTCCGCCCGTCCCTGAGGGACGAACAGCCCCCGGTACGCCTCCCAGTCACCGTCGTCGACCGCCACCGCGTAGTCGGTGATCACTCCGTCGACGGCCAGCCGGTCTCTCACGGTGGCGAGCTCCACGCGCTGCGTCATCGGCTCAGTGTTGGGCATGGGAGGCGCGGAGCCAAGGGGTGTGCGGCGGGATCAGGCCGCCTTGACGACGGCGCCGCGGATCGCGGCCGCCCACTCGACGACCAGCAGCTCGTACTCCGCGCGCTCCTCGGCCGACAGGGTGCCGCCCGTGCGCCGCCAGAGCGCACGGATCTCCTCGTTGACCTCGGCGGCGGACCGCACGGAACCAGGGGTCAAGAAATCGGGGGACATGCCGACAAGCCTAGGGGGAGCCACTGACAGCCCGCTACCGGACGGCTACCCGATCGCTATGCGGTTGGTCACGAGACGCGGGTCACAGGCCGCCGGGGTCAGCCCGCCGACTCGGCCGCGTGCGGGCTCAGCGCGCCCATCGACACCAGGGCGATGATGACCACGCCGAGCGCGATCCGGTACCAGACGAACGGCATGAAGCTCTTGGTCGAGATGAACTTCATGAACCACGCGATCACCGCGTAGCCGACGCCGAAGGCGATGATCGTCGCGAAGATCGTCGGCCCCCACGAGACGTGGCCGCCCTCCGTCGCGTCCTTGAGCTCGAAGAGGCCGGAGGCCAGCACCGCGGGGATGGCGAGCAGGAAGGAGTAGCGGGCCGCGGCCTCGCGCTTGTAGCCCATGAACAGGCCGCCGCTGATGGTGGCGCCGGAGCGGGAGACGCCGGGGATGAGCGCCATGGCCTGGCAGACGCCGTAGATCAGGCCGTCCCGTACGCCGAGGTCCTCCAGGGACTTGCGCTGCTTGGGTGCGCGGTGCCTGCCGCCGCTCTCGTCTCGTGCCGCGAGCCGGTCGGCGACGCCCAGGACGATGCCCATGCCGATCAGCATCGTCGCGGTGATCCGCAGGTCGCGGAACGGCCCCTCGATCTGGTCCTTCAGCGTCACGCCGAGCACACCGATCGGTATGGAGCCGACGATGACCAGCCAGCCCATCCGCGCGTCGGGGTCGCTGCGGAGCGCCTTGTTCGTGAGCGAGCGCGTCCACGCCGAGATGATCCGCCCGATGTCCTTGCGGAAGTAGATCAGCACGGCGGCCTCCGTGCCGATCTGGGTGATCGCCGTGAAGGCGGCGCCCGGGTCCTCCCAGCCCGAGAAGGCCGCCGTCAGGCGCAGGTGCGCACTGGACGAGACGGGGAGGAACTCGGTCAGCCCCTGGACGAGTCCGAGGATGAGTGATTCGAACCAAGACATGAGGTAGCGGAGTCCAAGTGCCGATCGTGGAACGGACGACGGGCACACCGGCCCGCCGGGTGTGACGAACCGGGGGATCAGGTGTGCCGAGGGGGAAGCGTAGCGTCCCCGGACGGCCGCTCCGACACAGGGGTTTGGCCGGTGCTGTGCGGCGGGGCGGGATCAGGCCGCCGTCGGTCCGGTCACCGTCCAGCCGGGCGTCCGGGGGTGGGCCGTGAGGTCCTCGTGGCGCACCTCGTCGCCGCAGGCCCGGCAGGTGACGACCGGGGCGAGGGCCTGGCCGCAGGAGTGCTCCAGGACCATCGGACGGTCGCCGTCCGTGCGCAGGTGGCGGTCGCCCCAGGCCATGAGGGTCATCAGCACGGGTTCCAGTTCCAGCCCGGCCCGGGTGGGCCGGTACTCGAAGCGCTGCGGGCGCTCGCTGTAGGGCTGCTTGACCAGGATCCCGGCGTCGACGAGCCGGCGCAGCCGCGTGGCGAGGATGTCGCGCGGTGCGCCGATGTTGCGCACCAGCTGGTCGAAACGGCCGTTGCCGAGGCACACCTCCCGCAGGACGAGCAGCGAGTACTTCTCGCCCACGAGGGCCAGGGTGTCGGCGATGGAGCAGGGGCGCGGATCTTTGCTGGCGGCCATGAAGCCCAGTCTAGGAGAGGGTTGGATTTTCCAACCCATGGAGCTACGGTGAGTTTGGATTTCCTACTCACTGGTAGTCGTGGAGGCCCGCACATGCGTGACGCAGTCATCGTCGAAGCCGTACGCACCCCGATCGGCAAGGGCAAGCCGAACGGCGCCCTCGCGCACGTCCACCCGGTGGAGCTCCTCGCCCACACCCTGCGCACCCTCGTCGAACGCTCCGGCGTCGATCCGGCGCTGATCGACGACGTCATCGGCGGCACCGTCGACCAGGTCGGCGAGCAGGCCATGAACACCACCCGCTACGCCGCCCTGTCCGCGGGCTTCCCCGAGTCGGTGCCCGCGACCACCGTGGACCGCCAGTGCGGCTCCTCCCAGCAGGCCGTGCACTTCGCGGCCCAGGGCGTCCTCTCGGGCGCGTACGACCTCGTCGTGGCCTGCGGGGTCGAGTCGATGAGCCGGGTGCCGATGTGGTCGAACGTGCCCGCGGGCAAGGACCCCTTCGGCCCGGGGATCGCCGAGCGCTACCCGGAGGGACTCGTCCCGCAGGGCATCAGCGCCGAACTCATCGCCGCCAAGTGGTCGATCGGCCGCGAGCAGATGGACGACTTCGCCGTCTCGTCGCACCGGAAGGCCGCGGCGGCCTGGGACAGCGGGCTCTTCGACGCCGAGGTCGCGCCCCTGGAGGGCGTCACGCGCGACGAGTGCGTACGGCCCGGCAGCACCACCGAGGTCCTCGCCGGCCTCAAGCCCGCCTACTACGACCCCGGCTTCGCCGAGCGCTTCCCGCAGATCGAGTGGAACGTCACGGCGGGCAACGCCAGCCCCGTCAACGACGGCGCCTCGGCGGTGCTCATCACCTCCGGCGAGACGGCGGCCCGGCTCGGCCTGCGCCCGCTCGCCCGGCTGCACAGCTTCGCGGTCACCGGCTCCGACCCGCTGCTGATGCTCACCGGTGTCGTCCCGGCGACCGAGAAGGTGCTGCGCAGGGCGTCGCTCACCCTCGACGACATCGATCTGTTCGAGGTCAACGAGGCGTTCTCGAGCGTCGTTCTGGCCTGGCGGCAGGAGACCGGCGCCGACCTCGCCCGGGTCAACGTGCACGGCGGCGCGATCGCGCTCGGCCACCCCCTCGGCGCGAGCGGCACCCGGCTGACGACGACGCTGGTGCACGCGATGCGGGAACGGGGCGCCCGGTACGCGCTCCAGACGATGTGCGAGGCGGGCGGGCTCGCCAACGCCATGGTGCTGGAACGGGTGTGAGCCGGGCGGGCGTAACGGTCCGTCAGAGCTGGCGCAGGCGGTGCCGCTTGCGCCAGGCCACCACCACACCCGCCAGCGCGGGCAGGGCGATACAGGCCAGGGCGATCAGGAAGGCGGGCGACGTCGGGGTGGAGGCGCGGGCGCCGGCGACGACGTAGGCGGCGGTGTTCGGGATCGAGCCGAGGCCCGTGGCCAGCAGGAACGGCAGCAGGCCCATGCGGGAGACCGAGGCGCAGTAGTTCGCGGCCCAGAACGGCACACCGGGGAAGAGCCGCACCGCGAGCATCGAGCGGAAGCCGTGCCGGCTGAGCTGGCCGTCCGCGGCCTTCAGCCAGCGCCCGCGCAGCAGCGGCCGCAGGGCGTCCTGGCCCAGCGCCCGGCCCAGGCAGAAGGCGATCCCGGCACCGAGCACCGTGCCCGCCAGCGCCACTCCGGTGCCCAGTTGCGAACCGAACAGCGCCCCCGCCGCCAGGTTCAGCAGCGGCCTGGGCACGAACGCCACCGTGCACACGCCGTACGCCACCGCGAACACCAGCGCCGCCATGGCTCCGGAGAGCTGCGGCGGCCAGCCCTGCGTCAGCAGCCGCTGCGGCTCGAACAGCAGCACCCCGCACGCCCCGGCGGCGAGCAGCGCGACGAGCAGGGACAGCCTCGACCACGGGGAGAGCAGAACTCTCGTGCAGCGAGCGGCGAAACCGGTGGACGGGACGGGCGAGGCGGTCGTTGCCGAGGGGACGGCGACGGCGAGCTCCGCGGTGCTGGCCCGGGGAGAGGCCGTGGCGGTGCCCCCAGAGCGGGTGGTGGCATCGAGCATCCGGCGACACTAACCGACACATGTGTGTGATCGCCGTATGGTTCGTCTCACGAGCGTCACAGGCAGCCCCGCGCGTCCCCGCGCGCGGACCGACAGGGCGGCCGCCGAAAACCATTCGACGTGCGGTAAAGCGTCGGCAATGATCTGACTCATGTTCCGGCACGCCTTCACCCTCGCAGCATCCGTGGTCACGGATGCCCCGAAGGCTGCCGTCGTGGTTGTCACGGCCGTTGCAGACGGCGCCCGAAGCTGACCCTCTCCGGTTCGTCCGGCGGACCCCGCAGGGGGAGGGTCGGGCAGGTCCTCGGGGTCCCACTCCATGACGAGACGCTTCGAGGTACAGCCATGTCCAAGACGGCCTACGTCCGCACGAAACCACATCTCAACATCGGCACGATGGGTCATGTCGACCACGGCAAGACGACCCTGACGGCCGCGATCACCAAGGTCCTCGCCGAGCGCGGCACCGGCACGTACGTGCCGTTCGACCGGATCGACCGAGCGCCCGAGGAGGCGGCGCGCGGCATCACCATCAACATCGCGCACGTCGAGTACGAGACCGACACCAGGCACTACGCGCACGTCGACATGCCGGGCCATGCCGACTACGTCAAGAACATGGTCACCGGCGCCGCGCAGCTCGACGGGGCGATCCTCGTCGTCTCCGCGCTCGACGGGATCATGCCGCAGACCGCCGAACACGTACTGCTCGCCCGGCAGGTGGGCGTCGACCACATCGTGGTCGCCCTCAACAAGGCCGACGCGGGGGACGAGGAACTGACCGACCTGGTCGAGCTGGAGGTCCGCGACCTGCTCACCGCGCACGGCTACGGCGGCGACTCCGTACCCGTCGTACGCGTCTCGGGACTGAAGGCACTGGCGGGTGACCCGCGCTGGACTGCCTCGATCGAGGCGCTGCTCGACGCGGTGGACACGTATGTGCCGATGCCGGAGCGGTATCTGGACGCACCGTTTCTGCTGTCCGTGGAGAACGTGCTGACCATCACCGGGCGGGGGACCGTGGTGACCGGTGCGGTGGAGCGGGGCACGGTGCGGGTCGGGGACAAGGTCGAGGTGCTCGGGGCTTCCGTGGAGACGGTGGTCACGGGGCTGGAGACCTTCGGCAAGCCGATGGAGGAGGCGCAGGCCGGGGACAACGTGGCGCTGCTGCTGCGGGGGGTTCCCCGGGACGCTGTCCGGCGGGGGCACGTGGTGGCCGCGCCGGGGAGTGTGAAGCCGCGGCGGCGTTTCTCGGCGCAGGTGTATGTCCTGTCGGCTCGGGAGGGTGGGCGGACGACGCCCGTCTCCTCCGGGTACCGGCCGCAGTTCTACATCCGGACCGCGGATGTGGTGGGGGTGGTCGACCTCGGTGAGGTGGCGGTGGCTCGGCCCGGCGACACGGTTGCCATGACTGTGGAGCTGGGGCGGGAGGTGCCGTTGGAGCCGGGGCTCGGGTTCGCCATTCGTGAGGGTGGGCGGACCGTGGGGGCCGGGACCGTGACCGTGGTGGGTTGAGGTGGTGGGGGACTGCGGGCCGTCTTGGGCTGGTCGCGCAGTTCCCCGCGCCCCTCCTCTGCGTTGTCCCACGCACAATGGAGGGGTGAAGGACTCCATTCCCGTCGCCCGGTCCGTCGATCATGGGTTTGCCAAGCTGATGCCCGACGTCGACCGGGAACGGGCCTGGTTGCTGACCGTCGACGGGGCGCCGCAGTCCTATGTGGATCTGGACGAGCCGACGCATCTGGAGTTCGAGTACGCGCGGCGGCTCGGGCATGTGCTGGATGTCGTGGCGGAGCCGGGGGCCGCGTTGGACGTGCTGCACCTCGGCGGGGGGGCGCTGACCCTGCCCCGGTACGTGGCCGTGACCCGGCCGGGGGCACGGCAGGACGTCGTCGAGGCCGATCGGGGGCTGCTGGAGTTGGTGTCCGAGCACCTGCCGCTGCCGGACGGGGCGCGGGTCACGCTGCACGCGTCGGATGCCCGGGCGTGGCTGGAAAACGCTCCCTCGGACGCGGCGGACGTCATCGTGGCCGATGTGTTCGGCGGGTCGCGGGTGCCGGCGCATCTGACGTCCGTCGACTACGTCCGCGAGGCCGTGCGGGTGCTGCGGGACGGTGGGTTCTATCTCGCGAATCTGCCCGACGCCGCGCCCTTCGCCTTTCTGCGGTCGCAACTCGCCACCCTGGCCACCGTCTTCGAGGAACTCGTGCTGATCGCCGAGCCGGGGGTGCTGCGGGGACGGCGGTTCGGGAACGCGGTGCTCGTGGCCGGGCACCAGCCGGTCGACGTCGCCGCCCTGGCCCGGCTCATGGCCGCCGACGTCTTCCCGGCCCGGGTCGAACACGGCGCCGCCCTGCGGGACTTCATCGGGGACGCGCGGGCCGTGCGGGACGAGGACGCCGTGCCGTCACCCGAGCCCCCCGACGGGGCGTTCGGCATCGGCTGACGCGTGCCCGGTGCCGCCTCGGGCCACCGGGGCGGTCCTGCGCCGCAGGTTGCGTATGTCCGGTACGCACAGCGCGGCCGCCGTGACCAGGACGACCAGGCCGGCGCAGCCCCACAGCGCGGCCGTACGGCCGAACGCCTCCTCGGCGGGGCCGGCCGCGGCCGTGGCGAGCGGTACCAGCGCGACCGAGCCGAACCAGTCGTACGCCGAGACGCGGGAGAGCTTGTCCTCGGGGATCTCCTGGTGCAGGGCCGTCATCCAGGACACGCCGAACACCTCGATCGTAGCGCCGGCGACGAACATCACCACGTAGAGCACCCCGATCGGCACCGGCACGGCGAGCGCGGCCGAGGGCAGGGCCAGGGGGAAGACGCAGAGGGTGCCGGCGAGGAGCAGGCGGCGGGGTTTCCAGCGGGTCATCAACACGGCCCCGGCGACGGTGCCCGCCCCGAACGCGCCCAGGGCGAGGCCCCACGGGCCCGCGCCGCCCAGGTGGTCCCGGGCGACGAGCGGGCCGTACACCGCGTCGGCGGCGGAGACGACCGCGTTGGCGATCGAGAACTGGACGACGACGGCCCACAGCCACGCCCGGCCGGAGAACTCCCGCCAGCCCTCCCGCAGATCGGCGAGCAGACCACCGCCCGGTGCGCGCGGCGGGATGTGACCGACGTCGAGGAAGGCCCGCAGCACCCCGGCGACGGCGAAGGCCGCCGCGTCCGCCGCCAGCACCCAGCCGGGCCCGATCACGGCGACCATGGCACCGCCGACCGCGGCGCCGCCCAGGGCCGCGCCCTGCATCGCCATCCGGAACACCGCGAACGCGCGGCCCGCCTGCTCGCCCGAGACGGAGGACATCAGCATGCCCTCGGCGGCCGGGCCGAAGAAGGCCTGGCCGGTGCCGCCGAGGGCGGCGAGCAGCATCATCTGCCACAGCCGGGGATCCCCGGTCAGCACGAGGGCGGCGAAGGCGGCCTGGGAGACGCAGTTCAGGGCGTTGGCCGCCACCATGACGCGGTGCCGGGGCAGCCGGTCCGCGACGGCGCCGCCGATCAGCAGGAACAGCACCAGGGGGAGCATGCGGGCCGCCGCGACCAGGCCGACGTCACCGCCGTCGCCGCCCGTTTCGAGCACGGCGAACGCCGCGGCGACCAGGGCTCCCTGGCTGCCCAGGTTGGTGACGACCGCGGCGGCGGTGAGCAGGGAGTAGTTGCGCCCCGCCCAGGCGGGCCGGCGGGGGCGTCGGGCGGAGGCGGTGGGGGTGGGGGGCGAGGTCACCGGCCGACTATCGCCGCCGGGGGCCCGTCCTGCCAAACGGTTTGCGCGTTGTCGCAGGCGGGCCCGTTCGGCGGCGTCAGCCTCCGGTGGGCTCGCCGTGCAGCCGGACCGTGCTGAGGATCTTCAGGATGGTCTCCTTGGGCACCTCGTCCTTGACGCCCTTGGCCCCGAAGAAACTCCACGCGACGAAGTCGCCCGCCGAGTTCTTGAAGCCGAACGTGACCGCCTTGCCGTCGCTCGCGCACTTGCCCTTGTCGGGAGTGTTCTCCGACCACGCCCAGGCGACGCTGCCCTTCACGCCCGCGGTGGTGGTGTAGGGCCTGGCCTTCTCGTCGGTCTTGACGCTCTTCTTGTCCGGCTGCGTGTAACCGCCGTACACCCACCAGGCAACCTGGTTGAGGGCGACCTCATCGGTGTTCTTGGCCCCGTCCGCGCCCTTGGTGCCCGCCCCGGCCAGGGCCTCGCTCTCGGTCCTGCCGTCCTTGTTGTCGTCGCTGGTGCACCACTTGGACTTGTAGAAGGCCGGCGCCGACATGATGATGAGCGGCTTGCCGTCGTCGGACTTCTCGTCCTCGAAGAAGACGGACGACGTCGGGGACGCGACCTCCCAGTCCGCGGGCACGTCGAAGGCCGTGCCCCACTTGGGGTTGATGACGACCTTCCAGCCCTTGACCGTGGGCTTCTCCTCCCCGCCGCCGCGGGGGTTGTCGCCCGCGGCGGGCGTGCTCGCCTCCGCGGACGGGCTCGCCGGCGCCGTGCTCTTCTTGCTTCCGCCCTTGCCGCCGTCCGCCGTGTCGTCCTTGTCGCCGCCCAGCACCAGGAAGCCCGTGACACCGGCCGCCACGACGACCGCCGTGGCGGCGATGATCGCGACCAGCTTCGTCCGGTTGCCGCCGCCACCGCCCTGCGGGGGCTGCGGCGCGCCGGCCGGCCCGGGGGCACCCCACTGCGGCTGCTGTCCGTAGGGACTGGGCTGCTGCTGATAGCCCGGCTGCTGGTACGGATTCGGCTGCTGGTAACCCGGCTGCTGGTACGGGTTGTTCGCTTGCGGGTTCTGCTCGCCCCCGGGCGGCTGCTGTCCTGGCCACATGGGCAGCAACCCTAGCCGCGCTCCGGACACGATTCGGTCACTGCCCGTGGACGGAGGCGTAGCAACGCGGGAACGGGGCGGGGCGGACGGTCGGCGAGGACGATGCGGCGGCCGTCACACGGGCCTGGTCAGCTCTCTCTACTCGTGAGTAACATGCGGCCATGAGCGCAGACCAGATGTCCATCGGCGAGATGCTCGCCGCCACGGTGCCCATGGCCCGGACCCTGAACCTCGAATTCCTCGAGACGACGCCGGAGCGGGCGGTGGTGTCCCTGCCCGACCAGGGCGAGTACCACAACCACGTGGGCGGGCCGCACGCCGGGGCGATGTTCACGCTCGGCGAGTCCGCGAGCGGGGCGATCGTGCTGGCCGCGTTCGGGGACCAGCTCTCGCGCGCCGTGCCGCTCGCCGTCAGCGCCGAGATCGCCTACAAGAAGCTGGCGATGGGCGCGGTCACCGCGACCGCGACCCTCGGCCGCCCGGCCGCCGAGGTCGTCGCCGAACTGGACGCGGGCGGGCGCCCGGAGTTCCCCGTGTCCATCGCCATCCAGCGGGCCGACGGTGCGGTCACCGGCGAGATGACCGTGGTCTGGACGCTGCGCCCCAACGGCTGATCCGCCTGTCGCCTGCCCGGAGCCCCGGCCGAGTGCCGGGGCTCTCGCATGTCGGCCGCGATGTCCCGGGGGAGGGCTGCGCGGTCGGAGATTTCGTGGACCAACCGCCTTTGCGCCCACACAACTTGAGAGCCGCCGTCGGAGTGTTATCGAAAGCCGGTGCGGATACCGCCGGTAACATATCTGAATTCCTCTCGTTTTGAACTCGGGTCATCCGAACTCCTTGTTGCCTGTGAGTCGTATGTGCGAAAGTGAGCCACCTCACAGCCAAGTCCGCAGCTGACGCGGCATAGGTATGCACCAATCACGCACCTGCTTTCCGACGGACGCGCAATTCGCATGCCGTCCTGCGGCTGGAAGGAAATGGTTCAGTGCAATCCCCCTACCCCCCACGCCCCCCGTACCCGCCGCGCCCCGGAGCGGGTCCCGCGGATTCCGATCGCCATCTCCTCGCCCGGGTCGGTGATCCCGGCGAAGGCCCGCGCGCGGTCGCCCTGTTGCTGGCCCGGCACTGGCGGGCGGTGTACGAGTACGCCGTGATCTGCCTGGCCTCCTCCGAGGATTCGGCGTCCATGGCGGCCGCCGCCGCGTTCCGCCGGGAACTCGCCCGGCCGGGCGGCGGCGCGCTGCGCCCGCGGCTGCTCGCGGCCGTCCGGGACGCGGTCCGGGAATGGGCCGCCGACGACGGCATTTGCGGAGTACTGCCGGAACTCCGCAAAACCGTCGGCGCGCGCGGACTGCGTGCCGCGCGGTCCGTGACGGCCGAAAGGCGGCGGCTCGCCGAGCGCGCATTCGGGGCCCTTCCGGGGGCGTCCCAATGCCTGCTCTGGCATACCGAGGTCGAGGCCGAGCCCATATCCGTACCGGCCGGTCTGCTGGGAGTGGACGTCCGTACCGCGTCGGCCGCGCTGGAGCAGGCGCGTGAGCAATTCCGGGCGGGTTGCGTCCGGGCCCACCGGGAACTCGCGCCGACGCAGGAATGCCGCTTCTACAACCGGCTGCTGGACGTTCCGATGCGTCGCGGCGGGGCTCTGCTGCCGGACGTGCAACGGCATCTGATGGCCTGCCGCTACTGCCGGCACGCCGCCGAGCAACTCAGCCATTTCGAGGGCGGGTTGGAGGACCTGCTCGTGGAGACGGTGCTCGGCTGGGGCGCCCGCCGCTACCTCGAATCACGGCCCGGCCGGGACCGGGGCCGGGGTGCCCTGTCCGCGGCCGGAGCCGGTGGCCGCCACCGGCTTAGGGCCCAGGCCCTGCCGGCGGGCGGCCGGCCCGGGCCTTCGAGAAGACACACCAAGGCGCTGGCCGCCGCGGTCGGGGTGACCTCCCTCGTGCTGCTCGCGACGCTGCTCGCCGCCCGGGGCTGGACGGAGGAGGGCGGCACCGTCACCCCACGGGCCACCTGGGGAGCGGTCAGCGGCCACTCCGTCGCCCCCGACTCCACCGGAACCTCCTCGGCCGGGCTCCCGTCGGCCGCGTCCGCCGGCCACCCCGCCGAAGTGGCCCGCGGACGGCTGCGCAACCTCGACGCAGGCCTGTGCCTCGGCGTCCGGGGCGGCCGGCCCCGGGCCGACGCCCGCATGGTGCTGACCTCGTGCTCCGCCGCCGGGCCCCTCCAGTGGTCGTACCAGGACGACGGCATGCTGCGCAGCGCCGCCGACCCCACGCTCTGCCTCGGCTCCGACACCGCCGAGGGCTCGGTCGTCCTGGCCGGCTGCCTCGTGCACGAGGGAGTGGTGCGCTACGACCTGACCGTGCGCGGCGAACTCCTGCCGCGCGGCGGCAAGGGGCTGGCCCTTGCCCGTGGCACGGGCCGGAACGTGGTCGTCGCCGGGCGCGACGGATCCGCGGCGCAACGCTGGGCGCTGGAACCGGAGGTGGGGTCGGGGGGCGCCGCGGCGGGGGATTTTGGGGATGCGCGGGAGCCGGGGGAGCGGCGGGGCCAGGACGCGCCTCGGGAGAGCCGCGGGCAGGAGAGCCGCCGGGAGAAGGAGCTGTACGACGGGGCCCCGCCCGGGCATCGGCCCGAGCCCCCGCGCAGCGACTCCGGGGATCTGCCGCAGGAGCGGTACGAGACGCGGTTCGCCCAGGCGGACTGCTGCGGCGCGGCCGAACCGGGACGGGCCCCCGGCGACACCGGCACGCCCGGTACCGATGTCCTCGGCCCGGTGCCCCACGCCGACGTACTGGGGTCCGCGACAGCCCCCGTGACGACGGCCGTGATGACGACGCTCCACTCCACCGCGCTCCCGTAGACCGAGCCTCCGGGGTGTCGTGCCGCCAGGGCCCGGGGCGGGTCCGGGCGTCCGCGGGGTCGGCTCTCGGCTCACCGGCCCGGTCGGGCGGGGCCGTCCCGGCCTTCGGCGTCACCCACCGGGTCACCCGTCGTGTCACCCGGTCGGGCGGCCCGCCCCGGATCCCGACGCGTGGCCCATCCGGTCCGCCCGGCCCCACCGCGCAGCGGTCGGCACACGGCCGGGAGGCGCCGGGCATCGAACCGGAACAGACTGGTACTCCTCCTGAGGCCGTCGCCGAACCCAGGGAGTCACTCATGCCGGAGGCCCCGCGCCAGGACAGCAGCACGCAACCGACCGACGAGGAACTGCGCACGCTGGACGCCCACTGGCGGGCCGCCAACTACCTGGCGGCCGGCCAGATCTACCTGCTGGCGAACCCGCTGCTGACCGAGCCGCTGCGGCCCGAGCACATCAAACCGCGGCTGCTGGGCCACTGGGGCACCTCGCCCGGACTCAACCTCGTCCACACGCACCTCAACCGGGTGATCAGGAACCGCGCGCTGGACGTGCTGTGCATCTGGGGCCCGGGCCACGGCGGCCCGTCGGTGCTGGCCAACTCCTGGCTCGAGGGCAGCTACACCGAGAGGTACCCGGACGTGACGCGGGACGCGCAGGGCATGGAGCTGTTGCTGCGGCAGTTCTCGTTCCCCGGCGGCGTGCCCAGCCACGTCGCCCCGGAGGTGCCCGGCTCGATCCACGAGGGCGGCGAACTCGGCTACTCCCTCGCCCACGCCTACGGCGCCGCCCTCGACCACCCCGGCCTGCTGGTCGCCTGCGTGATCGGCGACGGAGAGGCCGAGACCGGCCCGCTGGCCGGATCCTGGCACGCCAACAAGTTCCTCGACCCCGTCCACGACGGTGCCGTCCTGCCGATCCTGCACCTCAACGGCTACAAGATCGCCAACCCGACCGTGCTGTCCCGCCTCCCGGAGTCCGAGCTCGACGCGCTCCTGCGCGGCTACGGCCACGAGCCGATCCACGTCAGCGGCGACGACCCGGCCGCCGTCCACCGCGCGATGGCCCAGGCGATGGACACCGCGCTCGACCGCATCGCCGAGGCACAGCGCGCCGCCCGCGAGGAGGGCGCGACCGAGCGCCCGCACTGGCCGGTGATCGTGCTGCGCACCCCGAAGGGGTGGACCGGCCCGGCCGAGGTCGACGGCGAGCCGGTCGAGGGCACCTGGCGCTCCCACCAGGTGCCGCTGGCCGGCGTCCGCGACAACCCGGAACACCTGCGCCAACTGGAGGCCTGGCTGCGCTCCTACCGGCCCGAGGAGCTGTTCGACGCCGAGGGCCGGCCGGTCGCGGACGTCCTCGCCTGCGTGCCCGAGGGCGGCAGGCGGCTCGGCGCCACCCCGTACGCCAACGGCGGGCTGCTCGTCCGCGACCTGCCGATCCCGCCCCTGGACGACTTCGCCGTCCCCGTCGACAAGCCGGGCACGACCCTGCACGAGCCCACGCGCGTCCTCGGCGACCTCCTGGCCCAGGTCATGCGGGACACCGCCGACCGTCGTGACTTCCGCCTGGTCGGCCCGGACGAGACCGCCTCCAACCGGCTGCAGGCGGTCTACGCCGCCAGCGGCAAGGCCTGGCAGGCGGGCACCCTCGACATCGACGAGGACCTCGACCGGCACGGCCGGGTGATGGAGGTCCTCTCCGAACACCTCTGCCAGGGCTGGCTGGAGGGCTATCTGCTCACCGGCCGGCACGGGCTGTTCTCCTGCTACGAGGCGTTCGTGCACATCGTCGACTCGATGGTCAACCAGCACATCAAATGGCTGCGCACCTCCCGGCGACTGCCGTGGCGCGCCCCTATCGCCTCCCTCAACTACCTGCTGACCTCCCACGTGTGGCGGCAGGACCACAACGGCTTCTCCCACCAGGACCCCGGCTTCGTCGACCACGTCCTCAACAAGAGTCCCGAGGTCGTCCGGGTCTACCTCCCGCCGGACGCCAACACCCTGCTGTCCGTCGCGGACCACGCCCTGCGCAGCCGCGACTACGTCAACGTCGTCGTGGCCGGCAAGCAGCCCTGCTTCGACTGGCTGTCGATGGACGAGGCCCGGGTCCACTGCGCCCGCGGCGCCGGCATCTGGGAGTGGGCCGGCAGCGAGGACGGCTCCCGCGAGCCCGACGTGGTGCTGGCCTGCGCCGGTGACGTCCCCACCCAGGAGACCCTGGCCGCCGCGCACCTGCTGCGCCGGCACCTGCCCGACCTGTCCGTCCGCCTGGTGAACGTCGTCGACCTCGCCCGGCTGCTGCCCCGGGAAGAACACCCGCACGGCATGAACGACTTCGAGTACGACGGCCTCTTCACGGCCGACAAGCCGGTGATCTTCGCCTACCACGGCTACCCCTGGCTGATCCACCGCCTCGCCTACCGCCGCGCCGGCCACCAGCACCTGCACGTGCGCGGCTACAAGGAGGCCGGCACCACCACCACGCCCTTCGACATGGTCGTCCGCAACGACCTCGACCGCTATCGCCTCGTCATGGACGTCATCGACCGCGTCCCGGGTCTCGCCGTGCGGGCCACGGCCGTACGCCAGCGGATGGCCGACGCCCGCACCCGCCACCACGCCTGGATCCGCGAGCACGGTACGGACCTGCCCGAGGTCGCCGAGTGGAACTGGAACGCCTGAGCCGCGGAGGACGTCTTGTCACCCGGTAGGCTTCCCGTGCACGCAGGGAAGCACAGGGAAAGGATCCGGCGTTGCACGTCCAGGAGTGGCTCGAAACGGTACCCGCGGTCGCCGTCTACGCACTGGTGGGACTGGTCATCGGCCTGGAAAGCCTGGGCATCCCGCTGCCGGGCGAGATCATCCTGGTCTCCTCCGCCCTGCTGGCCTCCCAGCACGGCCACATCGACCCCGTCGTCCTCGGCGCCAGCGCCACGGCCGGCGCGATCATCGGCGACTCGATCGGCTACGCCATCGGCCGCAAGGGCGGCCGCCCCCTGCTGGCCTGGCTGGGCAAGAAGTTCCCCAAGCACTTCAGCGAGGGCCACATCGCCACGGCCGAGCGGTCCTTCGAGAAGTGGGGCATGTGGGCCGTCTTCTTCGGCCGCTTCGTCGCCCTCCTCCGCATCTTCGCGGGCCCACTCGCCGGTGTGCTCCGCATGCCGTACTGGAAGTTCCTCATCGCCAACGTCCTCGGCGGCATCGTCTGGGCAGGCGGCACGACGGCGGTCATCTACTACGTGGGCATCGTCGCCGAGTCCTGGCTGAAGCGCTTCTCGTGGCTGGGCCTGGTGGCAGCGGTCCTCGTCGGCCTCACGTCGATGCTGATCCTCAAGCGCAGGGCGAAGAAGGCGGGCCAGAACCTGGAAGTGACGGAGGCGCAGGCCTCCTAGGGGCGCGTGCCTACGCATGCACCTCGCGATGCGCCTTCGCCAGCTCGGCGTACATCGTGCCGTTGAGGGTGATCCCCTGGCGCTCCTCCTCCGACAGCTCGCGCCGGACCTTCGCCGGCACCCCCGCCACCAGCGACCCGGGCGGCACCACCATGCCCTGCGGCACCAGCGCCTGCGCGGCGACGAGCGACCCGGCCCCGATCACCGCCCCGTTCAGGACCGTCGCCCCCATCCCGACCAGACAGTCGTCCTCGACGGTCGCGCCGTGCACCACCGCGTTGTGACCGATGCTGACCCGCTCACCCACCGTCACCGGGAACCCGGGGTCCGCATGCAGCGTGCAGTTGTCCTGGACGTTGCTGCTCGCCCCGACGGAGATCGCCTCGACGTCGCCCCGCAGCACCGCCCCGTACCAGACACTCGCCCCCGCACCCAGCGTCACGCCCCCGATCACCGACGCCGTCGGCGCCACGAACGCCGTCTCGTCGATCTCCGGCTCCCTGCCGCCGATGCCCGTGATCATCGCCCGCTGTCCCATGTCGGCCTCCAGAAACGTCGTAGACAACGCGCAAACCGTACGACACCCGGTAGGGCGAAGATCACAGGCCTCCAACACCACGGGGTGAGCTACCGCTGAGTACCGTGACCTCGTGCCGAAGCGCAAGAACACGTTCTCATCCTGGCGGCGCGGCCTCGCGCAGCGCGCCGTCCACGCGGGCTGGGCCTGGGTGCAGCGCACGGGCTCCGTGACCGCCGAACACCCCGGGCGCTACCGATTCGGCGCGATGGGAACAGGTACCAGACTCGCCTTTCCGCTCGGCACGGTCTTCGGCGAACCCTGGATCCACGTGGGCGCCCACTGCATCGTCGGCGAGCAGGTCACCCTCACCGCGGGCCTGATGCCCGACCTCGACCTCGGTCCGGACCCGATCCTGCGCATCGGCGACGGTGTCGTCCTGGGCCGGGGCAGTCACGTCATCGCGGACACGACGGTCACCATCGGCAGCGACTGCTACTTCGGCCCGTACGTCTACGTCACGTCCACGAACCACTCCTACGACGACCCGCACGAGCCGATCGGCAAGCAGTGGCCGCGGATGGAGCCGGTGGAGATCGGGCCCGGCTGCTGGATCGGCACGGGCGCGGTGATCCTGCCCGGTGCCCGGATCGGGCGGAACGTGGTGGTGGCCGCGGGCGCGGTGGTCCGGGGGGCGGTGCCCGACCACGCCGTGGTGGCGGGCGCGCCGGCGCGCGTCGTACGGCGCTGGACACCGGCCGACGGCTGGCAGCCGCCGCTGCGCACCCCGCCGCCGGTGCCGATACCGGAGGGTGTCACGCCCGAGCAGCTGCGCGCCCTGTCGGGCCTGGACGAGGAGACGGCGGCCCGGCTCGCCGAGCTGGACGAGGAGGCCGCGGCCGGACTGGCCGAGCTGAAGCCGGAATCCTGAACCGCCCCGACAGCCCGGTCGGCGTGGCCGCCGTCGCCGTCCGCCGGACGGGTGCCTCGCAGTACAGTTCGGTGAACGCTCAGGTCAACCACACCGTAGTGCAGCCGGATGCACTATGCCTTACGGAATATTGGACGGAATGTGTCGGACCTCGACCTGCTGACCCAGTCCCTGGCGCGCAGCGTCAAGCACTGGCGCGCGGTGCGCGGCTTCACCCTGGACGTGCTCGCCGCCCGGGCGGGCGTCAGCCGCGGCATGCTCATCCAGATCGAGCAGGCCCGCACCAACCCCAGCCTCGGCACCGTCGTCAAGATCGGCGACGCGCTCGGCGTCAGCATCACCACCCTCCTCGACTACGAGCAGGGCCCGAGGGTCCGCATCGTCCCCCCGGAGCAGGCCGTACGGCTGTGGCACACCGAGGCCGGCAGCTACAACCGGCTGCTCGCCGGGACCGAGGCGCCCGGCCCGCTGGAGATGTGGGACTGGCGGCTCATGCCCGGCGAGAGCAGCGCGTCCGACCCGCACCCCGCCGGCACCATCGAGCTGCTCCACGTCACGGCCGGGGAGCTGACGCTCACTGTCGACGGTGTCGACCACCGCGTGCCCGCGGGCGCGAGCGTGTCCTTCGAGGCCAACCTCCCGCACACGTACGGCAACACCGGCGAGGTGCCGATGGAGATGATGATGGCCGTCTCGGTGCCGCCCGTGACCTGAGGTGCCCGGTCCGAGGGCGGTCCCGTGTTGTTAGCGTGCGGTCATGCGCGCACCCATCGGACACTTCGACGACGCCCGTCCGGCCCCAGCCTGCCTCGACGAGCTCACCGACCCGGTCGCCGACGCCGTACGCCACTGGAACGGCAGCGTCCCGGCCGAGCAGATCCTCTACGTCGACACCGACCCGCAGTGGGCCGACACCGACACCTTCGTGGAGCACTACGGCCGTGACCTGCTGCAGTGGTCCGCCAACTGCGTGGTGGTCGCCGGCAAGCGCGGTGGTGAGACCACGCTCGCCGCGAGCGTCGTGCCGTCCACCGGCCGCGTCGACGTCAACGGCGTCGTACGCCGCCAACTCGGCGCGCGCAAGGCCTCGTTCGCCGCGATGGACACGGCGACCGGGGAGACCGGCATGGAGTACGGCGGCATCACCCCGCTCGGACTGCCGGGCGGCTGGCCCGTGCTGGTGGACGCGGCCGTCGTCGAGCTGCCGTACGCGCTGGTCGGCAGTGGCCGGCGGCGCGGCAAGCTGCTGGTGCCGGGCAAGGCGTTCGCGGAACTGCCGGGCGCGGTGGTGCTGGAGGGGCTCGGGGTCGCCTGAGGACGGGTCCTACGCCACCGCGTGGTGGGCCAGCGGCAGATGCGGGTCGGTCTCCCCCGGGGCCGGTTCCGGGTCGGCGTGGACCAGGGCCGCGGTGAGGCGGGGCACGGCGTGCAGCAGGGCGTGCTCGGCGTCGACCGCGATGCGGTGGGCCTGACGTACGGTCACGTCACCGTCCACCACGACCGCGACCTCGGCGCGCAGCCGGTGACCGATCCAGCGCAGCCGCAGCTCACCCACCCCGCGCACCCCGGCGACCTCGGTCAGTGCCCGCTCGGCCCGGTCCACCAGGGCCGGGTCGACCGCGTCCATCACCCGGCGGAACACCTCCCGCGCCGCGTCCCGCAGCACCAGCGCGATCGCCGCCGTGATCGCCAGCCCGACGATCGGGTCGGCCAGTTGCCAGCCCAGGGCCGACCCGCCGGCGCCCAGCAGCACGGCCAGTGAGGTGAAGCCGTCGGTGCGGGCGTGCAGTCCGTCGGCGACCAGCGCGGCGGAACCGATCGCACGGCCGACGCGGATGCGGTAGCGGGCCACCCACTCGTTGCCCGCGAACCCCACGAGGGCCGCCACGGCGACCGCCGGGACGTGCTGGACCGGGCGCGGGTCGAGGAGGCGGTCGATCGCCGTCCAGCCGGCGAAGGCCGCCGACGCGGCGATCGTCAGCACGATCACCAGGCCCGCCAGGTCCTCGGCCCGTCCATAGCCGTAGGTGAAGCGGCGCGTGGCCGCGCGCCGGCCGAGGACGAAGGCGATCCCGAGTGGTACGGCGGTCAGCGCGTCCGCCGCGTTGTGGACCGTGTCCCCGAGGAGCGCCACCGAGCCGGAGGCGGCCACCACCACCGCCTGCGCCAGGGCCGTCACGCCGAGCACCGCGAGCGAGACCCAGAGGGCCCGCATCCCGCGGGCCGACGACTCCAGGGCGGAGTCGACCTTGTCGGCCGTCTCGTGGGAGTGCGGGGTGAGGAGGTGGGCCATCCGGTGGAGCAGGCCGTGCCGGTGTCCGTGGCCGTGCGGGTGGGAGTGCTCGTGCCGGTCGCTCACGTGGGTCTCCTTCCGGTGCGCGCGAGTGGACGTCCACACGCCCGAGGAGCCATTATGTGCGTATGAGCGCACGCATGCACCTGTCAGCTGCGCACGATGCGCATCCGCGCAGCCCCGGCGAGGAACAGTTCGCGCTCGCCGCCGAACTCCTGGGCCTGCTCGGCGACCGCACCCGCCTCGCCCTGCTGCACGCATTGGCCGGGGGAGAGGCCGACGTCACGACCCTCACGGAGACGTGCGGGGCGGCCCGGCCCGCCGTCAGCCAGCACCTGGCGCGACTGCGTCTCGCGGGCCTGGTGAACACGCGCAAGCAAGGCCGCCGGGTGATCTACTCGCTCCGCGACGGCCATCTGCGCCGGCTCGTCGACGAGGCGCTGAACGTGGCCGACCACCGGCTCACCGACCGGCCCGTCCACGACTGAATCAGTACTGCGCTGCCGTCCCCAGGTACTGCTCGGCGAACGCGGCGGCGGCCGCCCGCGAGGTGAAAAGGCGGCGCAGCCGGGCGAGCGTGGTGCCCGCGCGGAACGCGTCGCCGGCCGCCGAGCCGTGGAACACCTCGGACAGCCACTGCGAGAACTCCTGGTAGTCCCACACCCGCCGCAGGCACGCCTCCGCATAGCCGCCGAGGCCGCTGTCGTCGCCGCCGGTCAGGTGGGCCACCAGGGCGTCGCCGAGCAGGAAGGCGTCGTGCAGCGCGAGGTTCATGCCCTTGGCGGCGATCGGCGCGACCAGATGGGCCGCGTCACCGGCGAGGAAGAGCCGGCCGGACACCATCGGCTCGGCCACGTAGTCGTGCATGTCCAGCACGCGCTTCTCGATCAGCCGCCCCTCGGTCAGCGGCGGCACACCGGACGCCCCGAGCCGCTCCTGGAGCTCCGCCCAGACGCGCTCGTGCGGCCAGTTCTCCGGGTCGTCGCCCGGCGGGCACTGGAGGTAGTAGCGGGTCACCTCCGGGCTGCGGGGCATCTGCCCGGCGAACCCGTTGGCGTGGCAGCCGAACAGCACGCAGTCGGCGGACGGCGGGGCCTCGGCGAGCAGGGCCAGCCAGCCGATGCCGTAGTCGTGCCGCGCGACCCGGACCCGCTCCGGCGGCAGAGCGGCCCGCGTCACTCCGCGCGCCCCGTCGCAGCCGGCCACGAAGTCGCAGTGCACGACGCGGTGTTCACCCGTCTCCGGGCACGTGTACGACACGGACGGCTGGTCGGTGTCGATGTCGTGCACCCGCACGTCCCGGACCCCGAAGCGGATCTGTCCGCCGCGTACGTCGGCGTACTCGCGCACCAGGTCCGTCACGAGCAACGGCTGTGGATAGACGAAGTGGTGACTGCCCGTCAGCTCACCGTAGGGGAACCGGTACCGCTCGCCGTCGAAGCGGAACTCGCACGCGGTGTGCAGTTCCGCGCGGTCCAGCAGGTTCCGGGCGAGGCCGCGCTTCTCCAGGCCCCGCACGGCCCATTCCTCCATGACTCCGGCCCGGGGCCGCTGTTCGATGAACTCCCGGCTCTCGGCCTCCAGCACCAGGCAGTCCACGGACGCGGCCCGCAGGATGTTGCCGACGGTCAGCCCAGCGGGACCGGCGCCCACGACAACGACTGGGAAGCGTTGCGGGGCGCCGGAGTCCGGAGGAGGAAAGGCGTGGGTCATGCGCTCATTATGGAGGCGCCGGCCGCGCGGGGGCGGTGTCAGTGGGCGGGCGCCTCGGTGACGGCCACCTCCCCGATGCTCCGCTCGATCTCCGCCGGCCGGGACGCCGACGCCCGGGCCCAGTAGTAGATCGCCAGGGAGAACACCGCGATGACCAGGATGTCCCACCACAGTCCGATGTGTCCCTGACCGCCGAAGCCGCCCTGCCAGGAGATGACGCCCATGCCCAGCAGGTAGACCGGCAGCCACTGGGCGGCCCTCCAGTCGAGCCGGGGTGCGTCGGGCAGGCCCTTGCGGGTGGCGTACCAGGCGTATCCGCCCAGCAGGACGTAGCCGAGGACGATGGCCACGCCGAGCCGCCACAGGGTGTCCCAGGTCGACCAGTAGATGATGAGGTTGGCCACGACGAACGACAGCGGGGAGATGACGTTCCCGCCGGGCAGGCGGTAGGGCCGTTCGCGGTGCGGCAGCCGGTCCGCGAAGACGCCGTACGCCAGCGGGGCGCCCGCGTACATCAGCACGCTCGCCGAGGTGATGAAGCCGACGAGCTGCTGCCAGCTCGGGAACGGCAGGAAGCAGACCACGCCGGTCACGAAGGAGACGATGAGCCCGAACCACGGCACGCCGCGCGCGTCGGTGCGCGTGAAGATCTTCGGCGCGTAGCCGTTGCGGGCCAGGCCGTAGGAGACGCGGGAGGTGGCGGTGGTGTAGATCAGGCCGGTGCCGCCCGGAGAGACGACCGCGTCCAGATACAGCACCACGCTCAGCCAGCCGAGCCCCAGCAGCGTGGCCAGTCCCGCCCAAGGGCCGCTGATGCCGGGGTAGTCGAGCTTGGTCCAGCCGTGCGCGAAGGAGGCCAGCGGCAGGGCGGCGATGAAGACGACCTGGAGCAGGACGTAGATCGCGGCTCCGATGGCGACCGAGCCGAGCGTCGCACGGGGCAGGTCACGCGCCGGGTCGCGGCTCTCGCCCGCAAGCTGGATCGCCTGCTCGAAGCCCAGCAGGGCGAAGATGATGCCGCTGGAACTGACGGCGCTCAGCACGCCGTGGGCGCCGAACGGGGCGAAGCCGTGCTCGGTGAAGTTGCCCGGGTGGAAGTTGCCGGCCGCGATGATGAAGATCGCGGCGAGCGGCACGGCCACCTTCCACCAGGTGGCGGCGCTGTTGGTGTGCGCCAGGAGCCGCACGCCGAGGAAGTTGATGACGACGAACACGGCCATGAGGACCACGGCGACGACGAACCCGCCGGCCGTCAGCGTCCCGTCCTTCGGGTGCTGGAAGCCCTGCGCCCAGTGCCAGTGCCCGGCGTAGCCGATCATGGCCTCGACCTCGATCGGTGCCACGGTCGCCGCCTGGAGCCAGGAGAACCAGCCGAAGGACATGCCGGCCAGTCCGCCGAAGGCGTAGTGCGGATACCGTGCCGTGCCGCCCGCGACCGGGAACATGCCGCCCAGTTCCGCGTGCACCAGGGCGAGCAGCACGATCGCGACCGCGCCGATCAGCCACGAAAGGATCGCCGCGGGGCCGGCCGCCACGACCGCCTTCTCGGCGCCGTACAACCAGCCGGAGCCGATGATGGAACCGACCGACGCCCACATGAGCCCGATCAGTCCGACGTCCCGGCGCAGTCCGCCCGGACCCCCCTTTACCCCCGCTGCTGCCTGGTCGACGCTCACCATGAATCAAGGGGCCTCTCATGAAGAACTCGGTGAGTTCTGCGAGCAAGAGGCCTCAGGCTAGGAATCGGTCAGCCGACGGCAGAAGGCGAGTTGTACAGCCTTGACCCGGCGCGGGCATTTCCTGGAAAGCGCTTCAGGGATTCTGTACGCGGTGATGAGGGAGTCGTGGGATCTCGATCGCCGGGCAGCGGTCCATCACCATCTCCACGCCCGCGGCGCGGGTCCGGTCGTACGCCGCCTCGTCGATGACGCCGAGCTGGAACCACACGGCCTTCGCGCCCTTTGCGACCGCCTCGTCGGCGACCGCTCCGGCGAGATCGCTGTTCACGAACACGTCCACGACGTCCACGTCGAAGGGGATGTCCGCGAGGCAGGCGTACCCCTTCTCGCCGTGTACCGTCTCCGCCTTGGGATGCACCGGCACGACGCGCTTGCCGTAGCGCTGCAGCACCTCGGCGACGCCGTACGCCGCGCGCCGCCGGTTCGACGACAGGCCGACCACGGCCCAGGTGTCGCCGAGTTCGGTGAGGATCTTGCGGACCGTTGCCTCGTCGCCGTACACCGTCGGCCTCCTCCCGTGGGTGAGCTCTCGTCCGGACAACGACGCAAGGCGGGCGGTGATTCCCCCGCGCCCTCCGTGATAGCTTGCCGAGGCCAGTCGAACCCATGTACGTGGGTCAGGGAATCCGGTGCGAATCCGGAACTGACGCGCAGCGGTGAGGGGGACGGGCGGGGCCTCGGCCACTGGACGGCGTGTGTGACGTCCGGGAAGGCGCCCCGCACCGGACGAACCCGAGTCCGAAGACCTGCTGGCGGCCCCCGCGGCCGTTCGCGGCGGGGGAGCACCGTACGACCGGGCTCCGCGATCGAGCCCTCGACGCCTGAGGACTGGTTTCCGTGCCCCTCGCCCGACCTGCCCGTGCCGCCGTCCTGCTCGCGGCCGGCTCCCTGCTCCTGACCGGCTGCGGCGACTCGCGGGCCACCACGGCGAAAGCCGCAGTCACGCTCGACAACTGCGGCCGCGAGGTGCGCGTGGAGGCCCCGCCGAAGCACGCCGTCTCCCTCAACCAGGGCACCACCGAGATCCTGCTCTCCCTCGGCCTCGCCGACCGTCTCGCGGGCACCGCCACCTGGACCGACCCCGTGATGAAGGGGCTGGAGAAGGCCAATGCGAAGGTGCCGCGCATCGCCGACGACAACCCGTCCTTCGAACGGGTCCTGGCCGCCGACCCCGACTTCGTCGCGGCCTCCTTCGTCTCCACCCTCGGCGAGGGCGGGGTCGCCACCCGCGAGCAGTTCGAGAAGCTCGGCGTCCCCACGTACGTCTCCCCGTCCGACTGCGCCGGCAAGGACAACTCCGGTGACGGTGACGGTGCGCGCGACAAGGCGCTGGGCATCGACACCATCTACGGCGAAGTACGCGACCTGGCGACCGTGTTCGGGGTGCCGGAACGGGGCGACAAGCTCGTGGCCTCCCTGCAGCGGCGCATGGCGAAGGCCACGCGGGGCATCCACGCCTCCGACGTCACCCTCCTGTACTGGTTCGCCAACTCCGAGTCCCCCTACATGGCGGGCTGTTGCGGCGCGCCCGGCATCATCACCCGGGCCCTCGGCGCGAAGAACGTCTTCGACGACACGCACGAGGAGTGGCCGCAGATCAACTGGGAGACGGTCGCCGACCGCGACCCCGACGTCCTCGTCATCGGCGACCTCACCCGCAGGTCGCAGACCGCCGAGTCGGCCGCGAAGAAGATCGCCTTCCTGGAGTCCAACCCGGTGACCAGGAACATGGACGCGGTCAGGCACAAGCGGTACGTGCTGCTCAGCGGGCAGGCCATGAACCCCACCATCCGCACGGTCGAGGGCGTGGAACAGGTCGCCGCCGGACTGCGCGAGTTCGGGCTCGTGAAGTGACCGTCCGCGGGCTCGCGCTCGGCACCGGAGGGGCCCTCCTGCTGGCCGCCTCCCTGGCCCTGGCGATCACCGTCGGCCCCGCCGACATCAGGATCGCGGACGTCTGGTCCGTCGTCGCCGCCCACCTCGGCCTCGGCAGTTCGGACCTGACGCCGATCCGCGACGGTATCGTCTGGCAGCTGCGGCTGCCGCGCACGCTGCTCGCGGCCGTGTGCGGGGCCGGACTCGCCGTGTGCGGGGCGGTGATGCAGTCGCTGCTGCGCAACCCGCTCGCCGACCCGTTCGTGCTCGGGGTGTCCTCCGGCGCCTCCACCGGCGCGGTCGTGGTCGTCGTCCTGGGTGTCGGCGGCGGTACGGTCTCGGTCTCCGCGGGCGCGTTCCTCGGCGCCCTGGTGTCCTTCGCGCTGGTGCTGCTGCTCAGCCACACCCTCGGCGGCACCACCGACCGGGTCGTCCTCGCGGGCGTCGCCGCCATGCAGCTCTTCTCCGCGCTCACCTCCTTCGTCGTGATGACCGCCGCGGACGCCGAGACGACCCGGGGCGTGCTGTTCTGGCTCCTCGGCTCGCTCGGGGGTGCGGGCTGGACCGACGTGTGGCTGTGCCTGGCCGTCCTGGCCGTGACGCTGGTGGTGTGCCTGTCGTACGCCCGTACTCTCGACGCCTTCGCCTTCGGGCAGGACGCGGCGGCCGCGCTCGGGGTGTCCGTGGCCCGTACCCGACTGGTGCTGCTGTGCGTCACGGCCCTGCTCACGGCCGCGCTGGTCAGTTCGGCCGGGGCGATCGGCTTCGTCGGGCTGGTCCTGCCGCACGCCGCGCGGGCCCTGGCCGGTCCCGGGCACGCCCGGCTGCTGCCGGTCACCGCGCTCGCCGGAGCGGTGTTCCTGGTATGGGTGGACACCCTCGCCCGTACGGTGCTGGATCCCCAGGAGGTGCCGGTGGGAGTCGTGACGTCGCTGATCGGGGTGCCGGCGTTCGTGGTGGTGCTGTACCGGACGCGGAGTGTGCGGTGAGCGGGACAGCGGGAGCAGCGGTGTCCGGTGCCGGGCTGCGGGCCGACCGGGTCGGTCGCCGTGCCGACGGGCGCCTCATCCTCGACGGTGTCGTCCTCGCGCCGGAGACCGGTTCCACCGTCGGCGTGCTCGGCCCCAACGGCTCCGGCAAGTCCACGCTGCTGCGGCTGCTGGCCGGGTTGCTCACCCCGACCGCCGGAGTCGTCACCCTCGACGGAACGCCGCTGGGCGACCTGCCCCGCCGTACCGTCGCCCGCCGCCTCGCCGTGGTCGAGCAGCAGGCCGACACGCAGGTCGAGTTGACGGTCGCGGACGTCGTACGGCTGGGCCGCGTGCCGCACCGCCGGGCCTGGACTGCCGGCTCGGCGGACGACGAACGGGCCGTGCGCGAGGCCCTGGGGCGCACCGGCCTCGCCGACCGGGCCGAGCAGCCCTGGCACACCCTCTCGGGCGGGGAGCGCCAGCGGGTGCAGATCGCCCGCGCGCTCGCCCAGGAACCCCGCGAACTCCTCCTGGACGAGCCCACCAACCACCTCGACATCCACCACCAGCTCGATCTGCTCGCCCTGGTCACCGGACTGCCGGTCACCACCGTCGTCGCCCTGCACGACCTCAACCTCGCGGCGATGTACTGCGACGAGCTCGTCGTCCTGAGCGCGGGGCGGGTCGTGGCGGGCGGCGCTCCGGGCGATGTCCTGACGGAGGAACTCATCGCCGAGGTGTACGGGGTGCGGGCCGCCGTCAGCCGTGAAGGCCCTGAGCAGCGGCCACACGTGCGGTTCCTGGGGACGCTGGGCTGAGCGGCGGTGGGCGATTCCCGGCAGGGCGGTCTGACGGAGCGGCGCGTCAGCGGCTGGGCGGCCCCACCCCGGTGACCGGTCCGTCCGCCACGCCATTGGTGGGGTCTTCCCGCCACGGTGGCCGGAAAAAGCCGCACATGCCTGCGTGCGCCCGCCCACCCGGCCTACGCTCGCCTCGTGCTGCGCATCATCGACGCCCGTACCGGCGAGCCGGTCGACGCCGCTCCGGCCCGCCGGGGCCTGACCCGTGTGGAGGTGCACGCGCCCGGCTCCGACATGACGAACCTGCGGGTGCTGCTCGTGGCGGACCTGCTCGTGCGGGCGCTGGAGCTCGGCGGCACACCCGTGTGGGCCCTGCTGACCGGCGGGCACCGCCAGGCGGAGCTGCGAGCTGACGCCATGGCCCTCGGCATCCGCCCCTTCGAGGACAGCCCCGACCTCAGCGCCGGACTGGGCGAGGCCCAGGTCGTCCATGTCGCTGCCGAGGGCGGGGCAGCGCCTGACGGGGTGCGGATCGCTGTCGCCCCCGTGGAGACGACGGGAGCGGCCACGCCGGTCGGTGAGCCGGCGGCATCGGCCACGGAGGTCGGCGGATCGGCGGTGTCCGACGCGTCGAACGGTCGGTCGGCCGGGTCGGGGTCGCCGGGTGGTGAGTCGGCGAGGTCGGGCGCGTCGAGTGGCCGGTCGGCCGGGTCGGGTCTGCCGGGTGGTGAGGCGGCGGGTGGTGCGTCGAGCGGTCGGTCGGCCGGGTCGGGGTCGCCGGGTGGTGAGTCGGCGAGGTCGGGCGCGTCGAGTGGCCGGTCGGCCCTGTCGGGTCTGGCGGTCGGTGAATCGGCGGTGCCAGGTGCGTCGAGTGGCCGGTCGGTCGAGTCTGGCCCGCCGGGCGGGGAGTCGGCGGAGTCGAGCCCGTCGGGCGGGCAGTCGGTGGGATCCGAACCCCTGCGCGGGGTCGACCCCGCCGTCCTGCGCCTCGCCCTGTTCACCCGGCATCACAACGCCCCCGTGCGGCTGGAGGCGGACGTCCTCGGCGAGGCGCAGGCCACCCTCGTCCGGTGGCGGCGTGCGGTCGCCCGTTGGGCCCGGCGGCCCTCCCGGCCCGTGCCCGACGACGTGCGCGGGCGGTTGCGCGACGCCTGGGACGACGATCTGGACGTCCCGCGGGTCCTGGACGTGCTGCGGGGCGTGGAGAACGAGCCGGACCTGCCGGACGGCGCCCGTTTCGAGACGTACGCCTACGCCGACCGCCTCCTCGGCCTCGACCTCACCCGCGACCTGGGAGCCCCGTCATGATGGAACGCGCCGGAGGCGGCCCGCTGCGCCGCCTGGTCGTGCTGCGGCACGCCAAGTCCGCCTGGCCCCTGGACGTCGCCGACCACGAGCGCCCGCTCGCCCCGCGCGGCCGCCGCGACGCCCCCGCGGCCGGGCGGGCCCTGGCCGAGGCCGACAGCCTGCCCGACCTCGCGCTGTGCTCCACCGCCGTACGCGCCCGCCGGACCTGGGAACTGGCCGCCGCCGAGTGGGGCACGCCCCCGCCGGTCCGGTTCGACCGGCGCCTGTACGCCGCGAGCCCCGCCGGTCTGCTGGCCGTCGTGCACGAGGTGTCCGCCGAGGTGGAGACGCTGCTGCTGATCGGGCACAACCCGGGTCTGGAGGAACTCGTCCTGGCGCTCGCCGGTGACGGCCTCGACGACACCCTGGAGCGGGTCCGCACCAAGTTCCCGACCTCGGCCATCGCCGTACTGTCCTGGTACGGCACGACCTGGCGGGCCCTCACCCCCGGCTCGGCGCTGCTCACCTCCATGACCGTGCCCCGGGGCGCGAAGAGGTAGCGCCGGTCCGGTCCTCCCCAAGGGCCGCGCATAGGGTGGCCGGATGCAGGACGAATACCGCACGGTGGCCCGCGCCGGCGTGCACGAGACCGAGGTCAACCGCTCCCGCTTCCTGTGCGCCCTCGCCCCGGCGGCCACCGAGCAGGAGGCGCAGGACTTCATCGCCACGGTCCGCAAGGAGCACGCCGCCGCCACCCACAACTGCTGGGCCTACGTCATCGGCGCCGACGCCTTGGTCCAGAAGGCCTCCGACGACGGCGAACCCGGCGGCACCGCCGGCGTCCCCATGCTCCAGATGCTGCTCCGCCGGGACATGCGCTACGTCGTCGCCGTCGTCACCCGCTACTACGGCGGGGTCAAGCTCGGCGCGGGCGGGCTCATCCGGGCGTACGGCGGAGCGGTCGGCGAGGCACTGGACACCCTCGGCACCCGCACCCGCCGCCGGTTCCGGCTGGCCACGATCACCGTCGACCACCAGCGGGCCGGCAAGCTGGAGAACGACCTGCGGACCACCGGGCGCGAGGTGCGGGACGTGCGCTACGGGGAGGCGGTCACGATCGAGATCGCACTCCCTGACGCCGATCTGGAGGCCTTCCGGGCGTGGCTCGCCGACGCGACCGCCGGGACGGCCGTCTTCGAACCGGGCGGGGAGGCGTACGGCGACGCCTGACACGCGGTCAGCCCGGTGCGCGGCGCCCGGGAGCCGGGCCGGCGGGCGTCAGCGCCGGTGGAGCGGGACGGCGGACCGCAGCGCACCGCAGAGGCCGTTGCGCCCTCGTACGCGCTCCGCCCCTTCGGCCGGACCGGCGAAGGGGCGGAGCGGCGGACCCGGGACCGGGTGTCGCGGACGGTTGCTATCGGCCGGTGTCGGTGACGGCGGGCTCCTCCGCTTCGGCGGGGCCTCGGCCGCCCTCGGCACCCGCGCCCCCGGCGGCTTCCACGCTCGCGGGGACGCGGCCCAGCCGGATGGCGAGCAGTGCCGTGCCGACGGCGAGTGCCGCGAGGACGTAGGCGGTGAGGTCGAAGGCGTCCGCGAAGTCGGCCATGCCGGTGTCCGGGCCCGGCGCCTGGGGATTGGTGCCCAGGAAGCCGCGGTACAGGGCCCCGATGACGGCTACCCCGAAGGCCATGCCCGCCTGGGTGACGGTGTTGAGCACACCCGATCCGGCACCCGCGTCGTCCGGGTGGACCCGCGACAGGACGGTGTCCACCAGGGGCGCGACGACCAGGCCCTGCCCGAATCCGGAGACCCCCATCACCGCCGCGAGCCCGATCGCCTGGCTCGTGCTCTCCAGGCCGGTGACGGCGGGCACGGCGACGAGACCGGCCGCCATGACCAGGCCGCCCGCCACCGACACCCCGATGCCGAACCGGGCGGCGAGCCTGCGGCAGGCCGCGGAGGCGGCGATGAAGCCGAGGCCGAGCGGCACGAAGACCATGCTCGCGGCCAGCGGGGTCAGCCGGAGGCCCGACTGGAGGTGGTAGGTGAGGACCAGGAACAGCCCGGCGTTGCCGGAGAAGAACAGCAGCACGGTGCCCATGCTGAGCGGGAAGCCCCTGGCCCGCAGCAGCCGGCTCGGCAGCAGCGGGTCGTTGCCCTGGGACTCCGTCCGGCGCTCCCACCGCAGGAAGGCCACGGTGCCGGCCGCGCTGAGGGCGAAGCAGACGTACGTCCACCAGGGCCAGCCGTGCTCACCGCCGAGGATCAGCGGGATGAGCACGAGGGGCAGCAGCACGGCGGTGAAGACGGCGCCGGCGATGTCGAGTCGCGGCAGATCGGCGCTGCGGCTCTCGGTGACGGCGGGCACGGCCGCGCACAGGATCGCCGCGCCGATCGGCACGTTGATCAGGAAGATCATGCGCCAGCCCAGGCCGGCCACGTCGAGGTCGAGCAGCAGTCCGCCGCCGACGAGGCCGGCGATGACCCCCGCCCCGATGGAGGCACCGTAGGCGCCGACGGCCCGGGCACGGTCGCGTTCGTGCACGAAGACGGCCCGGATGAGCGAGAGCACCTGCGGTGTCATGACCGCGGCCGACAGGCCCTGGAGCACCCGGGCCGCGATCAGGGTGGCCGGGCTGGGCGCGAGCGCGCACAGCAGGGACGTCAGGGTGAAGGTGGCCACGCCGTACTGGAAGGTGCGTTTGCGGCCGATCCGGTCGCCGAGCCGGCCGCCGGTTACCATGCCCGCTGCGTAGGCGATCACGTAACCGTCGATCACGAACTGGAGTTGGCCGAACCCGGCGTTCAGGTCCGCCTGGATACCCGGAGCCGCGACGTTCACGATGAACATGTCGATCTGGCTCATGAACATCGCGAGCAGGACCACGGTGAGTCCCGCCCAGTCCCGCCCGGAGGCCCGGGGAGGGCCGGTCGCGGTGGCGGCCCCGGCCTCGGCTGCTGCCTTCGGACTCGCTTTCCGTGTCTCTGTGCGCATATCACCACTCGGTTCCGAACGTGCGCTGAAGGGCGCTTGTTTAGTGCTAAATTCAGATCTAAATGTAGCAGGTCAGTGTGAAGGGTGAGCTCATGACGGCATCAGAGGAAAGCGATCGCCTCCCGGCGGGGGAGGACCCGGCGGACGCCATCGCGGCTGCCTGGAGCCGCGAGCGGCCCCAGACCCCGGTGGGCTCCATCGGCGTGGTCACGAGAATCTGGCAGCTCGCCAAGCACTTCGGCGACGACCGCCGGCGGGTCCTCGCCGAGGCGGGCGTCGACCCGGCCACCCTGGACCTGCTCAGCGTGCTGCGCCGCAGCGGGCCCCCCTACACCCTGAGCACCCGGGACCTCGCCGGGCACTCCCTGGTGACCGCGGGCGCCATTTCCCAGCGGGTCGCGCGCGCCGAACGCGACAACCTGGTCACGCGCCGCCCCGCCCCCGGCCGCAGCCGCGCGGTGCTGGTCGAACTGACCCCGGCCGGACACGAGCTGGTGGAGCGCACGGTCGACCGGGTGCTCGCCCGCGAGGCACAGCTGCTGGAACGCCTGGGCCCGGAGCGGCGCGAAGCACTGGCCGAGTTGCTGCGCGAGCTGCTCGACGACGTGCAGGACGAGCTGAACGTGCGGGGTGTTTCCCATGTGGGGCACGAGGGCCTCGACCACACGGGGCAGGTCTGAGCCGGGCGGTCGTGGGCACGGTCCCCCCGGGCCGTCCCCGGGGGGACCGTGCCGTGGCGGTCACCGGGTGGCCGGACCGGCTCCGCACCGGCTCCGTGCCGGCTCAGTATCCGTACGCGCTGGGCGCGTTCTGGCCGCCGTCCACCGGGATGTTCGCGCCGTTGACGGCCCGCGCACGGTCCGAGAGCAGGAAGGCGATCACCTCGGCGACGTCCCGCGGATCGACCAGGCGGCCGCCGGGGAACTCCTTCTCGAACTCGCGGTAGGCCCGGGGGTCCTCGTCCCGGAGCCTGGCCCAGCCCTTGCCCTCGATCAGCATGGAGCCGGGCGAGACACAGTTGACCCGGACACCTCGCGGCCCCAGCTCCCGGGCCAGGGACGCGGCCATGTGGATCTGCGCGGCCTTGGCCGCCGCGTACTGCGCGGGCGGGGCGGGCTTCCAGCCGGAGACGGAGGACACCAGCACGGCGCTGCCCCCCGTCCCGGCCAGGTGATCGGCGGCCTCGCGCAGCGCGATCGCCGGATGGGTGATGTTGAGCCGGCCCGTCAGGTCCCAGTCGGACGCCTCCGTGCCGCGCAGATCCGCGCCGCGCGCGCCGCCCGCGACGGTCACCAGGCCGTCCAACCGGCCGAACCGGGCGGCCGACTCCCGTACGAAAGCCGCGAGGGCGGACTCGTCGAGCACGTCCAGCCGCGCGGTGTGGAGGGCGCGCCCGTACCGGGCGCGCACCTCCTCGGCCACCGCGTCCAGCGAGGCGGCGTCACGGCCGCACACGGCGAGATCGCAGCCCTGCGCGGCGAGCCGGAGCGTGGTCTGCCGCCCCAGCCCGCGGCTGCCGCCGGTCACGATCACCGCCCGTCCGGCCGGGCCCGGCGTCCCGGACTCCCGTGCACCGCCCCTGTCGGCCGTGCCGTCTGTGTCGTTCAAGTCGTCCTGCTCCTCTCCTCCTGCTGCTTCGTTCTTCCTGCTCCCTTCTCGTTTCCCCGCCCCGGCCGCGGTGTTCAGCCCGTCCTCGCGGGATCGCGCACGATGTACGCCGAGAGGATCTCGTCGATGCGGTCCAGCACGGCCTGCTCCAGGCGTACGCCGGAGGCCGCGGCGTTCTCCTTGACCTGCTCGGGACGGCTCGCGCCGATGATGGCCGCCGAGACGGACGGGTTCTGGAGGACCCAGGCGATCGCGAGCTGGCTCATCGTCAGGCCGAGGTCCGAGGCGACCGGGCCCAGCTCCTGGACGGCACGCAGAGCCCCCTCGTCCTTCATCCAGTGACCGACCAGCATGTCGACGAATCCCTTGCCCGCCTCGGTGCCCGCCCGGGAGTCCGAGGGCGCCGCGGTGCCCGGCAGGTACTTGCCGCTCAGGATGCCCTGGGCCAGGGGCGACCAGACGACCTGGCCCAGCCCCTCCCGCTCGCAGGCGGGCACGACCTGCGAGTCGATGACCCGCCACAGCATCGAGTACTGCGGCTGGCTGGCGACCAGCGGGACGCGCAGCTCCCGGGCGAGACCGGCCGCGCGGCTGATCTGCTCGGCGGTCCACTCGCTGACCCCGACGTAGAGGACCTTGCCGGAGCGGACCAGGTCCGCGAAGGCGAGCATGGTCTCCTCGAGCGGAACGGCCGGGTCGTAGCGGTGCGCGTAGTAGACGTCGACGTAGTCCGTGCCGAGCCGGCGCAGTGACGCCTCGCAGCCCTCGATGACGTGCTTGCGGGACAGGCCGCGGTCGTTGGGGCCGGGGCCCACCGGGTGGCAGACCTTGGTGGAGAGCACGAGGCCCTCGCGCCGCTGACCGGCGAGCGCCTTGCCGAGCACGGTCTCGGCGCGGGTCTCGGAATACACGTCCGCCGTGTCGAACGTGGTGATGCCCGCGTCGAGCGCGGCCCGCACGCAGGCGTGCGCCGCCTCCTCGTCGATCTGGGCACCGTGGGTGATCCAGTTGCCGTAGGCGATCTCGCTGATCACGAGGCCGCTCCGGCCGAGCCGGCGGAACTCCATGTGCTGTGTCCTCTTCTCTGGGGCTGCTTGTCTGGGGGTCTTCTCTCGGGTGTCCTCGGGTGCCGCCGCGCGTCCCGGCGGTGCGCGGGCGGGCACGACGGGACGACCGGCGCGCCGCCTCACAGCAGCGCCGCCGTGCGAGCCACCACCTGGCGGGCCTGGCGCGGGCTCAGCCGCGGGTCGCAGGCCGACTCGTAGTGGGGCAGCGGCGTGGGCGAGGCCAGTTCCGCCGCCGTGTCGACGCACTCGGTGACGGGGCGGTGGGCCGTCTCCAGCATCAGACCGGCCGGTCGCAGGCCGTGTGCGCGCAGGGCCGACACGAAGCCCTCGATCTCCGCCATGACGTCGTCGACCGCACGGCTCTTCTGACCGGCGCCGTTGGTCCGGGTGTTGCCGTGCATCGGATCGCAGATCCAGGCGACACCGGCGGCCTCGTCGCCGAGTGCCCTCAGCACCGAGGTCAGGTGCGGGACGATGTTCTCCCGCCCCATGCGCACGATCAGGGAGAGCCTGCCGGGGCGGCGCCGGTCGCCGAGCATCCGCACCAGCGTGCCGACCTCCTCGGCCGATGCCCTGGGGCCGATCTTGACGCCGACCGGGTTGCTCACCGACGCGGCGAACTGCACGTGCTGGTGGTCCGGCTGACGCGTCCGGTCGCCGATCCACAGGAAGTGGCCGGAGGAGCCGTAGCGTCCCCCGTCCGCGTCGGGACGCACCAGGGCCTGCTCGTACTCCAGGAGCAGCGCCTCGTGCCCCGCGTACGTGCGCTGGGGCGCCGTCCGCCCGGCCAGGCCAAGATCCCGCTCGAGCAGGGTGCTCAGGGTGTTGCCGGCGTTCCGGTACGCCAGCAGCAGCCGGGACGGCAGCGCGGTGCGTGCCGCCAGGGTGGGCTCGGGGGCGTTGACCGCGTCACCGCGGTAGACGGGCAGCACCGTGCCGTCGGACAGGGTCTCGGTCGGGTTGGAGCGCGGTTTGGCGTACTGTCCGGCGATCCGCCCCATCCGGACGGTGGGCAGCCCGCTGGTGTCGGTGAACTCGTCCGCCAGCCGGTGCAGTTGGTCGGCCTTGGCGAGAACGGTCTCGGGGTTGGCGTCGGCGAACCGCTCGGCGCACTCCCCGGCCTGGAGGACGAAGGCCTCACCCCGGGCGGCCCGCCCGAGTTCGGCGGTGAGGTCGGCGCAGGCGGTGGCGTCCACCAGGGGAGGTTTCGCCTCCAGGGAGAGCAGGACGTCCTTGAGTTCGTCGAGCGAGGCCCATTCGGGCTGCTGAAGGGCCCGGGCCGGCAGCAGCAGGCGCGTGGCGGTCATGGTCTTCCTCCATCGGGCGGGGCGGCGTCCGGCGTGGGGGCCGGGCCGAAGTAACGGGTGGTGTTGTGGGGTGGGGCGGAGTGAGCCGGGCGACGGCGTCACACCGCGGCGGTGCGGCGCGCGCCCGTGGTGGCGGCCCCGGCGTCGGGGTCGGGGGCGTCAGGGCGCGCGCCGGCGTCGGATCGCACAGTGTGCCCTCGCTCGGCACCACCGGGACGAAGCCCGCGTTCACCAGATCGGCGAGACGCTGCCAGGTCCGCGGCGCGACGGCCGAGTGCCGGAGCGCCATGCCGCGCAGCCGCAGCCGGACCATGGTGCGGGTGACGTCCGGCGGCAGCGGGTCGCCCGGCCCGGTCGCCAGGTGGGAGACGAGTCCGGCGCCCTGACGGGCCGGGTCGGGGTCGGCGGCGTGATCCACCAGCGGGCCGAAGCCGTGGGTGACGCCGTAGACGCGCCGGGAGCCGTCGAGGCCGGCCAGCGTGCGGTGGGCCGCCGCCATGCGGTCCTGCTCGGCGGCCGTCGGTTCCAGCGGGGCGGTGCTGCGCTCCAGCAGGTCACGCACCAAGGTGTCGGTTGATCGGCGGTCGTCGGATGAGCGGGGAGGGGCATGCGTGCCTTCCGTCGTCCTGGCGTTGACGGGTGTGCGTGCGGGCCGCTTCAGCTGGGCCGGAAGCCGAGCGGGCCGACCGCCTCCTCCAGCAGTCCGGCCAGCCGGATCAGCAGCGGTTCGTGGTCGCGGCGGGCGATCAGCTGGACGCACAACGGCGCGCCGCGCTCGTCCCGGTCGACCGGCATGGTGAGCGCGGGGAGCCCGGCGAAGCTGGCCAGCGGGGTGTAGGCCACGCGCAGGTCGTAGTCGGGGTCACCCGGGGCGGGAATGGTCGACACCCGGGCGTCGGCGGTGGCGAGGTCCGGGGGCGCGGCCGGGTCCAGGGGCAGCAGCCAGGCGTCCACGCCCGCGGCGTCGAAGTCACCCTCGACCGTGGCGCGGGTGTGCGCCAGCCGCTCCAGGATCCAGGCGTAGCGGTCGTCCTGGACCTTCGCACCCACCTCCAGCGCGCCGCGGGTGGTCTCGTGCAGGTCGGCGGGCACCCACGGCCGCCACACCTGGTAGGCGTCCCAGGCCTGACGGGCGCACAACTCCCAGGCGGGCCCGCGCAGCGCCCACAGGTCGTCGAGCCGGACCGCGTCGAGCCTCTGGCCGCTCGCCTCCAGCCGCCCGCAGGCCGTCTCCAGCGCCTGGCGCATGACGGGGCCGCAGGTGCCCTCGGGCCCGTCCACGTTCGCGACGACGCCGATGCGGTACGGCCCTTCGGCGGCCGGGCGCTGGGCGCCGAGCCGGTCGAGTCCGAGCAGCGGCCACAGGTACGCCAGGTCCGCCGCGCTGCGGGTGGCCCAGCCGAGGGCGTCCATGGGCGGGGAGAGCGGGAAGACCCCCTCCAGCAGTGAGGTGCGCTGCGTCATCCGCAGTCCCACCGTGCCGCACTGCCCGGCCGGCCAGCGCACCGATCCCAGCACGTCCGTGCCCAGGCCGATGTCGCAGATGTTCGCGGCCACCGACACGGCCGTGCCGGTGCTGGAGCCGCCGGGGTCGATCTGCGGAACGTACGGGTTGACGCACTCCGACCCCACCCCGATGTTGAGTTCGGTGGTGACGACCTTGGCGGTCACGGCCGCGCGTGCGGACGGCAGGGCGGCGATCGCCGGGTTCGAGACCCGGGCGTGATGGCGGTGGCCGCGCAGGCCCAGCCGGGTGGGGAGACCGGCGACGTCCACGGTGTCCTTCACCCCGACGCGCACCGGTGCGGCGGCCGCGTCGAGCGGGGCGCGGTGGACGCACGCCCGGTAGCGGGCGTCCGCCAGGTCCGACCAGGCGGCCTCCTCGGTGCGCCACTCCTCGGCGGTCAGCGTGCCCCGGGCGCGGGCCGTCACCCGCTCCGGCAACGGCAGCGACACCGGTGCGCCGGGCTGCGGCGCCTGGGGCTCGGCGGTCCAGCGCGCCTGCCGCGCGTAGCTGGTGATGGCGTCCTGCGGGGCGGGGGCGTCAGACATGCTCGGCCTCCTGGGTGGGGCGTGCTGCGGTGAGCTCGGCGGTGCGGACCTTGCCGGTGGAGCTGCGGGGGATGCGGGGAACGCGGTGCACGGCGCGCGGCGCGGGCAGTCCCGAGGGGAGCCGGCCCAGGCTGCGGCGCAGGGCCGCCGGGTCGACCGGTTCGGCCGAGGCGTAGAACACCTCGTAGTGCTCTCCCCGTACGGGGTCGCTGACGGGCGCGCAGACCAGGTCCAGGCCGGGGCAGCGGGCGCGGGCCAGGTCCTCCACGTGGGCCAGGTCGCAGCGCACCCCGTTCACCTTGACCAGCCGGGACGCCCGCCCCAGGTGCTGGAAGGCGCGCGGGCCCGCCGGTGCGACGAGGTCGGGCAACTCCCAGTCGGCCGTGGGTGCTTCGGCGCCGGCCCGGCGGGCCAGCCGGGGACTGGCGACGCGCAGGCGCCGGGCCGCCCCGTCACCGTCCGCGACGGAGCCGGGCAGCATCTCCACGTCGGGCAGCAGGCGCCAGGGGAGGCCGGTCGTCCGCTCACCGGCGACGGGGCGGTGGGCGACGGCCCCGGTCTCGGTGGAGCCGAGGAGTTCGTGCGCCCGGAAACCGGTGTCCGCGAGGCGTCCGGCGACGTGATGGGCGGCCGGTGTGGCCGGGCCGGTGCTGTGCAGGGCCGTCACCCGGCCGTGCCGCGCCAGTGCCGGGACGTGCCGGGCGAGCAGCTGCCAGGTGGAGGGCAGGCAGACCAGCAGCGTGGGGACGCCGTCGTCGAGCGGCGGCACGGTGAGCGGCTCGTCCCACAGGCCGGTCACCGGGACGTCCGCGAGCCGGGGCAGCTCGCGCCCGTACAGCCGGCCGTAGAGGTGACCGGGGGGCGCGTAGGACACGACGCGGCCGAACCGGGCGGAGTCCAGCACCGCCTCGTGCACGAGGGTCACCTCGGCGTGCAGCTGCTCCTCGGTGCGCAGCCAGGTCACCGGCGGGCCGGTGCTGCCGGAGGTGGCGAAGGCGATGTCCGGCACGGTCAGCTCCCCAGCCCGAGGGCCGCCGTGTCCTCCAGTCGTTCGTGCGTGAAGCGCACCATGCGCTCCACGCTGGAGAACCAGAAACGGACGTCGTCGGCGACGAAGTCCACCTCGATCCCGAACTCGCTCTCCACGGCGGAGATGCACTCCATGGCGGTGAGGCTGTCGTAGCGCTCGCCCAGCGCCTTCTGGAGGTCGGCGTCGGAGGGGACGTCGGTGAAGGCGTCGCCGATACGGGCGGCCAGGACGGACCGCGTGCGGTCGTGGATCTCTTCGGGGGAGGGGACGGTCGTGGGCGTGGTCATGGTCGTACTCCTTGCCGGTGGTACAGGGTGCGGTGTCGGCGCCGGGGTGGTCAGACGGCGGCCGGTTCGGGCCGCACGGCGGTGCCGTCGGCCCGGCGCAGCCGTTCGCCGGCGCCGAGGTAGACGTCGGAGGGGGAGGTGGGGCGGAACTCCAGGTAGCAGAAGGGAGTCCGGGCGTCGGCGCCGAGCGCCTCGGTGATGCACCGGGCGAGCCCGTCCCGGAAGACGTCGTCGCGGTCGGGGCCCACACAGACCGTCACGGACGCGTGGCGCGGGCCGCTGCCGTCCGTCTCGTCCGGCAGGGCCTCGACCGGCATCCCGCCGGAGAAGACGGTGCCGTCCTCGGTGGGTTCGAAACGCACGACGACATGACCGGCCTGGACGCCCTGGGCGGTGAGCCAGCGGGTGAGGCGCAGCGCCACGGCGCGACGGCGGGGGACGGGGAGTTCGGGGGTACGGATGGTGATCGTGGGCACGAAGGCCTCCGGTCGGGCGGTTCAGGACAGGGCGAGGGCCGGCAGCGCGCCGGGGCCCGCGGTCAGGCGCCGGGCGAGCAGGCTGCCGAGACAGTCGGCGAGCGGGCCGCCACTGCCGGGTGCCAGCGGGCTCCACGCGGTGCCGTCGGCGCCGCGCACCCGGTCGACGAACGCGGAGACGTGCCCGGTGTCGAGGGCGAGTCCGGCCCGGTCGGCCGCCAGCACCGCCTCGTAGGTGGACAGCAGGTCGGGGACCCGGTTGCCCTCGCCCGCGTAGCCGCCGCCGCGTACGCGATGGCGATCGAGCAGGGCACCGACGGCCTCGCGGGCCTCGGCGGGCGGGGCGAAGCCGGGGCCGAGGAGCAGCCGGACGCGCTGCGCCTGGAGCGCCGGGCGCAGACCCGGCTCGGCGCCCGGCACGTTGCCGTGCGCGAACGGCTCGCCCTCGGTGACGCGGCAGGAGTCGACGAAGGAGAGGACGCCGGCGAGGTCCGGACCGAGCTCGTCGAGACCGGCCTCGTCCGCTTCGGCGAGGAGGGCCGCCGTCTCCACCGCCGCGGCCGTGGACACCATGTCGGACCCGCGTCCCTCCCAGTAGCCGAACCCGCCGTCGGCGTTCTGGAGGTCGGTCAGCCAGTCGGCGATCCGGTGCCGGGCGGCCCGGTCCCCGGAGAACGCGCCGGCCGCGAGGGCCCACAGGGTGCAGCGCACCTCGCTGCCCCGGCCCGGCATGTACATCACGCCGCCCTCGTTGGGCAGTTGGCAGCCCTCGAGCCAGCGCACCCCGTCCGGGCGGGGTGCCGCGGGATCGGCCGAGAGCACGGCGGCTGCGGTGGACAGGGCGTCCGCCGCATCCTGGGGCTCCCGGTAGGTGTAACCGCCCCCGGCACAGGCCAGTTCGGCCATGCGGGCGGTGACGGCGTCGGCGACCGGGGCGAGCGGCGCGCCGAGCGCCTTGAGCGTGCCCACGGCGCAGAAGGAGGCCCACACGTCCTCGACGTCGTAGCCCTCCCAGCGGACGAAGGCGCCGGAGGGGCCGCGCAGGCCCATGACCCACGCGTGGCAGCCGTCGGGATCACGCGGTGCCCGGCCGAGCGCCGCGAGCGCGCCCACGGCCCGGTAGGTGGCCCACAGGCAGGGCACCTCGGCGGCGGGCGCGAAACGGAAGCCGCCCTCGTCACCCTGACGGGCGCGCAGCCATGCGGCGAGCGCCTCCACGTCCCACGGCGGTGCTCCCGAGGCGCCGTTGTCCGTGGCGGCCCGCCAGGCCATCACCCCGTAGTAGCAGGCCCGTACGTCGGCCTTGCCGCGCCGCGTGTCCTCGGGGGACCAGCTCAGTCCGCCCTCGGCGCACTGGAGCCGGCCCAGCCAGTCCAGCAGGCGGGCGCGGTCGGGCACCGGGCCGCCGCACAGCTCGACGGCCGTGCGGGCGGAGAAGTGGGTGGCCCACGCGTCCGGGGCCTGTCCCGGGAGCATCGCGTACGCCTCGCCGGACCAGGTGCGCTCCAGCCAGCGGGCCGTGGCCTCGGTGCCGGGCACCGGGCGGCCCATGTCGCGCAGCGCCTGGGTGCAGTAGAAGGTGGCCCAGGCGTCGGAGAGCATGCCCCGGCTCCAGGCGTAACCGCCGTCGGCGTTGCGCCGGCCGGCCAGATAGGCGGCCGTGCCGTCCGGGTCGGCGAGGGTGCCGGTGCGGTCCAGCCAGGCCAGGGTCCGCACGGCGGCGTAGGTGCACCACAGGTCGGGTTCCCCGCCGGACACGCCCTCTCCCTGCGGGGCGCGCGGGGCGGTCGTCATGGTGGCGGTCATCGTGCGGCCTCCACTTCCCGGATGTTGGAGCGCTTCCAGCTCTTCTGCGAGGCGCCGCTCTTGGTGTTCGCGGGCAGCGAGTTGACGAACACCACCCCGTCCCAGCGCAGTCCGAGCAGCTCCTCGGACCTGGCCTGGACGCGCCGGCACTCCTCGGGCTCGCGGTCGCGCCCGGTGCCGACTCCGCGCTCCAGCAACAGCCGGGCGTAGGTGCCCTCGCTGTCCACCTCCAGCAGGTAGCCGGTGGCGTCGGTGACGCCGTAGACGACCTCTTCCACGGCGCGTACCGACAGGGGGGTGCCGCGCACCCGGAGGCCGTCGCTGGCGCGTCCGTGGACGGTGATCCGCGGCGCCGCGCTGCCGCACGGGCAGTCCGTCGCGACGGACACCTCGTCGCCGGTGTCGAGCCGCAGCAGGGGCCTGGCGTGTGCGTTGAGGGGGGTGACGACGAGCCGTCCCTGGTCGTGGCCGCCCCGGTCGTGCAGCGGGACGACGCCTTCGGGGGTGGCGAGCTCGAAGTAGGTGGCGGCCGGCAGCAGGTGCTGACGGCCGTGCGCACAGGCGGCGGCCAGCGTGCCGGTCTCGGTGCTGCCGTAACTGGCGTCGTGCGCGTCGGCGTTCCACCACGTGCCCAGCCGGGTGCGGAAGGGCGGGGTGTTGACCTCGCCGAGCAGCATCAGCCGGTCTACCGAGGAGCTGAGCTCGTCCAGCTGGCCTCGCTGCGCCAGCAGCCGGGTGAACTGCAGGGCCACGCCGGGGGCGACGAAGACGGTGGTGGGGCGGAAGGTCCGCCACATCGACTCCAGCCGGTCCCAGCCGGTGATGCCGGTGGCGAACGGGTAGGCCCGGATGTGCGCGAGGTCCAGGTACTCGCAGACCCCGGAGATCAGATCCGCCACCGGAACGACGTCGGACGGCAGGAGGATCACCACGCGCTCGTCGGCTCCGAGCAGCGGACGCCAGGCCTCGGCGACCGAAACGGTGTTCCAGATGGTGTCCTCGGCCAGCCGCGGGGTAGGGGTGGGCTGTCCCGTCGTGCCGGTGGTCTCGTAGTACTTCGAGGCCTCGGTGGGCGATACCGCCGCATAGCGCAGGGGCTGCGCCTTGAGCGACTCACGCGGGGTCACGGGCAGGTCCCGGAAACGCTCCAGGGAGAACTCCCCGATATCGTCCTGGCCCTCACCGGGGCCGTATGCCCTTGTTCCGCGCGCGCGTCGCCAGGCTGCGGAGAGCTTTCTGGTGTAGAAGTCCTCGGCCGGGATGCGGCCCTGATTCTCCCGTATCTCGGCCTGTGCCTCACGGAGTAATGCCTGGCGTTTGTCGGTGTGCAGGATCACACGAACCTCGCTCATTAATCGCTTATCGCTTGCGCACAGCCGGGACGGGACGGCGGGCTGTGCGCGCCCGTGACGTAGGTCTCGACGGGCGGCCCTGGGAAGGGTCGGGAAGCCACAGCTCAGGGCTTGGTGGCGGGGCCAAGGAGCCCGACCCACAGCGAACGTATAGCACTAAAGGTAGGCGGTGCAACCGCCCCTGGGGGGCTCAACTAGCCATCTGAGACCGAAAATCGACGACTGCGGTGTGACGTAATGCGCCTACTACTCGGTACGTTGCCCGAGTTGATTTTCCGGCCTAGTCTCGATGAGCGCCGAAGTGAAACCGGCAGCGTTTTTGAAGTCGCGGTTAATCGAGCCCGAACAGCGGGTTTCGCGCCCTGTTGGAGCGCATACCGCACGCCGTTTTACCCGGCAGTCCGCAACCCTCATCCGAATCCGGTTGGAGCTTTCTCATGTGCGGAATCGCAGGCTGGGCCGACGTCGGCCAGGACCTCACTCGGGAGGTGGACGGCGTCGAACCGATGGTGCGGACCATGGCCTGCCGCGGCCCGGACGCCGCCGGAATGCACGCCGGTACGCACGCGGTCCTCGGACACCGCCGGCTGGCGATCATCGACCTCGAAGGCGGCAGGCAGCCGATGGCGGCCCCCGCGGAGCCGGGCCGGCCCGCCGGGGAAGGGCCCGCCGTCGTGCTCAGCTACAGCGGCGAGGTGTACAACTTCCCCGAACTCCGGGAAGAACTCCGTGGGTTCGGTCACGCCTTCCGCACCCGCTCGGACACCGAGGTCGTCCTGCGCGCCTACCTCCAGTGGGGCCAGGACTTCGTCAGGCGCCTCAACGGCATGTTCGCCTTCGCCGTGTGGGACGAGCGGGCCCAGCGCCTCCTCCTGGTGCGCGACCGCCTCGGCATCAAGCCCCTCTACGTCGCGCGGCTCGGGGGCGGTGTCCTGTTCGGCTCCGAACCCAAGGCGATCCTCGCCCACCCGCGCTTCCGGGCCCGGCTCGACAGCCAGGGGCTCGCCGACCTCCTCGGCCTGATGAAGTCGCCGGGCGTCACCCCCTACCGGGACGTCGAGGAGGTGCCGCCGGGCTGCGTCGCGGCCTACGACCGCGACGGGCTGCGGATCGAGCGGTACTGGAGCCTTGGGCGGCGGCCGCACGAGGACGACGCCGGCACGACGGCGGACACCGTGCGGGCCCTGCTGGAGGACACGGTGTCCCGCCAGATGGTCACCGACGTACCGCTGTGCACGCTGCTCTCCGGCGGACTGGACTCCACCGTGCTCACCGCGCTGGCCGCCCGGGTGCAGGCCCGCGCCGGCGAACCCCCCGTGCGTTCCTTCGCGGTGGACTTCACCGGCAGCGAAGCCGACTTCAGGGCCAGCGAGTTCCGCCCGGAACGCGACTCCCCCTACGCCCTCGAAGCCGCCCGGCACATCGGCACCGACCACCGGCTCATCGAGCTCTCCGCCGACGAGCTCACCCGGGACGCCAACCGCGACGCCGTCCTGCGCGCCCACGACCTGCCGTACACCTTCGGCGATGTGGACACCTCGCTGCACCTGCTGTTCCGCGGGATACGCGAGCACTCCACGGTCGCCCTGTCCGGGGAGTCGGCCGACGAGGTGTTCGGCGGCTACGCGTGGTTCCACGACCCGGCCGTCGTCGAGGCGGCGACGTTCCCCTGGCTCAGCCGCATGCAGCTCATCACCCCCGAGCTGCTCTCCCCGGCCTTCCGGACGGCCACCCGCTTCGAGCAGTACCGCGCGGACCGCTACCAGGAGGCCCTGAGCGAGGTCGAGCACCTGCCCGGCGACTCCCCGTCGGAACGCCGCATGCGCGAGATCAGCCACCTGCACCTCACCCGCTGGCTGCCCGCCCTGCTCGACCGCAAGGACCGGCTCAGCATGGCCGCCGGTCTCGAGGTCCGCGTGCCCTTCTGCGACCACCGGCTCGTCGAGTACGTGCACAACACGCCCTGGGACCTCAAGACACCCGACGGGGACCCCAAGGGCCTCCTCAAGCGGGCCACCCGCGACATCGTGCCCAGGTCCGTGCTGGAGCGGCGGAAGAGCCCCTACCCGACCACCGCCGACCAGCTCTACGAGAAGGACCTGCGGGCCCGCACCCAGGCGCTGCTCGCCGACGGCTCCTCTCCCGCCTTCGACGTCGTCGACGCCACCGGGCTCGCCCGCATGCTCGACCTCCCGCAGGGGCACTACCACACCCAGCTGCACCGCAACGGCCTGGAGACCGCGCTGTACCTGGACCGGTGGATGAGGGAGTACGACATCGCGCCGGAGTGACCTGTTCCACGGCATACATGCGGACATTTCCTCTGAATTGCCGCCCGTTGGGCGTGGCATCCCGACGTTCGTGAGGGACCGGGTGCCCGCACGGGTTAGCGTGGTGGGTGCTGACAGCGAGCCGAGCCGGCTCGTGCGGGTCGTGGAGCGGTAGCAGGGGGAGACATGCAGGTCGGAGCGGCGTCGTGAGACTGCTGCACACGTCCGACTGGCACCTCGGCCGGTCGTTCCACCGCGTGAACATGCTCACCGCCCAGGCCGAGTTCATCGGCCACCTCGTCACGACGGTGCGCGAGCGGGCCGTGGACGCGGTGGTCGTGTCGGGAGACGTGTACGACCGGGCCGTGCCGCCGCTCGCCGCTGTCGAGCTGTTCGACGACGCCCTGCACCGCCTCGCCGACCTCGGCGTGCCGACCGTGATGATCTCCGGGAACCACGACTCGGCCCGCCGACTGGGCGTCGGCGCGGGCCTCATCGGGCGGGCCGGCATCCACCTGCGGACCGAACCGTCGGCGGCCGGCACCCCGGTGGTGCTGGCCGACGCCCACGGGGACGTCGCCTTCTACGGACTGCCCTACCTCGAACCCGCTCTGGTGAAGGACGAGTTCGGCGTGGAGAAGGCAGGGCACGAGGCCGTGCTCGCCGCCGCCATGGACCGGGTCCGCGCCGACCTCGCCACGCGTGCGCCCGGCACGCGCTCCGTCGTCCTCGCGCACGCCTTCGTCACCGGCGGCGAACCCAGCGACAGCGAACGGGACATCACCGTCGGCGGCGTCGCCGCGGTGCCCGCCGGCGTCTTCGACGGCGTCGACTACGTGGCGCTCGGGCATCTGCACGGCTGCCAGACCCTCACCGACCGCGTCCGCTACTCCGGCTCCCCGCTGCCCTATTCCTTCTCCGAGGCCGGGCACCGCAAGAGCATGTGGCTCGTCGACCTGGCCGCCGACGGCTCCGTCGACGCCGAGCGCCTCGACTGCCCGGTGCCGCGCGCCCTGGCCCGGATCCGGGGCACCCTGGAGGACCTGCTCGCCGACCCGGCGCTGGCGCGGCACGAGGAGGCGTGGGTCGAGGCGACGCTCACCGACCCGGTCCGCCCGGCCGACCCGATGGCCCGGCTCACCGAGCGCTTCCCGCACACCCTCAGCCTCGTCTTCGACCCCGACCGGGCCGCGGACGACCCCGCGGTGTCGTACGCCCGGCGCCTCGCCGGCCGCAGCGACCAGCAGATCGCGGAGGACTTCGTCGCCCACGTGCGCGGCGCCGGACCCGACGCGCACGAACAGGGCGTCCTGCGGGAGGCGTTCGACGCGGTGCGGGCCGACGAGACCGTACGGGAGGTGGCCCGGTGAGGCTCCACCGGCTGACGGTCACCGCCTTCGGTCCCTTCGGGGGCACCCAGAGCGTCGACTTCGACGAGCTGTCGGCGGCCGGACTGTTCCTGCTCCACGGGCCGACCGGCGCGGGCAAGACCTCCGTCCTCGACGCCGTCTGCTACGCCCTGTACGGCTCGGTGCCGGGCGCCCGGCAGGGCGGCGGACAGGGTGCGACCCTGCGCAGCGACCACGCCGCGCCGGGGACCCGCACGGAGGTCACCCTCGAACTCACCGTGGCCGGACGCCGCCTGGAGGTCACCCGGCAGCCGCCCTGGGAACGCCCCAAGAAACGCGGCACCGGCACAACCCTCGACAAGGCCCAGACCTGGCTGCGCGAGTACGACACCACGGCCTCGGCCTGGAAGGACCTCAGCCGCTCCCACCAGGAGATCGGCGAGGAGATCACCCAGCTGCTCGGCATGAGCCGGGAGCAGTTCTGCCAGGTCGTGCTGTTGCCGCAGGGCGACTTCGCACGGTTCCTGCGCGCCGACGCCGAAGCCCGCGGCAAGCTGCTGGGCCGCCTGTTCGACACCCGCCGCTTCGCCGACGTCGAGAAGCGCCTCGCCGAGCGCCGCCGCGCCACCGAGGCCCAGGTCCGCGACGGGGACGCCGCGCTGCTGGCCGACGCCCACCGCATGCAACAGGCCGCGGGCGACGCCATGCCGCTGCCGGACCTGGCCCCCGGCGAACCAGGACTCGCCGAGGCCGTGCTGGGCGCCGCCGCCGTCGCCCGCAGCACCGCCCGCGAACAGCTCGCCGTCGCCGAGTGCACGCTCGCCGCCGCCGAGTCCGCGCAGGCCGCCGCAGGCCGCGCCCTGGACGACGTACGCGAACTCGCCCGGCTGCAGCGTCGGTTCACCGACGCACGCGAGAAGGCGGCGCGTCTGGAGCAGGGCGCCGAGGCGTACCGGGAGGCGCAGGCGCTCATGGAACGGGCCCGCAAGGCCGAGGCGGTCGCGCCCGCCCTGGACCTGCGGGAGACCGCCGAGGCCGAACACCGGCGGGCGGCCGCCGCCGAGGCACGCGCGCGTGCCCTGCTGCCCGAGACCTTCGCCGACGCCGGCGCGGCCGGGCTCGCCGCAGCCGCCCGCCGGGCCGCCGAGGAACTGGGCGGACTGGACTCGGCCCGCCGCGCCGAGCGGCGGCTGGCCGAACTCCTCGACGAACGCGCCGGCCTGGACCGCCAGGAGCGCGCCGACACCGACGTCCTTCAGGAGGCGGAGGCCTGGCTCGACGGCTGGGAGGAGACCCGCACCGCTCTCCAGGCCCGCATCGACGCCGCGCAGCGGGCAGCCGCCCTCGCCGAACAGCTCGCCGTACGCCGCGAGCCCGCACGGCAGCGGCTGAAGGCGGCCCGGCTGCGCGACCAGCTCGCCGAGGACACGAACCGGGCCGTCGAGCAGGTCCGCACCGCGCAGGAGGAGGCGCTGCGCGCCAAGCGGCACTGGCTCGACCTCAAGGAACAGCGCCTGACCGGCATCGCCGCCGAACTGGCCGCGAACCTCACCGACGGCGAGCCCTGCGCCGTCTGCGGTGCCACCGAACACCCCGCCCCCGCCCGCAAGGTCGCCGGGCACGTCGACCGCGAAGCCGAAGAACAAGCCCTGGCCGCCTACCAGCACGCCGACGAACAGCGCGCCGAGAACGAGCGGAACCTCGGCGTCGTCCGGGAGGCCCTTGCCGCCGCCACCGCCGAGGCCGGTGACACCCCCACCGGGCAACTGACCCGCGAAGCCGATGAGTTGGAGGAGCAGTACGAGCAGGCCCGCCGGGGCGCCGCCGAGCTGCACACCGCGCAGGAGCGGCTGCGGCAGGCCGGGCACGAGCACGAGCGGCGCGTCGCCGCCCGGCAGGAGGCCGCCGTGCGCAGCGCCGCCCGGGTCGGCCACCGGGAACGGCTGGAGAGCGAACGCGCCGCCCTGGAGGAGGAGCTGAACCGGGCGAGGGGCGCCTTGGACAGCGTCGCCGCCCGGGCCGCAGAACTGGAGCGCCGGGCCGCGCTGCTCACGGACGCCGCCGACGCCGCCCGCGCCGCCGAGGACACCGCCCAGCGGCTCAAGGACGCCGACGCCCGCCTCGCCGACGCCGCCTTCCGCGCCGGCTTCGACACCCCGCGGGACGCGGCCGCCGCCCTCCTCGACGACACCGCCCACCGCGAACTGCAACGCCGCCTGGACGCCTGGCAGCACGAGGAGGCCGCCGTACGGGCCGTCCTCGCCGAGGCCGACACCGCGGCCGCCGCCCAGCAGGAGCCCGCAGACCTCACGTCGGCGCAGCTCGCCGCCGACGCCGCGGCACGCCGGCTGCGCGAGGCCGCCTCGGCACACGACGCCGCCGTCCGGCGCTGCGCCGAACTCGACCGGCTCTCCGCCCGGGCGACCGCCTCCGTCCGCCGGCTGGCTCCGCTGCGCGAGGAGTACGACCGGGTCGCCCGCATGGCCGGTCTCACCGCCGGCACCTCGGCGGACAACGAACGCCGGATGCGCCTGGAGTCGTACGTGCTCGCGGCCCGCCTGGAACAGGTCGCCGCCGCCGCGACCGTACGGCTGCGGCGCATGTCGTCCGGCCGCTACACCCTCGTCCACTCCGACGACCGCACCGGACGCGGCCGCAGCGGACTCGGACTGCACGTCGTCGACGCCTGGACCGGCCGCGAGCGGGACACGGCGACGCTGTCGGGCGGCGAGACGTTCTTCGCCTCGCTCGCCCTCGCCCTCGGCCTCGCGGACGTCGTCACGGACGAGGCGGGCGGGGTGCGCCTCGACACCCTCTTCATCGACGAGGGCTTCGGCAGTCTCGACGACCAGACCCTCGACGAGGTCCTCGACGTCCTCGACTCCCTGCGCGAACGCGACCGCAGCGTCGGCATCGTCAGCCACGTCCCCGACCTGCGGCGGCGGATCCACGCCCAACTGGAGGTCGTCAAGGGCAGGTCCGGCTCGGTGCTGCGGCAGCGCGGCGTGGGCTGAGGCCGACCCACTGACCCCCGAAACTTTGCGGGGAGTTGACCCTGTAGGTTCTTGCGCCATGGTGCGATACGCGGAGCCGGGCGTCGTGGAATGGGTGGAGTCGGGCGGCGGGCCGTTGATAGCGGTGCCGGAGACGGTTCTGCCGTTCTGGGCGGGGGCCGACGGCGAGGAGACGGCGTCGGACTACGACCGGGCCTGTGAGGTGGACGGGCACGTCGGGCTGCTGCCGGTCGGCGACTGCACGGCGCTGGTTCTGGGGGACGAGCCGGCCTCGACGGCGTATCTGCCCGACCAGGGGATGTTCGTCCGGTGGTGCGCGGGGAATTCCGAGGACGAGTTGCTGGCGAGCGTGCCGCTGGCTGTCGACACGGCGGAGTGGGAGCCGGAGGTTCTCTGGGACGTGCCCGGGGCCGTGCTGCTCTTTGATGCTGCGTGGCCCGGGGCGCAGCCTTCGGGGAGCGAGCGGGTTCGGGTGGTTCTGGAGCCGGGGCGCTACGCGGTTCGGGCGGCTCGGGTGCAGCCGGGGCCTGAAACGTGGCTGGGCTTGGTTCAGTTGCGGTTGCTGGCGCCTAGGTGACCGTGGGGTCTTCGCTGTTCGGCGTGTGCGGGTTGGCTGTGGCTGGTCGCGCGGTTCCCCGCGCCCCTGGAGGGGCGATATTCGCGTGCGTCGGTCATCAGGTCCGGCCACGATGATCGTGTGCCTCGTTTTCCTCATCCCAGTCCCGAAGAACTGCGCCGTGACCCTCTGCCCCTGCGGGGGCGTACTGCCCTGGTGACCGGGGCCAGTCGGCGTGGGGGCATCGGGCATGCCGTTGCCCGGCGTCTTGCCGCCTACGGAGCCAGTGTCTATCTGCATCACCATGTGCCGCACGACGCCGGCCAGCCCTGGGGCGCCGATCGTCCCGAGGACGTTGTCGCGTCCGTGCGGGAGGCGCTCGGGGACCCGGAGGGACGGGTCGTCGCCGGGCCCGGTGATCTGGGCGATCCCGCCGTGGCCGGTGAACTCGTCGGCAGGGCCGCCGAGGCGCTCGGCGGGCGGCTCGACATCCTCGTCGCCAACCACGCGCAGAACGGGTTCGACGGCTCCCTGGACGAGATCGACACGGCGATGCTGGACCGGCACTGGGTGGTCGACACCCGCTCCGTGATCCTGCTGATCCAGGCCTATGCGCGGCTGCGGTCCGCCCTGCCGCCGCGCAGCCCGGGCGGACGCGTGATGATGATGACCTCCGGCCAGGACATCGCGGGCGGCATGCCAGGGGAGCTCGCCTACGCTCTCCAGAAGGGTGCCCTCGCCTCCGTCACCCGCTCCCTTGCGACGGCGCTCGCCGACCACGCGGTCACCGTGAACACCGTCAACCCGGGCCCTGTCGACACGGACTACATGACCGGCGAGGACTACGAGGCCGTCGCGGAGCGCTTCCCCGCCGGGCGGTGGGGTATGCCCGACGACCCGGCCCGCCTCATCGCTTGGCTCGCCACGGACGAGGCTGAGTGGGTCACCGGGCAGGTCATCGACTCCGAGGGGGGCTTTCGCCGCTGAACTCCCTCGGGGGCCTGATCTACAGCACGGAGAGTTCGTCGACCAGGTCGTCCAGACCCAGGGACCCCTGCGAAAGCGCCGCCATGTGCCAGGCCTTCGGGTCGAAGGTGTCACCACGGCGGGCGCGGGCCTTCTCGCGGCCCAGCAGCCAGGCCCGCTCGCCGAGCTTGTAACCGATGGCCTGGCCCGGCATGGACAGGTAGCGGGTCAGCTCGCTCTCCACGAAGTCCGCGGGCCGGCTGCTGTGCGAGCCGAAGAACTCCTGCGCCAGCTCGGGCGTCCAGCGCTCGCCCGGGTGGAAGGGGGAGTCGTCCGGGATCGTCAGCTCCAGGTGCATGCCGATGTCGATGATGACGCGCACGGCGCGCATCATCTGCGCGTCCAGGTAACCGAGCCGGCGCTCCGGGTCCGTCAGGAAGCCCAGTTCGTCCATCAGCCGCTCGGCGTACAGGGCCCAGCCCTCGGCGTTGGCGCTCACCATGCCGACACTCGCCTGGTAGCGCGAGAGGTCCTCCGCCACGTGCTTCCACTGGGCCAGCTGGAGATGGTGGCCCGGCACACCCTCGTGGTACCAGGTCGACACCAGGTCGTAAACGGGGAAGCTGGTCTCGCCCATGGTCGGCAGCCAGGTGCAGCCCGGGCGGGTGAAGTCGTCCGACGGCGGCGTGTAGTACGGGGCCGCGGCACTCCCCGGAGGAGCGATGCGCGACTCCACCCGGCGCACCCGCTCGGCCAGGTCGAAGTGGGTGCCGTCGAGCGCGTCCATCGCCTCGTCCATCAGGGACTGCAGCCAGTCGCGGACCTCGTCGACGCCCTCGATGCGCGTGCCGTGCTCGTCCAGGTGCGCCAGCGCCACCCACGGCGTGGCGGCACCGGGAAGGATCTTCTCGGCCTCCGCCTTCATCTCTCCGAGGAGGCGGTGGTACTCGGACCAGCCGTACGCGTACGCCTCGTCCAGGTCGAGGTCCGTGCCGTTGTAGTAGCGCACCCAGCGCGCGTACCGCTCCCGGCCCACCACGTCCGGCGCGCCCTCGATCGCCGGTGCGTACACGTCCCGCATCCAGTCGCGCAGCCGTACGACCGCCTCGGTGGCCGAGCGGGCCGCTGTGTCCAGCTCGGAACGCAGCGCCTCGGGGCCGGCGGCCGCGAAGGTATCGAACCAGCCACGGCCCTCGCCGTCGGCGTCCGCCCACTCGCCGAGCTGCTCCACGAACGTGGCCGTGGCACGCGGCCCGCCGTACAGCTTCCGCTCCAGGCCGAGCGCCAGGGACTCCCGGTACCCCTCCAGCGCGGCGGGGACCGCATTCAGCCGCTCGGCGATCGCCGTCCAGTCCTCCTCCGACTGCGCCGGCGTCACGGTGAACACCTGCCGCACCGCGTGCGGGAGGGAGCTCAGATTGCTGACGGACCGCAGGCTCTCGTCGGCCTCGTGCACGGCGAGTTCCGCGATGAGCCGCTCGCGCAGCAGTCGCCCGCAGCGGCGCTCGACGTCACTGTCCGCGCCGGGCTGCCGCTCCGCCTCGTCCAGCCGGGCCAGTGTCCGGCGCGCCAGCTCGGCGAGCGCCTCCTGGCCCGCGGGCGAGGTGTCGGGCAGCCTGCTCGAACTCTCCCGCACGCCGAGGAACGTGCCGGTGATCGGGTCGAGGGCGATGAGCTCGTCGACGTACGCGTCGGCGACCTCACGGGGCAGCGGGCTCTTGATCTCAGACATGCGGACCATCCTGGTACGCGGAACAGCGCACGTCATCCGGATTGAGCCGAGGGCGAAGGCGGCAGCAGCGGCCCGCACTCCCACTGCTGGAAGATCAGCCGGGTCTCCACCCGCGCCACCTCGCGCCGCGAGGTGAACTCGTCCAGCACGAGCCGCTGAAGGTCCGACATGTCGGCGACCGCGACATGGACGAGGTAGTCGTCCGGTCCGGTCAGGTGGAAGACCGTCCGTGACTCCGGAAGGGCGCGGATCCGCTCCACGAACGGCCCCACCAGTTCCCGCCGGTGCGGCCTGACCTGCACCGACAGCAGAGCCTCCAGTCCTCGCCCCAGCTTGGCCGGATCCAGCTCCAGCCGGTGCCCGAGGATCACGCCCGAACGGCGCAGCCGGGTCACCCGGTCCAGACAGGTCGACGGCGCCACCCCGACCTGCGCGGCGAGATCCCGGTACGTCGTCCGGGCGTCGTTCTGCAGCAACCGCAGCAGGTGGAGATCCACCGGGTCCAGTACGACAGATTCGGCCATCGGCCGAACGTAACACGGGATTTCCACCCCTGAGCCCGGCCGGTGTTCACCCTGTCGTCATGGACACAGCGAGCATGGGCGCCCACGACGACGTACGCACCGCACCGAGAGCACTCGCCACCGAGGCCGTCCACGCCGGGCGGGACGACCTCGCCCGGCAGGGGCTGCACGCCCCGCCGATCGACCTGTCCACCACCTACCCGTCCTACGACAGCCGTGGCGAGGCGGCCCGGATCGACGCGTTCGCCGCCACCGGCGCGGACCCGGACGGCCCGCCCGTCTACGGGCGGCTGGGCAACCCGACCGTCGCCCGTTTCGAGACCGCACTGGCCCGACTGGAGGGCACCGAGGCGGCGGTCGCGTTCGCCAGCGGCATGGCCGCCCTGAGCGCCGTCCTGCTCGTCCGCGCCTCCATGGGGCTGCGGCACGTGGTGGCCGTACGTCCCCTCTACGGATGCAGCGACCATCTGCTGACCGCCGGGCTGCTGGGTTCGGAGGTGACCTGGACCGACCCGGCGGGAATCGCGGAATCACTGCGCCCGGACACCGGCCTGGTGATCGTGGAGTCCCCGGCCAACCCCACGCTGGCCGAGGTCGACCTCCGGGCCGTCGCGCACGCCTGCGGCTCGGTGCCGCTGCTCGTGGACAACACGTTCGCCACACCGGTGCTCCAGCGGCCCGCCGAACAGGGCGCACGGCTGGTGCTGCACAGCGCCACCAAGTACCTCGGCGGGCACGGGGACGTCCTGGCGGGCGTGGTCGCCTGCGACGAGGAGCTCGCGGGACGACTGCGGCAGGTCCGCTTCGCCACCGGCGGCGTCCTGCATCCGCTCGCCGGCTATCTGCTGCTGCGCGGGCTGTCCACCCTCCCGGTCCGGGTACGGGCCGCCTCCGCCAACGCCGCCGAACTCGCCCACCGCCTCGCCGCCGACCCGCGGGTGGCCCGCGTGCACTACCCGCGCATCGGCGGCGCGATGGTCTCCTTCGAGATTCACGGCGACCCCCACGAGGTCATCGCCGGTGTCCGCCTCATCACCCCGGCGGTGAGCCTCGGCAGCGTGGACACCCTGATCCAGCACCCGGCGTCCATCAGCCACCGCATCGTGGACGCCGACGACCGCCGGGGGGCGGGGGTGAGCGACCGTCTGCTACGCATGTCGGTGGGCTTGGAGGACATAGAGGACCTGTGGTCCGATCTCGACCAGGCGCTGAGCTTCAGGGGCGCGGGGAACTGCGCGACAAGCCACGACGAACCCGCAGCCACCGTCTGATCACGGCTCCTACGGCGCCGAGGTGCTCCCCACCTCACCCGCACCCGTCGAAACGGTCTCACCCAGCCGCGCGGTGATCACCAGGGTCCCCTCCTCGACCTGATAGTCGAGGGGGAGGCCCAGCCCCCGCATCGCCGCGACCATCCCCGTATTGGACGTCTGCGTCACGGCATACACACTCCGGCAACCCGCCTCCGCGGCCATCGCCACCAGCCGCCCCAGCAACTCCCCGCCGATACCCCGCCGCTGCCACGCATCCTCGACGATCAACGCGACCTCCGTCTCGTCCCCGTCCCACAGCAGATGCCCTAGCCCGACGAGCCGCCCGGAGGCCGTCTGCACGGCGAGGGTCCGGCCGTAGCGCGGACTGAGCAGGTGGCTGAGATAGCGGTCGGCGTCACCGACCGGCCCGTGGTAGCGCAGCTTGAGGGTGCGGTCCGAGCACCGCTCGTGCATCGCCCTGGCCGCCTCCAGATCACGGGTGTCGGCCCGGCGCACGGTGATGTCACTGCCCTCGGCCAGGGTGAGCACGTCCCGGCCGCGCGGGACGCGCGGCCCGAGCCGGGCGTCCAGTTCCACCAGGGCCCGGGCCCGGGCGAACTCGGTCGGGGTGAAGGGCAGATACGGCCGCTCCACGGTGATCACTCCGCCCTCCGGGGCGCGCAGGCGCATCACCGTGTCGTCGAGTGCTCCCTCCACCGGGACACCGGCGGGCGCCCGGTCGCCGCCGACCGGTGCGGGACGGGACCGGATCGTGCACCGGCCCAGCAACTGGCGCAGCGCGAGGGGCAGTTCCGCGGCGTCCAGAGCGGTCCGGGCGGCGAGTCCGAGGACCCGGGTCGGCGCGTCCACCAGGTCGTGGGCGTCGGCCCGCTCGATCCAGGTGTCGGTGCCGCCGGCCGTCCGCACCGCCGTGGCGATCCCGGCGGCCGGCAGTTCGCCCGGGGCGCGCAGCAGGAACTCGTCCACCGTGCCCTCGGCCAGCGGATGCGTCTGGAGGCTGAGGATGTCGACCCGGTGCTCGGCGAGGGCCGTGCACAGGGCCGCCAGCGATCCCGGTTCGTCCTTCACCGTGGTCCGCATCCGCCACAGCGTGTTCGCCCCCGGCACCGGCTCCGGTGCCGGGGACCCGGTATCGCCCGCCGGCGGCGCGTGTTCGTGGCGTCGTGTTCGCCAGGTGTGGACCGCCGCCGTGACCCGCTGCCACGCGTTGGCGGGGCGGCAGTCGTTCAGGTGCGTCACATCAGTCACTTTTCGCGTCATGCACCCACTGTGACCGAACGGTGTTGCGTGATCACGAACGCATTGTGACTGGCGGGTAAAAGGGACGGCTTGCCCTCTTTATCGACCCTTCAAACGTTGCGCACTGTACCTCACTGGCCGACCAGGCCCGGCTGGAGCACCTTCGTGAACAGCACGGTTCCGTCCTGCTCGCGCAGACGTACCGTCAGCTCGCCGCTGCCGCCGTCGATGTCCACCTCGCCGAAGAACTGGTAGCCGCCGGCGGGGGAGACGTTGGCGGTCGTCGGCGCCTTCAGGAACACACGGTCGGGACCGAAGGTGCCGTCGAGCGTGTTCGCGGGGAAGGCGCCGGCGTTCAGCGGGCCCGACACGAACTCCCAGAACGGCTCGAAGTCGGTGAAGGCGGCCCGCGACGGCTGGTAGTGCTGCGCCGAGGTGTAGTGGACGTCGGCGGTGAGCCACACCGTGCCGGTGATCCGGCGGTGCTTGATGAAACGCAGCAGCTCCGCGATCTGGAGCTCACGGCCCAGCGGGGCGCCGGGGTCGCCCTGGGCGACGGCCTCGATGTTCGGCTTGCCGTCGCCGGTGTCCGGGACGACCAGGCCGATCGGCATGTCGGAGGCGATCACCTTCCACACCGCGCGGGAGCGGGACAGCTCGCGCTTGAGCCACTCCAGTTGCTCGCGGCCGAGGATGCCCTGCGGGTCCGTGGGCTGGTCGTCCGGCGAGTTGGCGTTGCGGTAGGTGCGCATGTCCAGCACGAAGACGTCCAGCAGCGGGCCGTGGTGCTGCACGCGGTAGACGCGGCCGTCGGGGCGGCGCAGCGTGGAGATCGGGAAGTACTCCGAGAAGGCACGCCGGGCGCGGGCGGCGAGCACGTCGACGTTCTTCTCGGTGTACCGGGTGTCGCCGAGGATCTCGCCCGGGTACCAGTTGTTGGTGACCTCGTGGTCGTCCCACTGGATGATGGACGGGACCTGGGCGTTGAAGGCACGCAGGTTCTCGTCCAGCAGGTTGTACCGGAAGTTGCCGCGGAACTCCGCCAGGGTCTCGGCGACCTTCGCCTTCTCCTCGGTGGTGATGTTCCGCCAGGTGCGCCCGTCGGGCAGGGCCACGGTCTCGGTGAGGGGGCCGTCGGCGTAGATGTTGTCGCCGCTGCAGATGAAGAAGTCCGGGTCGAGGGCGGCCATCGCCTGGTAGATCCGGTAGCCGCCGAGCTCCGGGTTGATGCCCCAGCCCTGCCCGGCCAGGTCGCCGGACCAGACGAACCGTACGCCGTCACGGCGCTTGTCGGACGCCGTGCGGAAGGTGCCGGTGACCGGCTCGCCGGTGCGGCGCGGGTCGTCCGGGTCGGCGAGCAGCACCCGGTAGTGGATCTGCTCGCCGGACGGCAGGCCGTGCAGCCGGGTCGTGCCGGTGAAGTCGGTACCCGGGCCCAGCAGCGGGCCGTGCCATCTGCGCGGGTTGCGGAACGACTCGGTCGCCGACGTCTCGACGACCATCCGGGCGGGCCGGTCGGATCGCACCCACACCAGCCCGGAGTCGCGGGTCACGTCTCCGGCCTGCACGCCCCACCCCGCCTTCGGACGCCCCGACAGCGCGAAGGCCGGAGCCTCGCCGAGAGCGGTGGGCAGGGTGAGGGCCGCCGACGCGGCGAGGGAGCCGCGCAGGACGCTACGGCGCGCGGGGAGCGGACGGTGTGACATGGATGCGCCTCCAGGGACGGGATCCGGCCAGTGTGCACAGCAACAACTACTGGCACGCCGCAGCGCACACACGAACCCCAAGTGAACAACTGACCGCGGGTGGAGCGGAACCGGCGGAACCCGCTCCGCCGGGGGTCACGCCGTGGCCGCCTCCGCCATGAGGCGTATGCCCTCGTGGATCCGGGCGGGCGGCACGTGCGCGTAGCCCAGCACGAGCCGTATCCGCTTCGGCCCGTCGGCCTCCTCCTCCCGCGCGGGACGCGGGTGTGTGTAGGCCGAAAGGGGGCGTACCGCCACCCCGGCCGCCGTGACGCGGGTGAGGAAACGGCCCTCGGGGCCGTAGCACTCCGGCAGCGTGGCGATCACGTGCAGGCCCGCGGCGATGCCCGAGACCCGGGAGCCGGGGAAGTGCTCGTCGAGGGCGGCGGTCAGGGCGTCACGGCGCTCGCGGTAGGCGCGCTGGCAGCGGCGCAACTGGCGGTCGTAGTCGCCGCGTTCCAGGAAGCGGGCGAAGAGCGCCTGGTCCAGGGCCGGGTGGCCGAGGTCCATGGTGCGCTTGCGTTCGACGATCTCCTCCGCCCAGGACTCGGGCACCAGCAGCCAGCCCAGCCGCAGCCCCGGCGCGAGGGACTTGCTGACCGAGCCCGTGTAGGCGACGCGGTCCGGGTCGAGGCCCTGGAGCGCGCCGACGGGAGCGCGGTCGTAGCGGAAGTCGCCGTCGTAGTCGTCCTCCAGGACGATGCCGTCCACGGACCGCGCCCAGTCCAGCAGTTCGGCGCGACGGCGGGCCGAGTAGGCGATGCCGGTGGGGAACTGGTGGGACGGCGTCGTCACCACGGCCCGTACGCCCGACGCCCGCAGCGGCTCCAGGGCGATTCCCTCGCCGTCCACGGGCAGCGGCACGGCGGTGACCCCGGCCGAGGCGTACAGCGCGTCGTGCTGGGGACTGCCCGGGTCCTCCACACCCACCGTGCGCACCCCGCGCGCGTGCAGCGCGAAGCCCAGCAGCGTCGTCGCCTGGGCCACTCCGGAGACCACCACGATCCGCTCCGGGTCGGCCACCACACCGCGCCGCCGGGCGAGCAGTCCGGCCAGCGCGGTACGCAGCCGGGGCAGCCCGCGCGGATCGGGGTACCCCAGCTCCTGGTGCGGCAGTTCCGCCAGCACACCGCGCTGCGCGGCGGCCCACGCCGTGCGCGGGAACAGCGACAGGTCCGGCGTCCCGGGCACGAAGTCCGCCCGGGCACCGGGGGAGCGCGGAGCGAGGTCGTGCGCCCGCGCCCGGGCGGCCCGTACGGCCGAGCCGACCCACGTCCCGGCGCCCCGGCCGCTGCGCAGGTAGCCCTCCGCGGTCAGCTGCTCGTACGCCTCCGTGATCAGCCCGCGCGACACTCCCAGGTCCGCCGCGAGGTCCCGGCTCGACGGCAGCCGCGTGCCCGGCGCGAGCCGGCCCGAGCGGACCGCCTCGCGCAGCGCGGCCTGAAGAGAACGGCCACGCGTGCGTGCCGGTGCCGAAGCGGCCGGGAGCAGCAACTCCCAGGCGGGCGACGCGGACTCGTTGCGGTTCATGCGGTCAGTCTGCCGGATCCGCTGGCGGGCTTCCCGCCACGAGGGGGACGTCCTGTTGCCACGCCCGACGGGCTGGTCGTCCGGTCCTCAGCGGCTGCCGTCGAGGACGACCCGGGCGACCAGCGCCGGGTCGTCGTTCATCGGGACGTGGCCGCAGCCGGGCAGCCGTACCAGCCGGGCGCGGGGGATGACGCTCTTGGCGCGCACGCCCTGGCGGGGGATCAGCAGCCGGTCCCGGTTGCCCCACGCCACAGTGACCGGCGTGCCCACGATGTCGTCGGTGAACTGCACGGTCCTGCCGGAGCGGAGGGTCTCGGAGAACCCTTTGGCGCGGGCCAGCGCGAGCGTCTCGGCGACCACGGCCTCGGGCGAACGACGGCCCGGGCGGGCGTAGATGGTGCTCGTCAGCAGTGTGCGGCCGAGAGCCGGCCGAGCCAGCCGTTCGACGACCGGCAGCGGCATCCGCTGGGCTATCTGCCGCATCGTCATCAGCACCGTGAAGGCGTAGCGGCGCTCGGCCTCGTTCCAGAACCCGGCGGGGGACAGGGCGGTGACGGAGCGGACGAGCTGCGCCCGGGCCAGGTCCAGGGCCAGCAGGCCGCCCAGCGAGTTGCCCGCCACGTGCGGCCGTTCGATCTCCAGCGCCCCGAACAGCGCCGCGAGGACGGTGTTCATGGTGGGCAGGTCGTGCGCCATGCCCTCCGGCAGGGCTGGTGACTCGCCGCACCCGGGCAGGTCCACGGCGATCACGTCCCGCTCGGCGGCCAGGGCGGGTATCACCGGGTCCCACACCTGCCGGTGGTGGCCGATGCCGTGCAGCAGGAGCAACGGTTCGCCGCTGCCCTGACGCGTGTAGGACAGGGTCACGTTCCGCTCGCCGTGTGCGGAGGCGACTTCGAAGGAGACGGTGGCGGACATGCGGTGCTCCTCGGCTGTACTCGCTGACGGACGCCGTAGACAGCTTGTCAGCAATTGCTACCGACGGGTAGCCCCGAGGTGCCGCCACTTTCCCGGCCACGGCTGTCCGCGAGGGATGGATTCGCCTGGACAGGACCGCACCGGTGAGTTGGGATGGAGCCCGTGACCACCGAGACCGCGACCGACGTCTTCGAAGCACACCGCCCCGTCCTGCTGGGCGTCGCCTACCGCATGCTGGGCCGCGTCGCCGACGCGGAGGACGTGGTCCAGGAGGCCTGGCTGCGCTGGTCGGGCAACGACCGCGGCGACGTGCGCGAACCGCGCGGCTACCTCGTACGGATCACCACCCGCCTCGCCATCGACCGGCTGCGCCAGATCAAGGCCCGCGGGGAGACCTACGTCGGCCCCTGGCTGCCCGAGCCGTACGTCACCGACTTCGGCGACACCGTGCCGGACACCGCCGAGCGGGCCGTGCTCGCGGACTCCGTCTCCCTCGCCGTCCTCGTCGTGCTGGAGTCGCTGTCGCCGCTGGAGCGGGCGGTGTTCGTGCTGCGCGAGGCCTTCGGCTTCCCGTACGCCGACATCGCCGCCATGCTCGACCGCGGCGAAGCGGCGGTGCGCCAGCTGGCCGGGCGGGCACGCAAGCACGTCGAGGAGCGGCGGCCGCGCTACGAGGTCGACCCCGCCCAGCGGCGCGACCTCACCGAACGGTTCCTCGCCGCCGCGGCGGACGGCGACCTCGAGGGGCTGATGGCGCTGCTCGCCCCGGACGTCCGGCTCGTCGGCGACAGTGGCGGAAAGTCGCGGGCGCCGCTGCGGGTTCTCCGGACGGCGGACAAGGTGGCCCGCTTCCTCGTCGGCGCCGCGCAGAAGGGCCTCCCCGACGTCTCCGTGCGTTTCCAGGAGCTCAACGGCGGCCCGGCCGTGCTGTTCCTGTCCGGCGACAAGCTCGACTCCGTCTTCCAGCTCGATGTCGCCGACGGCCGCGTCCAGGCGGTCTACATCGTCCGCAACCCCGACAAGTTGCGCTCGCTGGCCACTGTCTAGGAGAGCGCACCAGGAGCCCCGCAGGGGCCTCGCACGAACGTCCCGTGAACGTTCCCGGCCATTGGTCTTGACCAAGGATCAGGGCCGACCTATGGTCGCAGAGAAGTGAAACAACCTTTAAAAAACAAGGGCGCTGAATAGCCGCCGACCACGGCGATCGCGGAGGACAGGGTGGGGACCACGCAGCTGGAATCGGTGCCGGAACCGAAGTACTGGCATCTCAAGACCGTGCTCAGTGAAGCGCTCGACTCGGAGTTCTCCGTGGGGGAGATCCTGCCCAACGAGCGCGACCTCGCGGCCCGCTTCGGCGTCGCCCGCGCCACGCTCCGCCAGGCCCTGGAGCAGCTCGAACTGGAGGGCAGGCTCCAGCGCCGCCGCGGTGTCGGTACGACCGTCGCGCCGCCCCGCGTGGGCGTCTCCCTCGGCACCGGTCCGCACACCTGGCCGGGCGGCCCCGAGGACGCCTGGCAGCCCGTCGACTGCACGGCGGCCGTGCCGCCCCCGGCGGTCGCCGACGCGCTGGAGACCGGCCGCGACGAACCCGTGCACATCGTGCGCCGCTCCCGCGTCTCGCACGGCCGGCCGGTGGCCGCCGAGCTGCTGTACATTCCGCGGTCCTCGGTGCCCGACCTCACCGGCATCGACGCACCGTCCGGGTCGGCACGCGCGCGTGCGGTGCTGCGCGAGCTCCAGCGGCTGCAGCTGGACCGGCAGGAGAACGCGGTGGAACTCGGCTCCGCGGGGGCCGACGACGCGAAGGAGCTGGACCGGTTGCCCGGGGCGCCCGTGCTGGTGGTGACGACGCGGTTCGTGGTCGCGGGACGTGTGGCGGCGTTGTCCGTCGCGACGTATCGCGCTGACACGTGTCGGTTGACCTTCGGGGATGCGGGGGGTGTGGAGATCCACGCCGGGCCGCAGCGGCAGGCTTCCTGAGCCCGACGCCGCAGGGGTGCGGTGAGTGAGGGCTGCGGGTGCGTTGTGGCTGAGCGCGCCCACGCGGCGGAGCCGCATGTCGGCACAGCTCCGCGCCCCTCGAGGGTGTTGGCTCAGCGGCGTGGTGTGGTCGTGCCCTCCACGCTGAAGAGCTGCTCCTCGACGTGATCCAGGGCGAGACGCAGGGCGCCCGTCGCCACTGCCGCGTCCCCCAGGCGGGACAGGGTCACCTGCGGGGGGCGCAGGCAGTAGCGGGCCAGTTCTCGGCGGAGGGGGTCCAGGACGCCGTCCAGGCCCGCTGCCCAGCCGCCGATGACGACCAGTTCCGGGTCGAGGGCGAGGATCAGCGCCGCCACGTCGTGGACCAGGCGCTGAAGGAAGCGGTCGACGGCCGCGCGGGCCCGCTGGTCGCCCTCGCGGGCCTGCGCGAAGACCTCGGCGACGGCCTGTTCGTCGAGCGGGTGCAGCGGTTCGTCCGTGGTGGACAGCAACGTCTCCGGCGTCACCTCCCGGCCGAGGAGATGCAGCGCGCCGATCTCGCCGGCCGCCCCGCCGTAGCCCCGGTGCAGCCGCCCCCCGATCAGCGAACCGGCGCCCGGGCTGAGCCCCGCCAGCACGAACACCACGTCGTCCGACTCGGTGGCCGCGCCCTTCCAGTGCTCGGCGACGGCCGCCGCGTTGGCGTCGTTCTCGACCAGGACCGGGCACTTGAACGACCTGCTCAGCCGCTCGCCCAGCCGCAGCCCCGTCCACCCGGGCAGCGCGGTGCCCAGCCGTACCGTGCCGTCCGCCTCGACGATCCCGGGCGTCGCCACGCCCACGGCCCGCAGCGAGCCGCGTGCGACACCGGCCCGGCGCAGCAGTTCGGCGACGGCCCCCCGCAGCCGCTCCAGCCGCTCGTCGGCCCCCGCCGTCTCGGGCACGTCCTTGGCCTGGGAGCCGATCACCCGGCCGTCCAGGTCGGCCAGCAGCGCGGCCACCCGGTGCGCGCCGATCTCCAGCCCCAGCAGATGCCCGGCCTCCGCCCGGAACCGGAACCGCCGCGCCGGCCGCCCCTGCCGCCGCGCGGCACCCTCCTCGGCCGCCTTCTCGACGACGAGACCGGCCTCGATGAGCCCCTCGACGACGCCCTCGACGGTCGGCCGGGACAGCCCCGTCACCCGGGTGATCTCGGTCAGCGTCGCGCAGTCCGTGGCACGCAGCGCGTGCAGCACCACCGCGGAGTTGATCCTGCGCAGCAGCGAGGGATCCCCGCCGGTCAGCCGCCCCACCGTCCGTCCTCCCAGCTCGTGCGCGTGTTGGCCGGATCGTACTCGGCGCGGCGCACCCCGGCGAGGGGCAGGCAGCGGCCCTCGCCGATCAGCCCGGCGCCACGAACCCGGACTCGTACGCCGCGATCACCGCCTGCGTGCGGTCCCTCGCTCCCAGCTTCGCCAGTACGGCGCTCACATGCGACTTCACCGTCTCGGTGCCCACGACCAGCCGGGCGGCGATCTCCGCGTTCGACAGGCCCCGCGCCATCAGCCGCAGCACCTCGCCCTCCCGCTCGGTCAGCTGGGCCCGCTCCATCGCCGCCCGTGCGGCCCGGTTCCCGCCGCCGTCGCCGTACTCGGCGGCCAGTTGCCGCACCGAGGCGGGGAAGAGCAGCGACTCGCCCTCGGCGATCAGCCGCACCGCGTGCACGATCTCGGCCGGCCGGGCCCGCTTGAGCAGGAACCCGTCGGCACCGGCCCGCAGCGCCTCGTACACGTACTCGTCGTTCTCGAACGTCGTCACCACGAGGATCCGCGGCGGCTCGTCGACCGTCCGCAGCAGCGCCCGGGTGGCCTCGATCCCGTCCAGCAGCGGCATCCGTACGTCCATGGCGACCACGTCGGGCCGCAGCTGCCGCACGAGCGGGATCACCGCCGCCCCGTCCGCGGCCTCCCCGACCACCTCGATGTCGGGCTGTGCCTCCAGCACGGCCCGCAGACCCGCGCGTACGAGGGGTTCGTCGTCGACGAGGAGCACGGTGATCGGCATCGGACCAGCGTAGATCAACTCAGAGGCAGCTCGGCATGGACCTGCCACTCGCCCTCGTCGGGGCCGGTCCGGGCCCGGCCGCCGAGCAGGGCGGCGCGCTCGCGTATGCCGCGCAGGCCGCTGCCGCGTCCGGGGCCTGGTGTCCCGGCCGGGCACGGATTGCGTATCGCGAGGACGAGAGAGCCATCGGCGACGTGCACGCGCACGCGTACGGGGACCGCCCCCGCGTGCCGCAGCACGTTGGTCAGCGACTCCTGGAGGATCCGGTAGCCCTCTCGGGACACGGGACCGGGCACGGTGTCCACGGGCCCGGTCACCTCGGCGTCGACCTTCGCCCCCGAAGCACGCGCGGACTCGAGCAGGCGGTCGGCGTCCGCGAGGGTCGGTCTGCTGCTCACCGGCTTCTCCGACTCGCGGAGGATGCCGAGCACCCGCTCCAGGTCCTCCAGGGCGGCCCGGCCGGTCTCCTCGATGGCGGTCAGCGCCCGGGCCGTGAACTCCGCGTCACCGGCCGCCCGGGCCGCCCCGGCCTGCACGACGGCGACCGTGAGCGCGTGCCCGATGGAGTCGTGCAACTCGCGGGCGATCCGGGTGCGTTCCAGCAGTTGGTCGGTGCGTTCCTCCAGCGCCGCCATCCGCTCGGCGTGCGACGGCCCGAGGAGTCGGTGGGCCAGTGCGGTGACGAAGTGGCCCGACCACACCACGACCACGGGGAGCAGCAGCAACGGCACGGGTGCGAGCACGGCGTGCCACCAGCGGTTCTCCTCGACGGTCACGAACCCGTCAGCGGCGGGCCCGTGACCGAGCCCCGTCGTCAGCAAGTCGATCGCGAGGAGGGGCAACTGGACGGAGAGATGGGACACGATCCAGCCGAGGCACAGCCGCGCCTCCAGCCACACCACCGTCCGCCCGCGATCGGTCCACGTGACCGACGGGGTGGTCACGATGTCCGCGCTCTCACCGTCCTGTCGGTGGTCGGTCAGCAGCAGTCTGGCCTGAAACCCTTCCACGACCCGCGTGATGGGCACGAGACCGGCGAGTCCGAGCAGCACGGCGGCGGTGACCTGGGTCCACCACGCCTCCTGGATGAAGAGCCACAGCGACGGCCACACGATGGCCACCACGATGTGCAGCCACCGTTTGTACGTCACCGCCCGTGCGAGCGGGCGCAGCATGCGGACCATTGCGTCATCGTGCCAGCCACCACTGACAACGAACCTCCCCCGCACGGGGGAGACGATCTCCACCGCCGGGGGAGGCCCGCACCCCGGACCATCGGCCACGCTGCTGCCATGACCAGCATCGAAGTCCAGGACCTCACCAAGGAGTACGGCGGCAAACGAGCCGTGGACGGCCTCACCTTCCGCGTCCTGCCCGGCCGCGTCACCGGCTTCCTCGGCCCCAACGGCGCCGGGAAGTCCACCACCATGCGGCTGGTCCTCGGCCTCGACCGGCCGACCGCCGGCTCCGCCACCCTCGGTGGCCGCGCCTACCCGACGCTGCGCGAGCCCCTGCGCCACGTGGGCGCCCTGCTCGACGCGCAGGCCGCGCACGGCTCCCGCAGCGCCCGCGACCACCTCCGCGTCCTGGCGACCAGCAACCGCATCCCGGACCGGCGGGTCGACGAGGTGCTGGAGGAGACCGGCCTGGCGTCGGTGGCCCGGCGCCGGGTGCGGACGTACTCCCTGGGCATGCGCCAGCGCCTCGGCATCGCCGCCGCCCTGCTGGGCGACCCCGAGGTGGTCATGCTGGACGAGCCGTCCAACGGACTCGACCCCGAAGGCATCGTGTGGATCCGGCAGTTGCTGCGCCGGCTCGCGGAGGAGGGCCGCACGGTCCTGGTCTCCAGCCATCTGATGAACGAAACCGCGTCCTTCGCGGACCACCTCGTCGTCCTCGGCCGGGGCCGGCTGCTGGCGGACACCCCGATGCGGGACTTCATCCACACCCGCGTGCAGCCCCGCGTACGCATCCGTACGACCGACCCCGCCGCCCTCAAGAGCGCTCTCGCTCCGCGCGGCCACGAGGCCGTGGAACACGTGGACGGGCACTGGACCGTGCACCACGCGCGCGTGGACGACATCGGCCGCATCGTCTCGGCCGCGGGTGTGCCGGTGCTCGAACTCGCAGCGGAGGAGGGCACCTTGGAGCAGGCGTACTTCGACCTCACGTCGGCCGAGACCGAGTTCACCGCACAGCAGCCGCAGGAGGCCTGACCATGGAACTCACCCCTGTCCTCCGCTCCGAGTGGCTGAAGATCCGTACGCTCCGCTCGCTTCCCGGAGCCCTCCTGGCCCTGTTCGCCGCGACCACGGCGTTCTCCGCGATCGCCGGTGTCTCCGAGACGTCGGATCCCGGATTCGACCCGCTGTTCACGGCCCTGTCCGGTGTCGTGCCGGGGCAGATCGCGGCGGTCTCCTTCGGCGCCATGGCCGTGTCGTCGGAGTTCCAGCCGGGCGCGCTCCGGCTCTCGCTGGCCGCGGTTCCGCGGCGTGGCCGGTGGTTCGCGGCCAAGGCGGCCGTCATCGCCGTACCGGCTCTGCTCGTGGGACTGGTGACCGCCCTCGCGGCCCTCCTCGTGGCACGGGCGGGGCTCGGCCCGGCCGCCGACGGGCTCGGCACCGGCGAGCAGGTGCGCGGCGTGGTGGGCTGCGGTGTCTACCTCATGCTGATGGCCCTCTTCGCCGCCGGACTCGCCGCCCTGCTGCGCAGCGGCGTGGCCACGCTGTCCCTGCTGATCCCGTTCATCCTCGTCGTGTCGTTCGTGATCGGCGACGCGACGGGCACGGTCGCCGACTTCCTGCCCGACAAGGCGGGACAGCTGGTCCTGAGGCAGACCTACGACGGCACCCCAGGGCCGTGGTCGGGGCTCGCGGTGACCGCGCTCTGGGCGGCGGCCGCCCTGCTGGCGGGAGCGTGGCGCCTGCGCCGCCGGGACGCCTGACCGCGGACCGGCGGGAACGGGGTTGACGCCCCGCCAAGTGTCAGTGGGGCCCGGTTTACTGGACGCATGAACATCGCACAGCACATCGCCCTCATCGACGAGCTGTGCTACCGCCCCTTTCCGGCGGAGCACGGCCCGTCGGACGTCGGCGTTTCCGGACCCGGTCAGCACACCGCGGTGTTAGAGGCCGCGGGCGACGACGACCCGGCGCTCCGGGCGGTGACGATCGACCAGTACGAGAAGGACCGGGACGCCGTCTACGAACTCCTCGCCTCCCGCTGGGGCGACACGCCCCCCTACAACCTGCAGACCGTCCTGCTGCGCACCGAGCGGGAGGAGATACCCCGGCCGTGGGCCGAGTTGAGCGAGTGCGCGAGCGTCGCGTACCTGTGGGAGGTGGAGGGCACCGGCCGCTGGGTCGCCGTGGCGGTCACCGACCGCGACACGTCGCGCGAGGTGCGGCTGCTGGCCCTGGTCACGGAGGCGGACCCGCCGTGAGCGATCAGCTCTCGGCGGCTTCCCGCAGCCGTGCGAACTCCTCGGCCATGGTCCCGGCCGTCCAGTGCGCGTTCAGCCCGCTCGGATTGGGCAGCACCCACACCCGCGTGTCCCCGATCATCCGGGATTGCGGCCCGACCCGGGCCTTCCGGTCGTCGAACGCGACGCGGTACGCGGTCACGCCGACCACGGCCAGCCAGCGCGGCCGCAGCCGCCCCACCTTCAGCGCGAGCAGCCGCCCGCCCTCCCGGTACTCCTCGGAGCTCAGCTCGTCGGCCCGAGCGGTCGGCCGCGCCACGACATTCGTGATGCCGAGCCCGTACGACAGCAACTCCTGCTGCTCGGACGGCCTCAGCAGCCGCGGCGTGAACCCGGAGCGGTGCAGCACCGGCCAGAAGCGGTTGCCCGGGCGGGCGAAGTGATGGCCCGTCGCGGCCGTCATCAGACCGGGATTTATGCCGCAGAACAGCACCCGCAGACCGTCCGCGACCACGTCCGGCACGACACGGTCGCGGGCGGCCTGAAGCTCCTCGGGCGTGAAACGGGGCATCGTGTGCGGCGGGTCAGAGGATCGCGCCGGGCGTGTAACCCGCGGCCTGGGGGTGCTGCTTCACGATCTCCTCGACCCGGGCGACGACGACGGCGACCTGGTCGCCCGCGGCGCCCGTGAACGACAGCTTGTCGGCCATCAGCGCGTCCAGCTCGGCGCGGTCGAGCGGAATGCGCTCGTCGGCGGCCAGCTTGTCCAGCAACTCGTTGCGCTCGGCGCCCTGCTCGCGCATCGCGAGCGCCGAGGCGACGGCGTTCTCCTTGATCGCCTCGTGCGCGAGCTCCCGGCCCACGCCCGCGCGCACGGCACCCATCAGCACCTTGGTGGTGGCGAGGAACGGCAGGTACCGGTCCAGCTCCCGGGCCACGACCGCGGGGAACGCGCCGAACTCGTCGAGCACCGTGAGGAACGTCTCCAGCAGGCCGTCCAGCGCGAAGAAGGCGTCCGGCAGCGCGACCCGGCGCACCACCGAGCAGGACACATCGCCCTCGTTCCACTGGTCGCCCGCCAGCTCGCCGGTCATCGAGGCGTAGCCGCGCAGGATCACCATCAGGCCGTTGACGCGCTCGCAGGAGCGGGTGTTCATCTTGTGCGGCATCGCCGAGGAGCCCACCTGGCCGGGCTTGAAGCCCTCCGTGACCAGCTCGTGCCCGGCCATCAGCCGGATCGTCTTCGCCAGCGACGACGGCGCGGCCGCCAGCTGCACCAGCGCGGTGACGACCTCGTAGTCCAGCGAGCGCGGGTAGACCTGGCCGACCGAGGTGAACGCCTGTGAGAAGCCCAGGTGCGTGGCGATCCGCTGCTCCAGCTCCGCGAGCTTCGCGGCGTCCCCGCCCAGCAGGTCCAGCATGTCCTGAGCGGTGCCGACCGGGCCCTTGATGCCGCGCAGCGGGTAGCGGCCCAGCAGCTCCTCGATCCGGCCGTAGGCGACGAGCAGCTCGTCGGTGGCGGTCGCGAAGCGCTTGCCGAGGGTGGTGGCCTGCGCGGCGACGTTGTGCGAGCGGCCGGCCATGACCAGCTCGCCGTACTCGCCGGCCAGCTTGCCCAGGCGGGCCAGGACGGCCACCGTGCGGTCGCGCATCAGCTCCAGCGAAAGGCGGATCTGGAGCTGCTCGACATTCTCGGTCAGGTCTCGGGAGGTCATGCCCTTGTGCACGTGCTCGTGCCCGGCGAGGGCGTTGAACTCCTCGATCCGCGCCTTCACGTCGTGCCGCGTGACCTTCTCGCGCTCGGCGATGGAGGCCAGGTCGACGGTGTCGAGCACACGCTCGTAGTCGGCGAGCGCCGCGTCCGGCACCTCGATCCCGAGGTCCTTCTGGGCCCGCAGCACGGCGAGCCAGAGCTGCCGCTCCAGCTTCACCTTCTGCTCGGGCGACCAGAGCGTGGCGAGTTCGGCGGAGGCGTAGCGTCCGGCGAGGACGTTCGGGATGCGGGGCTTGGCGGGAGCGGAAGTCACGTGGACGGATTCTACTGGCGATTCGTGCAGGCCAGCGCCGCGGGTGTCTTTGTCGGAACCTACGAGAGGGTTCTCGAGGCCATACCCCTGACCACGGTCCCGGGAACCGCCTACGCCAGGTCCTCGTACGGCAGCAGCTCGGGCCGCTTCGGCGGCAGGCCGTCGCCCGAGGAGCGGCCCGTCAGGCGGCGGCCGATCCAGGGCAGCAGGTGCTGCCGCGCGAACCGCAGGTCCGCCGCACGCCGCATGACCCAGCCGGGCGGCAGCGTCGTCGGCATCGGGGTGCGCCACTCGGTGTCCTCGGGCTCGTAGCCGAGCGCCTGCCACACCGCCTCCGCGACCCGGCGGTGGCCTTCGCCCGTCAGGTGCAGCCGGTCCACGTCCCACAGCCGCGGGTCGGCGAGCGAGGGCGCGTCGTACAGGTCGACGACGCTCGCGCCGTGCCGTGCGGCGAGCTCGTCGACGCAGGTGAACAGGTCCTCCATGCGCGGCCGGAACCGCTCCAGGACCGGGCCCCGGCGGGCCGGGCTGCGCATCAGCACGAGCTGCTTGCACGAAGGGGCCAGTCGCTCCACGGCCTCCTCCAGGAGTCCGCGCACCCGGCCCATGTCGCACTTCGGCCGCAGCGTGTCGTTGAGCCCGCCGACCAGGGTGACGACGTCGGCCTGCATGGCCGCCGCCACGTCCACCTGCTCGTCGACGATCTGCCGGATCAGCTTGCCGCGCACGGCGAGGTTGGCGTAGCGGAAGCCGGGCGTGCGGGCCGCCATCCGCGCGGCGAGGAGATCGGCCCAGCCCCGGTAGGTGCCGTCGGGCAACAGGTCCGACATGCCCTCGGTGAAGGAGTCGCCGACCGCGACGAGGCTGCTGTAGGTGGGGTTCGTGTCCATGGCGGCAGAAATAGTATCCCGTGCACATACCCAGCAGTCGGTCACCCACCCGGGAGCATCGGCGACCGGTTACTCACGCCCGCTGGCCGAACAGCTCCCGCAGCACGTCCTCCATGGTCACGAGGCCGGCCAGCCGGCCGTCCGCCCCGAGGACGGCCGCGAGGTGCGTCCGGCCGCCCCGCATCGCCGTGAGGACGTCGTCCAGCGGCGTGTGCTCCCGCACGCGCGCGATGGACCGCATGTCCCGCAGCCGGAACGGTACATCGCGCCCGGCGGCGTCCAGCGCGTCCTTCACATGCAGATAGCCGACGATCCGCCGCCCCTCGTCCACCACCGGGAAGCGGGAGAACCCGGACTCCGCCGACAGCCGCTCCAGCTCGTCCGCAGTGACGCCCACGCGCGCGTACACCACGCGTTCCAGCGGCAGCACCACGTCGCGCACCGGACGGCGGCCCAGCTCCAGCGCGTCGTGCAACCGCTCCTGGGCGCGGTCGTCGATGAGGCCGGCCTCGCTGGAGTCCTTCACGATCTGCGCTATCTCGGCGTCCGAGTAGGACGCGGCCACCTCCTCCCGCGCCTCCACGCGCAGCAGCTTCAGCAGGGCGTTGGCGAAGGCGTTCACCGTGAAGATCACCGGGCGCAGTGCCCGGGACAGCGTCACCAGGGGCGGGCCGAGCGTCAGCGCGCTGCGCACCGGCTCGGCGAGCGCGATGTTCTTCGGCACCATCTCGCCGAGCAGCATGTGCAGATACGTGGCCAGGGTCAGCGCGATCACGAAGGACACCGCGTGCCCCGCGCCCTCGGGCACGCCCACCGCGTGGAACACCGGCTCCAGCAGGTGCGCGATCGCCGGCTCGGCCACCACACCGAGCACCAGCGTGCACAGCGTGATGCCGAGCTGCGCGGCGGCCATCAGCGCGGACACGTGCTCCAGGCCCCACAGCACGCTCTTGGCGCGCCGGTCGCCCCGGTCGGCGTAGGGCTCGATCTGGCTGCGGCGCACCGAGATCAGCGCGAACTCGGCGCCGACGAAGAAGGCGTTGACGACGAGCGTCGCCAGACCGATCAGCAGCTGGACGGCGGTCACAGCTCTGCTCCCTTCTCGTCGGGCTTCTCGTCGTCGAGGGGCGCTCGCAGCCGGACCCGGGCGGCCCGGCGGCCCGTGGCGTCCAGCACCTCCATCCGCCAGCCGGCGACCTCGAGGGTGTCACCGGCGGCCGGAATCCGGCCGAGCACCGTCGCCACCAGCCCGGCGAGCGTCTCGTACGGCCCTTCCGGCGCGCGCAGCCCGACGCGTTCGAGGTGGTCCACGCGCGCGGAGCCGTCGGCCGAGTACAGGGCGTGGCCGGCCTCGTCGGTGCCGGCCGGTGCGAGGTCGGGCAGCTCGTGCGGATCGTGCTCGTCGCGCACCTCGCCGACGACCTCCTCGACGATGTCCTCCAGGGTGGCCACGCCCGCCGTGCCGCCGTACTCGTCGATCACGACGGCCATCGTGCGCTTGCCGGAGAGCCGGTCCAGCAGCCGGTCGACGGTGAGGGTCTCCGGGACCAGCAGCGGCTCGCGCATCAGCTCGGAGACGAAGATCCGGGTCCGGCGCTCCGCGGGGACCGTCAGCACGTCCTTGACGTGCGCCGTCCCGACGACCGAGTCGAGGGTGTCGCGGTAGACGGGGAACCGGGACAGGCCGGTCGCCCGGGTCGCGTTCGCCACGTCCTCCAGGGTCGCCTGCACCTCCAGGGCGACGACCTGCACCCGGGGCGTCATCACGTTCTCCGCGGTCAGGTCGGCGAGGTTCAGCGTCCGTACGAACAGCTCGGCTGTGTCGGCCTCCAGGACGCCTTCCTTGGCGGAGTGCCGGGCGAGCGCCGCCAGCTCCTGCGGCCCGCGCGCCGACGCCAGCTCCTCGGCGGGCTCCACACCGATCCGGCGCACGACCCGGTTCGCCGTGTTGTTGAGGTGTGTGATGAACGGCCGGAACGCGGCGCTGAACCAGCGCTGGGCGTTGCCCACCGTCTTGGCGACCGTCAGCGGCGACGAGATCGCCCAGTTCTTGGGCACCAGCTCGCCGACGACCATCAGGAACACCGTCGACACAGCCGTGCCCAGCACCAGCGCCAGGCTGTGCGACGCCGACCGTGAGATGCCGACGTCCTCCAGCGGCCCGGCGATCAGCGCGGCGATCGACGGCTCGGCGAGCATGCCGACGACCAGGTTCGTGACGGTGATGCCGAGCTGCGCCCCGGAGAGCTGGAAGGTCAGGTTCCGTACGGCCTTCAGCGCGCCCTGCGCGCCGCGCTCGCCGCGCGCCACCGCCTGTTCCAGCTCGGCGCGCTCGACCGTGGTGAGGGAGAACTCGGCCGCCACGAAGGCGCCGCAGGCGATCGAGAGCAGGATCGCCGCGAGGAGAAGGAGGACTTCGGTCATCGGTTCACCCCCGTTCCATGGTTCTCCAGGACGGGGCGGAACGCGCGGTGCCGCGCACGAGGAGGCTCGCCCATGGGCGGACGCTCACAATCTTTCATGCGGAACCGAGTGGCCATCCAAGGGTAAAGGATGGGCAAAGTCCTTCGGTCGGGCTGCTCAGCGGGAGTCGGCGGGGACCGGAGAGAGCCGGTAGGCGCCCTCGTGGGTGACGACGCGGCCGGCGGTGGGCGGTGCGAAGTGGGTGCCCAGGAGCAGGGTGTCCGTCCCGGCGAGCGTGCCGAGCAGCTCGCGGCGCGAGGCCTCGGACCGTCCGGGGTCGATGTCGACACAGGCGCCGATGCCCGGGTGGGCGAGCTGGACGGGGTGGTGGACGCAGTCGCCGGTGATCAGTGCCGTCCGTCCGCGGCTGGTCAGTTCTACGGCGACATGGCCGGGGGTGTGTCCGGGTGTCGGGACCAGGCGCAGCCCCGGGGCGACTTCGAGGCCCTCGGCGGGGACGTCGAGGAGGTCGAGCAGCCCCGCCTCCTCCACCGGGACCACGGAGTCACGGAACATCTGCCGGCGCGCCTCGTCCATGTCGTACCCGGTCCAGAACTCCCGCTCGGTGCGGGAGGTCAGGTAGCGGGCGTTCGGGAAGGTGGGCACCCACTCGCCGTTCACCTCCCGGGTGTTCCAGCCGACGTGGTCGGCGTGCAGGTGGGTGAGGATCACCAGGTCGACGGAGTCCGGGGGGTACCCGGCGTCGGTGAGGCGCTGGAGGTAGTCGGTGTCGAGGTCGTGCCAGGCGGGATTGGTCCGCTCCTTGCCGTTGCCGATGCCGGTGTCCACCAGGACCCGCAGCCCGCCGACAGTGAAGGCGAAGCTGTGGCTGTCGGCGCGCAGGACGCCTTCGTCGTCGGCGAAGTGGGGGCGCAGCCAGTCCTGGCCGGCGACGACGTCGGGCGTGGCGTCGGGCAGCAGCCACGCTCCGGTGGCAGGTGGCAGAGGAATTTCGTCGATGCGGTGGACGGTGATGTCGCCCACGGTCCAGGAAGCGGGTGTGGTCACTGGTCCTCCTCGGGACGCACTTAACGCAATCCGTTTGCGTTAAGGAGACCCTAGGTCCTAGAGTCCACTAACGCAAACCATTGGCTTTTAAGGGGAACCGATGTCCCATCCCGAACTCACGCCGCCCGAAGCGGCCCACTGGGCCCACCGCGCCGGGCTCGTACTGCCCGCCGACCGTCACGCAGCGGTCGCGGCCACCGCCGACCACATCCACTCCGTCGTGGCGGTCCTGAGGGAGCTGGACTTCGGGGACACCCCGCCCGGCCCCGCCTACCACGTGGCAACGGCGGGGGAGGCGCACGATGCAGCCGTATGAACTGACGCTCTCGGCCGCCGCCGACGCGATCCGGGCACATCAGCTGTCCCCGGTCGAGCTGGCCGACTCCGTACTGGAGCGCATCGAGCAGGTGGAGCCGACCCTCCGGGCCTACGTCACCGTCGACGCCGAGCGCACGCTCCAGGCCGCGCGCCGAGCCGAGAAGGACATCGCGGCCGGTCGCCGTCGCGGTCCGCTGCACGGCATACCGATGGGCCTGAAGGATTTGATCGATGTCGCCGGTACGACCACGTCCGCCAGTTCCCGGGTAAGGTCCGACCACCGCGCGCGGACCGACAGCACCGTCGCGGCACGCCTGTCGGCGGCAGGAGCGGTCCTGGTCGGCAAGACCCACACCCACGAGTTCGCCTACGGGCTGACCACCCCGCAGACCCACAACGCCTGGGACCCCGGCCGGATCGCCGGCGGCTCCAGCGGCGGATCAGCCGTCGCCGTCGCCGCAGGCACCGCCACCTTCGCCCTGGGCACCGACACCGGCGGATCCATCCGAGTGCCCGCCGCGCTGAACGGGGTCGTCGGCCTCAAGCCGACCTATGGCCTCGTCCCGCGCCACGGCGTCACGTCCCTGTCCTGGTCACTGGACCACGTCGGCCCGATCACCCGCACCGCCGAGGACGCGGCCCTGGTGCTCGCGGCCCTGGCCGGCCACGATCCCCGCGACCCGGCATCCCTGACCGCACCCCCGGCGTCCTACCGCCCGGGCCCCGGCACGGATCTGACCGGACTGCGGATCGGTGTGCCGCGCACCTATTACTTCGACCACGTCGACGCGGAGGTGGAAGCCGCCGTCCGAAGCGTGATCGACCGGCTCCAGGCGCTCGGTGCCGGCCTCGTCGACGTCGGGATCCCCATGACCCGCTACATCAAGGCCACCCAGTGGGGCCTGATGGTGCCCGAGGCCACCGCCTACCACGAGAGAAGCCTGCGCACGGTCCCGGAGCTCTACCAGGACGACATCCGGCTCCTCCTGGAAGCCGGTGAACTGATGCCCGCCGGGGACTACCTGCGCGCGCAACGCTCCCGCGCCCTCATGCGGGAGGAATGGGCGCGCATGCTGCGGGAGGTCGACCTGATCGCCGCCCCCGCCGTGCCGATGACCGCCGTCGCGGCCGGTCAGGAGACGGTCACCTGGGCCGACGGCACCGTCGAGGGCGTCTCCGACGCCTATGTGCGGCTTTCGGCCCCGGCCAACATCACCGGCGTGCCGTCCCTGTCCGTACCGGTCGGTCACGACACGGCGGGGCTGCCGATCGGCATGCAGCTCCTCGGGCCGCCGCTCGGGGAGAGCCTGCTGCTGCGGGTCGGGCACGCCTACGAACAGACCCGGCCCGTCCGCGATCTCGCCCCCGCGGCCTGAGGGAGCACCGCGCTAGAAGCAATGCGTTCGCTTTAAGGTGGGTTCCGTGAGCAGACAGATGGTGCGCCCCGGCGGGCGCAGCGCCCGGGTCCAGGCAGCGGTGCACGCCGCCGTGCGCGAACTCGCCTCGGAGGTCGGCCGGGACGCCCTGACCGTGCCGATGGTCGCCCAGCGCGCGGGCGTGACGCCGTCGACGATCTACCGTCGCTGGGGAGACATGCAGGTGCTGCTGTCGGACGTGGCGGTCGAGCGGCTGCGGCCCGACACCGCACCCGGGGACCACGGCGCCCTGTCGTCCGACCTGACCGCCTGGGCGGAGCAGTTCCTCGACGAGATGGCCTCGCCCACCGGCCGCGCCTACATCCGCGACGCCCTGCTCGGCGACCCGGACGGCGGCAACGCCGGCCAGTGCTCCGCCTACGCCGCCGAGCAGATCGACGTCATCGTCCGTCGCGCGTCCGAGCGGGGGGAGCCGGCACCCGGCGTCGACACGGTCATCGACCGGGTCGTCGCGCCCATGATGTACCGCATCCTGTTCCGCCCGGACGGCCTCGACGTCGCCTACGCCCACCGGCTCGTGGCAGGACTCCTCAGCCCGAACAGTCCGGCCGAGCAGCCGAGCACACCTGGTCGGTGAGCGGCTTCACCCAGCGCCGCCACTGCTCCTCCGGTCCGTACCCGGCGGCACCCCATGCCTGATGCGCGGTCTCGTTGCGCGTGAGGACCATCGCGTCCGCGCGCCGCCCGCCGAGCCGTACGAACCGCTCCTCGGCCGCGGCGAGCAGCGCGGAGGCGATGCCCTGGCGGCGGTGGTCCGGATGCACGGCCAGCCGGTAGAGGTGGCAGCGCCAGCCGTCGAACCCCGCGATCACAGTGCCTGCCAACTCGCCGCCGCGCTCCGCGAGGATCAGGGCCTCGGGGTCGCGCGCGACGAGCCGCTCCACGCCACCGCTGTCGTCACTGATGCTCGTGCCCTCGGCGGCCACCTTCCAGAAGGCCAGCACGGTGTCGAGGTCCTCGGGCGTCGCGGCCCGGATGTGCAGCTCGGTCATACGGTGATCACATCACGCACGGTCACCCGGTGCGCAAGATTTCAACATGCGGACATCAGGCCCCACGCACCCGCTCCATGACCGGCGCGAACGCCTCCATGTAGGGCTCCAGCACCGTCAGATACGTGAAGCCGTAGCGCTCGCGCCGGGCCAGGACCTGCTCGGTGAGTTCGTCCAGGGTGCCGATCAGGGAGATCGGGAGCTCCAGCACCTGATCCACCGTCATGTCCGGGACCAGTTCGAGGAACGGCTGAACCGCGGCCTCGCGGTCCTCGGTGCCGATCACCATCTGGAGGAGCAGGTTCAGCTCGGGCGGCTCCTCGCGGTGGTCCTCCACGAACTTCAGGTAGCGCGCCACGCGTTCGTCGAGCTCGTCCGCGGTGATCGGCGTCAACTGCCCGGTGGTGCTGCCCTGTGCCGTGCGCGCCCCGGTGAACGCCGCGATGTCGGCGTGCTCGGCGCTCAGCCGCAGCATCCGGTCGCCGTTCCCGCCGATCAGCAGCGGCACCCGCGGCCGCTGCGCCGCCCGCGGCTGGTGCTCGTCCGAGCCCAGCAGCCGCTTCAGCTCCTCGACCGTGCGCCGCAGATGGTCCACCCGCTCGCCCGGCGAGCCGAAGGGCAGTCCGGCCGTCTCGTGCTCCGCCCGTACGTAGCCGGTGCCCAGCCCGAGCTCCAGCCGGCCGCCCGTCAGCGCGTCCGTCGTGGCCACCTCGCGGGCCAGCAGTGTCGGGTTCCAGAAGCCCGCGTTGAGCGTGAAGGTGCCGAGCCTCGGCCGCTCGGTGGCCTCGGCCGCCGCCACCAGCGCCGGGAAGGGCGCCGGCATGCCCAGATGGTCGGGGACGAGGATCACGTCGTACCCGAGCTCCTCGGCCCGGCGGCACTTGGCGCGCCACTCCTCGGCCGACGCCGGTTCGAGCAGGTTGACCCCGAAGCGGAACGGACGCGACATGAACTCTCCTCACGCAAAGCCGACTTGAGTACCCGCCGCGATTCCATCACTCGTGCGCGATGGCCGCCAGTACGTTCATGCGGGAGGCACGCAACGCCGGGAGCAGCGCCGCCACGACCCCCACCACGGCCGAGCCGATCACCACCGCGACGATCGTGGTCCACGGGATCGCGAGGGCCGTCATGCCCTGGAGGGCCAGCACCTCGTGGGTGCACACGCCCCACACCAGACCCAGCGCGAGCCCCAGGACGGCCCCGAACACCGCGATCACCACCGACTCCAGCCGGATCATCCGGCGCAGCTGCCGACGCGCCAGCCCGATCGCCCGCAGCAGCCCGATCTCCCGGGTGCGCTCGACGACCGACAGCGCGAGGGTGTTGACCACGCCGAGCACGGCGATGATGATCGCCAGACCGAGCAGCGCGTACACGAGGTACAGCAGAACGGCGATCTGGTCGTGCACCAGCTGCTTGTAGTCGGCCAGGTCCCTCACCTGCACCTGGGGGTAGGGGTCCAGGGTCCGCTCCAGGCGCGCGCGCAGCTCGTCGCCGCTCGTGCCCGGGGCGGCGTTGACGTACAGCGCGGAGTCCTGCCCGCCCGGCGCGTACCGCTCCAGGGTGGCGAGGCCGAAGTAGAGCCCGCCCTGCGTGCCGAACCCCTCGGCGGAGTCCTGGTCGGTGAGGGCGCCGACCGTCAGTTCGGCCCTGCGCCCGCCCGGGAACTCCACCGGGAGCCTGCTGCCCACCGTCACGTCGTGGTCGCGTGCGAAGTCCCGGTCCATGGCGAGGCGCCCGTCCGCGAGCGCGGCCGCCGAGTCCCCTTGTGCGTACGTGATGTTGGCGACCTCGTCGAGCCGCGGATCGTACCCCGCGGCGGTCGTCTCCACGCGGTCGCCGTCCGGGAGCCGTACCCCGACCGGCGTGAACCGCCCCCGCACGACGAGGCCCGCGCCCTCGGTGCCGCGCACCTTGCCGGTGACCTCCTCCGGGAACGGCAGGAAGTTGGAGTTCTGGATCACGAAGTCGGCGCCCAGCGTCTTGTCGATCTGCTGGTCGAACGACCTGGTCATCGAGGCGCTCGCCACCGACATCCCGCCGACCAGGGCGAGGCCCACCATTAGGGCGGCGGCGGTGGCCCCGGTGCGGCGCGGATTGCGCAGGGCGTTGCGCTGGCTCATCCGGCCGATCGACCCGAACAGCGCGGGGAAGGCCGCGCCGAGCACACGGATCACCGGGCGCACCAGCAGCGGCCCCGCGATCACGGTCGCGATCAGGGTGAGCACGACACCGAGCCCCAGCAGCGACGCCGCCGACGACGTCCGCTCCGACACCACGCATCCCACGAGCGCCGCCGCACCGGCCGCCCCGACGACCGCGCCCGCCACCGCACGCAGCCGCAGCGGCCGGCCCACCCCGGCGACCTCGGCGTCCGAGAGCGCGGCCATCGGCGAGACCCCGGCGGCCCGCCGCGCCGGGAGGTACGCGGCGACGAAGGTGACCCCGAGACCGACGACGTACGCCGTCACGGGCGTCACCCAGCCGATGACCATCTCGCCGGCGTCGATGTTCATGCCGAGCAGGCCCATGAGCTCGATGAGCCCGGCCGCGAGCCCGACGCCGGCGGCGAGTCCCAGCGTGGAGCCGACCAGTCCGAGCAGGAGGGCCTCGGTGAGCACCGAGCGGCGGACCTGGCGCCGGTCGGCGCCGAGGGCGCGCAGCAGTCCCAGCTCGCGGGTGCGCTGGGCGATGAGCATGGAGAAGGTGTTGACGATCAGGAACACGCCCACCAGCACGGCGATCCCGGCGAAGCCGACCATCACGTACTTGATGACGTCGAGGAATCCGCCCAGCTGCTCGACGTCCGACTTCGCCTGCTCGTCGGCGGTCCTGAAGGCGTAGGTGTGCGCGCCGAGCGCGGCGGCCACGCGCTGTTTGAGCTGCTCGTCGCTGACACCTTCGGCGGCGTCGACCGAGATGCTGGTGGCGGCCCGCGGGCTGTCCAGCAGTTTCGTCTGCGCGGTGGGGGTGTCGAGGAAGACCAGCGCGGCGCCGGGGTTGGTGGTCGTGAACGTGGCGATGCCGACGACCCGGACCTCGAACGACCCGGGCGGCGCGATCACGGTGAGGGTGTCGCCGATGCGCACGTCCTTGCGGTCGGCGGTCTCCGAGTCGAGCAGCGCCTGCCCGTCGCCGCGCGGGGCGTGACCGGAGGTGAGTTCCACGGGGCTGCGCTCGTTCGGGTTCCAGGCGGTGCCGAGCGTGGGAGCGCCGGTGGTCGGACCGACCGGTTCGTCGTCCTCGTCGACGACGGTGAGGCCCTGCACGTCCACCTCGGCGCGTGCCGCCGCGACCCCGTCGACCTGCCGCACGCGTTCGGCGAGCGCGGCCGGCAGGGTGGCCGTCCGGCCGGAGGGCACGGCCTCGTCGAGGTCCTCCTTCGGGCTGATGGTCACATCGGCCGCGGTGGAGGCGAACAGCCGGTCGAACGTACGGCTGACGGTGTCCGAGAAGATCAGACTGCCCGTGACGAACGCGACGGACAGCAGGACGGCGAGTGCCGAGAGCAGCAGCCGCCCCTTGTGCGCGAGGAAGCTCCTCAGGGTCGCCTTGAGCACGGGATCAGTGCTCCCCGGCGGACGGGGCGCCGTCGGGCCCCGCGGCGGGCGGCGCGTCCTCGGGGCGGGCGCGGATCACGTCGAAGCGCTTCATGCGCTCCAGCACGGTCTCCGCGGTCGGTCGCCGCATCTCGTCGACGATCCGGCCGTCCCCGAGGAAGAGCACCAGGTCGGAGTGGGCGGCGGCGCCCGGATCGTGGGTGACCATGACGACGGTCTGCCCGAGCTGGTCCACCGCCTCGCGCAGGAAGCCGAGCACCTCCAGTCCGGCGCGCGAGTCGAGGTTCCCGGTCGGCTCGTCCGCGAAGATCAGCTCGGGGCGGGAGGCCAGCGCACGCGCACAGGCCACGCGCTGCTGCTGGCCGCCGGAGAGCTGCGACGGCCGGTGCCCGAGCCGGTCCCGCAGGCCCAGCGTGTCGATCACCTGGTCCAGCCACTTCTCGTCGGGCTTCTTGCCCGCGATGTCCATGGGCAGGGTGATGTTCTCCAGCGCGTTCAGGGTCGGGATGAGGTTGAACGACTGGAACATGAACCCGATCCGGTCGCGGCGCAGCCGCGTCAGCTCGCGCTCCTTCAGGCCCGTGATCTCCGTGTCGCCGAGCCACACCTGGCCGCCCGAGACGGTGTCGAGCCCCGCCAGGCAGTGCATCAGCGTGGACTTCCCGGAGCCCGACGGTCCCATCACCGCGGTGAACCGGCCGCTGACGATGTCGACGTCCACCGCGTCGAGCGCGAGCACGGTCGTCTCGCCCGAGCCGTACGCCTTGGTCAGGCCGCGGGCCCGGGCCGCGATCCCGTCGGCCGACGCGAGGCCGGGGACGTGTTCCGCAGCAGGTGTGGACAAGGCCGCCTCCTCGTGGTGGACGTCGGACTGCGTCACCTTGCCCGAGGGTAATGTGACGCGGCCCACACTCGGTATCCTCCTCGGGTCGGAGTCCCGCCCTTGCTGGTGCTAGCGCCTGCGCGCTAGCTTCGAGGTATGGCGAAGACCCAACTGAACGTGCGAGTCGACGAGGGCACCGCCCGAGCCGCCCGCGAACGCGCCCTGGCCCGCGGCATGAGCGTCAACCGCTACATCGAGGAGCTGGTCAGACAGGACACCGGCGAGGTGGGCCACACGTTCGTGGAGGCCGCCGCCGACTTCATGAAGCAGTACGAGTCCGTCTTCGCCGAGGAGTTCGACGGGGGTGCCCCCGCTCGAGCGAAGCCGAGAGTGGGGGAGGACCGCGAGGGCGCGCGCGAAGGTCGCCACTGAACCCTTGAACAACCTCGAGATCGACCTCGCCTGGCTGCTGATGCTCGCCGAGCAGAAGACCCCGGGAGACCCCCAGGTCACCGACTGGGGAGCCCTCGTCGCCGCCGTCGCCCGCCACCAGGCCGCCATCTTCGACGTCCCCGTCTACGACAGCCCGCACGCCCGCGCCGCCGCGCTGCTCCAGCTCCTGATCCACGTCCCCGCGCTGGAACGCTCCAACGCCCTGTTCGCCTCCGCCGTCGCCTACGCGTACCTCGTCGCCAGCGGCGCCAAGGTCGTCACCTCACCCGAGCAGGTCCGCGACCTCGCCCGGCTGGTCAAGAGCGGCGAGGCATCCGTGCGGGACATCGAACAGGAGCTGCGCCAGTGGAGCCTGTGACCCGGTGACTACGTACCGACCGGACGCCACGCCGTGCCCAGCACGCAGTACGAGGTGGGCAGCGTCGGCCCCTCCTCCGGCATCATCACCTGCCGGTACGGGCCGAGTTCGAACCCGGCGTCCCGCAGCGCCCGCACCGGCTCCCGCGCCAGGTGGCAGCCCCCGTTCAGCACCGGCCACACCGTCCGGTCCAGCGCACGCTGGCTGACGGTCATCACCCGGCCGCCGCCCCGGCCGTGCTCGAAGAACCGCACCTCACCACCCGGCCGCAACACCCGCCGCAGCTCCGCCAGCGCCCGGGGCACGTCCCGCACACTGCACAGCACCAGCGACACCACGGCCGCGTCGAAGCCCTCGCTCTTGACCGGCAGCGCCTCGGCCGCACCCGGCACCACGTCCACCGGCACCTCCGCCCGCAGCGCCGCCTCCACGGCCAGCTGCCGCAGCCGCCGCTCCGGCTCGATGGCCACGACCTCCGAGACGGTGCCCGGGTAGTGCGCGAAGTTCAGCCCGTTGCCCGCGCCGATCTCGATCACCCGCCCGGACAGCCCGCCGAGCAACCTCTCGCGGACTCTGCCCATGCCCATCCGGGTCTCGGCGGTGACACTGATCCGGGCGTAGTAACGGGCGAACAGCGGATGGTGCACGGCATCCCGTGACACCTTGCCGGAGCGGGCGGACCGGAGCGGCATGAGAGACCTCCTGACGAGGCGGGCCTTACGGCGATTGTCCCCAGGAAACGCCCGGGGCACCCCTGCCCGACGGCGAGCCGCCTACCGCAGACGCACGCGAGCCAGCACCGGCAGATGGTCGCTCCCGGTCGAGCCCAGCGCCGACACCCGTGTCACCTCGGCGCCCCTCCCGAGCACCTGGTCGATCCTGGCCACCGGCAGGGAGGCCGGCCAGCTGAACGCGAACCCCGAGGCCGGGGCGTCGAGCCGGGAGGTGAGCGGACCGAGCCCCCGGTCCCGCACCGTGCCGTTGAGGTCGCCCACCACCAGGAGCCGGCCGGCCGGGTCGTCCGCGATCCGGGCCCCGAGCAGCGCCGCGCTCTCGTCGCGGGCCGCCGAGGCGAACCCCGTCGGACCCAGCCGGACCGACGGCAGATGGACGACGTACACCGCGACCTTCCCACCGGGCGCGGACACGGTGGCCCGCAGACCGCGCCGCCAGCTCCCCGGGAAGCCCTCGGGCCGGATGTCCACGGGCCGTACGCCGGAGAGGGGATGGGCCGACCAGAGCCCGACCGTGCCGTGGACCGCCCGGTGCGGGTGGGAGGCGCCCAGGACGTCCTCGAACACCGGGCGCCCCGCGGTCGTCAGCTCCTGCACGGCCACCAGATCCGCGCGAGTGGCGCGCAGCGCCCGCGCGGTGCCCGCCGGGTCGGCGTTGTCGTCGGCCACGTTGTGCTGGACGACGGTCAGGTCGTACGACTCGGGCGGCGAGGAGAACCACAGCCCGCCGAACATCCAGAGCCAGACCGCGACGGGCACCAGGCAGGCGAGCAGTCCCGCCACCGACCGCCTGAGCACGGCGAGGCAGCCGAGGGGAGGCACGGCCACGCCCAGCCACGGCAGGAACGTCTCCAGGAGGCTCCCGAGCCGCCCGAACCCGTTGGGCACGGCGGAGTGCAGGGCCAGCAGACCGGCGACACCGGCGGCGCCCCCGACGAGCCAGGCGTCCCAAGGCCGTACGCCTCCCACTCGCACTCCCTACCCGAGTTCAGCCGCCAGCAACGCGGCCGTCCTGGCCACCAGCGCGTTGTCGGCCGGGGCGTCCCGCTCGGGCTGCATCGTCAGCACGGACAGCACGATCGGCGTGCCGTCGGGCGGCCAGGTGATGCCCACGTCGTGGGCGCCGCCGTACTCCGGCTGGCCGGTCTTGTCGGCGAGAAGCCATTCCGGGGGAAGGCCCTTGCGGAACTTCTCGGTACTGGTGGTGTTGCGCAGCAGCCAGTCCGTGAGCCGTGCCCGGTCCCGGGGCTCCAGCACGTCGCCGAGCACGAGACGGGCGTAGGACAGGCCGATCGCGCGGGGAGACGTCGTATCGGTCACGCGCCACGGTTCCGCGCTGTTCAGGTCCGGCTCCCACCGGTCGAGCCGGGTGACACCGTCACCGATCGAACGGGCGAAGCGCGTGACGGCGGTCGGTCCGCCCAGCTCCTTCAGCAGCAGGTTGCCCGCGGCGTTGTCACTGAAGCGGATGGTCGCGTCGCACAGTTCGCCGACGGTCATGCCGGTCGCGAGGTTCTCCTGGGTGACGGGGGAGTAGCCCGACTTCGTCACGCAGTCCTGGGTGTAGTGGATCCGCCTGGCCAGGAACTCGCCGTCGCGGTCGAGGTCACGCAGGACGGCCGCGGCGGCGAGCGTCTTGAACACCGAGGCGATCGGGAAGCGTTCACCGGCCCGGTACGCCACCGTCCGGCCCGTACGCATGTTCCGCGCGTACACACCCAGCCGGGCGGTGTGCTCCCGCTCCAGTTCCCTCAGCCGTGCGGTGACGCCGCCCGTACCGGGTAAGGCGTGGGCCGTGCCGGCGCCCAGCGAGAGAGCGGCGGCGGCGCCCAGCGTCAGGGCCGTGCGCCGGGACGGGCGCGGGTGTGTGGTGTGCACGGTGTTCCCTTCGAAGGTGATCACGTACGTAGTCCAACACGCGATCACGTCCGCGCCGGTTCTCACCGGGCGCCCGCCGGAACCCTCAGAACGCCGGAGGCGCCTCCCGCACCTGGAACGCCTCCGCGTCCCACGTACCGTCCAGGCGCGGTGCCAGCCAGTGCGGCGCGGCCGCCCGGAAGGCGGCGGGGGACAGGGCCCCCGACCCGGCGGGAACGGAGCCCAGCAGCGGAGCCCCGGCCACGTCCGGCAGGTCCGCGACATTGCAGCGCGAGGCGAGGTCCGGCGCGGCGGGCCAGCTCCCGATCACGATCCCCGCCAGGTCCAGCCCCCGGGAGCGGAGCTCACGCGCCGTCAGCTCCGTCGTGTTCAGGGTGCCGAGCCCCGCCGACGCCACGACCAGCACCGGCGCCGACAGCAGCCGGGCCGCGTCCGCCAGGGTGCCGCCGGCCGGGTCGAACCGTACGAGCAGTCCGCCCGCGCCCTCGACCAGCACCAGATCGTGTTCGGTGGCCAGCTTGGCGGCGGCCTCCGCGACCTCGTGCGGGTGCACGGGGGCGCGACCGGCCCGGCGGGCGGCCGTGGCGGGCGCCAACGGCTCGGGATAGCGGGCGATTTCCGCCGCCGTCACGGCACCCGCGAGCCGCGCGACCTCGGCGGCGTCCCCAGGCTCGTCCGGCCGTACTCCCGTCTGCGCGGCCTTCAGCACGGCCACCGAACGGCCGGCCGCCAGCGCCGTCGCGGCCACCGCGGCGGTCACGACAGTCTTGCCGACCTCCGTGCCCGTGCCCGTGATCACCAGTACCGGCATGTCATCCCTCCCGTGCCGCCGCGCACACCGCCCGCGCGATCCGCGCCACGTCCGCGTCGCCCGTGACGTACGGCGGCATGGTGTAGATCAGATCGCGGAACGGCCGCAGCCACACGCCCTCGCGTACGGCCGCCCGCGTTGCCGCCGTCATGTCCACGGCATGATCCAGCTGCACGACGCCGATGGCGCCGAGCACCCGCACGTCCTGGACGCCAGGCAGCTCCGCGGCCGCCGCGAGCCCGTCCCGCAGCCCCGTCTCGATCCGCTTGACCTCCGTGCGCCAGTCCTGGCCGAGCAGCAGCTCGATCGAGGCGCAGGCCACCGCCGCCGCCAGCGGATTGCCCATGAACGTCGGGCCGTGCGCGAGCACCGGCACCTCGCCGCGCGAGATGCCGTCGGCCACCCGCGGCGTGCACAGCGCCGCCGCCATGGTCAGATAGCCGCCGGTCAGCGCCTTGCCCACGCACATCACGTCCGGCGTCACGGCCGCGTGGTCCGCCGCGAACAGCGCGCCCGTACGGCCGAAGCCGGTCGCGATCTCGTCGAACACCAGCAGCACGTCGTGCGCGTCGCACGCCTCGCGCAGCACCCGCAGATAGGCGGGGGAGTGGAACCGCATCCCACCCGCGCCCTGCACCACAGGCTCCACGATCACCGCGGCCAGCTCGTCGGCATGCCGCTCGATCGACGCGCGCAGCAGTTCGGCGTACGACTCCTCGTACTCGACCGGAGGCGGACCGACGAACACCTGACGGGGCAGTACCCCGGTCCACAGCTCGTGCATCCCGCCCTCGGGATCGCACACCGACATCGGCTGCCAGGTGTCGCCGTGGTATCCGCCGCGCCAGGTCAGCAGCCGCTGCTTGCGGGGGCGGCCCAGCGAGCGCCAGTACTGGAGGCACATCTTGACCGCGACCTCGACCGACACGGACCCGGAGTCGGCGAGGAACACATGCTCCAGACCCTCGGGCGACATGTCGACAAGGAGCTTCGCCAGCCGCACGGCGGGCTCGTGCGTGAGCCCGCCGAACATCACGTGGCTCATCCGCTCCAGTTGCCCGCGCGCCGCCTCGTTCAGCACCGGGTGGTTGTAGCCGTGGATCGCCGACCACCAGGACGCCATGCCGTCGACCAGCTCGCCCGAGCCGTCGGCGAGCCGCAGCCGCACCCCGCTCGCCGACTCCACGACGAGCGGTTCCTGCCGGCCGGGCATCGGGCCGTACGGATGCCACACGTGCCGCCGGTCGAGCTCCAGCAGTTCGGGCACCGTCAGCTCAGGCATTGGGCGCGAGGTCCGTTCCGGCGCCCCGGCGGCGGACGGCGACCAGGTCGGTGCGGGGCTCCGCGGCCGTACGGGGCTCGGCTGCCGTACGGGGCTCGGAGGACTCCGGGGCGGCAGCGGAACCGCAGACTCCGCCGCCCTCGGAACCGCAGACCCCGCCGCCGTCGTGGCAGCCGCCGGCCGCGCGGTGCTCCGGCAGCGTCACCTGGTCGGTGCCCTCCACCTCGAACCCGGCGTCCGCGATCATCTCCAGGTCGGCCTTGCCCGCCTGGCCCTCGCTGGTGAGGTAGTCGCCGAGGAAGATCGAGTTGGCCAGGTGCAGGGCGAGCGGCTGCATCGTGCGCAGATGGACCTCGCGCCCGCCCGCGATCCGCACCTCGACGTCCGGGCACACGAACCGCGTCATGGCCAGGATCCGCAGGCACCGCTGCGGGGTCAGGTTCCACTCCTTGCCGAGCGGGGTGCCCTCGAACGGGATCAGGAAGTTGACCGGAACCGAGTCCGGGTCCAGCTCGCGCAGCGAGAAGACGACGTCGACCAGGTCCTCGTCCGACTCGCCCATGCCGGCGATCAGCCCGGAGCAGGCGGACAGCCCTGCCGCATGGGCCTTCTCGACGGTGTCCACGCGGTCGGCGTAGGTGTGGGTGGTCGTGATCTCCCCGTACGTCGCCTCGGACGTGTTGAGGTTGTGGTTGTAGGCGTCGGCGCCCGCCTCGCGCAGCCGCTCGGCCTGTCCGTCGGAGAGCAGCCCGAGGCACGCGCACACCTCGACGCCCTCGTTGTTCTCCTTGATGGCCTTGATCGTCTCGGAGACCCGGTCCACGTCCCGGTCGGTCGGGCCGCGCCCGCTGGCCACCAGGCACACCCGCTTGGCGCCTCCGGCGACCCCGGCGGCGGCCGCATCGGAGGCCTGGTCGGGTTTGAGCCAGGTGTACTTCAGGATCCCGGTCCGGGAGCCGAGTCGCTGCGAACAGTAGGAGCAGTCCTCGGGACACAGGCCGGACTTCAGGTTGACGAGATAGTTGAGTTTCACCCGCCGGCCGAACCAGTGCCGGCGCACCTTCCCGGCCGCGGCCACCACATCGAGCAGGTCGTCGTCGGACGTGGCGAGGACGGCCAGCGCCTCTTCGCGGGTCGGCAGTTCGCGCCGAAGCCCCTTGTCCACCAGCGTGTTCAGCAGGTCCATGGGAGCCGATCCTGTCGTACGGAGCCGCCCGCGGCCAAGGAGAGTTCGTACAACAGAGGCGCTTCGAGGTGTGGGTATTGCCACACACTGACCTGCTGGTGGGCCCGCTAGTGTCTGTGCACTGCCTACAAATTCCCCGGAGGACCCCCCATGGCGTTCGGCTGGATCGACGAGCAGGCGCGGCTGCGCCGTCGCGCCGGACTCGTACGGACACTGCGCCCCCGTCCGGCCGTTTCACCGCTCCTCGACCTGGCGAGCAACGACTACCTGGGACTGGCCCGCCATCCCGAGGTCACCGAGGGTGCGGCCCGTGCCGCGCGGCTCTGGGGCGGCGGCTCGACCGGCTCCCGGCTCGTCACCGGCAGCACCGAACTGCACGCCGAACTCGAACGGGAACTGGCCGATTTCTGCGGTGTCGAGGCGGCCCTCGTCTTCTCCTCCGGCTACGCGGCCAACCTCGCGGCGGTCACCGCGCTGGCCCCGCACGGCTCCCTCATCGTCTCCGACGCGGGCAACCACGCCTCGCTCATCGACGGCTGCCGGCTGGCCCGCGGCACCACACAGGTGGTGGCGCACGCCGAGCCGGAGGCCGTGCGCAAGGCGCTGCACACGCACGGGGGCACGGCGATCACCGTGTCCGACACGGTCTTCTCGGTCGACGGCGACGCGGCCCCGCTCGCCGCGCTCGCCGAGGCGTGCCGGGAGCACGGCGCGGGTCTGGTGGTGGACGACGCCCACGGCCTGGGCGTCCTCGGTGACGGCGGCCGCGGCGCCCCGCACGCGGCGGGGCTCGCGGGCGCCGACGACGTCGTCGTGACGGTCACGCTGTCCAAGTCGCTCGGCAGTCAGGGCGGAGCCGTCCTCGGCCCGGCCCGGGTGATCGACCACTTGGTCAACGCGGCACGGACGTTCATCTTCGACACGGGTCTCGCCCCCGCGGCGGCGGGGGCGGCCCTGTCGGCACTGCGGCTGCTGCGCCGCGAGCCGGAGCGCGCGGCTCGGGTCCGCGCGGTGGCGGGCGAGTTGCACGCACGCCTGACCGCCGCGGGTCTGGAAGCGGTACGTCCGGACGCCGCGGTGGTCTCGGTGCGGGCGCCCTCTCCCGAGGACGCCGTGCGCTGGGCGGCCGGGTGCCGCGCGGCGGGCCTGGCCGTGGGCTGCTTCCGTCCTCCTTCCGTGCCCGACGGCATCTCACGGCTCAGGCTGACCGCCCGCGCGGACCTGACCGCGGAACAGATCGAACGCGCTGTACGACTGATCGGCGAGACGCGGCCATGAGTCGGCGTGACACGGCCGTGCGTCGCTCGACGACGGACTGATCAGGAGTGGTTCGGATGCGGCTCAGATGCGGTCGACCGCGGCCGTGAACTCCGTCCAGCTCCTCCGTGAGAAGAGCAGTGCGGGCCCGGCCGGGTCCTTGGAGTCGCGCACGGCGAGCAGTCCGGCCCAGGGCGGGGCGGCCGGACACGCGGTCTCGACGCAGTTGTTCGCGCCGGTGCTGTAGCTGCTGCGCAACCACCGCACACCGTGCAGTTCGATGCTTGAGGGGACGTGACGAGGCAGTGCACGCATGGTGCCTCCTTACGCGCCGGCGGCTGTCCCGGCGATGAAATCCAACGAGTCCTCGGGCGAAAGGGCGTGGATCTGAAGGGCGTTGAAGGCCTCCGTGTAGGCCCGGAGGTCTTCTTTCCGTTCGAGGTAGAGGCTACTCGTCAAGTGGTCGAGAACAACAACATCCAGATCAGATGTGCTCGAAAATGAGAAAATAACGAAAGGGCCGGTGACTCCGATGTGCGCCCCGGCGGCGAACGGCAGCACCTGGAGCCGCACTTGGGGCAGCCGCGCCGCCTCGACCAGCCGTTCCAGCTGCCGGGCCATCACCCCGGGCCCGCCCACCTCCCGCCGCAGCACCGCCTCGTCCAGGACGGCGCTCAGTTCCAGCGGCGGATCCGCGCGCAGCACGTCCTGCCGGGCCAGACGCACCTCGACCAGCGTGTCGAGCCGGTCCTCCGGCAGCCCCTCCACCGCGGCCTTCGTCACCGCACGGGCGTACTCGGGCGTCTGGAGCAGCCCCGGGACGACCGTGGTCTCCAGCGTGCGCATCGCGCCGGCCTGTGACTCCAGGCTGATGAAGTCCCGGTAGGTCGGCGGCAGCACCCCGCGGTAGGCGTGCCACCAGTGGGTCCGCCCGCCACTGTCCTCGGACCCCGCCAACACCATGAGCAACTCGCGCAGTTGAGCGTCCGCCACGGCGTACGCGTCGAGAAGTAACCGCACATCGGCCGGTTTCACCCCGCTCGTGCCCGTCTCGATACGGCTGACCTTCGACTGGTGCCAGCCCACCAGCCGGGCCGCCTCACCACTGGTGAGCCCCGCCGAGGTGCGCAGCGCGCGAAGTTCGGCGCCCAGTTTCCGGCGGCGCACCGCGGGACCGTGCTGCATGGGTTACTCCTTACTCCTTCCGAGCCACCCAAATACGGTCTCGCGTCGCAGAGTTCACCGCTTTGAGCGACAGATATATGCATATCTTGGTGGATCGCCGCCCTTCCGGGGTGTTCTGGTGGCACTCTGGCGACGAAGCACCAGTCCGGGACCGTACTCGAACCTTCCGCTCCGTGTCGGACTGCGGTCCCGTGGGAAAGGGACGACGTCGCCATGGCAGACCATTTGGAAGCATCCGTCACTCTGCCGAGCGATCCCGCCTCGGTCTCCGCAGCGCGCGCCTACGTGGTGGGCACGCTGGCGGAGTGGGGCCTGCCGGCGGACACGGAAGTGTCCGACACCATCCGGCTCATCATCTCCGAACTCGCGACCAACGCCGTCCAGCACACGTTCGGACAGTCGCCCACCTTCACGGTGGACGTCGAACTCGACCGCGACGAACACCTGCGCATCGGCGTCACGGACAGCCACCCGCGATTCCCCAGACGCCTGCCCGCCGCCGTCCAGCAGGACAACGGGCGCGGCCTCGTCATCATCCGCTGGCTGACCGCGGAATGCGGCGGCAGGCTCAGGATCCGCCGCACCCGCGAGGGCGGCAAGACCATCTCGATCGAACTCCCGTGGACCGTCCCGGTCCAGCCCGTGACGGCTGCGGGGCAGCAGGAGCCGTGATCTCACCGCATCTCTGACGCGTGCCGCGCGCGGCCGAACGCCCCGCGCAACAGGGCCCGGAAGGCCTCCACGGCAGGCGCCGCCTCCTCGCCCCGGTAGGCGACCGAGATCGTACGGCGCAATTCGCCCGCCCCGAGCGGGCGCACCCCGACCGGCGTGACCGATGTCCGCGCCACCATCTCCGGTACGACGCCCACCCCGAGCCCCGCGCTGACCAGTGCGCACACCAGCGCATAGCCGGGTGTCGAGACCAGGACCGACGGGCTGGCCCCGGCCCGCGCCAGCGCCGCCTCCACACCCTGCCGGGAAGGATGTTCCGGCGCCATGCTGATCAGCGGCTGACCTGCCAGTTCCGTCAAGGGAAGCCTGGACGTGCCGTCGGCGAGGGCATGACCCGGGGCGGTCACCAGAACCAGCTCCTCCACCAGGACCGGCTCCAAGCGGACGGAAGCGGGGAGCGAGAGGGCGTCGGCGGGCTCGTACGTGTGCGTCAGGGCCAGGTCGATGTCACCGGCGGCCACGGCCATGACACCGGTCGGCGGTTCGTGGTCGGCGACGGACAGCTCCACATCCGGGTGAGCCCGGCGGAACGCGCTCAGTACCGGCGGCAGCAGATGGATGCCCGCCGTCTGGAACGTCCCGAGCCTCAGGACGCCGCCCGACAGACCGGCCAGCCGGGCCAGTTCATGACGGGCCCGCTCCAACTCGTCGAGCACGCGCCGGGCCCGTGCCACCAGCAGCTCGCCCGCGCCCGTCAGCCGCGCCCCGCGGTGATGCCGGACCAGCAGCGCCGAGCCGGCCTCCCGCTCCAGCTTGGCCAGTTGCTGGGAGAGCGCGGGCGGGGTGTAACCGAGGCGCTCGGCCGCCCGGGTGATGGACCCGGCCTCCGCGACGGCGACCAGAGCCGCGAGCCGGGTCGGGTCGTACATGCCGCTGACCTCCACAGACCAAAGCGATGCTTAAGGCTTCCTCAGGATATTCGACATACCTGCTGAAGGCCCTGGTCCGGCAGGCTGGCCGCATGGACGCACAACTCATCGCCTTCACCGGGGTGGCGGCGGGCATGGTCGCGATGCCGGGCGCCGACTTCACGGTGGTCGTGCGCAACGCCCTGGTCTCCCGCCGGGCCGGCGTGGCCTGCGCGCTCGGCATCGCGGGCGGGCTGCTCCTGCACACCGCGCTGGCCGTTGCGGGGGTCGCCGCGGTCCTGGCCGCCGTGCCCGCGCTGTTCCGGGCGCTCCAGCTGCTGGGCGGCGGCTACGTCCTGTACCTGGGAGCGCGGACGCTGTGGTCACTGCGCGGGCACCGTGCCGTGGTCGCCGAAACCACGGGGACCGCTTCGTCCGCCGTGCGTCCCTTGCGGCAGGGCTTCGTCACGAACGCCCTGAACCCGAAGGCGCCCATCACCTTCCTCAGCCTGCTGCCGCAGTTCGTGCCCGCGAGCGGTCCCGCGCTGCCCCGGACGCTGCTGCTGGCGCTGATCGTGGTGGTCCTCGCCCTGCTGTGGTTCCCGGCCGTGGCGCTGCTGGTGGACCGACTCGGCCGCCGGCTGCGGGAGCCGCGTGCCGCGCGGGCCGTCGAGGGGGTCACCGGGGCCGCGCTGACGCTTCTCGGCGTGCTGCTCCTTCTCGAACCCCTGAGGGCTGCCTGATCGTGCCGCGCGGCGGTGCGGGGATCCGGACGGGACCCCGGGACGCAGGCTCCTCGCTGGTGGCTTGCGGCCGTCCGGGGCTGCCCTGCGTCTCGTCGCGCAGCCCCGCTCGCCGCACCAGCCGGGGGAGCAGCCCCCACAGACCGACGCAGACCAGGAACGTCGCCGCGCCCGCGGCGATGCCGCCGGCCCGACTGGTCGTCACATCGACCACCAGCAGGACCGAACCGCTGAAGGCGAACACCAGAACGATCAGACCGGTGGTGGCCAGTCGTGAGGAGACCTGCACGATGCGCGGCTTGGCGCCCTGCTGGAAGAGCGAGCGGTGCAGCGCGGCCGGCGCGGTGAACAGGGCCGCGGCCAGGACCGCCAGCAGCAGCGTGATGACGTAGGTGACGCGCTGGACCGTGTCGAGGGACGTGAAGCGCGAGGTGAACGCGAGCGACAGCAGGAACGCGAAGAGGATCTGTACGCCCGTCTGGGTGACCCGGAGCTCCTGGAGCAGCTCGACGAAGTTCCGGTCGGCGCGTTGCAGCGGAGTCTCGCCGCGCGCGGTGCAGGGACGGTGCTCGGCCATGGGGGACGGGTAACCACTTGAGGCCGTGTCACGCCCCGGCGTGCGGCGGCGCGTCAGGGACGCCGCCGCACGCCGGGCGGATCACCTCACGCGTCCGTACCAGACGCTCTTGGTCCAGATCTTCTGCAGCCGCACCACGTCCCCGCTCTTGGGGGCGTGCCAGAGCTTGTTTTTACCCGCGTAGATACCGACGTGGTACACGCTGCTGCCCGAGTGGAAGAACACCAGGTCTCCGGCTTTGCGGTTCTTGGCGGAGATGTGGCGCGTCTTGTTGTACTGCTGGGCGGCCGTGCGGGGGAGCTTCTTGCCCGCCTTCTTGAACGAGTACAGCGTGAGACCCGAGCAGTCGAACCTGTGCGGGCCGGTGGCCCCGTACTTGTAGGGCGATCCCTTCTTCGAGGCCGCTATCTGGAGTGCCTTGGTCGCCGGTGTGGCTGCCGCCGCCTCGGAGGAGAAGCCGGGAGCCACGATCGAGCCGCCCACGGCGGCGATGGTGAGGGCCGAGGCCGTACCGGCCCGGACCATGAGCGACGGGACACGATTGAGCGCAGTCATGCGCAACCCTTCGTCAGCCGCCTGTGAAGGATGACCTGTCGGATTCGGGCTGGCGAAGTTGCCCGGCCGCTGACGCGGCTTCACCCCAAGGGCTGCTCGGACCCGGTCATGGCGTGACCGTCCCGGCGACCCGTCGTGCTTGGGTCCTCCACTCCTGCCGATCCACTCCTGTCGACCGGTCATCCGGGCGGCGGCAGGACTCGGCGTCCGCCCGGACCGCCCCGCCGCTGCGGCGGGGGCTTGTCGTCAGACGGGATCTTGGCTCATGGTTGTCCCGAAATCCCAACGGAACCGGGGATTTGTGTTGTTACTCACCACTCACCCGTTCGGGTGGACACGTCTGTGTTCGAGCCACGGTCCACAGGCCCACTGGCCGTCGGACCAGCGATGGAATGTCCCATTCCGCCCTTCGGTCACGCGCGTTGCGCAACTGTGAGGGCCCGAAAAAAGGACTCTCGTCTACTCCGAACAGGGGTACGTCGTTCGGCCCGTTTCGACTCAGGCCCGGGCGCTCCGTCGACAGGGCGGGTGTCCGGGCCGGTGAGGCGGCGTCAACTGACGGACTCGGGGGGCAGGGTGACGCGGGCCGTGCGCCGCTCGCCGTCCAGCACCCGCAGTGCCCGGCCGAGGGTGCCGGCGTGCAGCTCCGTCTCGCCCCGCTGGTGCATCAGCGTCAGTGCGTCACGCAGCGCGGTCGCCTTGCCGACCAGGGCCTGGGCGGCGCGCAGTCCGCGATAGGTGTCGCCGGGCAGCGCCGGGTTGATCCGGCCGAGCAGATCGACGACCTCCAGGTAACGGTCGATCAACTCCGCCTCGGCGCGTGTCAGCGCGGGCAGCGGCGGCAGTTCGGGTGGGAGCACCGGCGGCTCACTCTCCGGTCGGCGGGGCCAGGGTGGCCTTGCGGTTGGGGATGATCCGGTCCACCAGGCCGTACTCCACCGCCTCCTGGGCGGTGAGGACCTTGTCGCGCTCGATGTCCGCGCTCACCTGCTCCCGGGTGCGCCCCGTGTGCCGTGCGAGCATCTCCTCCATGCGGGTCCGGATGCGTGTCAACTCGTCGGCCTGGATCGCCAGATCGCTGGCCTGTCCGCGGACCGGCTCGGGCAGGGCGGGCTGATGGATCACCACCCGCGCGTCCGGCAGCACGGATCGCTTGCCGGGCGTGCCCGCCGCCAGCAGCACCGAAGCGGCCGCGCCGGCCTGGCCCAGGCAGGTCGTCACCACGTCGCAGGCGACGTACTGCATCGTGTCGTAGATGGCCGACATGGCGTGGAAGGTGCCGCCGGGGGAGTTGATGTAGAGCGAGATGTCACGGTCGGGGGCCTGGTGCTCGAGGTACATGAACTGGGCCATCACGTCGTTCGCCGAGGTCTCGTCCACCGGCGTCCCGAGGAAGACGATCCGCTCCTCCAGCAGCTTCGAGTACGGATCCATCGACCGTTGTCCGGACGCCGTGCGTTCGGTGAACTCGGGCAGCACGTAACGGGCGGACGGTCGGGTCATGGCGACCCCCTCCTCGCGGGCAGAGCCGTCTCCGGCGACAGCTGTGTCTGTAAAAAATGTACAGGACGTACTTTTCAGAATGGAGGCAGATCGTGGGGGCGGGTAGATCACGCCGCGGTGCGCCGGGCCCGTGGTGCAGCGTCAGCAGATCAAGAAGCTGCCGTTGCGCGAGAGGATCGCGGCGGCGCGACGGCTGGCCGAAGGGCTGGACCCCGAGCTGCCGGACGCGCCGGTGACGCGGGAGCGTTTCCGTGTGGAGGTTCAGGAGAACATCGACACGGCCGGCTTCCATGACCAAGATCCTCAGCGGCAAGCGGGCGATCAAGTAGGGCCGCACCCACGCATGCACCATGAGGCCCGGGCCAGAGCCGTGGCTCACCACCTGGAGGTCAACCGCACTGCGGCCTGGGGGACGTGACAGAAAGTCCGTGTTGATCTCATGGGCCAGGGCCTCGGACATCATGTCTCGACGGACACGGACAGCGCGAGCAGGCGTTCGGCGGCCTCGACCAGCTCACGGGCCCCGTGGGTGAGTCACCGGTCAAACCCGCCTCTGACCTGCGGTTTTTATGGTCTCTATGGATCCCACGGACGTCATGGACGCCGCGTAGGCTAGGGGCATGGCCTACGAGATTCCGGTGACGCAAGCCAGGGCTGAGCTCGCCGACCTGATCAACCGCGTGGTGTACGGCGGCGAGCGCGTCGTCGTCACCCGGCACGGGAAGCCCCTCGTCGCCCTCGTCTCAGCCGATGACCTGCGGCGGCTCGACGAGACCCAGGAGCTCGTGGAGCCCGCGGAGGAGCAGGTGATCAGCGCGGTCTCCACGGTCCGCGATGTCGCGTCCGCTCCTCGCGAACGGCAGCGGTTCGGGATCGCGGCGGAGCACCGGGGGGCCGACCCGGCGTAGTCTCCGCGCCCGGAGCACGCGCCCGCTCGCCGGCCCGAACGAGCACGGCCCGGTTAACGTGCCTGAAACCCGGTCCAACTAGCCTGCCGCCACGCCACCAGGGCTTTTCCCCGGGGCTGCGGCAACCGGGCCCCGCACGGTCCGGAGCGAGGACTGTGAGGTGGGACGTGCAACTGACCCCGCACGAGCAAGAGAGACTGCTGATCCACGTGGCGGCCGACGTGGCCGAGAAGCGCCGGGCCCGTGGGCTCAGGCTCAACCACCCCGAGGCGGTCGCCCTCATCACGTCGCACATCCTCGAAGGCGCCCGTGACGGCCGTACCGTCGCCGAGCTCATGTCCTCCGGACGCACGCTGCTCACCCGGGACGACGTCATGGAAGGCGTCCCGGAGATGATCCACGACGTCCAGGTCGAGGCCACCTTCCCGGACGGCACCAAGCTCGTCACCGTCCACGAGCCCATCGTCTGAGAGAGGCCTCGATGACCCCCGGAGAGATCCTCTTCGCCGACGACCCGATTGTCTACAACGAGGGCCGCGACGTCACCCGGCTCACCGTCCTCAACGCCGCCGACCGGCCCGTACAGGTCGGCTCCCACTACCACTTCGCCGAGGCCAACCCCGGTCTGGAGTTCGACCGCGCCGCCGCGCGCGGCAAGCGGCTGAACGTCGCCGCCGGCACGGCCGTGCGCTTCGAACCCGGGATCCCCGTCGACGTCGAACTCGTACCGCTGACCGGCGCCCGCGTCGTGCCCGGTCTGCGCGGGGAGACCGGAGGTGCCCTCGATGCCTGAGATCTCGCGTGCCGCGTACGCCGACCTGTTCGGCCCGACGACCGGCGACCGGATCCGGCTCGCCGACACCGATCTGCTGGTCGAGATCGAGGAGGATCGTTCCGGCGGGCCCGGGCGCGCCGGAGACGAGGCGGTGTTCGGCGGCGGCAAGGTCATCCGCGAGTCCATGGGCCAGGCCCGCGCCACCCGTGCGGAGGGCACCCCGGACACCGTCATCACCGGCGCTGTAATCATCGACCACTGGGGCATCGTCAAGGCCGACGTCGGCATCCGCGACGGCCGGATCACCGGCATCGGCAAGGCCGGCAACCCCGACACCATGGACGGTGTGCACCCGGACCTGGTCATCGGCCCCGAGACCGAGATCATCGCCGGCAACGGGCGGATCCTCACCGCCGGCGCGATCGACGCCCACGTGCACTTCATCTGCCCGCAGATCGCCGACGAGGCGCTGTCCTCGGGCATCACGACCCTCGTCGGCGGCGGTACGGGCCCCGCGGAGGGCTCCAAGGCCACCACCGTGACCCCCGGGCCCTGGCATCTCGCGCGGATGCTGGAGGCCATGGAGGCCTACCCGCTCAACATCGGCCTGCTCGGCAAGGGCAACACCGTCTCCCACGAGGCGATGCTGTCGCAGATCCGGGGCGGCGCACTCGGCCTGAAGCTGCACGAGGACTGGGGCTCGACCCCGGCCGTCATCGACGCCTCGCTCACCGTCGCCGGGCAGACCGGCATCCAGGTCGCCATCCACACGGACACGCTCAACGAGGCCGGGTTCGTCGGCGACACGCTCGCCGCGATCGCCGGACGGGGCATCCACGCCTACCACACCGAGGGCGCCGGCGGCGGGCACGCGCCGGACATCATGACCGTGGTCTCCGAGCCGCACGTGCTGCCGAGCTCCACGAATCCCACCCGGCCGTTCACCGTCAACACCGCCGAGGAACACCTCGACATGCTGATGGTGTGCCACCACCTCAACCCGGCCGTGCCGGAGGACCTGGCCTTCGCCGAGTCCCGGATCCGGCCGTCCACCATCGGCGCCGAGGACGTGCTGCACGACCTGGGCGCGATCTCGATCATCTCCTCCGACTCGCAGGCCATGGGGCGCGTGGGCGAGGTCGTCATGCGGACCTGGCAGACCGCGCACGTGATGAAGCGGCGCCGGGGTGCGCTGCCCGGCGACGGCCGCGCCGACAACCGGCGAGTACGCCGCTATGTCGCCAAGTACACGATCAACCCGGCGCTCGCCCAGGGCCTGGCCCGGGAGATCGGGTCGGTGGAGAGCGGCAAGCTGGCCGACCTGGTGCTGTGGGAGCCGGCCTTCTTCGGCGTCAAGCCGCAGCTCGTGATCAAGGGCGGGCAGATCGCCTACGCGCAGATGGGCGACGCCAACGCCTCGATCCCCACACCCCAGCCGGTCCTGCCGCGCCCGATGTTCGGGGCGATCGGGCGGGCGCCCGCCGCCAACTCCGTGAACTTCGTCGCGCCCCTGGCCGTCGAGGACGGGCTGCCGGAGCGGCTGGGCCTCGGGAAACCATTCGTCGCGATCGAGTCGACGCGCGGCGTCACCAAGGCCGACATGCGGGAGAACGACGCCCGGCCCGACGTACGGGTCGACCCCGACAGCTTCGCCGTGCACATCGACGGGGAGCTGGTCGAGGCGGCGCCGGCGGCCGAACTGCCCATGGCCCAGCGGTACTTCCTGTTCTGAGGACGTCCTGATGTCACGTGCGGCACTGCTCGTCCTGGCCGACGGCCGCTTCCCCGCCGGCGGCCACGCCCATTCCGGCGGGGCGGAGGCGGCGGTCAAGGCCGGGCGAATCAGCGGGGCGGCGAGCCTGGCGGACTTCTGCCGGGGGCGCCTGCACACGGCCGGTTCGGTCGCGGCGGCCCTTTCGGCGGCTGCCGCGCTGGGGATCGACCCCGTCATGCTGGACCGTGCCGCGGACGCCCGTACGCCCTCGCCCGCGCTGCGGGTCGCCGCGCGCAAGCTGGGGCGGCAGCTGATGCGGGCCGCCCGGGCGACCTGGCCGTCCGCCGAGCTGGACGCCCTGGCCCGGGAGTTCCCCAAGGGCGCCCATCAGCCGGTGGTACTCGGGCTGGCGGCGCGGGCGGCCGGGCTGGGGCCGGTCGACGCGGCGTACTGCGCGGCGTACGAGAGCGTGAGCGGGCCCGCCACGGCGACGGTGCGGTTGCTGAGTCTGGATCCCTTCGACGCGACGGGGGTGCTGGCCCGGCTGGCGCCGGAGGTGGACCGCGTCGTGGACCGGGCGGTGCAGGCGGCACGGAGGGTGGTCGACGAGGGGGTCGACGCGCTGCCGGCGGGGTCGGCGCCGCTGCTCGAGATCGGGGCGGAGGTGCACGCGGCCTGGCCCGTGCGGCTCTTCGCCTCATAGGCAATCGATCAATCCCTTTCCCCCACCACCACTCGAATCAGTCGGACAAGAACGCGGGAGCCGCCCGATGCACCTCGACCACGACCACACCCACGACGGCCCCGGCGCCGTCAGCGCCGACGCCCTCCGGCCCGACGGCAGCCGCCGGGCCCTGCGGATCGGACTCGGCGGGCCCGTCGGGTCCGGGAAGACCGCCACCGTCGCCGCGCTGTGCCGCGCCTTGCGGGACGAGTTGTCCCTCGCGGTCGTCACCAACGACATCTACACCCGCGAGGACGCCGAGTTCCTGCTCCGGGAGGCCGTACTGCCGCCCGAGCGGATCTCCGCGGTGGAGACGGGAGCCTGCCCGCACACCGCGATCCGGGACGACATCTCCGCCAACCTGGAAGCGGTGGAGGACCTGGAGGACGCGGTGGGGCCGCTGGACCTGGTCCTCGTGGAGTCCGGTGGGGACAACCTCACCGCGACCTTCTCCAAGGGGCTCGTCGACGCGCAGATCTTCGTGATCGACGTGGCGGGGGGCGACGACATCCCGCGCAAGGGCGGTCCGGGCGTGACCACCGCCGACCTGCTCGTCGTCAACAAGACCGACCTCGCACCGTACGTCGGCTCCGACCTCGCGCGGATGGCGGCCGACGCCAAGGCACAGCGGGCCGAACTGCCGGTCGTCTTCCAGTCGCTGCGCAGCGGGCCCGGGGTGACGGATGTCGCGGCCTGGGTGCGTGCGCAGCTCGCCGCATGGACGGCACGGGCGTGAACAGCGCCGGGGTGCGGTCCGTGGCGAGGATCGTCGCCCGGGACGACGGCCGGGGCGGAACCGCCCTGCCGCTGCTGGAGAGCGACGGACCGCTTGCGCTGCGGCGCACCCGGGCGAGCGGTGCCGAGGCGCGGGTCATGCTGGTCGGAGCGATGAGCGGGCCGCTCGGCGGTGACCACTTCACCGTGCGAGCCCGGGTGGAGGAGGGGGCGCGGCTGTCCGTCGGCTCGGCCGCCGCCACCATCGCCCTGCCGGGGCAGGCCAAGGGAGAGGCCCGCTACGACGTCCGGCTCGACGTTGCCGACCAGGCCGAACTGCACTGGCTGCCCGAGCAGTTGATCTCCGCACAGGACAGCGACCTGTACGTCACGACCCGCGTCGAACTCGCCGCCACGGCCCGGCTCGTGCTGCGTGAGGAGCAGGTGCTCGGACGGGCCGGTGAAGAGCCCGGGCGGCTGACGAGCCGGCTGACCGTGCGGGTCGCCGGGCAGGTCCTGCTCGACCAGGAACTGGCCTGCGGGCCCGGCGCGCCGGGCGGCTGGGACGGCCCCGCGGTGCTCGGGGGGCACCGGTCGGTCGGTCAACTCCTCATTGTGCGGCCGGAGTTCGCCGCCGAGCCGGTGCCGGCCCGGGCACTCGGGGAAGGGGCCTCGGTGGTCCCGCTCGCCGGTCCCGCCGCCCTGGTGACCGCCGTGGCACCGGACGCGCTGCGGCTGCGGCGGCTGCTGGACGAGGCGCTGGCGTCTCTCGCGGAGACCTAGACGTCCGCTCAGGCCCCGAACGAGGCGTCCTCCGCCGCATAGTCGAACAGGTCGGGATAGGCCCTGGCGAGCGTCGGGAACGCCTCCTGCCAGTCCTGCCCGGACAGCCGGCGGGTGAGCCAGTCGATCGTCTCCGGCAGGCTCTCGGCGTAGGACACGACCGGCCGGTAGCCCAACTCCCGTTCCGCCGCGGTCATGTCGAAGACCACCGGCAGCTCCACCGACCAGGGCGAGCTGCCCACGGACGGCGAGGGCGGCGCCCCGTCCACCAGGACGGTCTCCGTCTCCACTCCCATCACCGCGTCCACCGCAGACCCGATCTCGGCCACCGTCGGCGGCTGCGGATCGCAGGCGTTGAGCACGCGCGAGCCGGGCCGGGCGGCCGCCAGCCGGATCAGTTCGGCGATGTTGCGGGCGGCCGACGTGTGGAAGCGGCTCTCGCCCCGGTGGGCGAGCACCCTCCTGCGCCGGCCGTCGAGGTTCCGTTTCACGAAGTACAGCTCGCGGGGGAGCGGGCTGTGGGGACCGTGGATCGCGGCCGGGCGCAGCAGGGTCGTGGGCAACCGGTCGCCCGCCGCGACGAGTTCGCTCTCCAGGGCGGCCTTGCCGGTGCTGTACGTGGCGTCCCCCGGCGGGACCGTCGGCTGGTCCTCCCGCACGGGCACGGGGTACTGCGGGAAGCCGCCCGGCTCGCTCATCGTGTCGAAGCCGCGACCCGTGCCGTCCTCGTACACCGTCACCGTCGACACGACCACGGCCGAGCCGATGCGGTCGGCCAGCCCGGTCAACTGCCGGGCGTGCCGGGCACCGTAGGCGACGATGTCGACCACGAGGTCGCAGCCGCCGCCGATCAGCGAGCCGAGCGCCGCGTCGTCCTCGCGGTCCAGCCGCACCGCCCGTACCTCGGCGGGCCAGCTCTCGTCCCGTGCCCCGCCGCGCGACGCGGCCGTCACCTCCCAGCCGTCCCGCGCCAGCGCCTCCACCGCCGGCCGTCCGATCTGCCCGCCGGCCCCGATCACCACAGCACGTCTCATCCCTCGACCGTAGATCGCCGGTCCGGCCGGGGAGGCGGCTTCTGCCGACAGCAGACACCTCAACTGAGCGGCAAGCGCGGGAACTTCCGCTCCTTCGCGGCGGCGGCCTCCTCGGCCTTCACGACGGCCGCGTACTGGTCGACGTACTCCTGCTCGGACAGGGAGAGGATCGCGTACATGATCTCGTCGGTGACGGCGCGCAGGATGGCCTTCTCGTTCTCCATGCCGGCGTAGCGCGAGAAGTCGAGGGGCTTGCCGAAGCGGATCACGACGGGGTGGATGTTGGGGATGACCTTGCCGGGGGGCTGGGCCTCGAAGGTGCCGATCATCGCGCAGGGGATGACCGGGACACCGGCCTTGAGGGCCATGACCGCGACGCCGACCTTGCCCTTGTAGAGCCGGCCGTCGTGCGAGCGCGTGCCCTCCGGGTAGATGCCGAGCAACTCGTCCTTGCCCAGCACGCCGAGGCCTTCGCGGATCGCGGCCTGCCCGGCGTCCTTGCCGGAGCGGTCGACGGGGATCTGCCCGGCGCTGCGGAAGAACGACGCCGTCAGCCGGCCCTTGATGCCGGGGCCCGTGAAGTACTCGGCCTTGGCGAGGAAGGTGATGCGCCGCTTGAGGACCGCGGGCATCAGGAAGTGGTCCGAGAAGGACAGGTGATTGCCGGCGATGATGGCGGCGCCCTCCGAAGGAACGTGCTCCAGGCCTTCTATTCGAGGCCGGAACACCAGTCTCAGCAGCGGTCCCAGCAGCACGTATTTCAGCAGGTAGTAGAACAAAGCGGGCGCTCCTCGACTCTTGCGGTGGACTCAACCGCCGCGTTCCAGCAGGTCAACCGGCATGTCGTGGGGTGCCAGTGTAGGTGCAGGCATGGCCACCGGGCACCTCGTGGGACCGGACCCGGCCGATCTTTTGCCGATTGACTGACGGTCAGTCAGAGAGGTGCATCCGGTGGTGCTCGTGCGGCTGGGGAGGACCGCGGGACCAGCGTGCTGCTCCATGCGGGTGACCGGCAAGCCGAACGGCCTGCCTGGCGGGATACGAGGGGGTGCCTGGCCAGCCGCTGGTTCTTGCGGCCCCGCCGAGTAGTCTGCGAAGCATGCGGATCTCTGTTTCCTCGGACATGGACGAGCCCGTCGCCCGCTCCCTCGTGGCCGCGCTGCGCGAGAGAGGGCACGAGGTGCGCCCGCACGGCGCGCTGCGCCCCGGGGACGACCCCCAATGGGCGGTGTGCTCCCAGGCCGCGGCCCGCGAGGTCGCCGACGGGACGGCCGACCAGGCCGTGGTGTGCTGCTGGACCGGCACCGGCGCCTCGATCGCCGCGAACAAGGTGCCCGGCGTCCGGGCCGCCCTGTGCACGGACGCCTACACGGCCGACGGGGCCCGCCGCTGGAACGACGCCAACGTCCTCGCGCTCAGCCTGCGGCTCACCTCCGAGCCGCTGCTGAAGGAGATCCTCGACGCGTGGTTCGCCGGCGAGCCCAGCACGGACGCCGAGGACCGGCAGAACGTGGACCGCGTCCGGCTGCTCGATCACGGCAACACCCGCCGCTGAGCCGGTCGCCCCGGCTCACAGCCGCACGATGATCAGCGCGGTGTCGTCGGTGGCGCCGCCGGGCGGCAGCAGTTCCAGCAGCACCGTGTCGGCGAGGCGCTCGGGATCCTGCTCCCGGTTCCGGTACAGGGCGTCGGCGAGACGGGTCAGGCCGGTGTCGATGTCCTCGCCGCGCCGCTCGACCAGGCCGTCGGTGTAGAGCGTGAGTGTGGCACCCGGCGTGAAGGACGTCTCGGCCTGTGGTCTCGGGATCGGGTCGGGGCGGGCGTCGAGCGGCGTGTCGGTGGCCTGGTCGAGGAACTCGGCGCGGCCACCGGGGTGGACCAGTACGGGCGGGAGGTGGCCGGCGCTGCTGTAGGTGATGGTGTGCCGGTCGAAGTCGATGAAGGTCGTCACGGCGGTCGCCGACTCCGCTCCTTCGACCACATGGGCGTAACGCCCCAGCACGTCCAGGGCCTGGGCCGGGCCCTCGGCGACCCGGGAGGCCGCGCTGAGCGCGCTGCGCAGCTGGCCCATGACGCCGGCGGCCTCCAGCCCGTGCCCGACCACGTCGCCCACGGACACGCCGACCCGGTGGCCGCCGACCAGGTCGACCAGGTCGTACCAGTCCCCGCACACGTTGAGCGCGCCCACGGCGGGCCGGTACCGGACGGCGGCCCGGTGGTGGTGGCTGACCTGACGGCGGTCGGGCAGCATCGCCTCCTGGAGGACCATGGCCACCTCCCGCTCCCGGGAGTGCGCCTGACGCAGCCGCTCGTTGAGCTCCTGGAGCTCGCGGGCCCGGGTGTACAGCTCGGCTTCCAGGACCCTGGACCGGCCGCCCCGGCCTCCCCCCGAGCGGCCCCGGGCCCGGATCAGCTCGGTGACCTCCTCGACCCGGTGCAGGATCAGCGCCACCTTGCCGTCGGGGCCGAGCAGCGGCGCGTTCACCGGACTCCAGTAGCGCTCCTGCCACTCCCCGGGCCGCTCGGGATCCTCGACGTCGTAGCGCTGGAGGGCCATGGCGTCACGCTCCCCGGTCGCCAGGACCCGGTACAGCGAGGCCTCCAGGTTGCGCATGCCCGTCGAGGCCGGGTCGTTGGGGTTGTCCGGGAAGACGTCGAACAGGTAGTGGCCGACCAGCTGCTCGCGGGAGCGGCCGGACACCCGGACGAACTCCTCGTTGACGTCCGCGTACACCAGCTCGGGCGTCAGCAGCGCCACCATGCCGGGCAGGGCCTGGAACACCGCCGTGTAATCGATCGCCGAGTCCGTCATGGCTGCCGCCTCACCACTGCCGGGTTCAGACCAGTTTCCCACGGTATGGGCGAACCTGTGTCCGGCATCACTCGAGGAGCGCCGCCACGGGCAGCTCGGCGAGCTCCGTCAGGGACTGCTCCGCCCAGATGATCTTCCCGTCGGGGACGAACCGCGTGCCCCACCGCTGGGTCAGCTGGGAGACCAGCAGCAGACCGCGCCCGCCCTCGTCCGTCGTACGGGGATGGCGCAGATGGGGCGCGGTGGCGCCGCTGTCGAAGACCTCGCAGACCAGGGCGCGCTCCCGGATCAGACGGAGCCGGATGGGCCCGGTGGCGTGCCGGATGGCGTTGGTGACCAGCTCGCTCACCACCAGTTCCGTGGTGAACGCCAGCTCCTGAAGCCCCCAGCGGGCAAGTTGCCGGGTGGCCATGCGGCGGGCGTCGGCGACGAGGGCCGGGTCGGGGTCCAGGTCCCAGGCCGCGACCTGCTCCGTGCCGAGGCGTTTCGTCCGGGCCATCAGCAGGGCCACGTCGTCGTACGGGCGCGCCGGGACCAGCGCGTCGACGACGTTCCGGCAGTGCGCCTCGAGCGGGCCGGCCCCTTCCAGCGCCCCACGCAGCCGTTCCCGGCCGGCGTCGACGGCCCAGGTCTCGGCCCGGGCCAGCAGCCCGTCCGTGTGCAGGGCGAGGGTGCTGCCCTCCGCGAGCGACAGCTCGACCGCCTCGAAGGGCGGCCCGCCCACGCCGAGCGGCGGCCCCTGCGGGAGATCGACGAACGTGACCGAGCCGTCGGGCAGGACCACGGCCGGCACGGGATGGCCCGCCGCGGCCATCGCGCACCCGCCGTCGACCGGGTCGTAGACGACGTACACACACCCGGAGCCCACACACTGCTGGCCCGCGGAGCCCGCCGTGCCCGGTTCGGCGCCGTCTTCCCGGGCCGACCGCGCGACCAGGTCGTCGAGGTGCGCCAGCACCTCCTCGGGCGGCAGATCCTGAGCGGCCAGCGTCCGTACGGCCGTCCGCAACTGCCCCATGGCCGCGGCGGCGTCGATGCCGTGCCCGGGCACCTCACCCACGACGAGCGCGACGCGCGCTCCTGACAGCGGGATGAGGTCGTACCAGTCGCCGCCCAGACCGGTCAGCTCGTCGGCCGGCCGGTAGCACGCGGCCACCTCGACCGCGTCCTGCTCGGGCAGCCGGTGGGGGAGCAGACTGCGCTGGAGGACGAGCGCGGCGTCGCGCTCGCGCGTGTAGCGCCGGGCGTTGTCCACGCAGACGGCCGCGCGGGAGACGAGGTCCTCGGCCAGCCGCAGGTCCTCCTCGTCGAAGGGCATCCGGCGCTGCCGGAAGAAGGTGGTGATGCCCAGGGTGGTGCCGCGCGCCCGGATCGGCACGACCATCACGCTGTGCAGGCCCAGCTCCGAGAACGTGGACCGCCGGCCGCCCGGGACGTCCGTGACCCACACCCGGGCCGACGGATCGAGCCGCTCCGCGTGCCAGGCCCGTCCCGTGGTCAGACAGCGGACCGGGGGCGACCCGGCCGGGTACGTCGCGACCTCGCCGATCCCGACGACGGCCTCCGGGACGCCCGCCTCCACGGACCGGTGGCCCGCCCGGCGCAGCGCCACCGAGTCGGCGTCCGCGAGCGGTCCGGGCGTCACCTCGGCGCCCCGCAGCACCGTCTCCAGCAGGTCCACGGTGACGAGGTCGGCCAGTCCCGGCACGGCCACGTCGGCCAGTTCCTGCGCGGTGCGCATGAGGTCCAGGCTGCGGCCGATCTTCTCGTTGGCGCGGTCGAGGAGCGCCAGCCGCTGCCGGGCGCGGTGCCGCTCGGTCATGTCGACGACCGTGTAGTACACGCCCATCGGGCGGCCCCGGTCGTCGTCGAGCCGGGTGAACGACAGCATGTGCGCGGTCTCGCGCAGCGGCGCCGACACCACATGGCCGACGTGCTCGTACCCGACCACGGCCTCGCCGGTCTCCAGCACGTGCCGCATCTGCGCCTCGACCGCCTGGGCGTCCAGGCCCGGCTGGACGTCCGCGAAGCGCAGCCCGAGACGCCGGGGCGGCGGTCCGCCGCCGAACTGCTCCAGGGCGGCGTTCGACCACACGAAACGCAGGTCCGTGTCCACGATCGCGATACCGACCGGGGCGTCGGCCACCATCCGTTCCAGCACCGTGCGGCTCATGTCCCAGCCGGGCGCGTCGGCCAGCTCCGACAGCAGCACCAGCCAGCGTGAGGCGCCGTGCGCCTCCTCGGCCGAGGTGATCCGGGCCGCGACCCTCACCGGCTGCCCGTCCCTGTGGCGGGCCGTCAGCAGCCCCGTCCAGCCGCCGTCCCTGCGGCACCGCTCGACCAGGTCCGGCACGCGCTGCGCGTCCTCGGCGGTCAGCAGATCCGCCAGCTTCCTGCCGACCGCCTCGGCAGCCGGGTACGCCAGCAGCCGCCGGGCCTCGCTGGTCCAGCCCGTCACCACGCCCTGCGGATCGAGCAACAGGGGCGCGGCGTCGGCCACGTCGAACCGCTGCCGGGCAACGCCGTACTCCTCGTGTGCGCCCACGGCCGACCTCTCTGTCGCTGAGAGTGGTCTACCACCTCTTGCCTCAATCTTCACCCTTCCGGCATGCGGGGGCGGTTTGTACGGGGCCGGTCGGGGCGGCCCAACGCCCCGCACCCCGCCGACACGGTCGTACGCCCGGCGCATTTTCGCGATGCACCTGGTCGGGGTGGCTCGCGGCGCGCCCAGCCCGGCGGAGGCCGCCCCCTGTCGGGCGGCCTCCGCCACACACCGGGCCTCCGCGACAGACCGGGCCTCCGCCGCAGATCCTGCGCCTCTTACCGCAGTACCTTCTCCAGCGACCCGAGCGCCCCTTCGAGCTCCTCGCCCGTGATGGTGAGCGGTGGGGCCAGGCGGATCGTGGAGCCGTGGGTGTCCTTGGCCAGGATTCCCTCCCGCATGAGGCGTTCGCTGATCTCCCGGCCCGTGCCGAGCGCGGGATCGATGTCGACGCCCGCCCACAGCCCCCGCGAGCGGAAGCCGACGACGCCCTTGCCGACCAGACCGGTCAGACCGTCCCGCAGGACCGCGCCCAGCTCGGTCGCGCGGCGCTGGAACCCGCCGGTCTCCAGCAGCTCGACCACCGCCGTGCCGACCGCGGCCGCCAGCGGGTTGCCGCCGAACGTCGACCCGTGCTCCCCGGGGTGCAGCACCCCGAGTACCTCCCGGCGCCCGACCACCGCCGACACCGGCACGATGCCGCCGCCCAGCGCCTTGCCCAGCAGCACCACGTCCGGCACGACCGACTCGTGCTCGACCGCCAGCGTGCTGCCCGTACGGCCGAGCCCGGACTGGATCTCGTCGGCGACGAACAGGCACCCCTTGCGGCGGGTCAGCTCACGCACGCCGGCCAGATAGCCGTCGTCCGGGACGATCACCCCGGCCTCGCCCTGGATCGGCTCGATCAGCACCGCCGCCGTCGTCTCGTCGACCGCCGCCTCCAGCGCGGCCAGGTCGTTGTACGGCACGATCCGGAAGCCGGGTGTGAAGGGCCCGAAGCCCGCCCGGGCCGTCTCGTCCGTGGAGAAGCTGACGATCGTCGTCGTACGGCCGTGGAAGTTGTCCGCGGCGACCACGATCGTCGCCCGGTCCGCCGGGACGCCCTTGACGTCGTACGCCCACTTGCGGGCCACCTTCACCCCGCTCTCCACCGCCTCCGCACCGGTGTTCATGGGCAGCACCATGTCCATACCGGTCAGCGCCGCCAGCCGCTCGGCGAACTCGGCGAGCCGGTCGTTGTGGAAGGCCCGCGAGGTCAGGGTCAGCCGGTCGAGCTGGCGATGGGCCGCCTCGATCAGCGCCGGGTGCCGGTGCCCGAAGTTGAGCGCCGAGTAGCCGGCCAGCATGTCGAGGTACCGCCGCCCCTCCACGTCCTCCACCCAGGTGCCCTCGGCGCGCGCGACGACCACGGGCAGCGGGTGGTAATTGTGCGCGAGGACCGGCTCCTCCGCGCGGATCAGGTCCTGCGAGCCACGGCTCTCCCGCGGGTCACGGGCCCCCTGCGAGTCGTCGGTGCGGACGGGTGCGGTCATGAGCGGATCTCCCGGATCTCCTGGGTGCAGCACTTGATGCCGCCACCGGCCTTCTGGAACTCGGACAGGTCGACGGGGACGGGGACGTAACCACGGTCGGCGAGCCGGCCGGCCAGGGCCGTCGCCCCCGGTGAGATGAACACGTGCCGTCCGTCGGAGACGGAGTTGAGCCCGAACGCCATCGCGTCCTCGCGGGTGGCGAGCACCGCGTCCGGGTACAGCCGGGCCAGCACCTCGCGGCTGCCCGGCGAGAACGCCTCGGGGTAGTAGGCGATGTTCTCCTCGTCCAGGACGAACAGCGCCGTGTCCAGGTGGTAGAAGTACGGGTCCACCAGCGTCAGGCTGATCACCGGCACCCCGAAGTACTCCTGCACCTCGCTGTGTGCCTCCCGGGTGGTACGGAAGCCCGTCCCGGCCAGGATCCAGCGGCCGGCCGGCACCAGGTCGCCCTCCCCCTCGCACACCGACTCGGGGTGATAGACCTCGTGGCCCTCGGCCTTGAACCACGCCTCGTACGGCACCGATTCGGGGCGGCGCTCGGGCGCGTGGAAGAGGGAGCCGAAGACGCGGCCGTCGACGACGACCGCCGCGTTCGCGGCGAAGACCATGTCGGGCAGACCGGGCACGGGTTTCACAGTGTCCACGGTATGGCCGTGGGCACGATAGGTGTCGACCAGCGCCTGCCACTGGTCCAGGGCGCGGATGACGTCGACGGGTTCGTCGGGATGCATCCACGGGTTGATCGCGTACTGCACGGCGAAGTGTCTGGGTTCGCAGACGAGGTAGCGCCGCCGGCGCGGCACACGGGAGTCGGGCACAGAGGGGTCCCTCCGCTTCCTCACGGTGTGTGACTGGGTGTTGACCCAACGGTAGGAACTGACGGAGGGGGCCGACAAGAAACAAAGGTTGCGCGTCCGCGCAGGAACGCTGCGTCTTCGGGCCGGTCAGCGCACGTCTGCTGCGCCGCCCGGGGCCTCCTCCGGCGCCGGGTGGCTGGCACCCGCCTCCGGGCTCTCCGGAAGCAGATGGGACAGCACCATCACGCTGATGGTCTTCCGGATGAACGGCTCCTGGCGGATCCGCTCCAGCACCTCCTCGAAGTGCTCCACGTCCCGCGCCCGCACATGCAGCAGCGCGTCCGCACCACCGGTCACGGTCATCGCCGCGGTGATCTCCGGGTAGTCGCGCACGACCTCCGCGAGCCGCCGCGGCGGGGCCGCGCCCTCGCAGTACACCTCGACGTAGGCCTCGGTCCGCCAGCCCAGCGCCGACGGCTTCACCGTGGCCGTGAACCCGGTGATCACGCCCGTCTCCCGCAACCGGTCGACCCGGCGCTTGACCGCCGTGGCGGACAGCCCGATCGCCGTGCCGATCTCGGCGAAGGACGTCCGGGCGTTCGCCATCAACGCGGTGATGATCTTCCGGTCGAGTTCGTCGAACGGCGTGGACCTGCTGTTCATGCGGGCACTGTATCCACCGGCACCCCACCCCGCGCCCGGCCCGACGCGGCCACCGCATCCAGCGCGAACGTCCACCCGGCGCATGTCCAGACGTACCGATCGCCCCCTACACTCCGGGTTCATGCTGCGCGCCCTGGCTGTCGACGACGAACGCCCCTCGCTGGAGGAACTGCTCTACCTGCTGCAGGCGGACCCCCGCATCGGCAGCGCGGAGGGCGCCGGCGACGCGACCGAGGCGCTGCGCCGCATCAACCGGGCCCTGGAGTCCGGCCCGGGCGGGCCCGAGGCGATCGACGTCGTCTTCCTCGACATCCAGATGCCCGGCCTCGACGGCCTCGACCTGGCCCGGCTGCTCACCGGGTTCGCCCGGCCGCCGCTCGTCGTGTTCGTCACCGCCCACGAGGACTTCGCCGTGCAGGCCTTCGACCTCAAGGCCGTCGACTACGTCCTCAAGCCCGTCCGCAAGGAACGGCTCGCCGAGGCCGTACGGCGCGCCGCCGAGCTCCGCGGCACCGCACCCCGCATCCCCGTGAGCGAACCCGATCCCGACCACATACCCGTCGAGCTCGGCGGCGTGACCCGCTTCGTCGCCGTCGACGACATCACCCACGTCGAGGCCCAGGGCGACTACGCCCGGCTGCACACCGACAAGGGCAGCCACCTGGTCCGCATCCCGCTGTCCACCCTGGAGGAGCGCTGGCGCTCCCGCGGCTTCGTCCGCATCCACCGCCGCCACCTCGTCGCCCTGCGCCACATCGGCGAACTCCGCCTCGACGCGGGCACCGTCAGCGTCCTCGTCGGCTCCGAGGAACTCCAGGTCAGCCGGCGCCACGCGCGCGAACTGCGCGACCTGCTCATGAGGAGGACGTGACGGTGCCCCAGGACCACACCGAGCGCCGCGTCGTCGTCACCGGCCCGCCCCGCCAGTCCGGCAGGGCCTCCGGCTACTACCGCCCACGCACCGAGATCGACGAGCAGACCACCCTCGGTCACACCTACGTCCGGTCCCTGATGCGCACCCAACTGCGCGCCGGCCTCACCGTCTTCGCGATCCTCGGCCTGCTCATCGGCCCGCTCCCGCTGCTGTTCGCGGCGATGCCCGACACCCGCCGCCTGGAGTGGGCCGTCCTCGGCTTCGGCCTCTACGCCCCGCTGGTCCTGCTCGCCCGCTGGTACGTCCGCCGCGCCGAGCGCAACGAGCGCGACTTCGTACGCCTCGTCGAAGACCGATGAACGACGACCGAACTGGCGCCCGCCGATGAACTCCAACTACGCCGTCCCCGCCGTCGCCCTGGTCGTCGTCGCGACGGTCCTGGTCGGCGCCTTCGGCCTGCGCATCTCCCGCACGACCTCCGACTTCTACGTCGCCTCCCGCACCGTCGGCCCCCGCCTCAACGCCGCCGCCATCAGCGGCGAGTACCTCTCCGCCGCCTCCTTCCTGGGTATAGCGGGCCTGGTCCTGGTCCAGGGGCCCGACATGCTCTGGTACCCGGTCGGCTACACCGCCGGCTACCTGGTCCTGCTCCTCTTCGTCGCGGCCCCGCTGCGTCGCTCCGGCGCCTACACCCTCCCCGACTTCGCGGAGGCCCGCCTCGCCTCCCAGGCCGTGCGGCGGCTGGCCGGTGCCTTCGTCGTCGGTGTCGGCTGGCTGTATCTGCTGCCCCAGCTCCAGGGCGCGGGACTCACCCTGACCGTGCTGACCGGGGCGCCCGACTGGCTCGGCGGAGTGATCGTCGCCGTCGTCGTGACCGCCACCGTCGCCGCCGGCGGCATGCGCAGCATCACCTTCGTCCAGGCCTTCCAGTACTGGCTGAAGCTCACCGCGCTGCTCGTCCCCGCCCTGTTCCTGGTCCTCGCCTGGCAGAGCGACGGAGCTCCCCGCCACGCCTTCGACGAACCGGCCACCTTCCGCGAGCAGCGCGTCGTCCGCGTCGGCGACAGCATCGACCTGAAACTGGACCGGCCCCTCACCGTCACGGTCACCGGCACCGTGGACGGCCGTACGCACACCGGTACCCGCCTCGATCTCCCCGCCGGCACCCACCGCGTCGAACGCGGCACCCGGCTCACGTTCGCCGAGGGGGCGGCCGTCCCCGAGGCGCAGCGCAGCGGCGGCGGCGACCTGTCGCCCGCACAGGCCGAGAGCCGCGAGGAACGCCCGCTGTACGCCACGTACGGGCTGATCCTCGCCACGTTCCTCGGCACCATGGGCCTGCCGCACGTCGTGGTCCGCTTCTACACCAGCCCGCACGGCGTCGCGGCCCGCCGCACCACCGTCGTGGTCCTCGGCCTGGTCGGCGCCTTCTACCTCCTGCCACCCCTCTACGGCGCCCTCGGCCGCCTCTACGCACCCGAACTCACCCTCACCGGCGACACGGACGCCGCCGTCCTTCTGCTGCCCGACCGCATCATCGGGGGAGTGGGCGGCGACCTCCTGGGCGCGCTGGTGGCGGGCGGCGCCTTCGCCGCGTTCCTGTCCACGGCCTCGGGGCTCACCATGGCCGTCGCGGGCGTGCTCACCCAGGACGTCCTGCCCGCGCGCGGCGTACGGCACTTCCGGCTCGGGACCGTCCTCGCGATGGCCATGCCGCTCGCGGCGAGCGTCCTGGTCGGCGGGCTCCCGGTGGCCGACGCGGTGGGGCTCGCCTTCGCCGTGTCCGCGTCGTCGTTCTGCCCGCTGCTCGTCCTCGGCATCTGGTGGCGGCGGCTCACCCCGCCCGGCGCGGCCGCCGGCATGCTGGTCGGCGGCGGCTCGGCCCTGCTCGCCGTCGCCGCGACCATGGCGGGCTACCCGGGAAAGGGCGCGCTGCACGCCCTGCTCGCCTGGCCCGCGCTCTGGTCGGTGCCGCTGGGCTTCCTCACCATGATCCTGGTGTCCCTGGCCACCCCCGGCCGGGTGCCGCCGGCCACGGCGGCGGTCCTGGCCCGGTTCCACCTGCCCGAGGAACTGCGCACGGAGGTGACGGCATGAGCGGATTCCTGGCCGGCCTGTGCGTCGCCGTGCTCCCGGTCCTGGCCGTGGGAGTCTGGCTGGGCCGCCGCACGGCACGCCCCAAGAGCCTCGGCGGCCTGGGCACCCCCGTCGAACACGCCACCTTCGAGACCCTGCACACCGCCTCCCTCGCCGCACCCCCGCTGCGGGCCGGGCTGACGGAGGAGACGGCCCGCAAGTCCGCCCGCAAACTGCGCTCCCTGCTCGGCACGGACGCCCTCTGCCTGACCGACCGCAAGCAGGTCCTGGTCTGGGACGGCGACGGCGCCCACCACCGCAGCGAGATCATGGGGCGCCTCGCCGGACCTCTGGAGACCGGCCGCGGCGAGGCCTTCCAGCTGACCTGCGACCTCCTCGACTGCCCGGTGCGCTGGGCGGTCGTCGCCCCGCTCACCGTCGACGACCGGGTGCACGGCGCCCTCGTCGCCTGCGCGCCCCGCGAGTCCGCGGTCCTCGTCCGGGCGGCCGGCGAGGTGGCCCGCTGGGTGTCCGTACAGCTGGAGCTGGCGGATCTGGACCAGTCTCGCACCCGCCTCATCGAGGCCGAGATCAAGGCGCTGCGGGCTCAGATATCCCCGCACTTCATCTTCAACTCGCTCGCGGTGATCGCCTCGTTCGTCCGGACCGACCCCGAGCGTGCCCGCGAACTGCTCCTGGAATTCGCCGACTTCACCCGCTACTCGTTCCGCCGGCACGGCGACTTCACCACGCTCGCCGACGAACTGCACGCCATCGACCACTATCTGGCGCTCGTGCGGGCACGCTTCGGCGACCGCCTCTCCGTCACCCTCCAGATCGCCCCGGAGGTGCTGCCCGTCGCCCTGCCCTTCCTGTGTCTCCAGCCGCTCGTCGAGAACGCCGTCAAGCACGGCTTGGAGGGCAAGGCGGTGTCCTCGGGCAAGTGCCACATCCAGATCACCGCCCAGGACGCGGGTGCCGAGGCCCTGGTCGTCATCGAGGACGACGGCGCCGGCATGGACCCCGACCTGCTCGGCCGCATCCTGGCCCGCGAGGTCAGCCCCTCGGGCGGCATAGGGCTCTCCAACGTCGACGACCGGCTCCGCCAGGTCTACGGCGACGACCACGGCCTCGTCATCGAGACCGCCATGGGCGCGGGCATGAAGATCACCGTCCGGCTTCCCAAGTACCAGCCGGGCGTGCATTCGGCCGGACGGCTGACCCGGGAGTGAGTCCTCAGGTGCTCTTCGTGGTGACCACCATCCCGAGGGTGATCAGGCCCAGGACGACCCAGCCGAACCACAGCCAGCCGTTGCTGCCCAGCGCCACCGTGTAGGCCGTCACCAGGACGAGGCCGCCGACGGTGACGACTCCCATGGTCTTCGTCGCGTTCGAACCGTTCGTGGAACCGGGCATCGCAACACCCTCCTCATGGTTCTGTCCCCTCCATGGTGCCCCCGTTCTGCCTCCTGACGGTGCAGACGACGACATGAGTACCGGATTTCCAGGGTCCGTCGCTGGTCCACGAACCCGCTTCGTAGACGGACGGGTCGAAGCCGTAGTCGCGCGGCGCCACCTCCCGGGCGCATGCCGCGTCCGACGAGGTCCGCGCCTCGGCGAGCGTCACATCGGCGCCCAGTCGGGTGAACCCCAGCACCTGCTGGTCGTACCGCCCGCCGCACGGCACCAGCCGCGCCTCCCGGTTCGAACGGACGTCCAGGCAGTCCCGCTTCTGCATGGTCGCGGTGTCGGCGAACGGCGTACCGAACCTACGTCGCTCCCCGAGCGGCCCGTACAGCGGCCCGTGCGCGCCCAGCACCAGGCAGGCGGTGCGCCGCCCCGCCGCCTCGAACCCGGCGCCGCTCGGCACGACGGCGTGGCTGCGGACATCGGCGAGCCGGTCCCGCAGCTCCCGGGTCAGCTCCTCGCACCGGACCGGTCCCAGCTTCCGCGCCTCGTCCGGCGAGGCCGCCTCGGCGAACGCCACCACCTGCCCGTCGGGCGCCTGGTCCCGGCAGGTCGGGTCCAGGGAGAGCCGGGGCGTGCCGGCGAACCGGGTCCCGCCCGGCCAGTCCGCGAGCACACAGTCCCCGTCCGCGAGCGGCTTCCCCAGCCCCACGGCCTCCCCGTACGGCCGGGCCGTCCCACCGCCCGCCCGGTCGGCCAGCGCGTACCAGACGCCGCCGAGCGCGAGGACCAGCCCGAGACCGCAGGCGGCGACGGCCCGGAGGGCGGGGGAGCGCCGCCTTCGCCGTGCGCCGGGCGCGGTGACGCCGGGCGTGGCGGTGACCGGTCCGGAACCGTCCGGCCCGGCCGTGGGCGCGGGCGGGGTCTCCCAGGGGGACGGCGATCCGGGATCCGTCCTGGTCCGCTCGAACGCCTCCACGTGGGGCGTGACGAGCCCCGACAGCGCGGCCTCGGCCTCCTGGGCGGTCATCCGCAGCTCCGGATCCTTGGCGAGCAGCCCGTGCAGCACGGGTTCCAGAGCCCCGGCCCGTACCGGCGCGAGCGGCTCCTCCATGACCGCCGCGGTGAGCGCCGCCAGGTGCGACTCGCGCTCGAAGGGGCCGCGGCCCTCGACGCCGAAGTACAGCGTGCAGCCCAGGGAGAAGAGGTCGGCGGCCGGCGTCGGCGTACCGCCGGACGCACGCTCAGGCGCCAGATACCCCGCCGTGCCGACCAGCACGGACGCCCTCGTGTACCGCGTCTCACCGCCGTCCGGCTGCACGGAGATGCCGTAGTCGGTGAGCAGTACCCGCCCGTACGGTGAGCCCGCGCGGTCCGGCGCGAGCAGGATGTTGGCCGGCTTCACGTCCCGGTGCATCACACCCCGCTCGTGCCCCGCGGTCAGCGCGTCCAGCACGGCCAGACCGACGCGGGCACACTCGGCCGGGGCGAGCGGCCCGCGCCGGGTCACCAGCTCCCGCAGGTCGACGGCGCCCGCCACGTACTCCATGACGATCCACGGCAGCCCCTCGTGCTCCAGCACGTCGTGCACCGTCACCACGTGCGGGTGTCCGCGCAGCCCGGCCGCGTGCCGGGCCTCCGCCCGGGCCCGGGCGACCCGCGCCTCCCTCTCGTTTCCGGCTTCGGCCGGGTCGCGGAACACGATCTCCTTGAGCGCGACCTCGCAGGCGAGTTTCTGGTCGTGGGCGAGCCAGACGTGCCCCATGCCGCCGCTGCCGAGCCGGCGCAGCAGCAGATAACGGCCGGCGATGATCCGGCCCGCTCCCGACCTCGGTGATCCTGAGGACATCCGGTGACTCCAGGGTTCGGCGGGGGTGCGGTCCTAGACATTGGTGCTCGGGGTGGGCGGGGTGGTCGCCGGAGCGCTGGACGCGGGGGCAGTCGTCACAGGGGCAGTCGTCGCCGGAGCGCTGGACGCGGGCGTGCTGTTCGTCGGCGGCGGCGCGCTGCTCGTGACCGGTGCACCTGTGGGAGGCGAGACAGTCGCCGGGGGAGGCGAACCGGTGACCCGCGGGGGAGCCGAGCTGGTGACCTGCGGAGGTGAGCCGGTCGCCGTGGGCGGTGTGCTGCTCCTGGGCGCGGCGCTCGCCTCAGACGGCGGCGCGGAGCTGGGCGGCGCCTTCGACGGGGACTGACGGGAAGGCGTGGGCCCGGTACTCGTCGGAGGCCTGGAGCCGACAGGGGGAGCGGAGGACGCCGATGGCGCGGGTGCCGACGTACGCCGCCCCTCCGTCCCCGGCTCCGCCGCCACGCTCAGCGTCACATACGCCCCGAACCGCAGCTCGACACCCGCTCCCGGGTCGGACGCGATGACCCGCGCACGGTCCGGAGGCGGCCCCCCGCCCCTGAACGCGACCGCAAGCCCCGCATCGGCCAGCCGCCGGCTCGCCTCCCCGAACGTCGTCCCGGCGAGACGCGGCACGGCCCGCCGCTCCGTCGCGTCGAACCCGGCGTCGGCCTCACCGGTCGTGCCGACGGGCCGCTCGATGCCCCGGCCGGGGTCCTGGACGTCGACGAGGGCGATGCGCTCCAGCTTCCGGGGAGCGGGCCGTACGACCACCACCTCGGCACGGTCGTATCCCCGCCACTTCTCGTTGCCGTCCCCGAACGTGACGGATATCCGGCTCGTGTCGCCCTCGAAGGGCCGCAGCGGATTTCCGCACGAACATTTGACCGACGGGAGCCCCTGCTCGTCGACGAGAATCGCGATTCCCGCCTGGAGCAGGGCACGGAAGGGAACGGCCTTTCCCTTTTTGTAGTCGTGGTTCAGTGCGAGGGTGTCGTGACGCAGGAGAACCGGTGTGAGCCGGTCGAGATATCCCGGAATCTCGTCCGTGCGGAGGTCGAGGGCGGCCGCCCACACCCGCGCCTTACGGGCGTTCCGCGGCGCGGTGAGGAACCGCTTCAGCCGCTCGACATCACAGATCCCCGGCTGCTTCGTCCCTCCGTACAGCCCAGGCGTGTCCCCCTGCTGCAGGCCACCCGGCACGGCCCGCGACCGCACCTGCCCGTCCCGGCCGAGCCCGCTGTCCTCGGCGAAGAAGGGCGCCAGGGACGGAACTCCCGCGGCGACCGCCTTCACCTCGAACAAGGACCCGCCCGAATCGCACCCCCCGAGAGCCAGCAGAAAAGCGACCAGGACAGCGAACCTCCGCATCACCGCTCCCCCCTGCGGTTCCCCCGACGCGTTTCATGCTACTGAAGGAAAATGCTATTCAGCCGCGTTGTGGAGAAAGAGCAGAGCGAGGATGAACGGGCGCCTTGAGGCGGGGGAAAAGTCAGTTCCCGCGCGCGTGCAGCGAGCTCAAATAGGCGTTGTAAGCCTCGAGTTCCTTGTCCCCGTCGCGGTCGGCGGCCCGGTCCTCGCGCCTGGCCTGCCGCTGGTCCGAGGCGTACCACTGGAACAGCAGCGCGACCAGCACCAGCACGGACGGGATCTCGCTGAACGCCCAGGCGATGCCGCCCGCCGCGTTCTGGTCGGAGAGCGCCTCGATGCCGAGCGAGGCGGGCGGGTTCTTGAACGTCTCGACCATCGGCTCGGACGCCATCATCAGCGCGATGCCGAAGAACGCGTGGAACGGCATGCCCGCGAACAGCTCCAGCATCCGCATCAGATAGCCCGGCCGGTGCGGGCCCGGGTCCACGCCCATGATCGGCCAGAAGAACACCAGACCGACCGCGAGGAAGTGCACCATCATCCCGATGTGCCCCGCCTTGGAGCCCATCAGGGTGTCGAACAGCGGCGTGAAGTACAGCCCGTACAGGCTCGCGATGAACAGGGGGATGGTGAACGCCGGGTGCGTGACGATCCGCATGTACCGGCTGTGCAGGAACATCAGCAGCAGCTCCCGCGGTCCCTTGCGGCCTCGCCCCGCCGTCGGCAGCGCGCGCAGCGCGAGCGTGATCGGCGCACCGAGCAGGATCAGGATCGGCGACACCATGCTGATCACCATGTGCTGCACCATGTGCACGCTGAACATGACCATGCCGTAGTCGTTCAGCCGGGTGCACATCATGAGCACGATGCTCAGCACGCCGATGACGTAGGCGACCGTGCGCCCCACCGGCCACTTGTCCCCGCGCCGCACCAGCCGCGCGACACCCCACCCGTACAGCGCCAGTCCGGCCAGGCACGCGACGAGGAAGAACGGGTCCGCCGACCACTCCAGCCCTCGTCCCAGCGTGAACGGCGGCAGATCCATGGTCATGCCGTGCCCGCTGTGATCCATACCGCCGGCTCCTGTTTCGTGGGGGTGTGCAGCAATGTGTCCGCCCCAAGAGTAGAACCGCCCCCGGCCACACAGGTGACCGGGGGCGGACCAGGGGCGCGGACAACTGCGCGACAAGCCACACAGACCCCGCACCCGACGGATCAGCGCAGCCTCAGAGAACGCACTCCGCCTCTTCGTACCGATCGTCCGGCACGGTCTTCAGCGTCTCCACGGCCTCGGCCAACGGCACCATCACTATGTCGGTGCCCCGAAGGGCGGTCATCTGCCCGAACTCGCCCCGGTGCACCGCCTCCACCGCGTGCCACCCGAACCGCGTGGCCAGTACCCGGTCGTAGGCGGTCGGCGTCCCACCACGCTGCACATGCCCGAGGATCACCGGCCGGGCCTCCTTGCCGAGGCGTCCCTCCAGCTCGACCGACAGCTGACGGGCGATCCCGGCGAACCGCTCGTGCCCGTAGATGTCCTTGCCGCCCTCGTCGAACTCCATGGTCCCGGCGCGGGGCTTGGCCCCCTCCGCCGCCACCACGATCGCGAAGCGCTTGCCCGCCTCGAACCGTTCGCCGACCCGCCTGGTCAGCTCCTCTATGTCGAAGGGCCGCTCGGGTACGACGATGGCGTGCGCGCCGGCCGCCATGCCGGAGTGCAGCGCGATCCAGCCGGTGTGCCGGCCCATCACCTCCACGATCAGCACGCGCTGGTGGGACTCGGCGGTGGTCTTGAGCCGGTCGAGGGCCTCGGTCGCCACCCCCACGGCCGTGTCGAAGCCGAAGGTGACGTCCGTGACGGCGATGTCGTTGTCGATGGTCTTCGGCACGCCGACGATCGGCAGGCCGTTGTCGGACAGCAGCCGGGCAGCCTTGAGCGTGCCCTCGCCGCCGATGGGGATGATCGCGTCGAGCCCGAGTTCCTCGACGTGTCCCCTGGCCCGCTCCACGCCGTCCCGCAGGTGCTCGGGACGGACCCGGGAGGAGCCGAGGATCGTACCGCCGCGGGCGAGGATGCCACCCACCGCGTCGAGGTCGAGCTTGAGGTAGTCGCACTCCAGAAGGCCCTTCCAGCCGTCCCGGAAGCCGATGACCTCGTCGCCGTGGTCGACGACGGCGCGGTGCACGACGGACCGGATGACGGCGTTCAGGCCGGGGCAGTCGCCGCCGGACGTGAGGACACCAATGCGCATAGCCCGAAAAACCTTCTCAACGTGGGCCGGGACCGGACCACATTGTCCGGCTCGAATCCCCGCCACCCTAGCGGCAGGAGGGGGCCGGACCGAACCGTGCGTCCGCCTGCTGGACGACCCCGCTCACCTGTGCGGATGTGCCGTCAGACGGGCTGTTGACCAGCAGGTTGACGCGTCCTTTCGGTACGCTGCCGCGCAGCGCTCACGCGGGCTGCTGAGCAGCGGCGATGCGTTCGTTGCGCAGTGCCTCGTACCAGCGGTCGTCCGTGGGCGGCAGCGCGTTGACGTCGAGCGCCAGCTTCAGCAGCAGGTCCGCGATCAGCGGGTTGCGCGCCAGCACCGGGCCGTGCATGTACGTGCCGAAGACGGTGTCGTTGTACGCGCCTTCCGTGCCGTCACCCGTGCCGTTGCCGTTGCCGAAGCGCACCCGGGCGAGCGGGCGGGCGGTGGGGCCGAGGTGGGTGACGCCCTGGTGGTTCTCGAAGCCGGTCAGCGGGGGCAGGCCGAGGCGCGGGTCGATGTCGCCCAGCACGTCACCGACGCACCGGGCGCCCTCGCCGCGCACGGACACCACGTCCAGCAGACCGAGGCCGGGCTCGCGCTGCCCCAGGTCGTTGATGAACTCGTGGCCGAGGATCTGGTAGCCGGCGCACACGGAGAACACGATGGCGCCGTTCTCCACGGCCCGCTGCAGTCCGCCGTCCCGGCGCAGCCGCTCGGCCGCGAGCCGCTGCGGACGGTCCTCGCCGCCGCCGATCAGGTAGATGTCGCCGGAGGTCGGGATCGCCTGGTCGCTGCGCACGTCCAGCCGCGCCACGTCCAGGCCGCGCTGGCGGGCCCGGCGCTCCACGACCAGGACGTTGCCCTGGTCGCCGTAGGTGCTGAGCAGGTCGGGATAGACCCAGACGACCCGCAGTTGGTTGTCGCTCACAAAAGTCCCCTGACGTCTCGTCTCGTGCTCAGTTGCCGACCCGGCGGCGCAGGTCCTGGAACGCCGTGTAATTGGCGATGACCTCGATCCGGCCCGGCGGGCAGGCCTGCACGGCCTGGTCGAGGTTCTCGTAGACCTGGAAGTGCTGGTCGGCGACCTCCAGGCGCACCGCGAGGTCCAGCCGCCGGTCACCGACGACGCAGATCGGGTGGCCGGTCAGGCGCGTGTAGTCGACGTCCCACAGCCAGGAGGTGTCGGTGCCGTCGGCGGAGCGCGCGTTCACGGACAGGATGACCGGGGCGGGCGGCGGGTCGATCAGGGAGAACGTCTCCAGCCAGCCGGCCGGGTTCTTCGCGAGGAGGAGTCTGAGGTCACGGCCCTGGAACTGGACGACGTCGTACCGGCCGGCGACCGCCTGCACCTGGTACATGCGCTCCAGCGCGACCTGCGGCGGCACGCCGAACACGGCGGCGACGGCGGCCGAGGAGGCGGCGTTGGCCTTGTTGGCGCGGCCGGGCAGCTGGAGGTGGATCGGCCAGGCGGAGCCGTGCGGGTCCAGGACGTGGTCGCCGGAGAGCGCCCAGCTCGGCGTCGGACGGCGGAAGCCGCACTCGCCGCAGTACCAGTCGTCGCCCGGGCGCTGCATCACGCCACCGCACGACGGGCAGGACCAGGCGTCGTCCTTCCACATCTGACCGGCGGCGACCCAGATCACATTGGGGGAGGAGGAGGCCGCCCACACCACCAGCGGGTCGTCGCAGTTGGCCACCACCACGGCCTTGGAACCGGCGAGCCCCTCCCGCCAGTTCTCGGCGAGCATGCGGGTCTCGGCGGCGCGGTCGAGCTGGTCACGGGAGAGGTTGAGCAGGGCGATGCACTTCGGCGCGGTGTCCCGGGCGACGCCGGCGAGGTACTTCTCGTCGACCTCGATGACGCCGTACCGGGCGTCCGAGCTGCCCGCGAGGGCCGAGGTGATGCCGGCCGGCATGTTGGCGCCGAGCGCGTTGGAGACGACCGGTCCCGCGGCGCGCAGGGCCTCGGCGATGAGCCGGGTGGTCGTGGTCTTGCCGTTCGTCGCGGAGACCAGGATCACGTCCAGGTTCTGGGCGAGCCGGGCGAGGAGGTCGGGGTCGAGCTTGAGCGCCACCCGGCCGCCGATCACCGAACCGCTGCCGCGCCCCGCGGCGCGCGATGCCGCCGCGACCGCCTTGCCCGCGGTCACGGCCAGCTTGGCCCGCGGCGAGAGCGGGTCCGAGTTGCCTGCCATCAGTTCTCGATCCTCCTTGCGTACGCGCCGCGCCTTGAAGCCTGACGGCCACGTGGTGTGGACCTCAGCCTATCGAGATCCATTAGCACTCCCGAACCGCGGCACTGTGGTGAAGTCGTGTGGGAGGCGCGGAATGACAGGGACCTTACTCTTGCGGCCATGCGAAACAGCTCCATCCCCGGCGCCCACGGCCACGTGAGACCCCTCACCCTGCACGGCGACCCGCTCCTGCACGCACCCTGCGCGGAGGTCACCGATTTCGGCCCCGAACTGGCCCGGCTCGTCGAGGACTTGTTCGCGACCATGTACGCCGCCCAGGGCGTCGGACTCGCCGCCAACCAGATCGGCGAGCCGCTGCGGGTCTTCGTCTACGACTGCCCCGACGACGAGGACGTCCGGCACCTGGGCCACGTGGTCAACCCGCGCCTGGTCGAGGCGGACGGAGTGGTGATCCGGGGCCCGGAGGGCTGCCTGTCCCTACCGGGCCTGGAGGCGGCCACGGAACGCTACGACCACGCGGTGGTCGAGGGCTTCACGGTGACCGGGGACCCGGTCACCGTGCATGGAACGGGCTTCTTCGCCCGCTGCCTCCAGCACGAGTACGACCACTTGGACGGCCGTATCTACGCGGACCACCTCAAGGGCTGGCGCCATCGCAGGCTGATGCGCCAGGTGGCCAGGTCTTCTTGGGGTCGCTGAGGGTGACCTACCGTCTTTGGGGGCGCGGGGCTGTGTTCAATATGCGGCTCCGCCGCGTGGGCGGGAACAACCCCCACCGGCCGTCAGCCGAGACGCAACGGTCAGAACCCCGGACCCCCCATCCGGTCTCCCGCAGCCGCAAGCCGCCCCCACAACAGATCAGCCAGACTCCGCACCAACTCGGCCCGGGAACAAGGCCGTTCCCCCAGCCACCAGTCCCCGGCCGCATGCATCATGCCGACGATCCCGTGCCCCCACACGCGAGCGAGTTGCTGCCCACCCGGCCCGAGGTCCAGTCGCTCCTCGATGACCTGGGCCAGCTCCTCACCCATCCGTCGCAACAGCGGCGCACTGTGCTTGCCGACATCGAATCCCTGATCGCCCGGCTGGCTCCCCTCCGCCGGATGCATCAGGAACCGGTACACCTGCGGCCGCGCCTCGATCGCCGCGAGATACGTGTCCAGCGTCGCCTCGACCCGCTCCCGCCTCTCCGCCGGCGCGTCCAGGGCCGCCCGGAGCGAGTCCAGCAGCGCGTCCGTGTGCCGCTTGGCGAGGGCGGCGTATAGTCCGCCCTTGTCACCGAAGTGCCGGTAGAGGATCGGCTTGGTGATGCCGGCCTCCGCCGCGATCGCGTTCATCGAGGCATGCGGACCGTCGCGCAGCACCACTCGGTCGGCGGCTTCCAGCAGCTCACGCCGTCGGCGGTCGGCGGACCGTTGCTGGTCGGTCCGCTGCGTGGTGTCCATGTGCTCTCCCCACCCGTGCTGATTCGATGACGCCTGCGCAAACTAACACTCAAACATGCCCCGGACACCGAACGGGTGCCGACCGGTCGGTAGGAGTTGACTTCGACTACCCGCCGGTAACAGACTGGTGTTACCGCAAGTAACATGCATGTGTGCCGCTGGAGGGGACGACATGGCCGAGTTCACCATGGAGCTCAACGACGAACAGAAGGAGGTCCGGGACTGGCTGCACGGCTTCGCGGCCGATGTCATCCGCCCCGCGGCCGCCGAATGGGACGAGCGTGAGGAGACTCCCTGGCCGGTCATCCAGGAGGCCGCCAAGGTCGGCATCTACTCCCTGGACTTCTACGCCCAGCAGTACTTCGACCCCACCGGCCTCGGCATCCCCATGGCGATGGAGGAGCTGTTCTGGGGCGACGCGGGCATAGCCCTGTCCATCGTCGGCACCGGACTCGCCGCCGTCGGCGTCCTCGCCAACGGCACCGAGGAGCAGATCGGCACCTGGATCCCGCAGATGTACGGCGACGCCAATGACGTCAAGGTCGCCGCGTTCTGCTCCTCCGAGCCCGACGCCGGCTCCGACGTTGCCTCCATGCGCACCCGGGCCGTGTACGACGAGGCCAAGGACGAGTGGGTGATCAACGGCACCAAGACCTGGGCGACCAACGGCGGCATCGCCAACGTCCACGTCGTGGTCGCGGTCGTCGACCCCGAGCTCGGCTCCAAGGGGCACGCCTCCTTCATCATCCCGCCGGGCACCGAAGGCCTGTCCCAGGGGCAGAAGTTCAAGAAGCACGGCATCCGCGCCTCGCACACCGCCGAGGTCATCCTGGACAACGTGCGCGTTCCCGGCTCCTGCCTGCTCGGCGGCAAGGAGAAGCTGGACGAGCGGCTCGCCCGGGCGCGGGAGAAGGCCAAGCAGGGCGGGGAGCGCGTGAAGAACGCGGCGATGGCCACGTTCGAGGCGTCGCGCCCGGCGGTGGGGGCCATGGCGGTCGGTACGGCCCGGGCCGCCTACGAGGTCGCCCTCGACTACGCCAAGACCCGGGAGCAGTTCGGGCGGCCGATCATCGACAACCAGGGCGTGGCGTTCCAGCTCGCGGACATGCGCACCTCCATCGACGCGGCCCGGCTCCTCGTGTGGCGCGCCTCCTGGATGGCGGTCAACGGCAAGCCGTTCACGGCGGCCGAGGGCTCGATGTCCAAGCTGTTCGCGAGCGAGACGGCCAAGAAGGTCACGGCCCAGGCGATCCAGATCCTCGGCGGCAACGGCTACACGCGGGAGTACCCGGTGGAGCGGATGCACCGGGACGCGGCGATCTACACGATCTTCGAAGGCACCAGCGAGATCCAGCGCCTGGTGATCGCCCGGACGCTGTCGGGCACGCCGATCCGGTAACCGGCGTTCTCCTCCCGCGCGCACAGGGCGGCCCCCTCCTGGTCATGGAGGGGGCCGTTCACAGTCGCATCAGGATCACCGCCGCGGCGGCGGCCGTGATCGGTGCGCTCACCATCACCGGGTGCGGCTCCGGCGACACGGTCGTCGACAAAGCCCGAGGCCACGGCGTCCGCCAGGGCCGACAGCGGGCAGCAGGCCGCGAAGAAGCCCGCCGCGAAGGCGAGCGCCGCACCGGCCAAGTTCCAGTCCACCTTCGCCGACGTGACCGCCGGCCCGTCGATGTCCTCCGACGTCCGCCTGAAGCCCGGTGCGAAGGCGCTCGGCTGGGTCGTGTTCGAGGTGCCGAAGGCGTCGAAGACGGCAACGGTCCAGTTCGCGATGGACTCCGGTTTCGCCGCCTGCGGGCATCGCCGTCTCACCACGTCACGGGCAGGGCCTCGGGGTCGCGGATCAGCGCGCCCTTCCTGAACGGCACATCCTCGGCGGGGACGGCGAGCCGCAGTCCGGGCACGCCGTCGAGGAGCGCGTCGACCAGGAGTTCCGACTCCAGCCTGGCCAGCACACCGCCGGGGGCGTGGTGCGGGCCGAGGCCGAAGGAGACGTGCGGGTTCGGGTGGCGGATGAAGTCGATCGTCCCCGGACAGGGGAAGACGTCCGGGTCGCGGTTCGCGGCCCGGTACGACACGTAGATCGCGTCGCCCGCCCGGATCCGGACGCCCCCCGTCTCCACGTCCTCCAGGGCGATCCGCGACAGGCCGACCGCGTTGCGGTGCAGGATCCAGCGCAGCAGTTCGTCGACGGCCCGCGGGCGGATCTCCGGTTCGGCGCGCAGCCGCTCGCCGAGTTCGGGATGGGTCAGCAGGATGTGGAACACCTGGCCGCCGTTGGAGGTGACCGCCTCGCCGCCGATCTGGAGGAGCACCGCCAGGCCCACCGCCTCCCCCAGAGTGATCTCGCCGCGGCCCACGGCGGCGCCGAGCAGGGACGTGACGTCCTCGCCGGTGCCGCCCTCGCGCAGACCGATCAGGTCCGAGAAGTAGGCTCCCATCTCCTTCTTCGCCTTCTCGCCGGCGTCGGCGCCGTGCGAGGAGGACAGGACCAGCTGGGTCCAGGTGTGCATGCCCTGCCGGTCGGCGGCCGGGACGCCCATCAGCTCGCACACCACCGCGATGGGGAACGGGCTGAGCACGGTCTCGGTCAGGTCGGCCGGCGGGCCGTCCTGGAGCATCTCGTCGACCAGTTCCGCCAGCATGCGGCGGGACCGCTCGCGCACCCGCGCCACCCCGCGCGGCGTGAACGCCGCGGCGACGCTGCGGTGCAGCCGGGTGTGGTTCGGTGCGTCCAGGAAGCCGACCCCGCCACAGGCCGGGACGAAGTGCGGGGCCAGCCGTGTGACCTGCCGGTCCATGACGGCCTCCGGGCCGAAGCGCGGGTCCTCGGTCACCGTGCACACGTCGTCGCGGCGGGTGACCAGCCAGGCCCAGCCTTCCCCGTTGGGCAGCTTGATCCGGGTGACCGGACCCTCGTCCATCAGCTCGCGAGGGACCGGGCAGAAGTCCGCGCCGGACAGGTCGAGCGCGGGTCGGCCCCGGGCCGGGGGCGGCGTTTCGGTGATCGTCTCTTCGCTCATCTCACATCGTCTCGTCCGTGCGGTGCGAGCGGCCCGGCCTCGTAGAGCTCCAGCAACCACGATCACCCGGTGGGGCGCCGAACTCGCGCCGGACTACTCCGTATCGGGGACGCCGTGCCAGGCTCGTCCCGACACCTCGACGACGAAAGGACGCGATGACGCACCCGGCCCGGGACCTGCTGCAGACGACCACGGCGGACCTCGCTCCCAACCCGCGGTCCAACCCCCTGGTCCCCCGCATCGCCGACGGCACGGCGCCCCGCTCCACCCTCGCCGCGCTCGCCCTGGAACAGTCCTGGGTGATCCCCGCGGACCGCCGGGCCTTCGAGTACCTGGCGGAGCGCTCCCTCGTGAGGGACCCGGAGGCCGCGGCCTTCTTCAGGACACTCGCGGAGGGCGAGGCGCTGGCGGAGGAGCAGCTGTCGACGTTCGCACAGGCGTGCGGCGTGGACGAGACACGGACGGCGGAACACGAGCCGCTCCCGGGATGCCAGGCCTACCCCGCGTACGTGGCCTGGCTGGCTCTCAACGCCTCGCCGGCGGACGTCGTCCTGGCCCTGACCGCCAACTTCTCCGCGTGGGGAGGCTATTGCGCGACCATCGCCCGGGCCCTGCGCACGCATTACGGCTTCACGGACGAGGTGTGTGCCTTCTTCGACTTCTTCGCGGAGCCGTCCCCGGAGCTGGAGAGCCAGGCGACGGCGGCGGTACGGGCCGGGCTGGACGCAGGCCGGCTCGATGAGAGGAGGGCGTATCGATACGGCCGCCTACTGCAAACCTACGAGGCCATGTTCTGGAACGCGCTGAGTGAGACTCCTTAGGGCTCATGTCGCACCCCCACTGCTGTGCGCGATACAAGCCACATCGATCCGGTCGGCCAGCTTCGCCAGCTCAATGGCCAACTCGGCGACCGTGTCCTCGTCGAGCCCGGATTCCCCGGCCTCGACAAGCCGCACCCACCGGCCCCCCACCGTCCGCAACAACTTGCTGACATCGGCCGCAGTCACCTGCAAGGTCCCGCGGTCGTCGACGATCAGAGGCAGAGTCACTTCGCGGTTCACAGACGGGATCGTAGCCCCGCAACACTCACGCACCGTGCCAAACGGTCGTGATGTTGCAGAACTCCCGGATTCCGTGCCCGGACAGCTCACGCCCGTACCCGGACCGCTTCACTCCGCCGAACGGGAACGCCGGATGGGAGGCCGTCATGCCGTTGAAGTACACACCGCCCGCCTCCAGGTCCCGGACGAACCGGTCCACCTCGGCCTCGTCCCGCGTCCACACGTTCGAACTCAGTCCGAACGGCGAGTCGTTCGCGATCAGCACGGCCTCGTCCAGGTCGGCCGCCCGGTACAGCGTGGCGACGGGCCCGAACGCCTCCTCCCGGTGGATGCGCATCTCCCGGGTGATGCCGGCGAGGATGGTCGGCGTGTAGTACCAGCCGGGCCCGTCGGGCCGTTCGCCACCGCACAGCACCTCGGCACCGCTGCGCACCGCGTCGTCGACCAGCTCCTCCAGATCGCGCAGTCCCTGCTCGCTGGAGAGCGGCCCGACCTCGGTGTCCTCGGACAGGGGGTCGCCGACCGTGAGCGCCTTCATGCCCTCGGCGAAGCGCTCGGCGAAGGCGTCGTAGACGTCCGTGTGAACGATGAACCGCTTCGCGGCGATGCAGGACTGCCCGGTGTTCTGTACGCGTGCGGTCACTGCGACCTTCGCGGCCCGGTCGATGTCGGCGGAGGGCATGACGACGAACGGGTCGCTGCCGCCCAGCTCCAGCACCGTCTTCTTGACCATCTCGCCGGCGGTCGAGGCGACCGCGCGGCCCGCGGGCTCGCTGCCGGTGAGGGTGGCCGCCTTGACGCGCTCGTCGCGCAGGATCTCGTCCACCGCGGCGGAGCCGATCAGCAGGGTCTGGAAGCAGCCCTCGGTGAAGCCGGCCCGGTGGAACAGGTCCTCCAGGTAGAGGGCGGTCTGCGGGACGTTCGAGGAGTGCTTGAGCAGGCCCACGTTCCCCGCCATCAGGGCGGGCGCGGCGAAGCGGACCACCTGCCACAGCGGGAAGTTCCACGGCATGACCGCCAGCACCGGGCCCATCGGCCGGTAGCGCACCCGCACGCGCGAGGCGCCCGAGTCCTTCACGTCGGTGTCGGCGGGCTCCTCGTCGGCGAGCAGTTCCTCGGCGTGGTCGGCGTACCAGCGCATCGCCTTGGCGCACTTCGCGGCCTCGGCCCGGGCCTGCTGGATCGGCTTGCCCATCTCGGTGGTCATCACGCGGGCGATGTCCCGCTGGTCCTCGTCGAGGAGGTCGGCGGCCTTCCTCATCAGCCGGGCGCGCTCGTCGAACGTGGTCGTCCGGTACGTGCGGAACGTGGCCTCCGCGAGCTGGAGCCGGCGCTCGATCTCCTCCTCGCCCATGGCCTCGTACGTCTTGAGCGTCTCGCCGTTCGCCGGGTTCACCGTTGCGATGGGCATGGCTGACCTCCCTCGGAGCGGGCTGTAGTCCGACCTTCCCGCGTGGCGGAGGGGACCGCAACGCGGGAGCGTCTCCTCAGGGCGAGTGCTCCGCCAGGCGGTCGAGAAACGCCGCCTGAGCCTTGACGATCACCTCGCGGCCCCGGTCGAGCCCGAACCACGCCACCCGGTCCAGCTCGGGGAACTCCTGGAGCCGCCCCGATCTCGGAGGCCACTCCATCCGGAAGGTGCCGGGCGCGATCGTCGCCGGGTCGAGGTCCGCCTCGACCGCCCAGGCCGTGACGATCTTGCCGCCTGTCTGCCGGACCTCGCCCAGGGCGAGGGCCTCGCCGTCGGGCGGCGGCAGCCCCAGTTCCTCCTCGAACTCGCGGCGGGCGGCGGCCCAGGCGGACTCGTCGGGCTCGTACTCGCCCTTGGGGATGGTCCACGCCCCGGCGTCGCGCCGGGCGAAGAACGGGCCGCCCATGTGTCCGAGCAGCACTTCGAGGCCGTCGTCGGTGTGGTGGAAGAGCAGCAGGCCGGCACTGCGCTTCACGGGCTCACCTCCGGATGCGCGGCCAGCAGCGTCTCCACCGTGTCGGCGTCCTCGGGGCGCTTGTCCTCCCGGTAGCGGACCACGCGGGCGAAGCGCAGGGTGACCCCGGCCGGGTAGCGGGTGGAGCGCTGGAGGCCGTCGTAGGCGATCTCGACGACGAGTTCCGGGCGTACGGTCACGACGTAGCCGTTGTCGTCGACGGCGAGCTGCCGGAGCCGTTCGGTCTGCCAGGTCAGCATCGCGTCGGTCATGCCCTTGAAGGTCTTGCCGAGCATGGCGAGGCCGCCGTCGGCGGTGCGGGCGCCCAGGTGGAGGTTGGAGAGCTTGCCGGTGCGGCGGCCGTGTCCCCACTCGGCGGCCAGGACGACCAGGTCGAGGGTGTGGACGGGCTTGACCTTCAGCCAGGACGCGCCGCGCCGGCCCGCGCTGTAGGGGGCGTCCAGCGCCTTGGCGACGACGCCCTCGTGGCCGCGCTTCAGGGTCTCGGCGAGAAACTCCTCCGCCGTGTGCAGACCGTCCGGGCCGGACACCGTCGTGCGGCGTACCCGCATCGGCTCGGGGACCAGCCGGGCCAGCTCCGCGTGCCGCTCGGCGAACGGCAGGTCCAGCAGGTCACGGCCGTCGACGGACAGCGCGTCGAAGAAGACGGGGGAGACCGGCACCGCGCGTGCCGCCGTCGCCACGTCCGTGCGCGAGCCGACGCGACCGGCGATCTCCTGGAACGAGCGGGGGCGCCCGCCCTCGTCGAAGGAGATCACCTCGCCGTCGAGGATGAACCGCTCGCCCCGCAGTTCCAGCGCGGCGGCGGTCACTTCGGGCAGCCGGTCGGTGATGTCGTCGAGGGTGCGGGTGTAGAGCCGTACCGCGTCGCCGTCCCGGTGCACCTGGACGCGGATGCCGTCCAGCTTCTCCTCGACCGCGCAGGCGCCGAGCTTGTCCACCGCCTCGGCGACCGAGGAGGCACTGTGCGCCAGCATCGGCCAGACCGGGCGGCCCACGGTGAGACGGAAGCGGTCCAGGGCGGCCGGGCCGTCCGCGAGCAGCGCCTCGGCCACCGTCTGGAGGGAGCCCGCGAGCATCACGGCCCGCCGTACGTCCGCCGGAGGCGCCCCGGTCGCCTGGGCCAGTCCCTCGACCGCGACGGCGTCCAGCGCGCCCTGCCGTACCTCGCCGGTGAGCAGCCCGATCAGGAACCGCTGCTCCTCCTCGGTTGCCGCGCCCATCAACTCCCCGACCAGCCGGGCCCGTTCCGCCTGGGAGCCGGGCCCGGAGACCTTGGCGAGCTCCGACAGCCGGGCGTCCACCTCCCGCACGGTCAGTCCCGGCTCGGCGGCGGGGGCGACCGGGCGGCTCAGCACCTTCCAGCCGACGCCGATCCGGCCCTGCGGCAGCCGGCCCGCCAGATACGGGATGACGATCGGCACGTCGTCCGCCTCCGCGCCCCGGAAGAGCTCCGCGAGCAGGGCCGTCTTCCGGGACCGCGCCGAGGTGGCGGCGACCTCCTGGGACACTCGGGCCAGCCGGTGCAGCAGCATGCAGCCATGGTGCACCGGAGGCGGCGCCTCTACACCCGGACGGCCCGGCGCGGTGACTTTCGAGGAGAGCCTTCAGACGGCGTCCAGGTCCGCCATCAGCAGATCCCCGACGATCGCCGACGCCGCCCGGTACCCGCCGCTCGCCGCGTGCACGACCTGCTCGGCGAAGCCGATCGCGTTGCCCGCGGCCCACACGCCCGGCACGGTCGTCAGACCGTTCCCGTCCACCACCGGGTACGCGCCGAACGGCGTCTCGTGCAGTTCGGCGCCGAGCCGCTCCAGCAGGCCGGTCTGCGGGACGGGCCGCGGTCCGACGAAGAGCACCGAGCGGGCGTGTGCCGTGCCGTCGGCGAGCCGGACACCGGTGAGCCGGTCCTCCTCGACCACCAGGCCCGCGACCTCGCCGGGCACCACGTCCACCCCGGCCGCGGCGAGCCGGCGCAGGTCCTGGTCGGACAGCTCCTCCTCGGCGACCGTGTGCAGGAAGAACCGCACGTCCTTCGACCACTGGGACACGATCAGCGCCTGGTGCACGCTCGCCGGGCTCGACGCCAGCACCCCGAAGGGCTGGTCGCGCACCTCCCAGCCGTGGCAGAACGGGCAGTGCAGCACGTCCCGGCCGAACCGCTCGGCGACCCCGGGGACCGCCGGCAGCTCGTCCTTCAGCCCGGTCGCGATCACCAGCCGCCGGGCCCGCACGGTCCGCCCGCCGGCCAGTACCACGGCGAAGTCCTCGCCCTTCTCCACCTCCACCACCCGGTCCCGCACGAGCTCCACCCCGTACCGCGCGATCTCCTCCCGGCCGACGGCGAGGAACTCGGCGGGCGGCATGCCGTCCCGCGACAGATAGCCCTGCATGTGCGCGGCCGGCGCGTTGCGCGGCTCGCCCGCGTCGACGACCAGCGTCCGGTGCCGGGCCCGGCCCAGCACCAGCGCCGCGGACAGGCCCGCCGTACCACCGCCGACGACTACGACTGCGTACCTCTCGGTCATGGTGACCACCTCCACCGCCGAGCGTCGCCCCGGTGCCACGGGATTGACAAACATGTTTGCCGAACCTGCAATACGACCATGACTACGGACGAGGTACTCGCGGGCGTCGGACCCCGGCTGCGGCAGATGCGGAAGGAGCGGGAGGTGACCCTGGCGGCGCTTTCCGAGACCACCGGCATCTCCGTCAGCACCCTGTCCCGCCTGGAGTCCGGTCTGCGCAAACCCAGCCTTGAGCTGCTGCTGCCGATCGCCCGGGCGCACCAGGTGGCCCTGGACGAGCTGGTCGGAACCCCGTCGGCCGGTGACCCGCGGGTGCGGTCGAAGCCGATCGAGATGTTCGGGCGCACCCACTGGCCGCTCACCCGCCAGCCCGGCGGCCTCCAGGCCTACAAGGTGCTGGAACCCCAGCGCAGGCAGGAACCGGAACCGCGCACGCACGAGGGCTACGAGTGGTTGTACGTGCTGTCCGGCAGGTTGCGCCTGGTGCTGGGCGAGCACGACGTGGTGCTGACGGCGGGGGAGGCCGCGGAGTTCGACACCCGGGTGCCGCACTGGTTCGGGTCGACGGGGGAGGGGCCCGTGGAGTTCCTCAGCCTGTTCGGGCCGCAGGGGGAGCGGATGCATGTGCGGGCGCGGCCGAAGCGGTCGTGACGCACGAGACACCCGCCCACGGGACTCTTCTCCCGGAGGCTGTTCCCTGATCGGCAAGCGACCGCTTAGTATGCGAACGACCCCGGTCAGACGAAGCAGTCCCCCGTGGAGGCCCCGCATGCAGGCATGGCAAGTGCACGAGAACGGCGAGCCGGGTGAGGTGATGCGCCTGGCGGACGTGGCGCCGCCGGCGCCCGGCGACGGCCAGGTCCTGCTGAAGGTGCGCGCCGCGAACATCAACTTCCCCGACGCCCTGCTCTGCCGCGGCCAGTACCAGGTCAGGCCGCCGCTGCCGTTCACCCCGGGGGTGGAGATCTGCGGCGAGACGCAGGACGGCCGCCGGGTGATCGCCAACCCGGTCCTGCCGTACGGCGGCTTCGCCGAGTACGCCGTCGCGGACTCCGCCGCCCTGCTGCCCGCGCCGGACGCCCTGGACGACGCGGAGGCCGCGGCCCTGCACATCGGCTACCAGACCGGCTGGTTCGGTCTGCACCGCCGGGCCGGCCTGGAGGCCGGCGAGACCCTGCTCGTCCACGCTGCCGCAGGAGGGGTCGGCAGCGCGGCCGTGCAGCTCGGGAAGGCCGCCGGCGCCACCGTCATCGGTGTCGTCGGCGGCTCCCACAAGGCGGCCGTCGCCCGCGAGCTCGGCTGCGACGTCGTGATCGACCGGCGCTCCGAGGACGTCGTCGCCGCCGTCAAGGAGGCCACCGGCGGCCGGGGCGCCGACGTGATCTACGACCCGGTCGGCGGCGAGGCCTACGCCCAGTCCGCCAAGGTCGTCGCCTTCGAGGGGCGCATCGTGGTCGTCGGCTTCGCCGGCGGCACGATCCCCAGCCCGGCGCTGAACCACGCCCTGGTGAAGAACTACTCGATCGTCGGCCTGCACTGGGGCCTGTACAACACCAAGAACCCGAAGCTGGTCCAGCACTGCCACGAGCAGCTCACCGAGCTGGCCGCCCGGGGTGCGATCAAGCCGCTGGTGAGCGAACGGGTGCCGCTCGGCGGGGCCGCCGCCGCCGTGCAGAAGGTCGCGGACGGCCTCACCACCGGCCGGATCGCCGTCGTCGTGGAGGAGGCAGCAGCATGAGCAGCGCTGAGGAACTGCGCCGTCTTACCCGGGAGTTGCTGGCCGCGCACCCGCCGGCCTCGACCGACCGCCTGGACTTCCTCCGGGCCCGCTTCGACGCCGGACTGGCCTGGGTGCACTACCCGGAGGGCCTCGGCGGACTCGGCGCTCCGCGGTCCCTCCAGGCCGTCGTGGACGCCGAGTTGGAGGCGGCCGGGGCGCCCGACAACGACCCGCGGCGCATCGGCATCGGCCTCGGGATGGCCGCGCCGACCATCCTGGGCTACGGCACCGAGGAGCAGAAGCGGCGGTACCTGAGGCCCCTGTGGACGGGGGAGGAGGTCTGGTGCCAGCTGTTCAGCGAGCCGGGTGCCGGGTCCGACCTCGCCGCCCTGGGTACCCGGGCCGTCCGTGAAGATGGGGGCCCCTCCCGCTCGAGCGAAGCCGAGAGTGGGGGAGACTGGGTGGTCAACGGGCAGAAGGTCTGGACGTCCAGCGCCCACGTGGCGCGCTGGGCGATCCTCATCGCCCGCACCGACCCGGACGTGCCCAAGCACCGGGGCATCACGTACTTCATCTGCGACATGACCGACCCGGGCGTCGAGGTGCGGCCGCTGCGGCAGATCACCGGCGAGGCCGAGTTCAACGAGGTGTTCCTCACCGACGTCCGCATCCCGGACTCCCGCCGCCTCGGCGAGGTCGGTGACGGCTGGCGGGTCGCGCAGACCACCCTGAACAACGAGCGCGTCGCCATCGGAGGCATGCGGCTGCCCCGCGAGGGCGGCATGATCGGCCCGGTCTCGAAGACCTGGCGCGAGCGCCCGGAGCTGCGCACCCACGACCTGCACCAGCGCCTGCTGAAGCTCTGGGTCGAGGCCGAGGTCGCCCGGCTCACCGGCGAGCGGCTGCGCCAGCAGCTCGTGGCCGGCCAGCCCGGCCCCGAGGGCGCCGGCATGAAGCTCGCCTTCGCCCGCCTCAACCAGGAGATCAGCGGCCTGGAGGTGGAACTCCTCGGTGCGGACGGCCTGTTGTACGACGACTGGACCATGCGCCGCCCGGAGCTGGTCGACTTCACCGGCCGCGAGGCCGGCTACCGCTACCTGCGCTCCAAGGGCAACAGCATCGAGGGCGGGACCAGCGAGGTGCTGCTGAACATCGTCGCCGAGCGCGTCCTCGGTCTGCCCGCCGAACCGCGTACCGACAAGGACGTCGCCTGGAAGGACCTCGCCCGATGACCGACCTGTTGTACTCGGAAGAGGAGGAGGCGCTGCGCGCCGCCGTCCGCGACCTGCTCGCCGACCACTGCGACGCCCCGGGCGTCATCGCCCGCATCGAGTCGGACGCCCCGCACAACCGGGCGCTGTGGAAGGCACTCACCGACGGCATGGGCCTCGCGGGCCTGCTGGTGCCGGAGGAACTGGACGGCCAGGGCGCCACGCACCGGGAAGCCGCCGTGGTGCTGGAGGAGTTGGGGCGTGCGGTCGCGCCCGTCCCGTACCTCACGAGCGCGGTCGTCGCCACCGAGGCGCTGCTGGCCTGCGGGACCGGCGACCTGCTCACCGAGCTCGCCTCCGGGACGTCGATCGGATCCCTCGCGGTCGCCCTCGACGTCGCACCGGGCGCCGCCTACAAGGTCGTCCGGCACGAGAACGGCCTGCTGCACGGCGAACTGACCGGCATCGCGGACGCGGCCGTCGCCGACGTGCTGCTCGTGCCCGCCGACGACGGCGGCCTGTACGCGGTCGACGCCGCCGCCGCGACCGTCACACCCCAGATCTCCCTGGACCTGACCCGGCCGTTGGCGACCGTCACCCTCGACGGAGCTCCGGGCCGCCTGCTGGGCGACGCCGAACCCGCCGTACGCCGGGCCCTGCGCGCCGGAGCCGGGCTGCTCGCCTCCGAACAGCTCGGCCTGGCCGACTGGACGCTGACGGAGACCGTCCGCTACCTCAAGGACCGCAAGCAGTTCAACCGGCCCGTCGGCGGCTTCCAGGCGCTCAAGCACCGGCTGGCCCAGCTGTGGCTGGAGGTCGCCAATCTCCGGGCCGCCGCCCGCAACGCCGCCGACGCCCTGTCGACCGGCCGGGACACCGACGTGGCCGTCACCGTCGCCCAGGCCTACGCGGCGCCGGTGGCCGTCCACGCGGCCGAGGAGGCACTGCAACTGCACGGCGGCATCGGCATGACGTGGGAGCACCCGGCACACCTGTACCTGAAGCGCGCGAAGGCCGACTCGATCGCGTACGGCACGGCCGGCGCCCACCGGGAGGCACTCGCCGGACTGGTCGACCTCCAGGCCCCCTGACGTACACCTGGCCGACACTGGCCAACGCCGGAGAAAAGCCCGCCCCACCAGGGGCGGGTTTTTTCGTGCGCCCTGCCCCGGTTGAAGTGAACGCCCGACGGCACTCCGGCCAACTCCCCGCAAGGCCCTGCTCCTTGGCCCTGCCCGAACCCCATACTCGCAGGGTTCCCGTACGGCACTCCCAGGGAGGCAGAGCATGGACCTCACCACCCGTCGCAGAGCCCTCACCACCCTCGGCGCCGCCCTCGCGGGCTCGGTCGCCCTCCCGGCCGGCCGCGCTCTCGCCGGCGAACGGCGGCACGGGCCCCGACCGTTGTGGCGCGCCCACGCCCACAACGACTACGAGCACCCGCGCCCTCTGTTCGACGCCCTCGACCACCGCTTCGGCAGCGTCGAGGCCGACATCTACCTCGTCGGCGACCAGCTCCTCGTCGCCCACGACCCGGAGGACCTCGATCCGGCCCGCACGCTGGAGTCGCTCTACCTCGACCCGCTCGCCGCGCGCGTGCGGGCCAACCGCGGCCGCGTGTACCCGGGGTACCGCGGGTCACTGCAACTGCTCGTCGACATCAAGACCGAGGGCTCGTCGACGTACCTCGAACTCGACCGCCACCTCAGGCGCTACCGGCACCTGTTCACGACGTACGCCCACGGCCGGGTCCTCCCCGGGCCGGTCACCGCCGTCATCTCCGGCGACCGCGCGGCCCGCGCCCCGATGGAGGCCCAGACCGTCCGGCGCGCCTTCTACGACGGCCGGCTCGCCGACCTCGGCAGCCAGGCGCGGGCCTCCTTCATCCCGCTGATCAGCGACAACTGGACGCTCAACTTCACCTGGCAGGGAGTGGGCGCGTTCCCGGACGCCGAGCGGGAGAAGCTGCGGCACATCGTCCGGGCCGCGCACAGCCGGGGCCAGAAGGTGCGGTTCTGGGCGACCCCGGACCTGGCCGGGCCCGCCCGGGACGCGCTGTGGGCCGAGCTGCTCGCCGCGGACGTCGACTACCTCAACACCGACGACCTCGCCGGACTCGAGTCGTTCCTGGACGCCCGGCGGGCGGCGTAGACATCACACGTTCGGCGGACAGGTCAGCTGCCCGGATGAACCCTCCGCTACGCCACACTTACGGCCGAACGCCGTGAACCGGACATGGCGGCGTGGCGGAGGAGTTGACGATGGCCATTTCCATCTCTGTGGTGCTGCTGCTCACGGTCCTGGCGGTGATCTTCCTGCGCAACGGCGGGCTGAAGGTCTCCCATGCCCTGGTCTGCCTGCTGCTCGGCTTCTACCTGGCCAGCACCAGCATCGCCCCCACGATCCACAGCGGGCTCACGGCGACGGCGGAGATCGTCAGCAGCCTGCGGCCCTGACGTCACGGCCGCGAGAACACGCCGATGCCGTTCGGAACGGCGCGCTCGGCACCACCGCTGGGGTGGTTGCGCACCGAGACGGTGCTCGCTCCCTTCTTCCGGGCGACCAGCGTCGACGACCCGCCGCCGTCCAGGCTGAAGGCGTCGTCCGAGCCCAGACTCCGCATGGTGTCGGCCACCTCGGCGATCGTCAGGCCGCTGCGGTAGGCGGCGGCGCCGTCCAGTGCGAGCAGCAGCATGCGCCGCCCGCCGTCGGCGATCCCCACGGCCGTACGGACGGCCGACGTCGTGTCGTCCAGACCAGGCAGCGGCCGGCCACCGGTGAGTACCGGGTAGCCGCCGAGGGCGAGGCGGTACGCGGCGCCGTCCGTGGCCGCCACGAGACGGTGCTCGACCTCGACCGCTTCGCCGGTGGACAGCTTCCGCAACTGCTGGGCCCCCGCCTCCCGGCCGACCAGCACGGTGGTGCCCGGGGCGATGGGACCGCTTCCGGGTGTGTCGGCGGCCGACACGACCCTGCCCTCGCGCACCGTCACCTCGTACGTGTCCGTGCTGCACGGCGCGGCCCGGTCCGTGTCCGTGCCGCACGTGGCGCGCACACGGGAGACGCTGCCCCATGCGGAGGTGAACGCGCCGACGGAACCCACCGGCAGTGCGTACTGGTTGAGCCCGCCCAGCGGCAGCTGCGCCTCGCCCGTACGGACGGAGCCGTCCAGGGTCAGCCGGTCCAGCCGCGCCACCCCGTCGGTACCGACGCCGAACACCTCCTCGGTGGTCGTGCCGGGCGGCAGCGCCGGACCGAAACGCTGACCGTCCGGCACGGCCGCCTTGAGCGTCCGCCCGGCCGCGATCGCCGGACCCACGCTCGCGCCGGTCACCTCGACGCCCGGGTGCTGCGTCTCGGTGATGTTGAAGAAGTCGCCGTTGACACCGGCGACCGCCCCCTGGGCGTCGGCCATCCGCGAGACCGGCGCCCGCGAGGCCACCGCCCCGGGATACAGCAGATCGACCCGGACCTGTGGATTGCCCAGGTCGACCTTCAGCAGGTGGGCGTGCGTCACCCCCTTGGCGGCCTTGATGTCGAACTCCTCGTACGTGACACCCGGCGCGACCCGTACGCCTTTCTGGACGGCGCCGGCCGGAGCCGCCCCCACCAGGGCCGCACCGGTCAGCGCGCCGAACGCCGTGAGAAACGCCAGAACCGCTCTGCCTGCTCCGTGTCGCCTGCGACGACCTGTCACCGTGCCCCCTGATGCCTCGTCAGCTGACCGGATTCTCAGAGGCAGTGCACCAGACCACGGGGGCCGGCAGGGTGGCTGAGCGCCGACTCCACGGGAACGGCTGAAAAAACGCACCCCTCTGGGCGCTTCAGACGTCGTCCGTTCCGGTGTCGTACGGCGTGAAGTGGGCGGGCGCGTGGTCGATCGGCAGCCCCGGTCGCCAGGCGGTGAGGGCCTGCGCGCTGCACACGAACAGCTCCTCCGGCAGCCGGTCCAGGGCGAACCAGCGCCAGCGGCCCACGCTCTCCCCGGGCTGGTCCGACGGCTCGCCCCGCCAGGCGGTGACCCGGGCGGCCACCGTCACCCGTACGACACCGCCGGCGTCGTCGAGGAGCGTCCCCAGCAGCCGGACGTCCTCCGGCCGGGCGTCGAGCCCCGTCTCCTCGCCGAGTTCGCGCACGACCGCCTCCTGCAACGACTCCCCGGCCTCCACCGTCCCGCCGGGCAGCTCCCACGTCCCGTGCCGGTGCCGGCCCAGGAGCAGTCCGCGGGGACCGTGCAGGACGGCGCCGACCCCGAGCGCGGCGTGGACCACCGGGGGCTTCGCGGTGCGCGGCCGGGAGGAGACACGGACGGGCCGGGTCACCCGGAAGAGCCGGTACGACGCGTGGTTGCCGGCCTGCGGCGTGTCGAGGACGTCGATCTGCTCCACGCGCAGCCCGTGCTCGGCGAGCAGGGCCGTCCACAGCTCCGGGCCGAGGACCCACATCTGGACGGTGACGTCCCCGCCGCCGGCCAGCCGCAGGATCTCCGGCCGGGCGATGACCTCGTCCGACGGTCCGTCACCCTGCGAGTTGGTGTGCAGCACGGTGAAGCAGAGCCTGCCGCCCGGCTTGAGTGCCGCGGCCAGGGCGGGCAGCAGCCGGTGCGGGTCGATGTACGGCACGGCGTTGACCGAGTAGATGACGTCGTACGGCTCCGCCGAGCGCAGATGCTCCACCGCGTCGGCCCGGACCAGGCGCAGCCCGGGCAGGGAGCCGTAGCGGGCGCGGGCCCGTTCGTACTGCCCGGCCGAGGAGTCGACGGCGTCCACCAGCGCGCCGTGAGCACGGACCAGATGGGCGGCGTGCCGCGCCGGACCGCACCCGAGGTCCAGCACACGCCGTCCCGTCAGCTCCCCGAGCACCTCGATCCCCGGCCCTGCGCCCTCGAACCCCCAGTCGATCCGCGCCACCTCGGGCAGCACCGTGCCCCGCCGCAGGTGGTGTGCTCCGTACGCGCTCCAGGCCTCGGCGTTGACGGCCTCCGGACGGGTCGCCAAGGCTCAGCCGCCCGCCGCGGCGTCGCGCGGAAGGACGGTGACACGGTGGAAGTTGCACCCGGCGAGCCGCCGCTCCTCACCGGTGGGTCGGGTCTGGTGGGCCTTGAGGGCGATGCTCACCAGGCTCAGCAGCAGTTCTATGTCCGCCTCGCAGTCGAGGTGGACCGTCACCCAGCACGAGCCGGGAACCAGGTGGATCGCGCTCGAACCGGCGAGGTCGTAGTGGAAGCGCTGGATGGCCCGGCGTGTGAGGTGCAGGTCCACGTCCCGCGTCGAGTGGAAGTGGACGATCTCGTCGCGGACGGAACGGAGTGCCCGTCCGGTACCGCAACTCGCCGGGCCCGCCATCAGGTCGGGCCAGGCCTGCAAACGCTCCAGGGCGCGCTGGGCCAGGGTCATGGTCCCATCGTTGCGTGCTTACCGTGCCGCAACCAGAGGTTGAGCGTTTTGTAACCGGGACGTGAGGTGACGGCCGGGGGCCGGGGCGGGGAAGTGCGCTGCTCTCAGGCGAAGTTGCCGACCAGTCTCATGTAGCGCTTCCAGTCCCAGTGGCGGCCCGGATCGGTGTGGTCGCTGCCCCGTACCTCGTGGTGACCGATGATGTGCGCCCGGTCCTTGGGGATGCCGTACCTCGCGCAGATCGCCGCGGTGAGCCGGGCCGACCGCTCGTACATCGCGTCGGTGAAGTACGACGGCTGGTCCACCCAGCCCTCGTGCTCGATGCCGATGCTGCGGGTGTTGCAGTCCCAGTTCCCCGCGTGCCAGGCGATGTCCGCCTCGCGCACGCACTGCGCCACGTGCCCGTCGGAGGACAACTCGCCCACCCGGTCGGGTGATTGACGGCCTCCGAGAGTCGGCGTCGCCCGTGGGTCAGGGCCGTCTCAGGCCCGCTCGGCAACGGTGGCCGGATCGTCCAGCACCGCCCGCACGACCGAGTGTGCGGCTCCCAGCAGCGGCCCCTGAGGACCCAGCCGGGACACGGAGACGGGACAGGCCGGACCCGCCGTGCGGCGCGCCAACTCGTCCCGCAGGGACGGCAGGAGCCACGGCGCCAGCCCGGACAGCTCCCCGCCCAGCACCACGCTCTGCGGGTCGAGCAGGTTGACCGCCCCGGTCAGGGCGACTCCGAGCGCCGTGCCCGCGTCGCGCAGGGCTCGGCGTACGTCCTCGTCGCCCTCCGCCGCGCGCCCCGCCAGCAACCCGACCCGGTCCTCGTCCGGCTCCAGACCGGCCGCGCGCAGCACCGCCTCCTCGCCGGCGTACTGCTCCAGACACCCGCGCCCCCCGCACGCGCACTCCGGGCCGTCCGGCTGGACCGGCACGTGCCCCAACTCGCCCGCGAAACCGCGGGTTCCGCGCAGCAGTCCGCCGTCCACCACGACCGCCGCGCCGATGCCGATCTCCGCCGACACGTGCAGGAAGTCGCGCGGCGTGCCGTCGCCCAGCCAGAGTTCTGCGAGGGCGCCGAAGTTGGCTTCGTTGTCCACCGTCAGCGGGAAGTCCGCCGGCAGCAGGTCACCGAGGTCCGCTTCGTGCCAGTCGAGGTTCGGGGCGCGTACGACGGTCCGGGCGTCGCGCGCCACCAGGCCGGGCACGGCCACGGCGAGACCGGCCGGCCACAGCCCCTCGCCCTCCGCCTCGGCGACGACCCGGCGGATGAGTTCCGTGAGCTCGGCGAGCACGGGCCCGGGGGAGCGGCCGCGGTTCGCGCCCTGGCGTATCGCCCGCGACCGGGTCGTGCCGCGCAGGTCCACGGCACAGACCGCGAGATGGTCGACACCGATCTCCGCGCCGATCCCGGCCGGGCCGCGTCCGCTCAGCGCGAGCGCGGAGCCGGGGCGGCCCACCCGGCCGGGCCGTTCGGGCCCCAGCTCCTCCAGCAGCCCCGAGCGGATCAGTTCGTCCACGAGCGTCGACACCGCAGCCCGGGTCAGGCCGATCCGCGACGCGACGGCGGCCCGGGACAGCGGCCCCTCGGCGCGGACGGCGTGCAGGACCCGGGCGAGGTTGCGGCGGCGCATGCCCTGCTGGGTGTCCGGCAGGGCGCGTCCCGGCCCGGCCGGACGGTCCTCGTGCAGCGGTGCGGTCATGCCTGACGCCAGTCCTCAGTGGGTGTCCGTGGGCCGCTCCAGCAGCGGGGCCGCGTCGGAGAGTACCCCGGCGATCCTGGCCAGCGTCTCCTCGTCCCGTTCGACGGCGTCGAGCACCGGCCCGGCCGCCGTGTTCCAGCGCCGGGCGACCGCCGCCGGGTCCTCCCCTGTCAGTACCCCGGCCGCCTGTGCGGCGGCGCCGAGTGCGACCAGTTCCTTCGCCTCGGGCACCTGCACGGGACGCCCCGACAGCCGCCGTACGGTCTGCTGCCAGGCGGTGCCCCGGGCGCCGCCGCCGATCAGCAGGAGGGGGGCCGAGGGGTCCGCGTCCTCGTCGAGGACCAGGTCGAGCGCGCCGAGCAGGGAGTGCACGGCACCGTCGTACGCGGCCTGGAGCAGCTGCCCGGCGGTCGTGTCGTGGCGCAGGCCGTGCAGCAGGCCGGAGGCGTTGGGCAGGTTCGGGGTGCGTTCGCCGTCCAGGTAGGGCAGCAGCGTGACGGCCGTGCCGGGCTCGACGGCCTCGCGGTCCAGGCCCAGCAGCGTCGCCACACGGTCCACGGCGAGCGTGCAGTTCAGGGTGCAGGCCAGCGGCAGCCAGTCACCGCGGGCGTCGGCGAAACCGGCCACCGTGCCGCTCGGGTCGGCGGGCCGCCGCTGCGACACCGCGTACACCGTGCCCGAGGTGCCGAGGCTCATCACGGGTACGCCCGGACGCACCCCGAGGCCGAGCGCCGCGGCGGCGTTGTCGCCGGTGCCGGGCGCGACCAGGGTGCCCTTGGAGAACGGCAGATCGTGGCTGTCGCGCACCGTGCCCGCGATTTCGCCGGGCCGGACCACACGGGGCAGCAGGGCCGGGTCCAGCCCCACCTGCGCCAGGATCTCCTCGTCGTAGCGTTCCGTCCCGGACGCCCACCAGCCCGTCCCGGAGGCGTCGCCGCGGTCGGTCGTGCCCTGCCCGGTGAGCCGCTCGGTGAGGTAGTCGTGGGGGAGGCGCACGGCCTTCGTGGCGCGCGCCGCCTCCGGCTCGTGCTCGGCCAGCCAGGCCCACTTGGTGACCGTGAAGGACGCGGCGGGCACGCTTCCGGTGCGCTCGGCCCAGAACTTCGCGCCGCCCAGTTCCTCGGTCAGCCGGCGTGCCTGCGGTGCCGAGCGCACGTCGTTCCACAGCAGGGCGGGTCGCACCGGCTCGCCCCTGTCGTCCAGGGTGACCAGGCCGTGCTGCTGCCCGCCGACCGACACGGCGGCGGCCTCGTGCGCCGCGTCGCCGCACTGGCGCAGTGCCTCGCACAACGCGTCCCACCACTGACGCGGATCGCTCTCGCGCCCGGACCCCGAGGAGACCGTGTGCGGCGCCTGGCCGCTCGCGACGACCCGGCCGGTGGACACGTCGACGACCAGCGCCTTGGTGGACTGGGTGGACGAGTCCACGCCGACGACGAGCGGACCCTCGGCTGCTGACATCGGGTTTCTCCCTCTGCTCTCGTCCCGAGACACCTTGTCTCTTCCCAGGAAGCTGCTCGCATACTAATTTGTAAATCGGCATGACGAAATAGCCTCAGCGAGCAAGGAGCCGCGGCATGAGCTACCAGCCCACCCCCGAGGACAGGTTCACCTTCGGCTTGTGGACCGTCGGCTGGCAGGGACGGGACCCCTTCGGCGACGCCACGCGGCGTGCCCTGGACCCGGTCGAGACGGTGCAGCGACTGGCCGAGCTCGGCGCCCACGGCGTCACCTTCCACGACGACGACCTGATCCCGTTCGGCTCCAGCGACACCGAACGCGAGGCCCACATCAAGCGCTTCCGGCAGGCGCTGGACGCCACGGGCATGAAGGTCCCGATGGCCACCACCAACCTCTTCGCGCACCCGGTCTTCAAGGACGGCGCCTTCACCGCCAACGACCGCGACGTGCGCCGCTACGCGCTGCGCAAGACCATCCGCAACATCGACCTCGCCGTCGAGCTCGGCGCCCAGGTGTACGTGGCCTGGGGCGGCCGGGAAGGTGCCGAGTCCGGCGCCGCCAAGGACGTCCGCGCGGCCCTCGACCGGATGAAGGAGGCCTTCGACCTGCTCGGCGAGTACGTCACCTCCCAGGGCTACGACCTGCGGTTCGCGATCGAGCCCAAGCCGAACGAGCCGCGCGGTGACATCCTGCTCCCCACCGTCGGCCACGCCCTGGCGTTCATCGAGCGCCTGGAGCGTCCGGAGCTGTACGGCGTCAACCCCGAGGTCGGGCACGAGCAGATGGCCGGGCTGAACTTCCCGCACGGCATCGCGCAGGCGCTGTGGGCGGGCAAGCTCTTCCACATCGACCTCAACGGCCAGTCCGGCATCAAGTACGACCAGGACCTGCGCTTCGGCGCCGGTGACCTGCGTGCCGCGTTCTGGCTGGTCGACCTGCTGGAGTCGGCCGGCTACACCGGTCCGCGGCACTTCGACTTCAAGCCGCCGCGGACCGAGGACCTCGACGGGGTGTGGGCCTCGGCAGCCGGCTGCATGCGCAACTACCTCATCCTCAAGGAGCGCGCCGCCGCCTTCCGCGCCGACCCGGAGGTCCAGGAGGCGCTGCGCGCGGCCCGCCTGGACGAACTTGCGCAGCCCACCGCCGCGGACGGCCTCCAGGCGCTGCTCGCCGACCGGTCGGCGTTCGAGTCGTTCGACGTGGAGGCGGCTGCCGCGCGCGGCATGGCCTTCGAGCACCTGGACCAGCTGGCGATGGACCACCTGCTGGGGGCCCGCGGCTGACCGCACGCGCGCGTGCGGTCCGTTGGCCGGTCACGGGGTGCGTGACCGGCCAACGGGCCCGTATTGCTCCGGAATCATGCGATCCAGGCCATGAGCCCGTATCAACTCCCGTGCGCCCCTCCCGCCTTGAGCGGGGCACGGCGACTCTGGTCGGTATGGCCATGCCACCCGTACCGCCTCATCCGCCCGGGCCTCCCCGGCGCCGGAATCCCCTGCTCGTCCTGCTCGTCCTGCTCGCGGCCGTCGCAGCCGTGTCCTTGGTGGTGCTGATGGCCAGGGGAAGCGACGACTCGCCGGACCCGGAGCCGCCTGCCGAGAGCACCAGCCGCAGCCCAGCCCCGTCCTACAACATCCCCACGGAGCTGCCCACCGAGTTGCCGAGCAACCTGCCGACCCGGCTGCCGTCGGGCTTTCCCAGCCGGCTGCCGAGCGATCTGCCCAGCGATCTCGAATCGCTCCTGCCGTCCCTGGACACCGGCGAGCTACTGCCCTGAGCTCGGCGCGGCTCCGTCTCCGGCGGCGAGCACCGCCGACGCCAGCGCCGTCGCCGGATCCTGCGCGGCGCCTCCCGAGGGCAGCCAGTGGCCGCGCTCCTTGTGGTACGGCCACCACCGGCCGTCCCGGCCGAGGCGCAGCTGGACTCCTGCGCCGACGACCGTCCAGCGGTTGCCCCGCGCCCGCAGCTCCGGCCGCTCCTCCGCCTCCCAGGCCGACTCCAGGGCGGCACGCGCGCGTGCGAGCGTCTCGCCCTCCGCCTGCCACTCCTCGTCGAGCACGGACAACGCGGCCGTACCGCCGTGGCGCCAGGCCCGGACCGCCACCGCCAGCCCCTCCCGGCCGCGTCCCGACCCGTCGGCGAGACGGTCCGCCACCGCCTGCCCTGGGTCGCCCGCGGCCAGCCGAACGGCGTCTTCCGAGACGGTCGGGTCCGCGTCGGGGCGTCGTTCGGAAGTGCCCCGGAGTGCCTCGGCGAGCAGGCGGTGGGCCTGTACCGCGGTCCGCGCGGCCAGGAACTCCAGCGCGGCCGGGTCGATGCCCGCAGCGGGCGGCGTCTCGGTGTCCAGGGACGGCGGCACCCCCGGCTCGCCGGGGAGTTCGGGCAGGGGCGGCAGCGGAGGCAGGATGTCGCCGGCGGCCAACGCCTCGGCCGCGTCCACGCCCTCCTGGCCGGAACGCGCCGTGACGGACGCGCCGCCGCGCGACTGGAGGTCGTCCAGCAGGGTGGCTTCGTCGCGTCCCCGCATCAGGAGCAGGACGAAGGGGTCCTGGTCCAGCAGGCGTGCCACCTGGTAGCAGAGCGCCGCCGTGTGCCCGCAGTGGTCCCAGGCTCCGCAGCCGCACTCCGGCTCCAGGTCGCCCAGGCCCGGCAGCAGTTCGACGCCCGCGGCCGCCGCGTCCTCGACCAGGTGCGGCGGCATCTCACGGTCCAGCAGCGCCGCCACGTGACCGGCCCGCTCGACGGCCATGTCCAGGAAGCGGTCCCACTGTCCGGATGGGAGTTCCTCCAGCAGGACGTCGGCCCGGTGTGCCGTGCGGTCGCGGTCCTGGACGACGGCTGTGAGCCGCCCCGGGCGCACCGACACCGCGCCGACCGCCCCCGCGCGCGCGAGCCGGCGGCCCGTCCTGAGCTGCGCCGAGTCAAGTGCCGTGTCCTCCAGCGCCTTCAACCAGGCCTGGCCCCACCAGGTCTGTGCGAATCCCCGCCCGCGCTCGGGCGGCAGCGCGGCGAACGTGCGCTCCCTGTCACCGTCGTGCCGAGTCATCGCAGGCCCCCTCGCAGTTCGACCAGATCCGCCAGTTCCGCGTCCGTCAGCTCCGTGAGGGCTGCCTCGCCGGAGCCCAGGACCGCGTCCGCCAGCTCCCGCTTGCGGGCCAGCAGTTCGGCGATGCGGTCCTCGATGGTCCCCTCGGCGACGATCCGGTGCACCTGCACGGGCCGGGTCTGGCCGATGCGGTGGGCCCGGTCGGTCGCCTGGGCCTCGACGGCCGGGTTCCACCAGCGGTCGTAGTGCACGACGTGCTCGGCCCGGGTGAGGTTCAGGCCGGTTCCCGCCGCCTTCAGCGACAGCAGGAACACGGGCACTTCACCGTCCTGGAAGCGCCGCACCATGGCCTCGCGTTCGGCGACGGGCGTTCCGCCGTGCAGGAACTGCGAGGGCGTGCCCCGGGCGGCCAGGTGCCGTTCGAGGAGGCGGGCCATCTGCACGTACTGGGTGAAGACGAGCGCGCCCGCCTCCTCGGCGAGGATCGTGTCGAGCAGTTCGTCCAGCAGCTCCAGCTTCCCGGACCGTCCGGCGATCACCGGCCGCTCCTCCTTGAGGTACTGCGCCGGGTGGTTGCAGACCTGCTTGAGGCCGGTCAGCAGCTTCACGATCAGTCCGCGCCGCGCCATGCTGTCCGCGCCGGCGATCTCCGCGAGCGCCTCCCGCACCACGGCCTCGTACAGGGCTGCCTGCTCCTGGGTGAGCGACACCGCGTGATCGGTCTCCGTCTTCGGCGGCAACTCGGGCGCGATCCCCGGGTCCGACTTGCGGCGGCGCAGCAGGAACGGCCGTACGAGCCGGGCCAGCCGGTCGGCCGCCGCCGGGTCCTGACCGCCCTCGACGGCCTCCGCGTACCGCCTGCGGAAGGTGCCGAGCCGGCCCAGCAACCCCGGAGTGGTCCAGTCGAGGATCGCCCACAGCTCCGAGAGGTTGTTCTCCACCGGCGTGCCGGTGAGCGCCACGCGCGCGCGTGCGCCGATGGAACGCAGGGCCCGCGCGGTCGAGGAGTGCGGGTTCTTCACGTGCTGGGCCTCGTCCGCCACGAGCATGCCCCACGGCACCTCGGCGAGCCGGGGCGCGTCCAGGCGCATCGTGCCGTACGTGGTGAGCACGAACTCCCCGTCGACCAGGTCGTCGAGGCCGCGCCGCGCGCCGTGGAAGCGCCGCACGGGTGTGCCGGGCGCGAACCGCTCGATCTCCCGCTGCCAGTTGCCCATCAGGGACGTCGGGCAGACCACCAGGGTGGGCCCGGCCGACCGGGCGTCGGTCTGCCGGTGCAGGTGCAGGGCGATCAGCGTGATCGTCTTGCCGAGCCCCATGTCGTCGGCGAGGCAGCAGCCGAGGCCCAGCGAGGTCATGCCGGCGAGCCAGTTCAGGCCCCGCCGCTGGTAGTCCCGCAGGGTGGCGGCGAGGGCAGTCGGCTGCTCCACGGGCTGCTGCGCCTCGGGGTCCGCGAGCCGCTCCCGCAGGGCCGCCAGCCACCCGGTGGGCCGCACCTCGACCCGGCGGCCGTCCACCTCCGCCCAGCCCGTCAGGGCTGCGCCCAGCGCGTCCACCGGCGTCACCTTGTGGTCCTGCCGGGAGCGGGCCAGGCGGACCTCCTGAGGGTCGATCAGGACCCACTGGTCGCGCAGCCGCACCACGGGGCGCTTGGCCTCGGCGAGCCGGTCCAGCTCTTCCCGGCTCAGCCGCCGGTCGCCCAGTGCGAACGACCAGTCGAAGGCGAGCAGCGCGTCGGCGGACAGGAACGACGGCATGGTCGCGAAGGCCTGGCCGGACTCCGGCTCTTCGTCGGGAGGCCCTACCTCCGCGCGCGTGGCGAACTCACGGGTCAGCCCCTTCGGCCAGTGCACGTCCACTCCGGCCGCCGCCAGCGCCCGGGCGCCTGCCCCGAGCAGCTCGGTGACCTCCTCGTCGGCGAGCTCGACCGCCTCCGGCACGGTCGCCGACAGCAGGGGCGCCAGCGGCCCCCAGGCCCGGGCCGCGCGGCGCAGCGCGAGCAGGGCGTCCATCCGCGCGCGGGGACCGAAGGCCTCGCCCCTGGCGCCGGCCCAGACGTCCGCGGCGTCCGCGACGAGCGCGGGGTCGCTCACGCCGTGCACCTGGAGCACGGCCCGGAACGTCACGTCCGCGTCGTGGTCCGCCGCGTCCGCCAGGCCGTCCGCCTCGATCCGCAGCGACAGCCGCACTCCCGCGTCGTGGCCCGCGGCGACGTCGGCGGCCCACGCGCGCTGCTCGGGCAGGCGCACCGGCTCGGGCGACGCGTAGGCGGGGCCGCCGGTGACCAGCGGCGCGGCGGGGGAGCGGGGCAGGGTGTCGGCGACCGCGTCGAGGAAGGCGCGCAGCAGCCGCTCCGGGTCGGGCAGCCGCAGCGGCCCGGCGCCCGCCAGTGGGACGGCGTGCGCCTCGGGCGGCATCGCGGCGGCCAGGCGGCGGACGTCCTCGACGTCCTGGGCGCGCAGCGGGCCCGTGCGCCAGGCGTCGTGGTCGCCCGGGGACAGCCCCGGCAGCAGCAGTCCGCGCGCCACGAGGTGCAGGGCTTGCGCGGCCGCCGCGCCCCAGAACACGCTGGACCGGTGCCCCCGAGCGCCGGTACGCGCGCGCATGAGGGACGGCAGGGCGGTGCGCACCGGCATCAGGACGGCGGACACGCTCCGCGGCTCGACGCCTTCGACGCCGGGAACGATGACGGTCAGGTCGGTGACGGACACCGGCGCCGTGGCCGATGCCATGGCCGGAGGCTCCTCGCCGTCCGGCCGCCAGAAGGCGACGCTGCCCGTGCGGGCCGGGTCGCCGGGCAGGAAGACAGCGCAGCAGTGGGCGAGTTCGGAGAAGTCGGAGGAGGGTGCCGGGAGAGTCTGATACTCGGCTATGGCTGATTCCTCAAATTTGACTAGCGGAGTCGGAGTCGCCGAGGGTACAGCACTTTCCGCAACCCCTGGGTATGACTTGACTGTGAGCTGGGTCACCATGGAGGTCTCAGGGGTGCGTAAGGGTAGCGCCTCAGGGATGTCTCAGGGTCGCGGTCCGGAACCGTCGCAAGCGCGGGCCCGTTTTCGAGACAGAGAGCGGCAGTGGCCGCGGAGGAGGCGACACCATGTCCAAGAACGCCAAGATCGCCGCAGGTGGTGTGGCAGTCGGGCTCATCCTGTTGATCTGGCTGCCCTGGTGGGCATCGCTCCTGATCATCCTGGGAGTCCCGGCCGCCGCGTATCTCACTCTGGACCCCTCGCAGCGGCGCAGGCTGCGCCGCGCCACCCGCAAGGAACTGGGCCGTTGACGGGCTGACGACCGGTGCGGCCGAAGGCTGCACCGGTTCGGTTCGGCGGTACGGCCCACGGGCTCAGTTCGGCCGTACGGCCATCTTGTCGAGGGCCTCGAGAAGACCCGGCAGCTCCGGCCCCCGCCCCACCGGCAGGACCTCGCCGGGTTCCTCGTCGAGCAGCACGAAGGCGATGTCGTCGGTCCTGGCCACGAGCGACCAGCCGGGACCGTCGGCCCGCAGGGTCCGCGCCTCACCCGGCGCGAACGACGACCGGACCCGGCCGAGCGGCGGCGGCGAGTCGATGTAGGTGCGGGCCTCCGCGAGGACGCGCCGGATGCCGCTGTGGCCCGGCTGCCCGTTCTCCCCGCCTCCCCCCGGACCCTCGGCCGCAGCGCCGGCCTCGCCCGATGCCGCCGACGACCCCGGGGCGGGGAAGGCCGAGTCGTCGACCTGTTCCCGCCACATCGCCCACTGAAGCGCTATCTCGTCCGCGCCCAGGCGCCGCTGGGCGGGGCCCCAGACGGTGGTGTCCGGCGGAGCAAGCGGGGGACGGTCGTCGGCCTCCGGGCCGGGATCGTGCGGGGCGGGCACTCCGGGCGCCGCGACGGCGACCGCGAGGGGCCAGCCGGGCAGCGCCGCGACGACCGTGCGCTCGTCGGGCGACAGCTCGTACTCCATCCCGCAGTCCCAGGACGCGATCGCGACGGCCACCAGAGAGACGTCGTCGATGACCACGGTCCACCGGGCGCCGTCGCCGTCCTGACCGAGCACCAGCCCGTACCCGTCGGCGAGCGGCGCGAGGCCGAGTGCCGCGCACGCCTCCGGATAGTCGTCGCCCAGCACGCTCGGGAACTTCGCCGGCGTCAGCAGTACCGCCGTGAGCACATAGAGCGCATCGTCCGCGGCGGCGACGGTGTCCTCGTCCGTCCCGGCCATCCCAGCCTCCCCATCGGTTCGTCCACCGGCGCGCACCCTAGTGCGCGCGGAAGCCCCTTGTCACTGCCCCCGCGAGCACGTGGAGCTGCCGTTTTCCGGCGGACGGGGCGAATCGGCCGTCCCGGCCGGGCGCGTCACTCCGCGGGCAGCCCCAGCAACTCACGGGCCACGGTCCGGGGCGACTCGCCGCGTTCCCGCGCGAGCGCGACGACGGCCCGGCAGGCCAGCTCGTTCACCCCGAACGACAGCGCCTCGGGCGACACCCAGCCGGCCGCCTCGTCGGCCCGTTCCTGGTCGTCCTCAGCGTTCGCCGTGACATAGGCCGCGGCCGCCTCGAAAAGATTGTGTGGACGTTCGTCCCCGCCGGTCTTCGTCTCCGTGCGCAAGGCATGAGCGACTCTGCCGCCGGCCTTCCGGACCTTGCCCCACATGCTGACCACCTTCCCCCTGCGCGGATGTCGCGCGTGCCGGTCATCTCCCGGACACCAACGTAAAGTTACAGATCCGGTGGCAGAAGGGGGACGGGCACTGTGAAGCGCTTCGCACGGCTGGAACAGATACGGCGGATGGACCCGTACCGGGAGGCCACGGAGATCTATCGGCTGAGCGTGGCGTACGAGTTCCCGTGGGACTTCACCCGTGCCCTGGAGCTGGCTTTGTACCGCACCTACGCCGTCCCGAGCATCGGCCGGCTGCTCGCCGAGACGGCGGAGCTCACGGAGCGGACGCAGAAGCGCTACGACGACACGTCGCTGCTCCTGGACGCCGTGGTCGAGCACGGCTTCGGCAGCGACCAGGGCAGGACCGCGATCCGCCGCATCAACCAGATGCACCGCAGCTACGACATCAGCGACGACGACATGCGCTACGTGCTCTGCACGTTCGTCGTGATGCCCAAACGGTGGATCGACTCCTACGGGTGGCGCAGGATGTCGCGCCACGAGATCGTCGCCAGTGTCGTCCACCACCGCACGCTGGGCCGGCACATGGGCATCAAGGACATCCCCGAGACCTACGAGGAGTTCGAGACCTGCCTCGACAGCTACGAGGCGGCCCACTTCGCCTGGGACGAGCAGGCCCGGTGGGTCTCGGACGCCACGCTCGACCTGATGTCCTCCTGGTACCCGCGCCCGCTCGCGCCGCTGCTGCGCACCGCGACCCTCGCGCTGCTCGACGACTCGCTGCTGCGCGCCTTCCGCTACACCCCGCCGAGCGCCGCCACGCGCGCGTGGGTGCGGCGCGCGGTACGGCTGCGGGGCCGTGCCGTCCGGCTGCTGCCGCCCCGGCGCGCCCCGCACTTCGCCCGGCAGAACCGGGAGATCAAGGGCTACCCGTACGGGTACCGGCTCGCCGACCTGGGCACGCGCCCGGTGCCGGGCGTCCGGGGCTGTCCCGTGCGGCACGTGGCGGCGTCGGACGCCGAGGCCGAGTGACGCGGCTGGGTGGCGCTGCTGCTCAGTCCTCGCGGACGGCGAGCGCCAGGAAGCGGGATTCCTCGTCGACGTACGACGTCATGCGCCATCCCGAACCCGCCAGCAGTGGCCTGAGATTGGACTCGGCGCGCAGGTCGTCCGGGGTGAGCGGGCGGCCGTGGCGTGCGGCCAGGGCCGCCCTGCCGATCGGGTGGAACAGCGCGAGCACACCACCGGGACGCACCACCCGCGCCAGCTCCCGCAGGTTCTCGGCCGGACTCCGCAGGTGCGAGATCAGGCCCGCCCCGAACACGGCGTCCAGCGAGTGTGAGCGCAGCGGCAACGCGGCGACGTCCGTGAGCAGCAACGCCCCGTCACGGTCTCGTCCCGCCCGCACAGCCTCCCGCAGCATGGCCGGGGTCAGATCGGCTCCGAGCACCACTCCCGAGGGCCCCACGGCGGCGCGCAGCGGCGGCAGGGCGCGTCCGGTGCCGCACCCCGCGTCGAGCACGCGGTCGCCGGCGCGCAGTCCGAGTTCGGCGACCGCGGCCGCGTAGGCCGGACCGTCGTCGGGGAACCGGCTGTCCCAGTCGGCGGCGCGGGCGGTGAAGAACTCCTGGACACGCGTCTGGTCGTCGCTCATGCACGGCATGATTCCTCACCGGCACGGATGACGCCTCAGTGCACACGTTCGAGCGTGACCCGATCGTTCCGGTACATCCTTGCGTCATATTCCAACACCTTTCGAAATGCGCCCCCTTCGCGCGCCCCTGCCGGGTCTAGCGTCCCTGGGCCATGGGACACCTGGACCACGCCGCCCTGGGGTGGCTGACCCCCGCGCTGTCGTACGTGATGGCCTGCACAGGCGCGGCGCTCGGACTGCGCTGCACCGTCCGCGCGCTCGCCACCACCGGGCGCTCGCGCCGCAACTGGCTCGTCACCGCCGCCTCGGCGATCGGCACCGGCATCTGGACCATGCACTTCGTGGCCATGCTCGGTTTCAGCGTCGCCGGCACCGATATCCGCTACGACGTGCCGCTCACCCTGCTGAGCCTGCTCGTCGCCATGGTCGTCGTCTGCGCCGGCGTCTTCGCCGTGGGCTACGGCCGGGACCGCGGCCGGGCCCTGCTGATCGGCGGGCTCACCACCGGCCTCGGCGTCGCGAGCATGCACTACCTGGGCATGGCGGCCGTCCGCCTGCACGGCGACGTGACCTTTGACCCGGTGCTCGTCGGGCTCTCCGTCCTGATCGCCGTCGTCGCCGCGACGGCTGCGCTGTGGGCGGCGCTCAACATCAAGTCGCCCGTCGCGGTCACCATCGCCTCCCTGATCATGGGCGCGGCCGTCAGCAGCATGCACTACACCGGGATGTTCGCGGTGAGCGTGCGCGTGACGCCCTCCGGGGAGGCACTGCCCGGGGCCACGGCGATGCAGTTCATCTTCCCCCTCGCCGTCGGCCTCGGGTCCTACCTCTTCCTGACCTCCGCCTTCGTCGCGCTGTCGCCGACGGCGGGGGAGCGCGAGGCGTCCGCGTCGGCCCAGCGGCCCGTCGAGAACATCGCCCGTTAGCCGGGCACGCGGCCCAGCGGCAGCCCGGGCGGCACGCCCTGCGGCCTGGACGGCGCGTCCGAGACCGGGCGGCACGCCCCCGAACCACCCCCGAGCGAGGAGTCCATGCGTACACCCCGTAGGCCCCCCACGGCCGGCGCCGAGGCGCCGCCCCCGCCCGTGCGCGGTCGCCGCGCGCACGCCGGACCACCGGCCGACGAGGGCGGCGAGGCCCCCTCGGGAGCCGCACCGGACGGAGCGGCCACGCGGGCGGGGGGCTGGCACATACGCCCCCGTACCGTGCGCGCCAAGATCGTCTGCCTGCTGATGGTGCCGGTCGTCTCCCTCCTGGCCCTGTGGGCCCACGCCACCGTCACCACCGCCCAGGACGTCTCCCGGCTCCGGCAGGTCCAGCGCGTGGACGCCATGGTCCGCGCCCCCGTCTCCGCCGCGATCAGCGCCCTCCAGGCCGAACGCGCGGCCGCCGTACGCCACGCCACCGACCCCTCCGCCGCAGCGACCGACGAGCTGGAGGAACTCGCCCGGCGCACCGACCGGGCCGTCGCGAAACTGCGGCTCGGCGAGGACAGCACCGTCGCCGACAGCGAGGAGCTGCCCGCCGGAGTCGCCCGCCGGCTGGAGGCGTTCGTCACGGGTGCCGGACAACTGCGTCCGCTACGGACCGAGGTGCGGGAGGGGCGTGCGGGCTGGGCCGAGACGTACAGCCGCTACACCCGGACCATCTCGGAGGCTCTCGGCGTCGGCGGTGCCCTCACCGGCATCCAGGACGCCGACCTCGGCTCCGACGCGCGGGTGCTGCTCGAATTCTCCCGCGCCGGCGAGGCGCTGGCCCGGGAGGACGCACTCCTGGCGAGCGCCCGCCTGTCCGGAACGCTGACGGGGGAGCGGCTCAGGCTCTTCACCGGCGCCGTCGAACTGCGCCGCACCCTGACCGAGTCGGCGGTCGCCGACCTGCGCGGCACCGAACGCTCCGCGTGGAACGCCCTCGCCGACAGCAGCGCCTACGCCGGGCTGGGCGACGCCGAGGACGGGATCCTCGCCGGCGGACCGGGCGCCAAGGCGATCGAGGCGGCACCGGAAAGCACCTGGAACACCGCCCACGCGCGCGTGCAGAACGGCATGCGCACGATCGAGGACGACGCCGCACGAGGCGTCGCGGACCGGGCCGACCCGTTCACCCGGGGACTGCTCACGCCGGCCGGCGCGGCCGTCCTGCTCGGCCTCGCCGCCGTCGCCGCCTCGCTCGTCATCTCGGTACGCATCGGACGCGGCCTCGTGGTGGAGCTCGTGAGCCTGCGCAACAGCGCCCTGGAGATCGCCCGGCGCAAACTCCCCGAGGCCATGCGGAGACTGCGCGCGGGCGAGGAGATCGACATCCGTGCCGAGGCACCGCGGGGACCGGCCGCCGAGGACGAGACCGGGCAGGTCGCCGAGGCCCTCGGCACCGTCCACCGGGCCGCGCTGCGGGCCGCCGTCGAGCGCGCCGAACTCGCCAGCGGCATCTCCGGCGTCTTCGTCAACCTCGCCCGCCGCAGCCAGATCCTCGTCCACCGGCAGCTGAGCCTCCTCGACAGCATGGAACGCCGCTCCGACGACCCGAACGAGCTGAGCGACCTCTTCCGCCTCGACCACCTCACCACCCGCATGCGGCGCCACGCCGAGAGCCTGATCATCCTCTCCGGAGCGGCCCCCGGCCGGGCCTGGCGCATGCCCGTCTCCCTGACCAACGTGGTCCGCGCGGCCGTCTCCGAAGTGGAGGACTACGCGCGCGTGGAGGTACGGCAACTGCCCGAGGCGGCCGTCGTCGGCGCGGCCGTGGCCGACCTCACGCACCTCCTGGCCGAGATCATCGAGAACGCCGCACAGTTCTCGCCACCCCACACGCGCGTGCGCGTCACCGGCGAACCCGTCGGCAACGGCTACGCCGTCGAGGTCGAGGACCGCGGCCTCGGCATGGGCAAGGAAACCCTCGCCGAGGCCAACCGCCGCATCGAGCAGTCCGAGGCACTCGACCTGTTCGACAGCGACCGGCTCGGCCTGTTCGTGGTCAGCAGGCTCGCCGCCCGGCACGGCGTCAAGGTCCACCTGAGGACCTCGCCGTACGGCGGCACCACGGCGGTCGTCCTGGTGCCCACCGCACTGCTGCACACCGGGGCTGCGGAACGTTCCGACGGTGAAGCGGTGCACGCGCGGCAGCCCGAGGAACGCGCCCACGCCCGCCTGCCCGACGACCTCCCGCATCAGGACACCGCCCCCGACGCCGTCCCGGCACCGTCCGGTCGGCGCGCCCTGGTGGCTCCCGTCCCGGCCGTCGCCGAGACCCCGAGCCACACCCCACCCCCAGGAGTCGCCACCTTGCGACTGCACCGGCCCCACGAACAGCCCGAAGACTCCGACGACCTTCCGCGTCGCGTACGGCAGGCCAGCCTCGCACCCCAACTGCGCGAGGGGCGCCCCGAGGAGCCGCCGCCCTCGCCCGCACCCCGGGACGACGAACGCACGCCCGAGGCCGTCCGGGACCGCATGGCGGCGTACCGCGCCGGCTGGGCACGCGGTGGCGGCAGGCAACCCGGCCGCGGAACCACCCCCGGCCCGACGGGCAGCGACAGCAGCGAAGGAGACCCCGCATGATCCAGGACCCGAGCACGCAATCCGCACGGAGTTCCGGCGAACTCGACTGGCTGCTTGACGATCTGGTGCTCCGCGTGAGCGAGATACGGCACGCCGTGGTGCTGTCCAACGACGGCCTCGCCGTGGGCGCCTCGACCGACCTCCGCCGCGAGGACGCCGAACACCTCGCCGCGGTCGCCTCGGGCTTCCACAGCCTCGCCAAGGGAGCCGGGCGGCACTTCGGAGCCGGCGGTGTCCGCCAGACCATGGTGGAGATGGACGAGGGCTTCCTGTTCGTGGCCGCCGCGGGCGACGGCTCCTGCCTCGCCCTGCTCACCGCCGTGACCGCCGACATCGGCCTGGTGGCCTACGAGATGGCCCGCTTGGTCAAACGCGTCGGCGAGCATCTCGGCACGGCGCCCCGTGTCGGGGCCCGGCCACCCGCCGCCGGATGAACCGAGAGGGCGGTCCGCGCAGATGACCGAGGACATGACGGGCACACCGGCCGAGCAGGGCAGCCAGTGGTACGACAACGAGGCCGGTCCTCTCGTCCGCCCCTACGCCATGACGGGCGGACGCACCCGGCCCGGCCCCACCGGCGTCCGGTTCGACCTGATCGCCCTGGTCACGCTGGACCCGGCCGCACCCGGCGTGGACGACGCCCCGCTGGGTCCGGAACACCGCAACCTTCTCGACCTGTGCCGTACGGAGACCCAGTCGGTCGCCGAACTCGCCGCGGGGGCCGACCTGCCCGTGGGCGTCGTCCGGGTCCTCCTCGGCGACCTCCTGGAACTCGGCTGCGTCACCGTCAGCCGCCCCGTGCCGCCGGCACAACTACCCGACGAGCGCATTCTGCGCGAGGTGATCGCAGGACTGAGGGCACTGTAGATGCACGCACACCACCCACCTCCTCACCTGACCCCTTGCCGGCACACCCGAGAGAAGTGATCAATGGTCTCCGAGCACTCCGACGCCACCGGCGGCGAGACCGCCGCACTGGCGTTGAAGATTCTGGTCGCCGGCGGGTTCGGCGTGGGCAAGACCACCCTGGTGGGCGCCGTCAGCGAGATCCGGCCGCTGCGCACCGAGGAACTGCTCAGCGAAGCCGGCCAGTTGGTGGACGACACCGACGGCGTGGACCACAAGACCACCACGACCGTCGCCATGGACTTCGGACGCATCACCATCCGCTCCGGCCTCTCCCTGTACCTCTTCGGCACGCCGGGCCAGGACCGGTTCTGGTTCCTGTGGGACGAGTTGTCGCAAGGGGCGCTCGGCGCCGTCGTCCTCGCGGACACCCGTCGCCTGGAGGACTGCTTCCCCGCGGTCGACTACTTCGAGCACCGGCGCATCCCGTTCGTGGTGGCCGTCAACTGCTTCGCGGGCGCCCGGCGGCACGGCGCGCCGGACGTCTCACGCGCCCTCGACCTCGACCGAGGGACGCCCGTGGTGCTGTGCGATGCCCGTGACCGCGACTCGGGGAAGGAGGTGCTGATCCGGCTCGTCGAGTACGCCGGGCGGATGCACACCGCCCGGCTCCTCGACTCGGTCGGATGACCGCCGGGCACGAGCCCCGCGGTCAGTCCGCGACGTCCCGCTCCGCCAGGACCCTGTCGATGGCGACTCGGACGAGGAGTTCGCCCGGGACGCCGTTGCGGGCGCCGAACTCCTCGGCGCGTTCCTCGCCCATGTACCGGGCGCCGATGCGGGTGGCCCAGTGCCGTATCTCGTCGAGGTCCTCCGACACACGGGCGCGGCCCCGCACGACCACGAAGGAGTACGGCGGCCGGTCGTCGTCCACACACAGGGCGACCCGGCCGTCACGGATGAGGTTGCGCCCCTTCACGCTGTTCTTACCGGTGTTGAACACCAGCTCGTCACCGTCCAGGACGAACCAGATCGGGGTCACGTGCGGGCTGCCGTCGGCCCGGACCGTGGAGAGCTTTCCGGTGCGGGTGCCGTAGGAAACGAACTCCCGCCATTGCGCGTCGGTCATCTTCTCTGCCATGGCTCCCATCCTCCTTGCCCCGACAGCGGTCGTGGGGAAGGCTGGCGTGGAGATCCTCCGGCCAGGAGGAGAGTCGCACGGGGAGAAAACGGGGAGATCGGAACATGGCGCAGAACCAGGGACTGGACTGGCTGCTGGACGACCTGACCGAGCGCGTCCACCAGGTGCGGCACGCACTGGTCCTGTCCAACGACGGCCTGGTGACAGGGGCGAGCACCGGACTGCGCCGCGAGGACGCGGAGCACCTCGCGGCCGTGTCGTCCGGACTGCACAGCCTGGCCAAGGGCTCGGGACGGCACTTCGGCGCGGGCAGCGTACGCCAGACGATGATCGAGTTCGACGACGCGGTGCTCTTCGTCACCGCGGCCGGCACGGGCAGTTGTCTGTGCGTCCTCAGCGGCGCGGAGGCAGACATCGGCCAGATCGCATACGAGATGACCCTTCTGGTCAACCGGGTCGGCGAGCACCTCGACGTGGATGCGCGCCAGCCCGAACAGAAACCGGAAACAGAGGCCTGACCTGCGCGTCGCCCTCCCTCGTGGAGTTATCCACAGGCTCGCCACGAGATTCGCCGAAGCGGCTACGGTTTTTTCACGGCGACCGCACACGGCGTGAGCCGCTTGCTCCACGGGGGAGACCGACCATGGCAGGCACCATCGCGAAATCCGACCGCCTCACCTGTGCCCCGAGCCGGGCCGCCCGCGAACTCGACCTCAAGCGCGGCGAGTTCGACCTGGCGGTGAATCTCGGACTCATCCGGACCGTCCCCGACGAGGGAGGCGGAGGCCGGCGGGTCGCCCGCGCCGAGATCGACCGGCTGCGCGCCGGGGACGGCTTCCCGGACGCACTGCGCGAGCGCGTCGCCACCGCGGGCACCCATGAGGGCGCCGAGATCATGGACGTGACGCCCACCAGGTTCACCAGTCTCGCGCGCTTCGGCCTGCTCGTGCCCGTACGGTTCCATCTGAACCGCTACCGCACCGTCGTCTGGCTCTATCTCGCCGAGGAACTACGGCAGTTCGCGGCCGAGGAGAGCAACGCCCGGCTGCTGACCGGCCGCATGCCCCCGGAAGTGCGGGAAGGGCTGAAGGCGAAGCTGGACCGGCGGCCCCGCAACTGGCGGGGACGGCACAGCGGGTTCCTGCTGCGGCAGGCGGGAGACGACCCGTGGGCGCATGCGGCGGCCGTCGCCAGTCTCCTCGACCCGGCCGACGTGGCGGACGTCGTCGAGGACCCGCACGAGCGCGACCACCTGGACCGCTGCCGCCCCAGGCTCCCGGCCCACGGCGCGCCCGGCTCCCCCACCGCCGAGCGGGCCCAGAAGCTCATGACGGCGAGCGAGCCGGACGAAGTGGCCTGGTTCCGTGCGGACCTCGCCCACACGATGGAAACGGCCCGCAGGCAACACCCGGCACCACGCCCGGCCCCGGAACCGGCCCCACACGTACCGGCCCCACAGCGCCCTCCATCCCACGGCCTCCTGGGCTGGCTGCGCCGCAGAGGCCGGCGGCCTACGGGGTGACCCCGCCCCTGGCCGGGCGGAGGGCACGTGCCCCGCTGTCCGCCCGGTAAGCGATGAGTTTCCGGATGCGTCCCGGTCGGACATCTGAGGAGACTGTGTCCAGGAGGCAATCATGTTCGGTACGAGCAAGGCGTTCAGCGGGTTCTCAGTGAACGACATCGAAGCGGCCAGGACGTTCTACGGCGACACGCTCGGACTCCGGGTGTCGGAAGAGAACGGCATGCTGTTCCTGCACATCGCGGGTGACCGGGACATCCTGGTCTACCCCAAGCCGGACCACACCCCGGCGACGTACACCGTCCTGAACTTCCCCGTCGACGACATCGATGCGGCGGTCGACGAGCTGAGAAGAAAGGGGGTGCGTTTCGAGCGCTATGACCACCTCAAGGCGGACGACAAGGGCATCTTCCGCGGCGGTGGCCCGCTGATCGCCTGGTTCACCGATCCGGCGGGGAACGTGCTGTCCGTCCTCCAGGAAACCTGACCCGCAGGTCATGCCCGAGCTGCCCGATGTCGAGGGCTTCCGGCAGGTGCTCGAGTCCTGTGCGAAGGGACGCGTCGTGCGGCGCGTCGAGGTGCGGGACGCGGGCGTCCTGCACGGCGTCGGGGTGCGGGGCCTGCGTGACGCCCTGGAGGGACGGCGGTTCGGCACACCGGAGCGGCACGGCAAGTGGCTGCTCGCCCGCACCGGCGGCCCCACCCTCGTGCTGCACTTCGGCATGACCGGCCGACTGGTCTGCGGTCGTCCCGAGGACGCCGTCGAAGCCCATGACCGTGTGCTGTTCACGCTGAGCGGCAACCGTCAGCTGCGCTTTCGTGACCAGCGCAAACTCCAGGGCCTGTGGCTGGCCCACGACGACTTCGACCTCGACCGGCTGCTTCGGCGGCAGGGACCCGACGCGATGGCGGTGGACCGCGCGGAGTTCGAGGCCGTGCTCTCGTCGCGCCGCGGGCACCTGAAGACCGCGCTCACCGACCAGTCCGTCCTGGCCGGCCTCGGCAATCTGCTCGCCGACGAGATCCTCTGGCGCGCCCGGCTGCGTCCCGACCGCCGGGCGCGGGAGCTCACCCAGGACGACCGCCGCCGCCTGTACAGCGAGATGCGCAGAACCCTGCGGTCCGCCGTCGACGCCGGGTGCGTGCCGCCGCGTGACTCCTGGCTCACCGGACATCGCGACGACCCCGACCCCAGGTGCCCGCGCTGCGGCAGCGGCCTGCGCCGGTCCCGGATGGCGGGCCGTGGCACGGTGTGGTGCCCGCGGTGCCAGCCGGACGGCTGATCCGGCCGGGGCCGGTCAGTCGCCGGAGGCCAGGTCAGCCGGCGGGCCGGCCAGCGCTGAGACGTCCGGAGGTGTCCTCATTCCTCCTCAGGGCACTCCCGCAACTCGGTCTTCCTCATCCGGTGCCACGAGCGACCGGGTGAACGGAATGCGCGCCAGGGCGAAGACGCCCGCGGCGATCAGCGCGACACCGAACAGCTGGGGCAGCAGCCACCACCCGGTGCGGACCGTCTCCTCGTACAGCGTGATGCCGAGTGCGAGGCTCACCATCGCGTCCCCGAGGGTGAGCGCGGGCTGCGATGCGACCAGCGGGCCGGCCTGCATCGCGTTCTCCAGCAGGAACAGTGCGCACACGCCGGTCGCGGCGAACGCGTAGGTCTGCCAGGCGGTGAGGAAGCCCACGAGTCCCTGCTCCTCGAGGACGTGGGTGGCGGTTTTCATCAGCGCCGCGGTCACCGCGTAGCTGATCGCCGTCGCGGCACCCAGACACGCCGCCCGGGCCCGGCCCTCCGGGCGTCGCAGGGCGGCGACAGCCAGGCCGGCGACCGCCCCCGCGCACACGGCGAGCGCGGGGATCCAGCGGTCCAGCTCCACATGGGTGCGGTTGCCGGTGGGGGACGCGGCGGCGAGTGCGACCGCCAGGCCGGCCACCACCACTGTCACGGCCAGCCAGCCCGTGCGCGGCAGATGCCGGCGCATCAGCAGCGACGCGACGATGAGGGTCAGCGGCAGCTCCAGCACGAACAGCGGCTGCACGATCGTCAGCGGCCCGGTCGCCAGCGCCAGCGCCTGGCAGACGGCGGCGCCGATCACCGCGACGATGCCGGCCAGCCAGACGGGCCGGCGCAGCAGGTCGGCGATCAGTCCGGCCCGGAGCCCCTGGGAGCTCGGCACGGTGAGCGCCGCCTTGCGCTGCAACACCGTCGCGACGGCGTTGCTGAGGGCCGCGCAGACCGCGAAGACGACGGGGAGCACGGTGTGCAGCGTGGCCACCTCCCGGATCGGCGAGGGCGTGACGCCGGCGGTGCCTCCTCCTGCCATGGTCGCCGGGGCGGCGCACGTGCGCGATCGGAGGCGTGCGGGCGACCGACCCGCCGCCCGTAGCGCGCGGGTCAGCCCAGCTTGAAGATCCCGGTCGGTACGGTCACATCTCGGAGCTGGTGGTGGAGTCAGGCGGTCGTCACCGCCGCGTCCGGCCCACGGGTGCCGGACAGGGTGTCGTGGACAGGGGAGGTCCGGCCGGTCAGCGCGACTGCTCGAAGAGCCAGTCGATCACGACGTCGTTCTCGTACGTCTGCGCCCAGGACCCGTGCGGGTTCACCGGCGTTGTGCCGGCCGGGTAGCTGGTGAACAGCACATGGCTGCCCGTACGGCGGGCCCGGCGCAGCAGGGCCCGGGAGTGGGCCTCGAACTGCTCCTGGGGCAAGTCGTTGCCCCATTCCCCGCGGGTGACCTTGGCGCCGGCGTTCTCCAGCGCGTTCATCAGCGTCCAGGTCCCTGGTTTGCCGAAGCGCCCGTCTTTGTAGGGGACGACGGGGTCGTCGACGGAATGGTCGGCCCACAGCGGGATGTGTGTGATCCTCTCCATGGCGGAGGGGTCCCCCCAGCCGGCGGTGGCGACGGCCGCGGCGTACCTGCGGGGCTGTTGGGGGAGCAGGTGGAGAATTCCCCGCGCCCCGGACGACAGGCCGACGAGATAGAGCCGGTCCGCGTCGACCGGGTACTCGGCCGTGACGGCGTCGATGAGCTCGACCAGCGCGCGCTGCACCTTGGCGTCGGTCCAGTCCGTGCCGTCCGGCCCCTCCATGGGGCGGGGCAGCGGGATCTGCGGGGCGAGCACGAATGCCGGGTTCTTGTACTGGCGTTGGGGCTCGGCGAAGGCGACCGCGATCCGGTTGGCGGTGAGCTGGGTCATGTTGTTGTCGGCGACCTCGCCGCCGCCGTGCAGGGTGACCACGAGCGGGTACCGGGTGCCCGCCCCGGGGCGCCGTAGGTACCCCGCCGGCTGATGGAAGCGGAAGTCCAGGCCGAATCCGGTGGAGTCGGTGAACGATCCGGCGCCGAAGCCGTCCACGACGGGCGTGCGCACTCCATCGTTCCGGATGGCGAACGGATGCGCGGCGAGCACCGGGCCGCTGCCGCGCGCCGTGACATCAGCCACCTGCCTGACCGCGTAGGCGCGGTCGAGGGGAAGCGGGTCGGTCGCCCCGGAGGCCCGCGCGTTGGCGTCGCGGAGATCCAGCTCGATGATCAGGTGGTCGCCCGGGCGTCCGGGGTCGGCCCGCTCGTCCACCTCGGCTGCTGAGTTCGTGTAGACGCGGGTCACCGTGCGGGCCGCGGTCTGTCTGCCCACGGTCGCGGTGACGTGGAACGCGGAGGGCGGGATCACGCCACCGCGCGTGTCGATGGGTGCCGCGTACCGGATGGCGACGGCCGTCACCAGCCAGTTGTGCCTCGGTGTGACCTGCGTGAGCAGGTCACACCGCAGAACCGGGTTGAGCCGGGGCGTGCGGGGCCGCCCCGCTGTCATGGCGTCGGCCGCCGCAGCGGTCGGCACCGGCGTTACCGCCGTCGTCGTGACGGCACTCGCGGCTATGGTGAGTGCCCTACGTCTGGTGATCCTCGGCATGAGTCCTCTTCGCGTCGTCCGGTGGCCTGGGCTTCCTGCGGGGGAGGGTGCGATGGGGCGCGGTACGGACGTGCTACGCGAGAGTCTCCGAGGGACAGCCGATCGGCGTCCAGCATCGAACCGGCATATATTCATGCAGCATACGCATCAGTCTGGACCATGTTCCGAGGCTGGTGCGGAGCGCGCCGAGCGTGGTGTGACCACGCTCGGCGCACTCTGTCCTGTCGTCGTCCCGTGCGCTACGACCAGGGCAGGACCAGAGCACCCCAGGCGACGACGGGGCCGAGAGCGACGATGCCGCCGGTGTAGCCAATGATCTGGCGGTAGAAGCGGCGGGCGTCGACCCCGCGCGCGTTGCTCAGCACGAGTGCGCCGTTGGTGGAGAAGGGGGAGGTGTCGACGATCGTCGTGGAGACGGCGAGAGCGGCGATCAGCCCGGCGGCGCTGAGGTGGCTGGAGAGCAGCAGCGGCACGGCGATGGGGATGATCGCGGTGAGGATCGCGGTGGAGGAGGCGAAGGCGGACGTGATGGCCACGGTGAAGCACAGCAGGAGGGCGACGACGAGCGGGGCGCCCAGGCCGGCGGCCCGTTCGGAGATCTCCTCGATGACGCCGGCCTTCTCCAGCATCGCGATGTACGTCATCATGCCCGCGACCAGCAGCAGGGTGGACCAGCTCACACCGTCCACGGCCCGCTCCTGCCGCTTCATGTCCACCAGGGCCAGCAGGGCGCCGGCCGCCAGGGCCAGGAAGCCGATCTCCAGATGGAAGCCGAGCGCGCCGACCACGAGGGCGACCAGACAGGCGAGGGTGAGCCACTGGCGCCAGTCGAGCCTGCCGGAGACGGTGAGATCGTCGTCGGCTGTCTCCGCGACTCCCTCGGCCAGTGGCACGGGGCGCTTGGCGAGCAGCACGTACGTGAGGACCGACAGCACCAGGTTGATCAGGAAGCTGGCGCTGAACAGCGCCACGGCGGAGACGTGCAGCTCCGTCTTGTCGACCAGTCCCAGCACCAGCGCACCGGAGACGGCGAGCGGGGAGAACGCGCCCGCGTGTCCGCCGCTGATCACCATCATGCCGACCACCAGCGGGTTGAGCTTGTAGCGGTAGGCGAAGTTCATGCCGATCGGTGCGAGGATCGCGACCGCCGCCGGGGTGAAGGTGCCGAACGCCGTCAGCAGCGCGGCGACCAGGAACAGCACCCAGGGGATCAGCGCGGTCTTGCCGCGCACCAGCCGTACCCCGGCCGCGACGAGCCAGTCGATGGTGCCGTTGCGGCGGGCGACGGAGAACAGGTAGGTGACCCCGACGATGGTGACGAACAGCTTCGCCGGGAATCCCTCGAAGATCTCGTCCTCGGTGAGGCCGAGCGAGGCGGTGCCGACCGCGAAGGTGGCGACGAAGGCGAGGATGCCCAGGTTGATCGGCAGCACGGTGCCGACCACGAACATCACCAGCAGCGCGCCTATGGATATCACTTCAGCAGACATCATTGTCCTTGGTGCGGTGGGGACGGGGTGGCGCGCCCCGAGGGCGCGAGGGAATCCCGGTGCGGACGGCTGGGGGACCGGCTGCCCGAGGTGACGGTCGTCCCGGTTCAGGCGGCTTGCGGGCTGCCCGTTTCCGGTACGTAGATGCGTGCGTCGGCCAGCAGCCGCGCCGCCCGCTGCACGGTGACGCGGCGAGGCAGGCCGTCCGCCACGTCCGTGCAGCGGACCGCGACCACGCCGGCGGGGGTGCCGAGGCGCAGCCACTCGTCGGTGGGACCTCCGGCGGCCCGGGAGACCACGGAGTCCTCCAGCAACCCCGCCGCCGCGACGGCGACGGCGGAGGTCAGGCCGACCGCCGGGTGGGGGGCGTTCATGGTGAGCATGCGCACCGAGATGTCGTAGTCCTCGGAGGCGACGCGTTCGCCGAGAGTGGTGGTGTACGGCACCGGGGGACCGACCAGGCCCACCTTGGGTACTGCGTCGCCGGGTTCCGCACCCGGATGGAGCCCCGGTTCGAACAGGCCCATCAGAGGCGCGGCGGCATGCCGCACCGTGCGCAGCCAGGGGACCTCCGCCTGCATGCGCTCCAGCGTCTCGGCACCGGTGCGACCGGCGCTGCCGGCGTCGACGAGGACGACCGGGGCCCCGGCGTCCACCATGCTCACCCGTACCGGCCCGGCGGTGCCGACCCGCAGTTCCTCTGCGGCCCGGCCGGTGGGAAGCAGTAAACCGGTCGTGCCGCCTGCCGGTTCACGGAAGGTGAGGCCGACGGCGACACCGCCGGCGCGGGTGCCGGGGACGGTCTGCCGGCCGAAGTGGTGCACCACGCCTCCGGTGGTGTCCACGAGTCCCTCGAGGACCGCTCCGGTGTTGGTGTTGCGCATCACCACACGCGTCCGGTCACCGGTGATCGGCACCATGCCCTTCGCCACCGCGTACAGCGCGACGCCGGTGGCGCAGTTGCCGCAGTTGCTCGTCCACTCCACCGCGCCCGTGCCGATGCCGACCTGGGCGAAGAGGTAGTCGACGTCCACCCCGGGCTCGGGCGAGGCGCTGACGATCGCCGCCTTGGAGGTGGTGGGGGTGGCCCCGCCCACCCCGTCCAGTTCCACGGGGTCGCCGGCGCCATACGCGGCGACCAGCATCTTCTCCAACTCGGCGCGGTCGGCGGGGACATGTACCTGGTTGAACAGCCAGCACTTGCTGGTGCCGCCACGCACCAGGGTCGCGGGAGTGTGCACGTCTGAGGCTCTTCCGTGATCAAAGGGGCGGAGGGGCCGGGAAGGCGGGTTGCGGGCGGGTTGCGGCCCGGTGAACCGCTCCGGCGATGGCGAAGACCTTCGCAGAGGCGTGACTTGCGAACAATCGCAGTTCGCTTCACCAGGGTTTAGCCGAGCTAAAGTCGGCGTTATGTTGAACGTACGCCGCCTGCTGCTGCTCACCGAGGCCACCGAGCGCGGCTCGCTCACCGCCGCGGCGGAGGCGCTGGGCATGACCACCTCCGCCGCCTCCCAGCAGATGTCTCTGCTGGAGCAGGAGGCCGGGCAGCCACTGATCGAGCGGCTGCCGCGCGGTATCCGCCCCACCCCGGCGGGCGCCGCACTGGCCGAACGCGGGCAGAGGATCCGCCGCGAACTGCGCGCGGCTCAGGCCGACCTGGACTCCTTCACCGCCCTCGACCAGGGCACGCTGCGGCTCGGTTCCTTCCCCACGGCGAGCGCCTCCCTGCTGCCGCTCGCGCTCACCCGATTTCGCCGCCGCCACGCCGGCGTCCGTATCGAGGTACGCGCCGGGGTCCTCGCGGAGCTCCGCGAGATGCTGCACACCGGCGAGGTGGAGCAGGCCCTGCTCTGGGACTACGAATGGAACCGCCTCGACGATCCGGCGCTCACGCTGACCCACCTCCTCGACGACCCCACGGTGCTGGTCGTTCCCGCCGACTCACCGTTGCGCGCACGCCCCTCCGTGCGCCTCGGCGACCTCGCGGACCAGGAGTGGATCATTCGTGCCGACAACCATCCCGTCGCCGACGTCCTGCGCCGCAGCTGCCGTCAGGCAGGGTTCGAGCCGCGCATCGCCTACTCCTCGCACGACTACCAGGAGGCCCAGGCCATGGTCGCCGCCGGACTCGGCATCGCCCTCGCGCCCCGCCTTGCCCTCACCAGCCGCCGCAGCGACGTCCGCCTCCTGCCGTTCGCCTCCGACGTGCCCGCCCCCACCCGCCGCATCCTCCTCACCCGCGCCCAAGCCCGCCCCGCCACCCCGCCCGCGCAGGCCATGGCTCGCGTGCTGCGCACGGTGGCGCAGCGGTTTGCCGCCCCCGGCCTGCACCGAGCCCAGCTCGGCGCGGTCCGACGGGGCTGACGGCACGTCGACGTCCTCGTCGGCTCCAACGCGGTCGGCGGGGACATCGGCCTCGTGGGAGATCAGCCCAGCCTGCGGAAGAGCCCCTCCTGAACGACCGAAACGACCAGTTGCCCCTCGCGGTCGTAGATCCGCCCACGTGCCAGGCCCCTGCCGCCCACCGCGATCGGCGACTCCTGGTCGTACAGCAGCCAGTCGTCCGCGCGGAACGGGCGGTGGAACCACATGGCGTGGTCCAGGGACGCCATGTCGAAGCCCCGCGGGCCCCACAGCGGCTCGACCGGGATGCGGACGGCGTCCAGGAGGGTCATGTCGCTGGCGTAGGTGAGGGCGCAGGTGTGCACGAGCGGGTCGTCGCCGAGCGGCCCGACCGCGCGCATCCACACGGCGCTGCGCGGCTCGGCGTCCGCGACCTCCTCGGTGGTCCAGCGCAGCCGGTCCACATAGCGGATGTCGAAGGGCTGGCGGCGGGCCATCCGCTCCAACTGCTCGGGCAGCGCGCCCAGATGCTCCCGGATCTCGTCCGTGACCGTGGGCAGGGACTCCGGGTCCGGGACCTTGCGGGCGGGCGGCAGCTGGTGCTCGAAGCCGCCCTCCTCCGGCTTGTGGAAGGAGGCGGTGAGATTGAAGATCGTACGGCCCTGCTGCACGGCCGTGACCCGGCGGGTCGTGAACGACCGCCCGTCGCGCACCCGCTCGACCTGGTAGACGATCGGCACGCCCGGGATGCCCGGGCGCAGGAAGTACGCGTGCAGCGAGTGCACGGGACGGTCACCGTCCGTGGTGCGGCCGGCGGCGACCATGGCCTGGCCCGCCACCTGGCCGCCGAACACCCGCTGGAGGGATTCCTGCGGGCTGCGGCCACGGAAGATGTTGACCTCGATCTGCTCCAGATCGAGCAGGTCGACCAGTCTCTCGGCCGGGTTCGTCGTCATCGGTGGGATTCTCCTGTGCTCGCTGCTGCCCGGCCGTTCACAGCTGGCCGACGTCGGTGACCCGGACGACCGCGCGGCCCTCCGCGTCGGAGGCGGTGAGGTCGACCTCCGCGCTGATGCCCCAGTCGTGGTCGCCGTTGGGATCGTGGAAGATCTGCCGGACCCGCCACAGGGCGTTCTCCGGCTCCTCCTCGATGAGCAGCAGCTTGGGGCCGCGGGCGTCGGGGCCGGTGCCGAGGTCGTCGTACTCGTCCCAGTACTTGTCCATCGCCTCGCCCCACGCGTCGGCGTCCCAGCCGGACTCCGCGTCCATCTCGCCCAGTTCCCCGACCTGGTCCAGGGCGGCGAGCTCGACCCGGCGGAACATGGCGTTGCGGACCAGGACGCGGAAGGCACGCGCGTTGGCGGTGACCGGTTTGACCTCGTCGGCCTTCTCCTGGGCCTCCTCGGCGGTCATCTCCTCCGGGTTGGCGAGCTGCTCCCACTCGTCCAGCAGGCTGGAGTCGACCTGGCGCACCATCTCGCCCAGCCACTCGATCAGGTCCTCGAGGTCCTCGGACTTGAGGTCGTCCGGGACGGTGTGGTCGAGGGCCTTGTAGGCGCTGGCGAGGTAGCGCAGCACGATGCCCTCGGTGCGGGCCAGCTCGTAGTGGGACACCAACTCGGTGAACGACAGCGCCCGTTCGTACATGTCGCGGATGACCGACTTCGGCGACAGCGGATGGTCACCGACCCAGGGGTGGCTCTTGCGGTACGTGTTGTACGCGTGGAAGAGCAGCTCCTCCAGCGGCTTCGGGTACGTGATGTCCTGGAGGCGCTCCATGCGCTCCTCGTACTCGACGCCGTCCGCCTTCATCGCGGCCACGGCCTCGCCGCGCGCCTTGTTCTGCTGGGCGGCGAGGATCTGCCGCGGGTCGTCCAGGGTGGACTCCACCACGGACACCATGTCGAGCGCGTACGACGGCGATTCGGGGTCCAGCAGCTCGAACGCGGCCAGTGCGAACGTGGACAACGGCTGGTTGAGCGCGAAGTCCTGCTGGAGGTCGACGGTGAGGCGGACGATGCGGCCGGTCGCGTCCGGCTCGTCGAGCTTCTCGACGATGCCGCCGTCCAGCAGCGAACGGTAGATCGCGATGGCCCGGCGGATGTGCCGCAACTGCTGCTTGCGCGGCTCGTGGTTGTCCTCCAGCAGGTGGCGCATCGCCTCGAAGGCGTTGCCGGGGCGGGCGATCACCGACAGCAGCATCGTGTGCGTCACCCGGAACCGGGAGGTCAGCGGCTCCGGTTCGGAGGCGATGAGCTTCTCGAAGGTCTGCTCCGACCACGCGACGAAGCCCTCGGGGGCCTTCTTGCGGACGACCTTGCGGCGCTTCTTCGGATCGTCACCGGCCTTGGCGAGGGCCTTCTCGTTCTCGACGACGTGCTCGGGCGCCTGCGCGACGACGAAGCCCTCCGTGTCGTAACCGGCCCGCCCGGCGCGCCCCGCGATCTGGTGGAACTCCCGGGCGCGCAGGGTGCGTACGCGGGTGCCGTCGTACTTGGTGAGGGCCGTGAACAGCACCGTGCGGATGGGCACGTTGACGCCCACGCCCAGGGTGTCCGTGCCGCAGATGACCTTCAGCAGGCCGGCCTGCGCCAGCTTCTCCACCAGGCGGCGGTACTTGGGCAGCATGCCGGCGTGGTGGACGCCGATGCCGTGCCGGACGTAGCGGGAGAGGTTGCGGCCGAACTTGGTGGTGAAGCGGAAGTTGCCGATCAGCTCGGCGATCTGCTCCTTCTCCTCCCGCGAGCACATGTTGATGCTCATCAGCGCCTGCGCCCGCTCCACGGCCTGCGCCTGCGTGAAGTGCACGATGTAGACGGGTGCCTGCCGGGCCGCCAGCAGGTCGGTGAGCGTCTCCGTGAGCGGCGTGTACCGGTACTCGTACGACAGGGGCACGGGACGGGTCGCCGAGCGGACCACCGCGGTCGGGCGGCCGGTGCGGCGGGTGAGGTCCTTCTCGAAGAAGGAGACGTCGCCGAGCGTCGCCGACATCAGCACGAACTGCGCCTGCGGCAGCTCCAGGATCGGGATCTGCCACGCCCAGCCGCGGTCGCCCTCCGCGTAGAAGTGGAACTCGTCCATCACGACCTGGCCGACGTCCGCGTCCTTGCCGTCGCGCAGCGCGATCGACGCGAGCACCTCGGCGGTGCAGCAGATCACGGGGGCGTCGGCGTTGACGGAGGCGTCGCCGGTGAGCATGCCGACGTTCTCCGTGCCGAAGATCTTGCACAGTTCGAAGAACTTCTCCGACACCAGCGCCTTGATCGGGGCGGTGTAGAAGGTGACCTCGTCCCGGGCCAGAGCGGCGAAGTGCGCACCCGCCGCGATCATGCTCTTGCCGGACCCGGTGGGCGTCGACACGATCACGTTCGCGCCGGAGACCACCTCGATCAGCGCCTCCTCCTGGTGGGGATAGAGCGTGAGACCCCGCTCACCGGCCCACGACTCGAAGGCTTCGTACAGGGCGTCGGGGTCGGCGGTCCGCGGCAGCTGATCGATGAGGGTCACGCCCCCCATCTTGCCTGGCCTCCCGCCCGATGCGGGAATCGGCTGCGGGCGCGAAGATCGCGAACGCTACGCTGTGTCGCCGACGGGATGTCAGGGCGCCGGTCAACTGGACAGCGGTACACGAGGAATGGGGCGGGCAACGCCGATGATGGGACCAGCACACTCACTGTCGGGCGCCGCCGCCTGGCTCGGCGTCGGTGCGGCGGCCGCCGCGGCCGGGCACCCGATGCCCTGGCCGGTCCTCCTCGTCGGCGCCCTGATCTGCGCCGGTGCCGCGCTCGCCCCGGACCTCGACCACAAGGCGGCCACCATCTCCCGGTCCTTCGGACCGCTGTCGCGCTGGCTGTGCGAGATCGTCGACAAGCTGTCGTACGCCGTCTACAAGGCCACCAAGAAGCAGGGCGACCCGCGTCGCTCCGGCGGGCACCGGACGCTCACACACACCTGGCTGTGGGCGGTCCTGATCGGTGCGGGCACCTCGGTCGTGGCGATCACCAGCGACCGCTGGGGAGTGCTGGCGATCCTCTTCGTGCACTTGGTGCTGGCCATCGAAGGTCTGCTGTGGCGGGCGGCGCGCGGCTCCAGCAGCGACGTCCTGGTGTGGCTGCTGGCCGCGGCCACCGCGTGGATCCTCGCGGGCGTCCTGGACAAGCCGGGCAACGGCGCGGACTGGCTGTTCACGGCGCCGGGCCAGGAGTACCTCTGGCTCGGGCTGCCGGTCGTGCTGGGTGCGATCGTGCACGACCTCGGGGACGCGCTCACCGTCTCGGGCTGCCCGATCCTGTGGCCCATACCGGTGGGGCGCAAGCGCTGGTACCCGGTCGGGCCGCCGAAGGTCATGCGGTTCCGGGCGGGCAGCTGGGTCGAGCTCAGGGTGCTGATGCCGGTGTTCATGCTGCTCGGCGGGGTGGGCTGCGCGGCGGCGCTCAACGTGATCTGAGCGCCGACCGGACCGTTGCAGGCGAGGCTCAGCCGCCGCCGTACCGCCGCTCGAACGCGGCGACCCGGCCCTCCGAGTCCACCGTGCGGGCCTTGCCCGTGTAGAAGGGGTGGCTCTCCGAGGAGATCTCCACGTCCACGACCGGGTAGGTCTCGCCGTCGTCCCACTCGATGGTCTGGTCGCTGGTCGCGGTGGACCGGGTCAGGAACGCGTAACCGGCGGCCCGGTCGCGGAAGACGACGGGGTGGTAGTCGGGGTGCTTGTCCTGCTGCATGGATGCTCCTCGTGCGGCTCGGGTCGGGCTTGCGATCAGCCGGACAGGGTGTCCTCGTCGACGATGTGCACGGCTGCCTCCTCGGCCGACGCCGCCGCGCCGTCGATGCCCACGTCCATGGCGACCAGCGCGCTCTCCTCGTCCTCGTGCGCGCCCTCGTCGGGGGCCACCAGCCGGCCGGAGCGGGCGGCGCCGACCTCGTTGTCCAGGAGTTCCCCGTCGGTGCCCTGGCAGTCCCCGAGACCGTCACCGTCCGGCGCGACGGGTTCCGGCAGCTCCTCGGCGAGCCGCTGGTCCAGCGTCTCCCCCCGCCGCCGCTCGGCCGCCGTCACGCCGAGGTGCTCGACGGCCCAGGGCCGCTCGGGAGGGGACCAGCCCCGGTCCAGGGGATCGTCGACGCCGTCGTTCTCCAGGGTGTCCTCGGTGTCGAGCAGCCCCGTGTCCTCCCTCTGCTCGTCTTGGTCCGGCTGGTAGACATCGTCTCCCCAGCCGTCGGAGCTGTTCACGGGTACCTCCAGGGGGTGGGGACGGGCCCGCTCTCAACGGTGCCCGCGCCGGGCCGCCGCCGCACGGAGCACTGGCGCCGCCCGGAACCGCTGGTTCCAGGGCGTTCCCCGAGCCGGTGCCTGATTCCAGCCTTCCACCCCGGCTCAGGACCGCGCAACGCCACGGACCCCACGGTTCCGCCTGTCCCGGGCCCCTAGCCCGCTCACCCGTGCCAGGACCTCCACAACGCCGCATACGCCCCGTCCGCCGCCACCAGTTCCTCGTGGCTGCCCAGTTCGCTGATGCGGCCGTTCTCGACGACGGCGATGACGTCCGCGTCGTGGGCGGTGTGGAGGCGGTGGGCGATGGCGACGACGGTGCGGCCGTCGAGGACCTTGGCGAGGGATCGTTCCAGGTGGCGGGCGGCGCGCGGGTCGAGCAGGGACGTCGCCTCGTCCAGCACCAGGGTGTGCGGGTCCGCCAGCACCAGGCGGGCCAGGGCGATCTGCTGGGCCTGGGCGGGGGTGAGCGTCAGGCCGCCCGAGCCGACCTCGGTGTCCAGCCCGTCGTCGAGCGCCCGGGCCCAGTCGTCCGCGTCGACCGCGCCCAGCGCCGCCCACAGCTCGGCGTCGCCGGCGCCGGTCCGGGCGAGCCGGAGGTTGTCGCGCAGGGAGCCAACGAAGACGTGGTGCTCCTGGTTGACGAGGGCGACATGGGCGCGAACGCGCTCCGCCGGCATCCGGGACAGCTCGGCGCTGCCCAGGGTGATCCGGCCGTCCCGGGGCGCGTAGATGCCGGCGAGCAGCCGGCCCAGCGTCGACTTGCCCGCACCCGACGGGCCGACCAGGGCCAGCCGGGTGCCGGGGGACACCTGCAGGGACACCTTGCGCAGGACGTCCACCCCCTCCAGGTAGCCGAAGTGCACCCGGTCGGCGTGCACATGGCGTCCGTCGGGGGACACGGAGGGGTCGCCGGCGTCCGGCTCGATGTCCCGGACCCCGACGAGCCGGGCCAGCGACACCTGGGCCACCTGGAGCTCGTCGTACCAGCGCAGGATCATGCCCACCGGGTCGACGAGCATCTGGGCGATCAGCGCGCCCGTGGTGAGCTGGCCGACGTCGATCCAGCCGTGCAGTGCGAACACGCCGCCGACCAGGAGGACCGAGGCCAGCACGGTCACGTGGGTGACGTTGATGACCGGGAAGAGGACCGACCGCAGCCACAGCGTGTAGCGCTCCCAGGCCGTCCATTCCCTGATCCGGCGCTCCGACAACGCGACGCGCCGGTCGCCGAGGCGGTGCGCCTCGACGGTGCGCCCGGCGTCCACGGTCTCGGCGAGCGCGGCGGCCACGGCGGCGTACCCGGCGGCCTCCGAGCGGTAGGCGGCCGGTGCCCGCCGGAAGTACCAGCGGCAGCCGACGATCAGCAGCGGCAGGGCGAGCAGCACGGCGAGCGCCAGCGGCGGCGCCGTGACGACCAGCCCGCCCATCAGCAGCACCACCCACACCACGCCGATCGACAACTGCGGCACGGCCTCGCGCATGGCGTTGGCCAGCCGGTCGATGTCCGTGGTGATCCGTGACAGCAGATCGCCGGTCCCGGCCCGCTCCAGCACACCGGGCGGCAGCCCGACCGACCGTACGAGGAAGTCCTCGCGCAGGTCGGCCAGCATCCGCTCGCCGAGCATCGCGCCGCGCAGCCGCACCTGGCGGACGAACAGGGCCTGGACGGCCAGCGCCGCCACGAACAGCCCCGCGGTGAGTTCCAGCCGCAGGTCCCGCGCTCCGTCGGACACCCGCTCCACGACTCCGCCCAGCAGCCACGGACCGGCCATCGAGGCGACGACGGCGACCGTGTTGACGCCGACGAGCAGCAGGAACGCCCGGCGGTGCCGGCGCAGCAGTTCGGCCACGTAGGCGCGGACGGTCGTGGGGGCACCGACCGGCAGGGTGTTCGCCGTCGTCGGGGCCGCCGGGTCGTACGCCGGTGGCGCCACGCCGATCATGCCTTCTCCTCGATCTCTTCCAGTTCCTGCAGTACGTCCTTCAGGGCGACGGAACCGCTCAGCGCGGCCTCGTCGTCCGTCTCGCGGGTGACGACGGCCCGGTAGCCGGGTTCGGTGTGCAGCAGCTCGCGATGCGTGCCGGTCGCCGCGACCTCGCCGTCGTGCAGGAACACGACCCGGTCGGCGCGGTCCAGCAGCAGCGGCGAGGAGGTGAACACCACGGTCGTGCGCCCCGCGCGCAGCTCCCGCACGCCCTGCGCGATCCGCGCCTCGGTGTGCGAGTCGACGGCCGAGGTCGGCTCGTCCAGGACGAGCACCTCCGGGTCCGTGATCAGCGACCGGGCGAGCGCGAGCCGCTGGCGCTGGCCGCCGGACAGGGAACGGCCGCGTTCGGTGATCCGGGCGTCCATCGGGTCGGCGGCGTCCACCGACCCCTGCACCAGCGCCGCCAGCACGTCGTCGCACTGCGCGGCGGCCAGTGCAGCCCGCGGTTCGACAGCGCCCGACGCGGGTACGTCGAGCAGTTCGCGCAGCGAGCCGGACAGCAGCACGGGGTCCTTGTCCTGGACGAGGACGGCCGTACGGGCACAGTCCAGCGGGAGTTCGTCGAGCGGCACACCGCCCAGCAGTACCGAGGTGCCCTCCTGCGGAGGATGCCCGCCCAGCCGTTCCGCCAGCCGGCCGGCCGCGTCCGGGTCGCCGCACACCACGGCGGTGAACAGGCCGGCGTCGGCGAGCAGCCCGGTGTCCGGGTCGTACAGGTCTCCGGACGGGAGGCCGGCCCCAAGTGACCCGGCGGTGTCCGTGGCCCGCTCCAGCGACAGCACGCCCGCGGCCCGTTTGGCGGACGGCCGGGAGAAGGAGTACGCCATGGCGATCTCCTCGAAGTGCCGCAGCGGATAGGTGAGGACCATCACCGAGCTGTAGACGGTGACCAGTTCACCGACGGTGATCCGGCCCTGGCGCGCCAGGTGCACGCCGTACCAGACGACGGCGATGAGCAGCAGCCCCGGCAGCAGGACCTGGATCGCGGAGATCAGGGACCACATCCGGGCGCTGCGCACCGCCGCGTGCCGGACCTCCTGGGAGGCGCGGCGGTAGCGATCGAGGAAGAGTTCCTCACCGCCGATGCCGCGCAGCACGCGCAGACCGGCGACGGTGTCCGAGGCAAGTTCGGTGGCGCGTCCGGCCTTCTCGCGCTGCACGTCGGCACGCCGGGTGGCGCGGGGCAGCAGCGGCAGCACGGCGAGGGCCAGCACGGGCAGGCCCACGGCGACGACCACGCCGAGCGCGGGCTGGTAGACGAGCAGTGCGGCGCAGACCAGCACGATGGTGACCAGAGCCGCGGTGAACCGCGACCAGGCCTCCACGAACCAGCCGATCTTCTCGACGTCACCCGTGGAGACGGCCACGACCTCACCGGCCGCGACGCGCCGGGTCAGCGCCGAGCCCAACTGGGCGGCCTTGCGGGCGAGCAGTTGCTGGACGCGGGCGGCGGCCGTGATCCAGTTGGTGACGGCGGTGCGGTGCAGGAAGGTGTCGCCGACGGCGTTGCCGACGCAGGCCAGCACCAGCAGGCCGCCCGCCAGGGCGAGTTGCCCGCCGGAGCGGTCGACGACGGCCTGGACGGCGACACCGACGCAGAACGGCAGCGCGGCGACGGAGGCGAAGTGCAGCAGCCCCCAGGCCAGCGACTTGAGCTGCCCGTCCAGCTGATTGCGGAAGAGCCACCACAGGAATCGGGGACCCGAACGCGCGTCCGGCACGCCCGGGTCGGGGTACGGAAGGTCTTGAATCTGCATGACGTCCCAGTGGCTCGTGTCAGGGGGGATGGGGGTTCGGCCGACGGCAACAAACCGTGACAGGTTCGCGTCGTCACGTGGTCGGAGGCAACAGGTTTTCCACCCACCGAACGGAACCGGCCGACAGGGGAGGGAACAGGGCGCCTCGGCGGGCCGGTGCTCATTGCGGAGGCGGTGAGACTCCCCGTAGAACACCGCCCATGAAGAGACGGATCGTCATGTCCATGCTTGCCGGAGCGACCCTTCTGGCGAGCACCCTCCTCGGGACCGGTCCCGCCCGTGCGGCCGACGTCCCCGCCGAGTTCGGCACCGACTGGCACGACCCGGTGACGGCCGCCCCGCCCGTCCCGAAGCCCGGAGGCCGGTCCTGCGAAGTCACCCTGGTCCGGGCGCAGTTCCGCGACTTCACCCCGTACCGGGGCACGTACACCCCGCCCGGCGACTGCGGCGACCGCTGGAGCAAGGTGGTGCTGCGGCTCGACGGCAAGGTCAAGGGGCGCCAGTACGACCGGCTCGGCCATCTGCACGTCGGCGGGGTCGAGATCCTCCGTACGTCGACACCGCAGCCCTCGCCCGACGGCATCGAGTGGTCGGTGGAGAAGGACGTCACCCGCTACGGCGACACCTTCCGCAGCCGCCAGGACGTCGAGATGCTCATCGGGAACGTCGTCGACGACACCTACACGGGCGTCCTCGACGTCAAGGTCACGCTGACCTTCTACGGGGGCCGCCCCGACGGGGGGAGCCCCGACCGGGTCCTCACCCTCGACCAAGGGGCGGACGGCGCGACCACCCTCACGACCCCGCGCAACAGCGAACGCGTCGTCGCCGAGGTGTACGCCACCGGCTCCGGCGGCGGCTGCGAGGAGTACTGGTACCTGACCGTGCCCGACCCGGCGCCGTACTCCTGCAAGGCGGGCCGAGGCCCCTACCGCGAGGTGCAGATCCGCGTGGACGGCCGGCTCGCGGGCATCGCCGCACCGTTTCCCACCGTGTGGACCGGCGGCTGGTCCAACCCGTTCCTCTGGTACGTGATCCCGGGCCCGCGCGCCTTCGACATCAAGCCGATCACCTACGACCTCACCCCCTTCGCCGGGCTCCTCAACGACGGCCGCCCGCACCGCGTCGAGGTCTCGGTCGTCGGCGTGCCCGAGGGGCGGACCGGCTGGAGCACCCCCGTGAACGTCCTGGTCTGGCAGGACGAGCAGCGTGCCCACGTTCCCGGGAAGCTCACCGCGCACAAGGCGGGCGACCTCGCCGACTCCTCGGCGTACACGCCCGGTCCGGACCACCGGGTCGACACCGAGGGCGCCCACCGGCTGACCGTCGCGGGGTACGTCGACACCTCGCACGGCCGCGTCACGACCACCGTCGGCCGTTCGCTCGCCCACACCTCCGAGCACCGCTGGACGGACGGCGAGACGACCGACGCCCTCACGGCCACGTGGACCGACGACGAGTCGGTGACCGTCGACGGACGCGGACCGGCCCGCACCGCTCGCACGCACCGGACGTACACGATGGACGGCACGACCACCCTCGGCGCGGGCGACCGGCTGCGCACCGTGCTGACCCTCGGCGACCGGGCCACGGCCGTCGAGACGCGCGGCGGCCGGCGTACGGCGTGGTCGCGGCTCGACGACTCGTACACGGGCGACGCCACGTACACGGCGAACGTGCCCCGCGACCAGCGGCACGCGGTCGGCACGACGAGCGAGCGCTACCGGCTGTACGGCACGCACGGCTGCTACGACCGCACACTGACCACCGTGCAGGGGGTGCTCACGGAGGACCGCCGCCGTTGCTGAGGGGGTCCCTGGGGTGCGTGTGACATACGTCACTTAGGACGCTTTTACATGGCTGAAACGTTGCGGTCTTGTGCGCGATCAAGACAGCCTCCAGAGTGTACGGCTACGGAAGCCGCTTTCCGTATCGCAGAAGTCCCCTCCGGCCTCTGTGTGTCCCGTCCCCCTAGGAGGCCCCGTGCCACCGTCGGTACCGTCCCTGTCGCGGCGCGTCGCACGCACCCTGCGTACCTCACTCTTCGCGCAGGTCCTCTGCGCGCTCGTCCTCGGAATCGTCGTCGGGAAGCTGTGGCCGGATACGGCCACGGCTTTCCAGCCGCTCGGCGACGGTTTCACCCGGCTCATCAAGACGGTGATCTCGCCTCTGGTGTTCTGCGTGGTCGTCGTCGGCATCGCCAAGGCCGGTGACCTGAAGGCGTTCGGCCGGATCGGGGTCAAGGCCCTCATCTGGTTCGAGGTGGCCTCCACCGCCGCCCTGGTCATCGGCCTGGTCGCCGCCAACGTCGTCGGGCCCGGCAAGGGCATGAACGTCGACCCCTCCTCGCTGGACGCCGCCGCGGTGAACCAGACGACGGGCGGTGGGCATCTGCCCTCGACGACCGAGTTCGTCCTCAACGCCCTGCCCGAGAGTTTCGTCGGCGCCTTCGCCGAGAACGAACTGCTCCAAGTCCTCATCCTGGCCTGCCTGGTGGGCGCGGCCCTGCTGCACCTCGGACACACCAAGGTGCCGAAGATCCTGCCCGCCATCGACCAGGCCCAGGAAGTGATCTTCACGGTCGTCGGGTTCATCATGCGGCTCGCCCCGCTCGCGGTGTTCGGCGCGATGGCCCACCTGGTCGGCAACTACGGGCTGGGCGTGATGAAGACGTACGCCAAGCTCATCGTGCTCTGCTACGTGGCGGCCGCGCTGTTCGTCGTGCTGCTCGCCGTCGCCCTGCGGATGGTGACGGGGCTCAGTCTCTGGAAGTTCCTGCGCTACATCCGCGAGGAGATGCTGCTGGCGCTCGGCACCGCGTCCACCGAGTCGGTCATGCCGCGCGTGATGCAGAAGCTGCGCCGGGCCGGTGCCCGCGACGACGCGGTGGGTCTGGTGCTGCCCACGGGCTACTCCTTCAACCTCGACGGAGCCTCGCTCTACCTGTCCATCGGCACACTGTTCATCGCCCAGGCCGTGGGCGTGGATCTGAGCCTGGGCCAGCAGATCACCGTGGTCCTGGTGCTGATGCTGACCAGCAAGGGCATGGCGGGCATCCCCGGTTCGGCGTTCCTCGCCCTGTCCGCGACCGCCTCGTCCCTGGGCGCCATCCCGGCCGGAGCCGTCGCCCTGCTGCTCGGCGTGGACCGCATCATGGACTCGATGCGCGTCGTCACGAACCTGCTCGGCAACTGCGTCGCCGTCTTCGCGGTGTCCCGCTGGGAGGGTGCCCTGGACATCGAGCGGGCCAAGAAGACGCTCGACGGGGAGGAGACGGGCCCGCCGGACGGCGGTGACGGCGACGAGGCCCGGGCGGTCGAGCCGACGGCGGCCGAAACCCCGGCGCCGGGCATCCCCGCCCAGAAGCCCAAGGAACCCGCTCCCGAGGTCGGTTGACCGAAACCGACCGAAATCGAAGGGGCCGCGGCCACCGCTCCGGCATGAGGAGCGGTGGCCGCGGCCCGTCGTGGGTTTTCCTGGCCCGTCAGCAGGAACGCGCCGACCGTCAGCCGGAACGCACCGGCGTTCCGTCGATCAACGTGTTCAGCAGCCCCCCGAGCGCCTCGCGCTGTTCCTCCGTCAGCGGGGCGAGGATCTCCTCCGCGGCCGACCTGCGCGCCGCCCGCAGCTCGCGCAGCGCGCCCCGCCCGTCGTCCGTGAGCTCGATGCGGATCACCCGCCGGTTCGCCGGGTCCGGGACCCGCCGCACCTTGCCGCTCGCCTCCAGCCCGTCGACCAGGGTCGTCACGGCCCGCGGCACGACTTCCAGACGCTCGGCCAGGTCGGCCATGCGCGGCGGCGAACCCCAGTGCGCGAGGGTGCGCAGCAACCGGGACTGGGCCGGTGTGATGCCGAGGTCGCGTTGCTCCAGATGGCGCTTCTGGATGCGGTGCACCCGGCGGGTGAGCCGCAGCAACTGCTCGGCGAGCAGGCCGTCGGAATCGGGGGAGGTCATGCGGGAACAATATCAGGATGATGTTCATTGTGAGTATAGGTAACAATGAGCTACGATCCGACCCGCCGCCCTGGCCCGCCCGTACCGCTCTCCCGAAGGAGCCCATGCATCCCGACCACGAAGCCCCCTGGAGCGCACCCGCCGACGCGAAGGAACAACCCCGGCAGGTCCGCCGCATCCTCCGGCTCTTCCGCCCCTACCGGGGCCGCCTCGCCATCGTCGGCCTGCTGGTCGGCGCCGCGTCGCTGGTCTCGGTCGCCACGCCGTTCCTGCTGAAGGAGATCCTCGACGTCGCGATCCCCCAGGGGCGTACGGGCCTGCTCAGCCTGCTCGCCCTCGGCATGATCCTCAGCGCCGTCCTCACCAGCGTCTTCGGCGTGCTGCAGACACTGATCTCCACGACGGTCGGCCAGCGCGTCATGCACGATCTGCGCACCGCCGTCTACGGGCGCCTCCAGCGCATGTCCCTCGCCTTCTTCACGCGCACGCGCACGGGCGAGGTGCAGTCCCGCATCGCCAACGACATCGGCGGCATGCAGGCCACCGTCACCTCCACGGCGACCTCCCTGGTCTCCAACTTCACCAGCGTGGTGGCCACGATCGTCGCGATGGTGGCCCTCGACTGGCGCCTGACCGTCGTCTCTCTGCTGTTGCTGCCGGTGTTCGTGTGGATCAGCCGCCGCGTGGGCAACGAACGGCGGAAGATCACCACCCAGCGCCAGAAGCAGATGGCCGCCATGGCCGCCACGGTCACCGAGTCGCTCTCCGTCAGCGGCATCCTGCTCGGCCGCACGATGGGACGCTCCGACTCGCTGACGAAGTCCTTCGCCGAGGAGTCCGAGGAGCTCGTCGACCTGGAAGTGCGGTCGAACATGGCCGGCCGCTGGCGCATGGCCGTCATCACGATCGTCATGGCCGCCCTGCCCGCCGTCATCTACTGGACCGCCGGCATGGCCCTCCAACTGGGCGGCCCCGAGGTCTCCATCGGCACGATCGTCGCCTTCGTCTCGCTCCAGCAGGGCCTGTTCCGCCCGGCCGTGAGCCTGCTGTCGACGGGTGTGCAGATCCAGACCTCGCTCGCCCTCTTCCAGCGCATCTTCGAATACCTCGACCTGCCGATCGACATCACCGAGCGCGCGGACCCGGTCCGCCTCGACCGCGTGAAGGGCGAGGTCCGCTTCGAGGACGTCTCCTTCGGCTACGACGACAAGGGCGGCGCGGTCCTCGACGGCATCGACCTCACCGTCCCGGCGGGCGGCAGCCTCGCGATCGTCGGCCCGACCGGCGCCGGAAAGTCCACGCTCGGCTACCTCGTGCCCCGCCTCTACGACGTGACGGGCGGACGCGTCACCCTCGACGGGGTCGACGTCCGCGACCTCGACTTCGACACCCTGGCGCGCGCGGTCGGCGTCGTCTCGCAGGAGACGTACCTCTTCCACGCCTCGGTCGCCGACAACCTGCGTTTCGCCAAGCCCGACGCCACCGACGAGGAGCTGTACCAGGCGGCGAAGGCGGCGCAGATCCACGACCACATCGCGTCCCTGCCCGACGGCTACGACACCGTCGTGGGTGAGCGCGGCCACCGCTTCTCCGGCGGTGAGAAGCAGCGCCTGGCCATCGCCCGCACGATCCTGCGCGACCCGCCGGTCCTCATCCTCGACGAGGCCACCAGCGCGCTGGACACCCGGACCGAGGCGGCCGTGCAGGACGCCATCGACGCGCTGTCGGCGAACCGCACCACGCTCACCATCGCCCACCGGCTGTCCACCGTCCGGGGCGCCGACCAGATCGTGGTCCTCGACTCGGGGCGCGCGGTCGAACTCGGTACGCACGAGGAACTGCTGGAGCGGCACGGCCGGTATGCGGCGCTCGTACGCCGAGACGCTCAACTGGAACCGACAAGATGAAAATATGCCGGGTTTGTGACGATATACGGGTTACCGTGCCCGCATGCAGAAGAACACTCCGCCACGGAGCACGATTCGACTGACGCGCCGGGGCCGCATCGCCCTCGTCGCGACCGGAGCGGTCGTGGTGGGCACCGCCGTGGCGGTGCCGCTGCTGATCCTGCGGCCCGAGGAGCACGGCCGGCCCGCGACCCTGGTGATCCCGGAGGGCTGGCGCGCGAGCCAGGTCTACGCCGCCGTCGACAAGGCCCTCGCCCTGCCTCCCGGCAGCACGAAGAAGTCCCTGGCGAAGGCGGCCCTCAAACTGCCGAACGACGCCGAGGGCAACCCGGAGGGCTACCTCTTCCCGGCGGCCTATCCCCTCCGGGAGAAGACGACCCCGCAGGAGCTCCTGGCACTGATGGTCGACACGGCGAACGAGAAGTTCGACGGCGCTCCCATCGCCGCGGGGGCGCAGCGCAACGCCATGAACGTCTACCAGGCCGTCACCATCGCGAGCATCGTCCAGGCGGAGGCGGCCACCAAGGCCGACATGGGCAAGGTCGCCCGGGTCGTCTTCAACCGCCTCGAACGCGGCATGCCGCTCCAGATGGACTCCACCATCAACTACGCGCTCGGCCGCTCCACCCTCCGCACCACGGAGAGCGACACCCGGATCGACAGCCCCTACAACTCCTACCAGCGCATGGGCCTGCCCCCCACCCCCATCGACAACCCCGGCGAGGAGGCCATGCGCGCCGCCGTCAACCCACCCCCGGGCGACTGGCTGTACTTCGTCACGGTCCGCCCGGGCGACACCCGCTTCACCGCGGACTACGCGGAACACCAGCGGAACGTCGCGGAGTTCAACACCCACCAGAGGAAGGGCGACGCGCGGGCGGCCGGATGACCCGCCAGGGCGTCACGCGGCGACCGGCTCCTGCGCCAGCAGGCGCCTGATGTCGCGGACGGCGGCGCGGCCGGCACGGTTGGCGCCGATGGTGCTGGCCGACGGGCCGTAGCCGACGAGGTGGATACGCGGATCGGCGGCCGCGCGTGTGCCCTCCAGGCGGATGCCGCCGCCCGGCTCGCGCAGACGCAGCGGGGTGAGGTGGTCGATGGCGGCGCGGAAGCCGGTGGCCCAGAGGATGACGTCGGCGTCGACGTGGCGGCCGTCCTTCCAGTCCACTCCCGTCGGCGTGATGCGGTCGAACATCGGCTGCCGGTCGAGCACCCCGTCCTCGATGCCCCGCCGGATCGCGTCGTTGAGCGGCAGCCCGGTGACCGAGACGACACTCCTGGGCGGCAGCCCCTGCCGTACCCGTTCCTCGACGAGCGCGACGGCCGCCCGGCCCGCGTTCTCGTCGAAGGGGCCCTCACGGAAGACGGGCGGGCGCCGGGTCACCCAGGTGGTGGCCGCCGCGTACGGGGCGATCTCCAGCAGATGCTGCGTGCCCGAGGCGCCACCCCCCACCACGACGACCCGCTGCCCGGCGAACGCCTCCGGCCCGGGGTACTGCGCGGTGTGCAACTGCCGCCCGCGGAAGGTCTCCTGGCCCGGGTAGCGCGGCCAGAACGGCCGGTCCCACGTACCCGTCGCGTTGATCAGCGCCCGCGTCGACCACACACCCTCCGAGGTCTCCACCAGCAGCCGCCCGCCGGGCCCCTCGCGTACGGCCCGCACATCGACGGGGCGCCGCACCCGCAGGTCGAAGGTCCGCTCGTACCGGTCGAAGTAGTCGCTGATCACCTCGGCGGACGGCCGCGCCGGATCCGCGTCCGTGAGCTCCATCCCCGGCAGTGCGTGCATCCCGTGCACCTTGCCGTACGTCAGCGACGGCCAGCGGAACTGCCACGCGCCGCCGGGACCGGGGGAGTGGTCCAGCACGACGAAGTCGCGGTCCGGCTCGAAACCGGCTCGCCGCAGGTGATAGGCGCCGGCCAGACCGGCCTGACCAGCGCCTGTGACGACTACCTCGACCTCGCGTGTGTTGTTCACGCTTCTACTAACCGTGCCGGGGGCGTCGATCTTCCCGGCCTTCTGCCGGACAGACCCTAGCCCTCCGAGGGCCGGGGCGCGGTCGTCGACGGCGGCAGGTCGCCGTTGAACCGGGTGTCGGTGAAGTCGGCGAAGTCGACCTCGCGGGGGATCAGCTTCAACGACGTGAACGTGTCGGCGATCTCCTGCTCGGAGGCGATCAGCGGCTTGTCGACGGCGACCGCGATCCGGGTCGTGTACGTGCGCTTCACCGCGGCCAGGGCCACGTCCTCGGGGAGCCCGGTGTCCTTCGCCCAGACCTTCGCCCACTCCTCCTCGTGGTCGTACACCCACGTGTAGGCACGCCGCAGCCGCTCCAGGTAGTCCTTGACGGCGGCGGCCTTCTTCTTGTCCTTCAGCGCGTCCGGCGCCGCGACCTGGAAGGTGAGCCCGTTGGTCACGCCGTCGCCGTCTGTCAGGACCCGTCCCTGCCCGGCCTTCAGCACCTGTGAGGTGTACGGGTCCCACACCGCCCAGGCGTCGACCTTGCCGGCGGTGAACGCGGCGAGCGCGTCGGCCGGCTGGAGGTACTTGACCTTGACGTCGCTCAGTTTCAGCCCGGCCTTCTTCAGCGACGCGACCAGCTGGTAGTGGGCGGACGAGCCCTGCGCGACGGCCACCGACCTGCCCTTGAGCTGCTCGGGCCTCTTCAGGGACGAGTCGTTCGGGACGAGGATGGTGTCGCCCTTGGACGTGCCGTGCCAGGCGGCCACCACCTTGATCTTCGAGCCCGCTCCGGCCGCGAAGACCGGCGGGGTGTTGCCGACGCCGCCGATGTCGACGGCCCCCGCGTTGACGGCCTCCAGCAGCGGCGGTCCCGAGGTGAACGTGGACCACTTGATCTTGTAGTCGAGGTTCTTCAGTTCCCCGGCGGCCCGCAGGATGGCCTCCGAACCGCCCTTCTGGTCACCGACGTCGAGCGTGACGGAGCCCTGGCCGTCGGTGCCGCCGTCCGACGTACCGGCGGCCGAGTTCCCGCCGCAGGCGGTGAGCAGCAGGGCGAGGGGGAGGAGCAGGGCGGCGGGCGCGAGACGTCGTCGCATGGTGGTTCCGTTCGTGTAAGTCGTGAGGCCGGGGACGTAAGGGGCGGGAGGAGTCAGGCGGCTTCGGCGGCCGTCGCCTCGACGCCGAGGCGTTCGAGGAGGCCGGCGCGCAGCGCGGCGAAGCGCGGGTCGGTGATGTCGCGGGGACGGTCGAGGTCGATGCGCTGCTCGTGGGCGATGACGCCGCCGTCCATCACCAGGACGCGGTCGGCGAGCAGTACGGCCTCCTCCACGTCGTGGGTGACGAGGAGCACCGCGCAGCCCCGGCGCTGCCACAACTCGCCCACGAGCCGCTGGGCCTTGATGCGGGTGAGGGCGTCGAGCGCGCCGAACGGCTCGTCGAGCAGCAGCAGATCGGGCTCGCGCACCAACGCCCGTGCGAGTGAGGCGCGTTGGGCCTCGCCGCCGGAGAGGGTCTTGGGCCAGGCGGCCGAGCGGTGTCCGAGGCCGACCTCGTCGAGGGCCTGCTCGGCGACGGCGCGTTCGGGCTTGCCGGGCAGGCCGAGCAGGACGTTGCGCCACACCTTCTTCCACGGCATCAGCCGGGGGGCCTGGAAGGCGACGGCCTTGCGGCGCGGCACCAGGACGGTGCCCTCGATGTCGCGGTCGAGCCCGGCGAGGATGCGCAGCAGCGTCGACTTGCCGCAGCCGCTGCGGCCGAGCAGGGCCACGAACTCGCCAGGCCGGACGTCCAGTCGCAGATCGTCGATGACGGCACGCCCGTCGAAGGACCGGGTGAGCCCCTCGACGTGGACCGCCTGGGGGATCACCGGCCGGTGAACGTCGGTCGCCATTGCAGCAGCACCTTTTCGAGAGAGCGGACGATGAAGTCGGCGAGCAGGCCGAGGAAGGCGTAGACGACCAGGCAGACCACGATCACGTCGGTCCGCAGGAAGTCCCGCGCCTGCACCATGAGGAACCCGATGCCGGAGTCGGCGTTGACCTGCTCGGCGAAGACCAGCGCGAGCCAGGCGATGCCGAGCGAGTAGCGCAGGCCGGTCATGGCGTTCGGCAGCGCGCCCGGGAGGACGACGTGCCGGACGAGTCCCCGGCGCGACAATCCGAGGGACTCGCCGGCCTCGATCAACTGGGCGTCCACGCCGCGGATTCCGGCGTAGACGTTGAGGTAGAGCGGGAAGGTCACGCCGAGCGTGATGATGGCGACCTTGGGGGCCTCGCCGATGCCGAACCAGATGATGAACAGCGGGATGAGACCCACGAACGGCACCGTCCGCAGCATCTGCACGGGCGCGTCCACCAGGTCCTCGCCGATCCGGAACAGGCCCGACAGCAGGGCGAGTCCGGTGCCGACGACCAGGCCGAGCAGCAGCCCGGCCGCGACCCGCTGGAGCGAGGTGCCCATGGCCGCGGGCAGCGAGCCGTCGGCCACCATGTCCCCGGCGACCTGGGCGATACGGCCGGGCGAGGCGAGTACCTCCGGCTGCAACGCGCCCGTGCCGCTGAGGAGTTGCCACAACGCCAGCAGCAGGACCGGGCCGGTGGTGCGGCGCAGCCAGCGGGGGACGCGGGTGCGGCGGGAGGAAGTGGGGACGAGGGGCTGGAGGTCGAGGTCAGGAGCTGATACATGCGAAATATCAGCTTTCGAGGGCGTGGGCGGGGCATGACTGATGCTCATGAGGGCTCCACGGGGGAGAGCGAGTGCAGGGGAGGCACGCCTCGCCGCCGCCGCACCGACGAGAACAGGGACGCTCAGCGGGCAGGCGGAACCAAGGCGAGGGAACCGGAAAGCGAGGGGAAGAAGGGCGTCAGCGGCCGCGGCGACACGCGGCGGAGGCCACCCGCAGCAGGTCGATGTGACCGCGCGTGGTGAGCAGGGCTGAACGCAACATGCGGCTGAACCTAGCCAGCTGGCATGCGCACGGTCAACGGGCGTCTCGTCCAGTGGACGCCGGTACCACCACCCGGGCGGGGTCAGCCGGGTGGAACCGGGCGCGTGCGTCAGGATGGGGGCATGTCAGATGTCTTCACCACCCGAGTCCTGAACGTCCGCACCGGTTCCACGGAGAGGGTCGTCGACATCACCGGCGACTGCGAGTCCTACCTTCGGGAGGCGGCGGCCGGTCGCGACGGCCTCCTCAATGTCTTCGTCCCGCACGCGACGGCCGGAATCGCCGTGCTCGAGACCGGTGCCGGCAGTGATGACGACCTCCTGGCCGCACTGCACACGCTGCTGCCCGCCGACGACCGCTGGCAGCACCGGCACGGCAGCCCCGGCCACGGCCGCGACCACGTGCTGCCGGCCCTCGTCCCGCCGCACGCGACCCTGCCGGTGCTGGGCGGCCGGCTGGAGCTCGGGACCTGGCAGTCGGTGTGCCTCGTGGACACGAACAAGGACAACCCGGAGCGGAAGGTGCGGTTGAGTTTCCTGGGGTGAACGCGGTCAGCCCGGCCGGAGCCCTCGGTGCGGCGCCCGAACGGCTCCGGCGCACCGTGACGCGTGCCCTTAATGCCCGTATCCTCGTCAATGCCAGATTCTCTTCCGAGCAGCGGATGATCGCGGGCGCAAGCGAGGCGAAGCGTGGTTCGGTCCGGCGAGGAACCCAAGCCGGCGGGACGTGCGACCGACGGCACGGGCCCCGCCCGGCTTCGCGAGCGGTTCCTCCAGGGTGAGCCGGTCGACACGGGTGTACGGACGTCCATCCTGAACTCGTGGCGGCGCAGCCGGTCCCTGGGCCTGTCACCGGACCGGACCGACCTCCCTTACAGCGAGGACTTCGACCCCGGGGGCCGTATCGTCCGCGCGGCCGTGCCGGTGCTCGACCGGCTCCAGGTCGCGTTCTCCGGCAGCCAGGTCAACATCTCGGTCGCCGACGCGAACGGGACCGTCCTTCTGCGCCGATTCGGTGACCCCACGATGGCCAGGAGCCTCCCGGCGATCCAGCGGGTGCCGGGCTTCGTCTTCGCCGAGCAGGTCGCCGGCACCAACGGCATCGGACTCGCCCTGGCGGAGCGGCAGCTCATCCGCGTCTACGGCGCCGAGCACTTCGCGGAACGCTCCCAGGGCAACGCCTGCGTGGCGATGCCCGTCCGGGACCCGCTCAGCGGACGCATCGAGGGCGTGCTGTGCTTCGGCTATCCACGCAGTTTCGAACAGCCCGGGCTGGGCGCGGCGATCCGCCGGGCGGCCGAGAACATCGAGCGGCGGCTGCTGGGGCAGAGCTCCGCGCACGAGCGCGCCCTGCTGCGGACGTACCTGGCCACCGGCAGCGAGGCCGGCCTGTACAGCGGTGTCGCCCTGGACGCGGTGGCCGGCGAGTTCCCCCCGCGTGACCAGGACATCCTGAAGGAGAAGGCCGCCGAGCTGATCTCCCGCGGGCAGCGGGCCGCCATCGACGTGGCCCTGCCCGGCGGCCGGCGGGTGACGCTCGTGAGCCGCCCGATGACGAGCGCCTCCGGGGTGCGGGGCTTCGCCGTCGAGGCGGTGCTGCCCGGCGCCGCGGCAAGGGGGCCCCTCGTCCTCCCGCACCAGGCCGACGAGCTACCGGACCTCGCCGCCCTCTCGGCCGTCGTCCGGCCCGCCCGGCCGTCGATCACCCTGCCGTCCGGATATCTCGCCGCCGCACCCGGCCCGGCCGTCGCGCCCGACGGTGACCGGGTGCCCGGCGGGCACGGCGAGACCGGCGGCACCGAGAGCGGGAGGGGGCCGGCGGACGGCGCTGGGGGCATGGCTGACGGCGGTGGGGGTGCGGCTGGTGGTCGTGCGGGCGCGGTCGATGGTGGCAGGGACGTGGTCGACGGCGGTGGCGACGCGCTGTACGGCGGCAGAGGCGCGGCGGACGACGGCACCGGCTCGGCGTTCCCGGCCGCGGACGACGGCACCGGCTCCCCGTTCCCGGCCCGGGGGCTCGTCATGGTGGGGGAGCCGCACGTCGGGGCGTACGCCCTGGCCGCGCGCCGGCGCCTTGAGCTGCTGTCCGAGGCCAGCGCCCGCATCGGCACGACCCTGGACGTGCGCCGCACCGCCGAGGAACTGGCCGAGACGGCGGTCCCGCGCCTGGCCGACTTCGTCACCATCGACCTGCCCGATGCCGTCCTGCGCGGCGAGGAATCCGCCGACCCCCTCGCCGACCTGCGCCGCACGGTGGTGCACGGCGTCCGCGAGGGCCTGCCCTTCACCCAGCCCGGCAAGCGCATCGACTTCGGCCCGACCGCGCCCCAGTTGCGCTGCCTGACCAGGGGCGAGGCGGTGCTGGAACCGGACCTGAAGGCCGCCGCGGGCTGGCTCGCCCAGGACCCCGAGCACACCGCACGCCTGCTCGCCCACGTCCACTCCCTCATCGCGGTGCCCCTGCTCGCCCGCGGGGTCGTCCTGGGGATCGCCAGCTTCTACCGTGCCGGGGGCTCCTTCGGGGACGACGACCGTTCGCTGGCCCAGGAGCTCGCCGCCCGCGCCGCCCTGTCCATCGACAACGCCCGGCGCTACACCCACGAACGCACCATGGTCCTGGCCCTCCAGCGCAGACTCCTCCCGCACGGTCTGCCCGACCAGGACGCCGTCGAGGTCGCCCACCGCTATCTGCCCGCCGAGTCCGACGTGGGCGGGGACTGGTACGACGTCATCCCGCTCTCCGGCACCCGCGTCGGGCTCCTCGTCGGCGACGTCGTCGGCCACGGCATGCTCTCCGCGGCCACGATGGGCCGGCTGCGCACCGCTGCGCGCAGCTTCGCCGAGCTCGACTTCTCCCCGGACGAGGTCCTCACCCACCTGGACAACCTCGTAGGACGCCTGGACCGGGAGGACCCCGACGGCAAGGGCGCCGGCGTCATCGGCGCGACCTGTCTGTACGCCGTCTACGACCCGACCGAGCAGCGGTGCCTCATGGCGCGCGCCGGTCACCCGCCGCCCGCACTCGTCCACCCCGACGGCGCCGTGTCCTACCCGGACCTTCCGGCCGGGCCCCCGCTCGGTCTCGGGGGGCTGCCCTTCGACGCCGTCGAGATCGACGTCCCCGAGGGCAGTCAGCTGGTGCTCTACACCGACGGACTCATCGAGGACCGGCACCGCGACGTCGACGTGGTCCTGGAGCAGTTGCGCGCGGCCCTGGCCCACCCGGAGCGGGCACCCGAGGAGACCTGTCAGGCGGTCCTGGACACCGTGGCGCCCGCGCACCCGCACGACGACATCGCCTTGCTCGTCGCCCGCGTGCACGCCCTGGATCCCGGCCGGATCGCGGCCTGGGAGCTGCCCGCCGACCCGGCGGTCGTCGCCGAGGTCCGGGCGTCCGCCATGCGGCGCATGGCCGACTGGGGGCTCGACGAGGCCGCGTTCGCCGTGGAGCTGATCCTCAGCGAGCTGATCACCAACGCGATCCGGCACGGCGCCGGGCCCATCCGGGTCCGGCTGCTGCACGGGCGCACCCTGATCTGCGAGGTCTCCGACGTCAGCAACACCGCCCCTCATCTGCGCCGGGCGGCCAGTACCGACGAGGGCGGACGCGGCCTGTTCCTCGTCGCGCAGCTCTCGCAGAGCTGGGGCACGCGCTACCTCCCGGAGGGCAAGGTCATCTGGGCCGAGTGCGGGCTCGACGCCGCGTGACGCGTCCGCCGACCCGCGTGGGAGTCACCGCGGCCGAAAGGCGTCCGAAATGTTGTAATTTAATCGGGTGCGCGACGCTCCTGACACGCCGGTGAAGGCGGTTTCACCCTTCGGGCCGGAGCCCTTGGTCCGTATCCGCGGGCTGGGCAAGCGGTTCGGCGGGACCGTCGCGCTGGCCGGGGTCGACCTCGACGTCCACGCCCACAGCGTGCTCGCCCTCCTCGGGCCCAACGGCGCCGGCAAGTCCACGCTCATCAAGGTCCTCGCCGGCGTCCACCCCGCCGACGCGGGACAGATCACCGTGGACGGCCTGCCGCTCGGCAGTCCCGCCGCGTCCCGGAGCATGTCCTTCATCCACCAGGACCTCGGTCTCGTGGAGTGGATGACGGTCGCCGAGAACATCGCCCTGACCAACGGGTACGCGCGCCGGACCGGACTGATCTCGTGGCGGCGCACGCGCGAGCGCTGCGTCGACGCGCTGCGGATCGTCGCCGGACACCTCGACCCCGACGCGCCGGTCTCCGGGCTCGCACCGGCCGAGCGCTCACTCGTCGCGATCGCCAGGGCCCTGGCGACCCGCGCGAAGCTCATCGTCCTCGACGAGCCGACCGCCCGCCTGCCCGCCGCGGACAGTACCCGGCTCTTCGGCGTGCTCCACGGCCTGCGCGACCGCGGCCACGCCATCCTCTACGTCAGCCACCGCCTGGACGAGGTGTACCAGGTCGCCGACACGTTCGCGGTACTGCGCGACGGCCGCCTCGTCAGCCACGGCCGGCTCGCGGGCCACGCCCCGGCCCGCCTGGTCCACGACATCGTCGGCGAAGAACCCGAACCGCCTGCCGCCCGCCCAGCCAAACCCCCGGCCCCCACACCCCCCGTTCTGACCCTCGACGGCGTACGGACCGTTCGGGCCGGGCCGGTGAGCCTGGAGCTCGGGGTCGGTGAGGTCCTCGGGCTGGTCGGGCTGTCGGATGCCGGGCACACGGACCTGGGGCGTGCCCTCGCCGGGGACCGGCCCCTCCTCGGGGGGCGGGCCGTGTTGGACGGGCGGCCCTATCACCCCCGCTCGGTCGCGGAGGCCGTCGCTCGCGGCGTCGGCTTCGTGCCGGGGGACCGGCTGCGGGAGGGCTGCCTCGCCGAACTGACCGTGCGGGAGAACTTCCTGGCCAATCCCCGCGCGGGAGGCGGGCCGGCGCCGCACTGGATCGGTCCGCGCAGCGAGCGTGTCCAGGCCGCCGCCCTGATCGACCGGTTCTCGGTGCGCCCCCGCGACAGCGAGGCCCCCATCGCCACGCTCTCCGGCGGGAACCAGCAGAAAGTCATGATCGGCCGCTGGCTGCGGACGCGGCTGCGGCTGCTGATCCTCGAGGAGCCGACCGCGAGCGTGGACATCGGCGCCAAGGCCGCGATCCACCGCCTGCTCGACGAGGCGCTGTCGGCGGGCCTTTCGGTCCTGCTCCTGTCCACCGACTTCGAGGAGGTCGCGAGCGTGTGCGGGCGCACCCTGGTCTTCGTCCGCGGGTCCGTGACGGCCGAGCTGAGCGGCAGCGCCCTCACGGTCACCGGGCTCACCCGGGCGGCCTCGGCCCTGCCCCCGTCCACGGCCGCGACGAACCGATGACCGAAGCGCCCCCCTCCCCGCCCCGCTCCGGGCGCCTGCGCGCCCCCGGCGGGCACCACATCGGCGCCTACGGCCTGCTCGCCCTCACCGCCCTGCTCTACCTGGTCTTCTCCCTCGCGCTGCCGGACACCTTCCCCACCCTGGACACCGTCGACTCGATCCTGTCCAACCAGTCGATCCCGGCCGTCCTCGCGCTGGCCGCCATGGTGCCCATCGTCACCGGCGCGTTCGACCTCTCCATCGGCTACGGCCTCGGACTGGCCCACGTCATGGTGATGCAGCTCGTCGTCGACGAGAACTGGCCCTGGCCGCTCGCCTGCCTCACCGTGCTCGCCGGAGGGCTGGTCGTGGGCGTCCTCAACGGCGTCATCGTCGAGTTCGGCCGGATCGACTCCTTCATCGCCACGCTCGGCACCGGCAGCATGATGTATGCCGTGACCGGCTGGATCACCGACGGCAGCCGGATCGTCCCGGGCCCGCAGGGCCTCCCGCCCGCGTTCACCGACCTCTACGACTCCACCTTCCTCGGCCTCCCCGTCCCCGCCTTCTACGTGCTCGCCCTCGCGGGAATCCTCTGGCTGGTGCTGGAGCGGCTGCCGCTCGGCCGGTACCTGTACGTCGTCGGATCGAACCCGCGCGCGGCCGACCTCGTCGGCATCCCGACCCGCACCTACACCGTCTTCGCGTTCGCCGCCTCGGGGCTGATCGTCGGTTTCGCCGGTGTGCTGCTCGCGTCCCAGCAGCAGATCGGCAACCCGAGCGTCGGCCTCGACTACCTGCTGCCCGCCTTCGTCGGCGCCCTGCTCGGCTCCACGGCGATCAAGCCCGGCCGGCCCAACGCCCTCGGCACCGTCGTCGCCGTCGCCGTCCTGGCCGTCGGCCTCACCGGCATCGCCCAGCTGGGCGCCGACTTCTGGACGGTGCCGCTGTTCCACGGCGGCACCCTGCTCATCGCCGTAGGTCTGGCCGGATACGCCGCCCGCCGCCGGCTGCGCGGCGGCGCCGCGGCCCGCGACACACCCGCCGCGCCGCCCCCGCCGCCCTCCTCCCCGACACCGGAGGGCGGCACCACAGGCACACCCCCTTGACCCTTCGGCACGCCCCGCCGCGCCGATCCCCTCACAGGAGCCCACCGTGCACCGCAATCGCAAGGCCGCCCCCGGAGCCCGCACCGCGCGGCTCGCCTGCTGTGCCCTGCTGGCGACGGCGACCGCCCTCGTCGGGTGCGAACGCGGTTCGTCGGACGGCGCGGACGAGACCGCGACGGGCCCGAGCGGCTGCCCCGACGTCCACACCAGGGCCCAGTCCGCCGTCACCCGTGCGGAACGGACCGACATCCCCTGGGGCGGACCCACCAGCGGCCCGGCGGCGGTGTCGGGCAGGACCATCGTCTACGTCGCCCAGACCATGACCAATCCCGGCGTCGCGGGCGCCGCGAACGGGGTGCGGGAAGCCGCGCGGGTCATCGGGTGGAACGTCCGGGTGATCGACGGCGGAGGCACCCCGGCCGGCATCCAGGCGGCCATGAGCGAGGCCGTGGCCCTCAGGCCGTCGGGCATCGTCATCGGCGGCTTCGACCCCGGCTCGACGGCACAGCAGGTCACCCGGGCCAACGCGCTGCGCATCCCGCTCATCGGCTGGCACGCGGTGCCCGAGCCCGGCCCCAGCCGGCAGCCCGACCTCTTCACCAACGTCACCACCCGCGTCCAGGACGTGGCCCGCATCAGCGCGCAGTGGATCATCTCCGACTCGGACGGCCGCGCCGGGGTCGTGCTCATCACCGACGCGTCGATCCCCTTCGCCAGGAACAAGTCCGACCTGATCAGGAAGGAACTCGCCAGGTGCCGGGGGGTGCGGCTGCTGTCCGTCGAGAACATCCCCATCCCGGACGCGAGCAGCCGCACCCCGCGGGAGATCTCCTCGCTGCTCTCCCGGTTCCAGGACCGCTGGACCCACTCCGTCGCCATCAACGACCTGTACTTCGCCGACGCCGCCCCCGCCTTCCGCGCGGCCGGTGAGAAGGGGTCGGGGCCGCCGTACAACATCGGCGCGGGGGACGGCGATCCGTCCGCCTTCCAGCGCATCAACAGCAGGCAGTACCAGGCCGCCACCGTGCCCGAGCCGCTGTCCCTCCAGGGCTGGCAGATCGTCGACGAGTTCAACCGCGCCTTCTCCGGCCGCCCGGCCAGCCGGTACACGGCCCCCGTCCACATCGCCACGGCCGGCAACAGCGAGGGCGCCACGACCTGGGACCCGTCGGGCTACCGGGAGGCGTACCGGAAGATCTGGGGGAAGTGACGTCCGTTCAGGGTGCCGATCCCTTCACGGAACATGCACGGAACCTCGGAATTCCTTTAATTTTCAAGGGCTAATCTCACCTTCAGTCGAGTGGCCGCCGGGGGTCGATCCGAGCGGGGCCCGTTCCGCGGCGGCACTCGCACCCCCCACCAGGCACAGGAGACTGGGCGTGTACGACGGCGACGTAGTGGTGATCGGCGGCGGCTACGGCGGTGTCCGGCTGGCGAAGCGGCTGGACGCGACGGCCCGGGTCACGCTGGTGGACCGCAAGGAAGTCTTCTTCCACCGCGTCGCCTCCCTGCGCGCGGGTGTGCGCCCCGAGTGGACGCACACGCCCTTCATCCCGTACGACCGGCTGCTGCACCACGGCCGCGTGGTCGCGGGCAAGGTCGTGCGTATCGACACCGCCGAGCGGCAGGTCGTCCTCGCCACGGGCGAGCGGCTGCCGTACGACGTGGTCGTGATCGCCACGGGCGCCGACTACCCCGAGCCGGCTCGCTTCGTCGGCACCACCGTCGAGGAGGCGGCCAAGTCGTTCGCCGAGCACCAGCGCAACGTGGCCACGGCCGAGCACGTCCTCGTCGTCGGTGGCGGCCCCGGCGGCGTCGAACTCAGCGCCGAGATCAGGCTCGCCCGGCCGGACGCCCGGGTCACGCTCGCCCACTCCGGACCGGCCCTGCTCGACTCCACGGGCAGCGCGCGGCCGGGACGCAAGGCCCTCGCGTGGCTGGAGGCCCACGACGTCGAGGTACGGCTCGACTCGTTCATGTCGCCCGGCAACGACTTCGGCACCTACCGCGACGCCCGGGGCACCCTCATCGAGGCCGACCTGTCCTTCTGGGCGACGGGCACCACACCCAACACGCTCTGGCTCCGCCTGGCCGGGCACGGTGACTGGCTGAACAGGGACGGACACGTCAAGGTCGACCGGACGCTCCGGGTCGAGGGCAAGCTGGACGTGTTCGCCGTCGGCGACGTGAACGACGTCAGCGAACTCAAGATCACCCCCGCCGCCCTCGCGCAGGCGGACATCGCCGCCCACAACATCCGCGCCTTCCTCCAGAGTTCGGGCAGGCACCGCAAGGAGCCGCGCTTCTACCGGCCGATCCAGCGCACCCCGCTCATCGTGCCGTTCGGCCCGGCCGACGGACTGACCGTGCTGCCCGTACCGGGCGGCGAGTCCGCTGTCCTCGGCAGCCGCACCACCGCCATGGCCAAGGCGAAGACCCTCATGACGCCCTACATGCGACGCCAACTCGGTTACACCGCCGCCTGATCCACGGCACGGGGCAGGGCCGCCCCGCGCGATCCCACCCCCGGTCGTTACCGGCCGGTTGTGTCTGGGGTAGGGTCCCCACCGTTTCCGGTTACCGGCTGATGGCGTGCCGGTACGGGGCGTGTCGGAGGGTGGCAAGACGATGGAATCCCAGTGGGGTGACGGCGGATCCGTGGACCTGGACGACACGCGGTTGGAGGCACTGAGTCCCCAGCCGCTGCTGACCCGGGACTACGAGACGCGCCCCGCGCTCGTGTACGAGCGGCTGAGGCAGCAGCACGGCCCGGTCGCGCCGGTCGATCTGCTCGGCGTACCCGCCTGGCTGGTCCTGGGCTACCGCGAGGCGCTCCAGGTCCTCCAGGACAACGACGGCTTCCCGAAGGGGCTGGAGAACTGGCGGGCCCGTTCCGAGGGCCGGGTGCCGGCCGACTGGCCGCTCGGCCCGTCCCTGGAGGTCAACCACATCCTGATCCAGGGCGGCCCCGGATACCGGCCGCTGCGGACGGCGTGGGACGTTGCCCTCAAGCCGTTCCAGGACCCGCGCCACCCCCAGGCCAAGCGCCTCAAGGCCGCCGTCACCGCCTACGCAGACGAGCTGATCACCCTGGTCGGGCAGGGCGGGAAGACGGGCGTGGCGGACCTGTCCGCGCAGTTCTCCCGGCCGCTGCCGCTGATGGTGGCCAGCCATCTGCTCGGCTTCCCCGGCTCACAGGGCGACGACGCGCTGATGGACATGTGGCGCGTGCTCGACGCGGGCCCGGACGCCGAGGCCGCACTGGAGCGCCTGCTCGCGACGCTGGCGGAACTGGCCGCGCTGAAGCTGGAGAAGCCGGGCGACGACTTCCCCTCGTACCTGCTGGCCGCGCACCCGGACCTGTCGCTCGACCATCTGGCCCGCGAACTGTTCATGCTGCTCGGCATGACCTCCGACCACGTCGGCATCCTCATCTCCAACACCGTCGTGGAGGTCATCTCGGGCGAGGGCAGCGTGCGCGCCAGCCTGTCCGCGGGGATGGTCAGGGAGACCATGAACCGGGTGGTCATGCGCAAGCCGCCCCTGGTGAACTTCGTCCCGCGCTTCGCGGCCGAGGACACCCCGCTCGGCAACTACACGATCCGGGCCGGCGACCCGGTGTGGGTCTCCTCGGCCGCCGCGCACGCCGACCCGCTCTTCGCCGACCACGTCGCCTCCGGCACCACCATCAGCACCCGGGCGCATCTCTCCTGGGGAGCCGGAGCGCGCCAGTGCCCCGCGCGGGAGCTCGCCTCGACGGTCGCGGCGGCCGGTGTGGGGCGCCTGTTCGAGCGGTTCGACCACCTCGGCCTCGCCCTGCCCGCCGACCAACTGCCCTGGCGTTCCTCCCCGTTCATGCGCGGCCTGCGCTCGCTGCCCGTGCGGTACGAACTCTCCGCGGCACCCGTGCGGCCCTCGGCGGACGGGCCCGTGCCCGAGGTGGCCGAGGAGGTCCTGCCGGACCAGTCCGCCCGGCAGCGCTCCTCGCTGTGGCGCTATCTGACGGGCCTGATCCGCGGCGGCCGCTGACCGGGAGGCCGGGCCGGAACGAACGGTGCGTGCGGGCGGCACCGACGTTGATCGAGTGGTGAGGTCCGGGAGCCGGACGTACCGTCGAACGGTGGACACCGCAGGCAGCAGCCCGCAGCCGGCTTCCCCACAGGCGACCACCACCAGAGCATCCGGTGGTGGCGGAAACGCGATGGCACTCTTCGTCATCGCCTCGTGCCAGCTGATGGTCGTCCTCGACATCACCATCGTGAACATCGCGCTGCCGCACATCCAGAGCGCGCTCGACTTCTCCACCACGAGCCTGGCCTGGGTGGTCAACGCCTACACCCTCACCTTCGGCGGCCTGCTGCTGCTCGGCGGCAGGACGGGCGACATCCTGGGACGACGGCGCGTCTTCATCTTCGGCGTGCTGCTCTTCGTACTCGCCTCCCTGCTCGGCGGATTGGCCCAGAACGCCGGTCAACTCCTCGGCGCACGCGCCCTCCAGGGCTGCGGCGGCGCCATCGCCTCCCCGACGGCCCTCGCCCTGATCAGCACCACCTTCCGCGAGGGGCCGGATCGCAACCGCGCCTTCGGGGTCTTCGCCGCGGTCTCGGCGGGCGGCGGCGCGATCGGCCTGCTCGCGGGCGGAATCCTCGTGGAGTGGCTGAACTGGCGGTGGGTGCTGTTCGTCAACGTGCCCATCGGCCTGCTCATCGCGCTCGCCACACCGCGCTGGATCAGGGAGTCCGAACGCCACCCCGGACGCTTCGACATCACCGGCGCGCTCATGTCCACCGCGGGCATGGTGCTGCTCGTCTACGGATTCATCAGGGCCGCACAGGAGGGCTGGCGCGACGCTCTCACCCTCGCCTCGTTCGGCGCGGCGGCCGTCGTCCTGACGGGCTTCATCCTGATCGAGCGGCGCTCCAGACAGCCCATCACGCCGCTGCACATGTTCGCCGACCGCAACCGTGCGGGCACGTACGGCATCATGCTGTGCCTGGCCGCCGCGATCTTCGGCATGTTCTTCTTCCTCACGCTCTTCGTGCAGGACGTGCTGGGGTTCAGCCCTCTCCAAGCCGGACTGGCCTTCCTCCCGGTCAGCGCGGTCATCGCCATCGGCGCCGGACTGGCCTCGCGGTTCCTGCCCGTCTACGGCCCCAAGCCGTTCATGGTGCTGGGCGCGATCCTGGCCGCGGCCGGGCTGGCCTGGCTCACCCTGACCGACGTGCACTCCACCTACGCGGGCAGCGTCCTCGGCCCGATGCTCGTCTTCAGCCTCGGCATGGGCATGGAGTTCGTGTCGCTGACCCTCATGGCGCTGTCCAACGTGCCCACGCCGGAGACCGGCGCGGCCTCCGGACTGCTCAACGCCACCCAGCAGGTCGGTGGCTCCCTCGGCCTGTCCATCCTGGTCACCATGTACGGCACGGCCAGCACCAACGAGGCCGAGAAGCAGATCCCGCTCTTCCTTCAGCAGGCGCCCCCTGCCGAGCGCCTGCGCTTCGAACGCACCGGGCAACTGCCGAAACCCTGGTCCGACGAGATCCTCACCGCCGGCGCCTCGGCCGCCTTCATCATGGCGGCGATCTTCACCGCCGTCGCCGCGCTGATCGCCCTGATCGTCATCCAGGTCCGTCCCTCCGACCTGGAACGTCTCAAGGGAGGGGCGGGCCCCGGCCCGATGTGAGGCCCGCCCCCGACCCGCTAGGCCCCGATCCTCGCGGCGATGACCGGCGCCAGCCGGTCGGCGATCACCCGGTGTCCCCGGTCGTTGGGATGCACGGAGTCCGTCAGATCCCCCGAGCCCAGCCAGCCGGTCGTGTCGACGAAGGAGACCCGCGCGTCCCCGCCGGCGACGGCGGCCTTCACAGCGGCCTCGGTCTGCGGCACGTACCGTCCGCGGAACGTCTCCAGCGCGAAGATCCACGCCTGCGGATACGCCGCGCGGACCTTGCGCAGCAGGCTGCTGTACGCCGACTGGAACTGCGCGGAACTCACCCCGTGGCCCACGTCGTTGGTGCCGAGGTTGATGACGACCGCGTCGGCCCGGTAGCGGGAGAAGTTCCAGTCGGGCGTCGCGGCGTTCGGGTTGAGCTTGGTGAACTGCCGCTCAAGACCCACACAGCCGTCCGGCGCGGCCACCAGGCACGCCCCGCCCTGCGCGATCTGCGTGTGCTCGACGCCTAGCCGCTCCCCGATCAGCCAGCCGTACGCGGTACGGGCGTTCTGCGAGGACGTCGTGCCCACGGTGATCGAGTCGCCGACGAACTCGACCAGCTTCGCCGGGGCCGATGGTGCGAAGGTCGTCGCGCCGCTGTCCAGGACGAGGCCCTGGAAGACGGCGTCGCCCTTGTACGATCCGGCCACCACCTGGTAGTTGACCTGGAGCGTGTGGGCGCCGGAGGAGAGGGCCGACGGGGTCAGGTTCACCGTGCCCTTGACGTCGTCGTAGAACGTCACCGGCCCGTTGTCGATCCGCGCCCACAGATCGATCGTGCCCCGCTGCTTCAGCTTGACCGTCCTGCCGGTGAAGCCGACGCGGTAGTAGGCGCCCGCCCAGTACGGGGTGTAGGCGGTGGCGGAGCTGGTGGTGTCCCAGCGGCCGACGAACTTGATGCTCGGGTCGCCGGGCTGCCCGGGAGCCGCCGCCTTCACCGTCGCGCCGCTGCCGAGCCGGGCGCGGACGACCGGGGCCAGGCGCTCGGCGAACTTGGTGTGCCCCGCCTCGTTCGGGTGCCCGTTGCCGTCCTCGTAGTCGGTGCCGTCGGTGAGCCAGCCCGAGGTGTCGACGTAGTGCACCCGGGCGTCACCGGCGCTGTTGCGGGCGCTGACGGCGGCCCTGGTCTCGGTGACGTAGCGCTTCTTCAGCGTCTGCACCGCGAAGAGGTGCGCCGTGGGGTACTTCGCCCGCACGTCCCGCAGGAACGCGGTGTACGCCGACTGGAAGGCGGCGCCGGACACGCCGTGCCCGATGTCGTTGGTGCCGAGGTTGATGACGACCGCGTCGGCCCGGTACCGGGAGAAGTCCCAGGCCGCGCCGCCGGTACTGGCCGTCTTGAAGAACTGCCCGCTCAGACCGGTGCACCCCGTCTGCGCGACCAGGCAGTACCCGGACCGGGCGATCTGCGTGTGCCGCATCCCCAGCCGTTCCCCGGTCTTCCAGGCGTACGAGTCCAGCGCCAGCCGGTCGGTCAGGGCCCCGGCGGTGATGGAGTCGCCGACGAATTCCACCAGGCCGGTCGGGGCGCCGGCGGCGACGGTCCGCGCACCGGAGTCCAGGACCAGGCCCTGGAAGACGGTGTCACCGGAGCGGTAGGACAGGCGCAGGGTGTGGGTGCCGGGGGAGAGCGGCCGGGGAGTGAGGTTCACCGTGCCGCGCACACCGGCGTGGAAGACATCGGGGCCGCCGTCGATGCTGGCGTAGAAGTTGACCGCGTTCCTGGCCCTGACCTTCACCGTGGTGCCGGTGAAGTCGGTCTGGAGGTAGGCGCCGGTCCAGTGGGGCACGGCCGCGGTCCCGGAGGAGGTGTCCCAGCGACCGACGTACGCGATGTTGGGATCGGACACCGAGCCGTCCCCCGCCGCGGCCCGCGCGGGAGAGCCGCCCGCCAGGGACAGCAGGCAGGCGAGCAGCGCGGCGGTGACGAGAGCGGGCAGGGCGCGTCTGGGGGAGGGGTGGGGGGAGGTCTGCACGGGGTCCCTTTCACGTGAGGGTGGATGGGAGCGCTCCCATGAGCAGCCTTTCGAGGGAAGCAGTGAAACGGTTCAACGTCAAGTGGTCTGCCGCGGACGGAAGTTGCGCGTCCCGGCCCCGCGCGGTCCGGTGGGACGGCGCACGGCCAGGTGGCGGGTCCCGAGGGCTTCCGTCGGGTGAATCTGCCGCCCGCGGGCGCCCGGGGACCCTCGGGCGCGGAACCCTCACAGGGTGAACGGTGGTACGCGTGCTTCCCAGGGTCCTGCTGCCCCGCGACATGAAGGAGGGCTGCCGCGGCTGCTCGGGCGGACGCTCCGCGACGGGCTCGGCGTGCGCCGCGCGCTGCACCGGCGCCGGCTGATGCGGCCGGGCTACGACCGGACCAGGACCTGGCGGGTCCGCAAGAGCGCCGGGTACGTGGCGCTGCTGGTGCTGACGTTCCTCGGCGCGCTGCTGCTGCTGTTCCTGGCCGTCACGGCCGTCATCACCATGGGGCAGGAGAAGGAGTTCGAGTCGCCCGTCCGGTGGGTCGACGCCCAGTGCAAGCCGGACCAGTTCAGCTGCACGGTCCTCCAGTCCCTGTTCATGCCGTTCCTGACCCTCGCCCTGGCCACCGTCACCTACCTGTTCTTCCGGTTCAGCCACGTGCGCCGCGCCTATCTGCGGAAGGCACGCCAGGAGCCCCACGAACTCGTGGAGACCGCGGGCGGCATCTTCGGCCGGGTCGTGGGCCGCGACCAGCTCTGCTCCGTCCTCATGGAGGACCTGCGGGACCGCCGCTTCCGCCGTACGCACGTCGTCGTCGGCGGCATCGGCACCGGCAAGACGGCGCTGGTCGTGCTGCTGACGCAGCGGCTCGCGGAGCGCGGGGCGGTGCCGGTGCCGCTACGGCTGCGTGCCGCCGACCAGGACCTCGACTTCCGCGACCTGGCCTTCAAGCGCTTCTGCCGGGAGGTGCAGGGCAACATCCGCTCCGGCGCCGAGGCGGAGAAGGTGTGGCGGCGGCTGTGCCAGCAGGGGCGGATCGTGGTGCTCGCGGACGGTCTGGAGGAGGCGCTGACCGCCGAGGACCTGACGGAGGAACGCGACACCATCATCCGGCTGGCCATCCGCCGTGCCAACGAGGAGGGGCTGCCGCTGATCATCACCTCCCGGCCACACGACTCGCTGCGCGGCATGGAGGCGTCCCTCACCGAACTGGAGCCGCTGAGCGAGGAGGCCGCCCTCAGCTACATCTCGTCCGGGGGCGCCGGGGAGGACCGGCAGCGGCTGGACTGGATCGTCGAGCGGGCCGGGATCGCGGAGGCCCCGACCTACCTTGAGATCGCCGCCGAACTGCACGAGCAGGGACTGCTGGAGCGGGCCCTCGCCGGCTCCGCGGAGGAGGAGGCCGTCGAGACGCGGGGCGGCGACCGGGCGTCCCTGAGGTTCCACCTGTTCGAGACCTGGCTCAGCGCCCTCATCAGCGGCCGTTTCGGGGCGGATCTGCCGCTCTCCCCGGAGGAGCGCCGCTCGGTCGTCCACTACCTGTCCGCGCTGGCGTGCGTGGGACTCGCCCTCGACACCTCCGAGGTGCGGTTCGTCGACGTCGTCGACGAACAGGACCCGGCCCGCTCCCGCTTCCCCGAGATCGTCCGGGAACTGGCCCGCAGGGTCGGCGACAGCGGCATCGACCTCCGGCTCGCCGCCCACTGGGGCGCCCGGATGGACCTGGTCGAGCTCGGCGGCGACCGCGTCCGCTTCCAGCACAGCGTGATCCAGGCCCAGTTGGGGGCCCGGTTCCTGAACGCGGTGATCCACCCGGACGTCCCGGCACAGCCGACGGAGGGCTCCTACTTCCCGGCGGCCCTGCGTGAACCGGGCCGGGAGCTGCTGATCGCCATGGTGCTGCACTCCCGGCTGCCCGACGGCGCGTGCGTCCATGAGGAGCCGGGCGCGGTGGGCTCCGACGGGAGAGTGTGGTGCCCGGTGAGCGCCGCGCGGGATCTGCTGATGGAGGCCGCCTACCAGGCACAGACGGTCAGGAACACCGGACCCGACAACGACGACAAGCACCAGGTACGGCCCCTCTTCGGCCGCACCCTGCACAGCAAGGCCCTGGAGCTGTACGCGGCCGCCCTGGAGATCGACAGCGTCGACGCCCAGCCGGAGCAGCACCTCATCGCCATGCGGCTGTGCACGTCCTGGCCGGATCTGAGGGCCCGCGACCCGCACACCCTGGGCACCGCGAAGGCCCTGCTCGTGGCCCGGTTCGGGGAGGCCATGCGCGGTGTCGCCCAGCGGCAGACCCTCCGGCCCGCCTATCTGGAGATGTTCGAGATCGCACGCCTGGAACCCTCCTACCCGGTCCGGCTCGCCATCGCTCAGGAGATCGGCGCCGGCGGGGACCTCGCCTTCGCCGCGCTCCAGCCGAGGCTGCGCGGGCCGCAGCTGGTCGAGGGCCTGCGGGTCGAGCGGGAGCCCGACTGGCGGGAGAAGCTGTGGGACGGGCAGCAGCCGGAACTGGTGGGGGAGCGGGAGACCAGACTGCGCCGACAGGGCGAGGGCCAGGTCGCGCGCATGAAGAGGGAACTGAAGGAGCGTGAGGACGAGCGGCGCCAGGAGCGCCGGCGGGAACGCGAGGACCGCGAGGCCGAGGAACGGCAGTGGCGGGACAACACTCTGTGCGCCTGGCTGATCCCGCTGCTGGTCGGTTCGGTCACCACCCACCGGCACCAGGACACCCCGTACGCGTTCCTGGAGAGCTGGGTGCGGCGCGTCGGAGTCCCGGTGGACGGTCTCGACGGGCCCGCTGGAGTCGACCTCAACGTGGAGGTGGCGCTGGCCCAGGGCTTCAAGTTCGCGGCGAACCGCCGGCACCGCCATCCGCACGCCCGGCCCGAGGCCCGCGAGTACCTGAGCGAGCAGGCGTGGGACATGCTCAAGCGCACCCGCTTCTGGTTCACCCGCCTCACGCTGCTGCACGCGCTGACCCTGTGGGACCTGCCCGACGGCAACGCCGCCGGACGCCCGTCACGCGGACACGGCTCCGACCCCGCCCAGCAGGTCCGTCAGTGGCTGGCCCGGCCGGACGGCGAACCGGAGCACCCGTTCGTGACCGCGGCCGGGAAACTCTGCGTCTGGGCCCTGGAGACGCGCCAGCCCGAACGGTTCCTGTGGATCGACGAGTCGGGCGTCGCCGCGCACGTCGGTTCCCAGACGTCCCACGGCGAGGCACGCAAGCACAACCTGTGGATCCCGCCCTCCACGGGCTGGAGCGCCCTGCACCCGACCGCGCAGCAACTCCTCGCCGACGTGCTGCTGCTCCTCAACCTGGCCGAACGGGGAGACTGGCCCACCGACCGCATCCGGCGCCTCCAGCACACCGCCCGGCCCGACCTGCCGCCCTGCCTCACCCTGGACCGCACCCCGCTCGACCCGGGCCGCACCACCGTCCGCACGGCCTCCTCCCAGGCGGGCTCCAACTGCCGCGACGACTGCGCCTTCGAGCTGTGCCCGTACCCGCCCAAGGGTCTCGACGGCCACCGGGTGGAACTCGGCGAGGCCTTCTGCCGCGCCCAGTCCACCCTCCTGTCCCGCTCCCCGTTCCGCCCCAAGGCCGCCTGGCAGCGCCGCACGAACCTCACGGAGCTGCGGAGGTTCTGGGAGTCGATGGGGCACCGGGCGCAGCACAACGCGAAGGTGCGGTGAGCGAACCGGCGGCCGGAGTCCGGCTGCTACCGCTCGTGCCGGGAGCGGTTCGACAGGGCGTCGGCGAGGCCGGACGCGTCCGTGCCGAGTTTCCGGTACACGGAGGACAGCAGTTGCCGTACGCCCTGCTCGGTGACCCGCAGGTCCTTCGCGACCACCGGTGCCGGGTGGCCCATGGCCGTCATCTCGGCGGCCCTGCGCTCCGGGCCCGTCAGCATGTCCGTCTGCGCGTAGCGCAGGGGCAGCGGGCGCAGCCCCGCGGCGGAGAGCTCCCGCCTGGCCCGCGCTGCCAGGCCCTCGGCGCCGCAGTGGACCGCGACTTCCAGACCCTGGTAGAGCCGGTCGGCGGCGTCGTGCACACGGCCGTTGCGGGCCAGCGCGGCGCCCAGGCCGATCAGGGCACGGGCCAGCTGGTACGCGGCGGGCGACTGCTCCAGCTGGTCGACGGCCTGCGCGTGCAGATCGACCGCCGCCTCCCCGCCCGTCACCTCCGCCTGGACGTGCAGGGCCTGGCCGATCGCGGAGGCCGCGCCGAAGTCCCGGGCCCGCTTGACGGCGTCCTGGGCATGGCGGACCGCCTCGTCAGGGTCGGTGCGGGCGAGTGCCGAGGCCAGTCCCAGCTGCCAGGGACACCACGCGGGGTTGCGCCAGTCCCGCCCGTCCAGCCACTCCCCGACCTTGGACAACAGTCGTGCCGCCTGCGCGAGCCGCCCCTCCGCCAGGAGCAGTTCGGCGTACACCGTGCGGGGATCGGGGAAGATGACGGCGTTGGGGACCACGTCGCCGTAGTGGTAGCTGTCGGCGAGCCGGCGCGCGTCACCGGTCAGTCCACGGGCCAGCAGCGTCTTGATGAGAATGCCGATGGCGAACCACTGGGCGGGCACCGCTCCTTCGACGCGCTCGGCGGTGTGCAGCCCGGCCCGGACGAGTTCTTCCGCCTCGGGCAGGCAGCCACGGCGGTAGCGGATGTAACCCAGGAGCGTCTGGCCCTGCGCCAGATGCGAGCCTCGCCACCCCATGTGCTCGCACTCGGCCATGCCTTCGGCGAAGAGTTCCTCGCCCCGCCGTGGCTGGTCGCAGTACATGAACAGCAGGGCGACGGCGGCGGGCACCTCGAAGCCGCGGTTCTCGTCGGTCCAGCTCATCCCGCCGCGGAGGGCCTCCTCGGCATACCCGAGGGCGGTCCGCCGCGGCTCGCCGCGCACGAGGGCGTCCCACGCCCGCAGACCGAGGATGTAGCGCTCCTCCAGGCCCCGGCCGGGCAGCTTCTCCGCCAGCCGCGCCAGCCGGCGCGAGCGGGCGGACGAGTCGGGCTCGTCGGCGCGGAACGCGCTCCATACGAAGTGATCGGCCTGCATGCGCAGTTTGACGCGTGCATTGGTGGCGCGCCGCGCCTCGTCGGCGGCCACGGTCGCGGCCTCGGTCAGCCGGTCGGTGTGGGCCAGCGCCTGGGTCAGCCGGTAGACGATGGAGGCGCGCAGGTCGGGGTCGATTCCCGGCTCCGCCAGTGCCTCCCGGAGGTGGTTGACCGTGGCCGTGGGTTCGATCAGGAAGGTCGAGCAGGCCAGCTCGTGGAGAAGGGCGGCGCGGTCCTCGGCAGGGGGCGGTTCCCGCAGCGCTCGGGTCAGCACGCGCCGGGCGGCCTCCGGTGCCCCGGCGCGGAGGTACTCACGGGCGGCGGCGCGCAGGCACGCGACCGCCTCGGGCCGGCCGTCGCAGGGGACCTCCAGCAGGTGCCGGGCGGCGACGGTGGGGTCGGCCCCGACCGTCTGGGCGGCATGGGCGGCCGCGTTGTGCATGCCGACCCGCAGGCCCGGAGGGATGTCGCGGTAGATCGTCGTGGCGATCTGCGGGTGGACGAACTCCAGGCCGCCCGCGGGCTCGTCGACGTCCGCGAGGATGCGGCGGGCGCGCAGCTTCTCGGCCGCCTCGACGGCCTCCTCGCTGCCGACCACCGCGAGGTGGGCGGCAGCCTCCGGTGAGAACGGCCCACCCAGGACGGCGCCGGCCCAGGCGAAGCGGACGGTGCCCGGGCCCAGCCGTTTGAGGCGCTCGATCAGGCCGGGGCCCTTGACCGCAGCGGCGAGGTCCCGCATCACCGGCAACTCGTCCCGGGTGCCCCTGACCTTCCGTTCACGGAGCCTGATGGCCAGTTCGACGGCATCGAAGGGGCTCCCGCCGGTGACCGTCCAGCACTCGCCGCAGAACGCGTCCTCGGCTTCCTCACCCACTTCGTCCCTGATGATCCGCGCCACGCCCGCCTCGCCGAGCGGAGACAGCACGTGCGGGCGCTGCTCGTGGCGTTCGACGAGCGTACGGAAAGAGGTCGCGTCGGACGGGAGTTCGTCGGGCCGGTAGCCGACGACGATCAGCAGCGGGAGGTTCGCGACCCGGGGCGCGAAGGAGGCGAGCCAGTCCAGGGATTCGCCATCGGCCCAGTGCAGGTCGTCCAGGAGCAGAACGACAGGCGAGTTCAACATCGTCAGGCGCGTCATGACCCAGTCGAGGCCGTCGCGCACTCCGGTCGGGTCCGGCATCCGGGCGGGGTCCGTCGCCTCGAGACCGAGCGCCGCGCCGACGATGTCGTACCAGCTGCCCAGGAAATCCCGGCGCTCCGTCTCGCCCATCCTGGCCAGGGCGGGCTGCATGGCCTGGCGGACGACGCGGAAGGCCATCCCCCGCTCGTTCTCGCCGCCCTTGCCCGAGAACACCGTGAACCCGAGCGCGGCGGCGCGGGCGCGCACCGCCGCGATGAGTGTCGTCTTGCCCAGCCCGGCCTCACCGGTGAAGGCGAGGAACCCGCCGCGCGGTACCCGGGGAACGCCGTCGACGGTGTCACGCAGCCGCGCCAACGCGTCGTCGGCGGCCTGGAGTTCCTCGTCGCGTTCCAGCAGAGGCCGTTGTTCGTTGATCGATTGCCGCAGCCCGTGGGCCATGTGGTCCACCGCTTCCTGTCGTTGCTCCCCGCCGGACGGGGCGAGCGTACGCCCTCGTGCACGCCCCTTGGCCGGGTCGGAAGCAGAGGTCGACAGGGAGGGTGAATTTCCCGCGGGAGCGGTTGTGGTCTCCGCCTTTCGGGTAGTCTGCTGCGTTTCCGCGCCTGTCGGGAACACCGTGGTGGAAACGGTCGGTCGGGCAGCGGATCAGGGCACCGAGGGTGCCGCCATCGCGTCCGCGTACCGCGGCACGGTGCGGGACCAGTAGTAGCAACCGCGGATCCAGCCGGCCATGCCCTCCACGTAGCCGACTCCGGAGGGGGTCAACTCCGGCCTGAGCTCACCGTAGAGCTCCTCGAACTCGCGGATCGTGCTGTTGATGTGCCAGGTGGCCAGCGTGACGGCCACGGGCAGGGTGCACCGGTGTGAGCGCTGGTAGGCGAGGGCCAGGTTGATCACGCCGCCCGCACGCTGTTCCTTCACCGCGGAGAAGAGGTCGGGTATCCACACCGCCGCGTCGGCCGACAGCCGGCTCAGGCGTCGCATGACGGGGTGATGGATCTCCTTTGGGGTCAGTTCGCACGGCTGCGCGGCCTCGCACAGCGGGTAGAACGGCTCGACGCCCGCGATGAGGGAGCGTATGGACCGGCACAGTCCGCTTCCCACCGGGACGGCGTCGGTTTGGGCCACCGCTTCGTACAGCAGGCCGTGCACGTACTCCCGGCTGTTCCAGGCCCATCGTGCGGCCTGAGCGGGTGTGCACCGCTCCCGTACCTGTCGATGGAGGTCGGCCAGGGCCGCCCCGAGCGGGGTGGTGGGCGGTTGGCCGTCCCGCAGGATCGCGATGCTCTCGCACAGCATGGGCAGCAGCCGGCCCGGCGTGTGCCGGCCGACGTCCTCCGCGCGGTCGTCGAAGATGAACTGGTAGGCGATCTGGTCGGCCATGATCTGGAGGAGCCCCGGATCCATGGTCGGGCTGTTGCAGGCCGCGAGTTCGGCGGGGCGCGTACGGGAGATCATGGCCGCCACCGCCGGGTCGTCGGTCAGCCCCCAGGTGCTCAGCCATTCGTCGACGCCCGCCGCCGCTTCGGACGCGTGGGGGTTGCGCTGGAAGGGGAAGGGCATGTAGAGATTCGCGTCGATCAGTTCCCTCAGATCGACGACCGGGATTCCGTCCTGTGCGGCGAGCGTGATTTCCTCATGCGTCGCGGACATCGTTGCCACCTGCCGTTCGTGAGTCGTGGACGACGGGTACGACAGTTGTCCCGGGTGCGCGGGAATCCGCCCGAGGCGGTGTGTCCACCGGTCGCCTCGCTCGCGGTTCGACGACCATCACCAGTCCCCTCGGACCCAACGACGCCGCTGGGCGCAGCCGTTCGGTGTGGCCCGGCAGATGACGCAGCCGCCAGTGGCGGGCGATGAACGAGAGGGCCACCGTGGCCTCCGTCAGGGCGAGTGTCTCTCCGATGCATTTCCGGCTGCCCGCACCGAACGGGATCATCGCTCCGGGCGGGGCCGCGACGGTCTGCCCGGGCAGCCAGCGGTCGGGGAGGAAGCGATCAGGGTCGGGGAACAGGTCGGGATCGTGGTGCAGGAGGTACGGGCTGAACATGACGGTGGCGCCCTTCGGGAGACGGTGTCCGGCGAGCTCCGTCTCCTGCGTGGTGACGCGGGTGAAGAGCCAGCCGGGCGGGCGGTGACGGAGGGTCTCGGTGAGGATGCACCGAGTGCGGACGAGGCGCGGCAGCTCGTCGGGGCCGGGCGGCTGCCCCCAAGCGAGCACGGCGTCGACTTCGGAGTGCAGGCGGCGTTCCTCCTCGGGATGCCTCCCCAGGAGCTCCAAGGCGGAGGAGAGGCACAGGGCTGTGCTCTCGGCACCGGCGAAGATCAGCGTCAGCACCTGGCCGTGGACTTCCTCATCGGTGATCGCCGTCCCCCCGCCGTCGGCCCGCGTGGCCGCCAGCAGGGTCCCGAGCAGGTCGTCGCGCTCGTCGTGGGGAGTGCCTCGCCGACGTTGGGCTATGGCCGCGTCGACGATCGCGCACAGGCGGTCGGAAGCGTGCCGGTAACGCCGGTTCGCCGGCGTGGGAACACGGAACAGCGCGTCGACCGGCATCACCGTCCGGACGAACACGCCGCGGAACACGGTGGCCAGGCACCTGCGCATCTCGGCGGCCGTATCGGTGTCGAGCGAGTCGGAGAAGAGGACGCGGCCGACCACACGTGTGGACAGGTCCATCATCGCCGCGCTGATGTCCACCACTTGCCCGGCCCGCCACGCGCGGCACACCGACTCCACTTCCTCGCCCATCAGGCGCACCTGGTCGGCGACGCGTGCCTTGCGGAACTCCGGCTGGAGCAGCCTGCGCTGTCGCCGGTGATCCTGGTGGCGGCAGGTGCCGACGCCGTCCCCCAGCAGCATCCGCAACCTGTCGTAGAGCGGGCCGCCCTTGTCGAACGTGCGCGGGTCCCTGAGCACCTGGTGGACCAGGTCCGGGTGGCACGCCATCCAGGCACGCTGCGGACCCAGGCGTATCTCGACCAGATCTCCGTGTGCGGGTAAAGAATTCAGAAAAGCCAGCGGCCGACGGACCAAGTCGATACCGTGGCCGATGAATGGGAATATGCCTGGAGCAGTGCCCACTGTCCAATCTCGGGCTGGTCCGGGAACGGAGCCGCTCATCGAATACCACCTGCCTCAGCTGGCGCACGGGATTTCGGTGCGGTCGCACCGACTTGATGCTCGACTCATGTCCTGCCCAGTGGAATGAGTGGATGGCTCGCCGAACCCTTTCTCCATAGGGGCGCACGGATGCATGGAGGGGCGTCGAGCGAATCACGGTTGCCGCATGCACCCAGCTTCTTATCGATTTTCTGTGCACGCAGAAATCCGTGTTCCCGTCAGCGCTCCCGCAGGCCGCGACTGCCGGTTGACCGACCTAGTGGTCCAAGGTCGCCACGCCCGGTGTGACGGCGGGGTCGGGGTTGAAGACGCGGTGGTAGCTCTCCGGTGGCGCGAGACAACTCGCGGGCAGGCCACCCGTGTCGATGACGATCTGGTCCACGGCGATCGCGGGGTCGGTCATGAACAGCCGCAGGACGTGCTCGCCCGGTTCCGTCACGGTCACCCGGGCCGTCAGCTTCTCGATGCCCTCCTCCACGTTGCGGGCCCAGGCGTCCCCCCGGTTTCCGGTGGCGATGGCCTGGCCGGACAGGACCGTCGGCGGCTGGTCGTCGAGGGCGACCGCCAGCCGGCGCTTGCCCCGCTCGTCGAGGGAGGGCAGCCGGAAGACGGTCACCGCGAAGGTGCCGGTGCTGGTGAAGCGCACCCGGTAGCGCAGCTCCGGTGACCGGGTGGGGAGGTCCTCGGTGATCGGCGGTGCGGTCGTCGGTACCGCCTCGACGGCGGCCGTACGGCGTCCCAGGCCGCGCACCACCCGCCACCGGGCCCCGCCGCGCGCCACCTGGCGGTCGAAGTGCGCGGCGTCGATCGACACGTAGCCGTGGGCCTCGACGAAACCGCGGGCGCGCTGCCGGGCCCGTTCGCCGTCGTTGACCACCCGCAGGGGCACCTCGGCGGTCGTGCCCGCGCCGGTGAAGGTCAGTGTGGGGAGGTGAGTGCCCTCCGGTGCCCGCGGCCAGTCGATCTCCACCCACACCCGTGTCTGGTCCGTGAGTTCCCCGCCGGCCGTGCTCAGCCGGATCCACGGGTGACTCGGCTCGGCCCGCCACTCCAGCGGGAGGAAACCCGTGTTGAAGACGTCCACGAAGCGGCGGTCGCGGGCGTAGGAGGAGAAGGAGAGCGGGTGACCCGCTCCCGTTTCGTTGCCCTCCGCGGCCAGCCCGAGGCCCGAGGTCTCCTGGCGGGGCACCCGTGTGACGGCCGGTCGGCCCGGCGCCTTGGGAACCTGGGACGGGTAGGGGTTGACGATGCCGTCCCACTTGCCGCCCGCGATCTCCGCGTTGTAGCGGCGGGTGATCGCCTGCTCCTCGGCGTGCGCGGCCTCGGCCAGGTCCGCGAAGCGGTTCGTGCCCGCGCCGCGCCCCTGACGGACGGCGAGCGCGTTCCGGTCCGCCCAGTAGTACTTCAGGTTCATCAAGAAGGCCCCGTGCACCGGGTACTCGACCAGTTCGTAGAAGGCGTCGCGGTAGGGCTCGGGCAGCTTCGCGCCCAGCTTGCGCACCCGGTCCAGCAACTGCTCGTAGGCGTCCAGCCGGCGGCCCGCCTCGTCGCCGTGGTGCACCGTCGAGAAGATCGCCTTGTCGATGAACTCCGGGCGCCGCTCCGCCGCCAGGCGGTAGTACTCCGTGCGGATGGCGGCGATCTCCGAGCCGTGGCGCCGGCCGAACTGGCGCCCGGCCCACTCCACCAGGAAGTCCTCGACGTTCCCCGGGCCCCAGCGGTCCACGTCCCACGCCATGTCCAGGCAGAAGGACAGGCCCGTCTCGATCGACTTGATGTCACCGACGTTGAAGATCCACATCCGGTCGACCTGGTGGTCGTGGACCCGGCGCAGCTCCTGCCACACCTTGCTCAACTGCGTGGTGTCCAGCCACAGGTAGCTCCTGGGACGGCCCCAGTAGGAAAGGTGGTAGTAGATGCCGTTGCCGCCGGAGCGGCGGCGCTCCGCCTCGTTCGGGAGCTGGCGCATGTTGCCGTGGTTGTCGTCCGGCCAGATCAGCGTGACGTCGTCGGGGACCTTCACGCCCGCGTTGTACAGCTCCAGGACCTCCTTGTACGGGATGAAGATCTGCGGTTCGGCCGCCTCGCCCACCTCCTCGGCCAGGATGCGGCGCTGGTCGGTGATGATGTCGTTCATCACCGCCACCTTCTCCGGGATCGTGGTGGCGTACTTCGTCTCCAGCGCCGAGTCGTGCAGACCGCGCATGCCGATCGTCCAGCTGCTCTCGTATGCCGCGTTCTGCCGGGCCCGCGCCCGCCAGTAGTCGGAGATGACGGCCGGGTTCACCGTGTAGTCGTAGAGCGGCAGGGTGCCGTCGGGGTTCCGGTGGTCCTCGGCCCACGGCTCCCACTCGTGCACGCCGTTGCGGAGCATGGCCTCGGGGTGGCTGGAGCCGACCACGATGCCGTAGCGGTCGGCCAGTTCGGGGTTCTCGCGGTGCTTGTTGAAGAAGTCGGAGTACGGGTGCATCGCGGGCCAGAGGTAGTTGGCCTTGAGGCGGAGCAGCAGCTCGAAGACCCGCTCGTAGGTCCGGGGGCCGATGTTCTTGTTCGGTTCCTGGGTGCGGTGGGACCACGTGGTGAGGTTCTGCTCGTCGTTGATGAAGATGCCGCGGTAGCGGACGGCGGGCTCGTGGCGTACGAAGGGGCCTGCCGGGACCGTCACCGTGTCGCGGCGGACCACCGGCACGTCGGCCCACCAGTACCAGGGCGAGACACCGATGCGTTCCGAGGTGTCGTAGACGCCGTAGACCGTGCCGCGCCGGTCGCTGCCCGCGATGACCAGGGCGCGGTCCACACCGGGCAGCGGACGGTCCACGACCTGGGTGACGGACGCCTCCCAGCGGCCCTGGACCCGGGAGACGTCCAGGCGTCCGTGCCGGACCAGCCGGTCGATCACCGGGCTCGCACCGATCGTGCCCACCAGGACCAGCAGTTCGGCCTGCCGGGGCACGGCGTGCAGCAGCCGCGGCCGGACGCCGCCGACCCGCTCCACGTCCGCCACGAGGTCACCGGCCGCCCGGATCACGGCGGGGTCCTCCGCCGCGTCCACGAACACGTCCGCAGGGGTGCCGTTCCGGAGCAGCGGGAAGTCCGGCCGGGCCGAGGCCGCGGCTTCGGCGGTGGCGGTGGGGAGTACGGCGGCGGGGAGCAGGGGGGCGGCGCCGACGGCTGCCATTCCCCGTAAGAACGACTTGCGGGTCCATGACGGGTGCGACGGTCTGTGGGGCTCGCTGTGCGGCACGGGACACTGCCTTTCAGCGTCAGGCCCGCGTCGGTTCCTCGTCCGGGCCGTGGCGGGGCTGCGCGCACGTGGGGTGGGTGTGCAGGCTTGGCATGAGCAGGCTAGAAAGCGCTTGCGACCGCACCCTAGGCGAGCCCGCGCGGGGGCGTCCAGAGGCCGGGGAGGGGTGCGCGGCTAACCCACCCCTGCCATGAGCAGCCCCGCCAGCAGCGCCGTGCGCGGCGGGATGTGGTCCAGCAGGACGTGCTCGTGCCGTGCGTGGGCGCCGTCGCCCACCGCGCCCAGGCCGTCGAGGACGGGACGGCCGAGCGCGGAGACGAAGTTGCCGTCGCTCGCCCCGCCGACGGCCGTCTCCCGCAGGGTCCACCCCAGCTCCTGCGCCGCCGCGTGGGCCCGCTTGAACAGGAGCCGGGAGGCGGGCGTCGGCACCATCGGGGGACGGTTCCAGCCGCCGGTGACCGAGACCCGTACCCGGGGGTCGGAGGGCGTCAGGGAGGCCAGTGCGGCGTCGACGCGGGCCGCTTCGGCGGGGTCGGGGATCCGTACGTCGATGCCACAGCTCGCCCGGCCGGCGATGACGTTGCGGCCCGTGCCGCCGCTGATCACCCCGACGTTGACCGTCGTGCCCCGCTCCGGGGAGCCCAGGACGGCGATCCGGGTGACCAGTTCGGCGAGGGCGTGCACGGCGCTGGCGCCCCGGTGCGGATCGAGGCCCGCGTGGGCCTCCACGCCCTCCACGGTCACCTCGAAGAGGCCGACGCCCTTGCGGGACGTCTTCAGCGCCCCCTCCGGCCCGGCCGACGCCTCGCACACGAGCGTGGCCGTCGCGTCCTCGCTCAGCCGCTCGATCACCGGCCGGGAGGCGGGGCTGCCGATCTCCTCGTCGCCGTTCAGGAACAGCCGCACCGACGGGCGCGGCAGATCCAGTTCCCGCAGCAGGCGCAGCGCCCACACGGCCTGCACCAGACCGCACTTCATGTCGAACACTCCCGGCCCGGTGGCCCGCCCGTCCTCGCTCACCCGGAAGGGCCACTCGGCGAGGGTGCCGGCGGGCCACACCGTGTCGTAGTGGCACAGGACCAGCACCAGCGCGGGCGATGTGCCCCGGTACAGCAGTTCCAGCATGTCGCCGTGCGGACCGCCGTCGTACCGCCGCGACTCGTCCGGCGGGCCGAGCCGGTGGCGCGTCCAGGCCTCGACGGAGGCGAGCCCGGCGGTCAGCAACTCCTTGTCGTCGCTGGGTGTCTCCAGCTCGACCAGCCTGCGCAGGTCTCCGGTCATCTCCGGCAGGGCTTCCCGGGCCGGCGATTCGACGCGGATCAGGGACATGGACGGTCCTCCTCGTACGTGCGGAAGCGGCCGGGCGGTCAGCGGACGGGCACCCCCGGGCCCAGCGGAATGCCCAGCGCCCACCAGGCGTAGAACAGCAGCGTCCAGGCCGCCAGCATGACCAGGCACAGCGGCAGGGTCAGCGACAGCAGCGTGCCGATGCCGGCCGAGCGCCGGTAGCGCTGGACGACACCCAGGGTCATCACGAAGTAGGCGCTCATCGGTGTCGCCGCGTTGGTGCACGAGTCGGCGATGCGGTACACCGCCTGGGTCACCTCGGGCGGGATGTCGAGCAGCATGAACATGGGCACGAACACCGGGGAGACCAGGGCCCATTGGGCGGAGCCGCTGGTGACGAGCAGGTTGATGACCGTGCAGACCAGCAGGACGCCGAGGAACGCCACCGGGCCCGTGATGCCCGCCGACTCGAGCAGCCCGGCGCCCCGGATCGCCAGGACCTCGCCGACGCCGGTCCACTTGAAGTACGCCAGGAACTGGGAGATGGCGAAGAACAGCACCAGGATCGGCGCCATCTCGCGCAGGCCCTGCGCCATCTGGTCGGGGATGTCCCGCCCGGTCCGTACGGTCCCGACCGTCCGCCCGTACACGGCGCCCACGATCAGGAACGCCACCGCCAGGACGACCGCGATGCCGGTGAGCACCGGCGACTGCACGATGCTGCCGCCCTCGCCGCGCAGCGGCGATCCGGCCGGGGCCATCGCCACCACGACCAGCGCGGCGTACGCAAGCAGCGCGAGTCCCGCGTTGCGCAGGCCTCTGCGTTCCTCCGGGCGCAGCGTCAGTCCGGCTTCCGTGCCGGCGGCGTCGGGGGCGTCCTCCGGCTCCGGTTCCTCCGGCATCGCGGCCACCCGCCGGGCGATGACCTTCTCCGTGACGACGGTGACGACGATGGCCAGGACGACCGACGAGGCCACCGAGAAGAAGTAGTTGGACAGCGGGTTGACCACGTACGAAGGGTCGACCGTGTGCGCGGCGGCCGTCGTCAGACCGGCCAGGACCGCGTCCGTCGGGGTGACCAGCGGGCTCGCGTCATAGCCGGCGGACACCGACACGAACGCCACCACGGCACCCAGCATCGGACTGCGTCCCACCGCCCGGAACGCCATCGCGCCCAGCGGCACCAGCACCACGTAGGCCGCGTCGGACGCGACGTGCGCGACCATGGCGGTGAAGGCGAGCGTGAACGTCAGCCACCGCGCCGGGACCCGCGCGACGGCCGCCCGCAGCATCGCGGGCAGCAGCCCCGACCGGTCGGCGACGGCCACGCCCAGCATGACCACGAGGATCGTGCCGAGCGGCGGGAACGTGGCGTAGTTCGTCACCGCGTCGGAGATCATCATCCGCAGTCCCTCGCCCGAGACGAGGCTGCGCACTCCCACCGTCTTGCCGGTGGCGGGGTTGAGCGCGGAGGCGCCGGTGGCCGACAGAAGCCAGCTGACCAGCGCCAGGACGACGCTGAGCACACCGAACAGCCAGAACGGGTGGGGGAGTTTGTTGCCGAGGCGCTCGATGCGCCCGAGGACGGCGAGCAGCCGGGAGAGCTGCTTCGAGGGGACGTCGGGCGGCGGGGGTGAAGTGGCGGTGGTCACATCCCTATTGACGGCCCTGTTGACGAAATCATGCAAGTAAAAAGGTTGTTGCGGTCGTATCGGTCGTGTGAAGTCGCTGGTTGACGGATTCGTTCCAAGGAGGATGGGTCGCATGGAGAACGCCCTGGACGACGACGACCTCGACCTGGTCGCCGCGCTCCAGCGCGCACCGCGCGCCCCGCTCAGCCTGCTGGCCCAGGCGCTGGGCGTGTCGGCGAGCACCGTGGGACGGCGGCTGGCCCGGCTGGAGTCGAACCGGCTGCTGCGGGTGATCGGCCAGGTCGACCTGTCGGTGACCGGTGAGGGCACCCCCTGGCACGTGTGGGTCGCCGCCGCGCCGGGACGGGCCCTCGACGTCGCCCGGGGGCTCGTCGAACTGCCCGAGGCGGCCCATGTCGCCGTCACCGCCGGGCAGGCGGACGTCTACTGCGTCGTCCAGCCCGCGCGCCGCGCCGAGGCCCGCGACCTGCTCACCCGGCACATCGCCACGCTCCCCGGCGTACGGTCCACCCGGACCGAACTCGTCCTGCGCGCGGACACCAAGTCCGACGCCTGGCGGCTGCCGCGCCTGACGCAGGACCAGCACCGGCTGCTCGCCACCTACACGGCGGAGGAGCGCGAGACGGACCCGGGCGGCGCGGACCGGCCCGCCCGCCCCACCGGTGACGAGCTGCGCATCCTGCGGCTGCTCGCCGCCGACGGCCGGATGACCGCCGCGCAGGCGTCCCGGGAACTCGGCATCGGGCAGTCCACCGCCTACCGCGTCACCCAGTCGCTGCTCCAGCGCGGACTGGTCCGCCCCCGCGTGGAGATCGAGCCCGGACTACTGGGCTACGCCCTGGAGGCGGTGGTCGCGCTGACCGTGGCGCCGGGCGGGGTGCGCGAGGCCGCCCGGACGCTCGCCCGGCACCCCTCCGCCCGGTACGTGTCGACCAACGCGGGCACCTTCTCCGTCGTCCACCAGGGCGTCTTCCGGGACGAGGAGGGGCTCGCGGAGTTCCTCACCCGGGACCTGGCGGAGCTTGACGGGGTGATCTCCTTCGACGTCTCCGTCGTGCTCCAGGCACTGCGGCGGCACTGGCTCGACCGGGAGGACGGCCGCCTGGCCGCCCTGCCCGGCCCGACGGACACCGGGAGTGGACGGCATGACGACACGTGAGACCGCCATCGGCCTGGCGGAGGCCTACTTCGACTCCGGCGGCTTCCTGGCCGACCTGCGGCGCCGCGTCGCGTTCCCCACGCAGAGCCCGCCGCCCGACGGCACGGGCCCGCTGCGCGCCTACCTGGCCGACGAACTCGCCCCCACCGTACGCCGCCTGGGCGCGACCGTACGGATCGTCGACAACCCGGTGCCGGGCGCGGGCCCGTTCCTGCTCGCCCGCCGGCACGAGGCCGACGGCCTGCCCACCGTCCTGGTCTACGGCCACGGCGACGTCGTCCCCGGGCAGGACGGCCGCTGGCGCACCGGCCTGTCCCCCTGGGAACTCGTCGTCGAGGGCGACCGCCTCTACGGGCGCGGCACCGCCGACAACAAGGGCCAGCACACCGTCAACCTGGCCGCGCTCGAACAGGTCCTGGCCGCTCGGGGAGGCCGGCTGGGCTTCAACTTGAAGGTGCTCGTGGAGACCGGGGAGGAGTCGGGCTCACCGGGTCTGCACGAGGTCTGCCGCCGGCTGGCGGACGACCTGGCCGCCGACCTGCTCGTCGCCTCCGACGGCCCACGCCTCGCGGCCGGCCGCCCCACCCTGTTCCTCGGCTCCCGGGGCGCCGCCAACTTCCGTCTGCGCGTGGCCCTGCGCGAGGGCGCCCACCACTCGGGCAACTGGGGCGGCGCCCTGCGCAACCCCGCCACGGTGCTCGCCGGCGCCCTGGCCACCCTGGTCGACTCCCGCGGCCGCATCCTGGTGGAGGAACTGCGGCCGCCGGCGCTGCCCGAGCCCGTCGCCGCCGCCCTGGCGAACCTCACCGTGGGCGGCGGGGACGGCGACCCGGAAGTCGACACCGACTGGGGCGAACCGGGCCTCACCCCGGCCGAACGCGTCTTCGGCTGGAACACCCTGGAGGTCCTCACCCTGGCCGCCGGGGACCCCGCCAAGCCCGTCGGGGCCATTCCCGGCACCGCCCACGCCGACGTCCAGCTCCGCTTCGTCGTCGGCACGCCCTGGCGCGACCTCGAACGCATCGTCCGCGACCACCTCGACGCGCACGGCCTGTCCATGGTCGACGTCGAGGTCCTCCAGGCCGTCCCCGCGACCCGCCTCAGCCCGGACGACCCGTGGGTCCGCCGGGCCGTGGACTCCCTGCGGCACACCACGGGCAAGGAACCGGCCGTCCTGCCGAACCTCGGCGGCACCCTCCCCAACGACGCCTTCGCGGACATCCTCGGCCTGCCCACGGTGTGGGTCCCGCACTCCCACCCCTCCTGCTCCCAACACGCCCCTGACGAGCACCTGTTGGCGTCGGTGGCCCGCGAGGGGCTGCGCATCATGGCGGGCCTGTTCTGGGACCTCGGTCAACCACGGGCCTGACGGCGATCGGTAGGTTGCCGGACAGCGCCGCGGTCCGGCGCTTCGCCCCCACGGAAGGACACCCCTGTGCCCCCTCGACCTCTCCGGTCCACCCTCACTCTCCTCAGCACCCTGACGACCGCGGCGACCCTGGCCCTCGGTACGGCCGGCCCGGCCACCGCCGCCGAGCGGCCCGCTCCCGTACGTCACACGACCGCCGCAAACGGCGTGGCATCAAGTCTGTCGTCGGTGACCGAACTGCTGGCCCAGCGGCTGCTGCTGGCCGACAAGGTCGCCGCCGCCAAGTACGGCACGGACACGCCGATCGACGACCCGGAGCGCGAGGCGCGGATCCTGGACGACGTCCGCGCCCGGGCGGTGGGCCTCGGCCTCGCCCCGGACGCCGTGGCCGCCGTGTTCCGGGACCAGATCGAGGCGAACAAGCTGGTGCAGCGCGGCCTGTACGCCCGCTGGGACGCGCACCCCGCCGAGCGCCCCACCGAGCGGCCCGACCTGGCCAAGGAGGTCCGCCCGGCCCTCGACCGCATCACCACACAGCTGCTGGCCGCGCTCGACGACACGGAACGGGCCCGGGCCCTGCCGTCGTGCGGTCCGCGCCTGGCGACGGCCGCCGGCTGGTCCGCGTACACCCACCGGCTGGACGCGCTGCACCTGACGGGGTTCGGGCGGGCGCTGCCGTCGGTGTGCGACACGGGCGCGCCCTAGGGCCTGTCCGACAGGCCCTGGGCGACCTGGTCCGCCCCGGTCGGCAGGGGCGGTTCCGACTCGATGCGGTGCAGCTCCTCGTCGGTGAGGAGGCGGGAGCGGAGCAGGAAGCGGACGCCCTCCGGGGCCTCCAGGGAGAAGCCGCTGCCACGTCCAGGGACCACGTCCACGGTGAGGTGGGTGTGCGACCAGTACGTGTACTGGTCCGCGCTCATCCAGAACGGGGTGTCCCCGCTCACGTGCCCCAGCAGGACGTCCGAGGCACCGACCCGGAACTCGCCGCGCGGGTAGCACATCGGGGCGCTGCCGTCGCAGCAGCCGCCGGACTGGTGGAACATCACCGGCCCGTGCGTCCCGGTCAGCCGCCGCAGCAGGTCCTCGGCGGCGGGCGTCAGTTCGACACGTCCCGTGGGGGCGGTCGTCGGCAGAACCTGGGGTTCGGGGGCGGGCGAGTCGGTCATGGGATCCCTCCAGGTGGCGACAAGGCGGTACGGAGCCGGTCCGTATACCCGGTTCTCCAGTGTCCGTCCGCCCATGTGTAGGGGGCTATAGGGGTGTCCGGCAATGGTCGCCCGGAAATACGCTGACGGGGAATGCAGGCCGCATTCTGTCCGAATTCCACGTGTGGCAAGGCGCTGTGCGATCGTCGCCGCCCGGTGGCAGATGGCAGCAGACGCCGAGAGGAGTTCCCCGCATGAGCGTTGCCCAGCCGAATGTGGTTCTCCGAGGCTGTCCCTCGCCCTACCTCGCCGAGGACGAGCGCTTCCGGCATGTTTCGGACCCCGACGACAGGCTGAAGTTCTATGTCGGAAACCGGTACGAGCATTTCGTGCCGACCTCAGAATGGGAGGTGCACGACGGCGTGCGCCTGCGTGTCTTCGTCTGGACGGGAGCCACCAAACCAGCCGAGTGAGCACGGCCCAGCACAGAGAAGACGGCGGCGGCCGCCCGGGTCGCCGTCGTCGCCGTTGTCCCGCGCGACAGAACAGGAAGGCCACATGACCGCCACCGATCCGTGGATACGGCGCTTCTTTCCGAGCCCCGACGCCCCCGTGCAACTGGTCTGTCTGCCGCACGCGGGTGGTTCGGCGTCCTTCTTCCGGCCGGTGGCCCAGGCGCTGAACCCCCGTGTCGAGGTGCTTGCCGTCCAGTACCCGGGGCGCCAGGACCGGCACCACGAGCCCATGATCGACAGCATCGGCGGCCTCGCGGACCATGTGTGCCGGGCCGTGACGGGCGCGGTGGACCGCCCCTTCGCCCTGTTCGGGCACAGCATGGGCGCCACCCTGGCCTTCGAGGTCGCCGTCCGGCTGGAGCAGGCCGGGCGGGTCGCCGAGCGGGTCTTCGTCTCGGGGCGCCGCGCACCCTCGTGCCACCGGGACGAGCAGGTGCACCAGCGCGACGACGCCGGGATCATCGCCGAACTGCGCAGGCTCAGCGGCACCGACCAACGGGTCTTCGGCGACGACGAGTTGATGCGGATGGTCCTGCCGGCCGTGCGGAACGACTACCGCGCGGCGGAGACCTACGTGTGCGCGACGGACCACCGGCTCCGCAGCCCCGTCACCGCGCTGACCGGAGACGACGACCCCAAGGCGAGCCATGACGAGGTACGCGCCTGGAGCGACCACACCCAGGGCGCCTTCGAGATGGAGCGGTACCCCGGCGGCCACTTCTTCCTCGTCGACCACGCACCGGACGTGATCCGCCTCATCCGCGAGCGGCTGACCGAGTCCGCCGTCGCGCCACGCTGAGCGCGCCGCCGGACTACCGGGCCAGTGCCCGGTCCACCAGGGCCCCGGCCGCACCCGTGTAGTCGGCCGGGTCGCACAACCGCACGAACTCCTCGGCGGTGAACGCCCCGGCCAGCTCCGGCAGTTCCGCCAGCACGTCCGGCAGCGGGCGTCCCGACCCGGAAGCCACCTCGGTCGCGGCGCTCAGCAGCCGCTTCGCGGTCGCCTTGCCGAGCCTCGGCGCCAGAGCCGCCGCCAGGCGCTCCGACACCAGCGCGCTGCCGATGAGCGCCACGTTCTGCCGCATCCGCTCCGGCCGGACCTCCAGCCCCGCCGCCAGCTCCACCGCGGTGTGCGCCGCACCGCCCGTCAGCCGCAGGCACTCCCGCAGCAACTGCCACTCCGCGTGCCACGCCCCCGCCGACCGCTCGTCCTCCGCGACCAGGCACTGCGTCAGGCCGGCCGCCAGGACCGGCACCTGGAGCGCGGCACTGCGCACGAGCGTCGCCAGCACCGGGTTCCGCTTCTGCGGCATCGCCGAGGAGACCCCGCGCCCCGCCACGGACGGTTCGGCCACCTCGCCCACCTCCGTGCGCGTCAGCGACTGCACGTCCACCGCCATCTTGCCGAGCGCGCCCGCCGTGAACGCCAGTGCCGCCGCGAGGTCCGCGATCGGACTGCGCAGCGCGTGCCAGGGCAGCGCCGGACCGGCCGACAGCCCCGTCTCCGCGGCAAACGCCTCCGCCAACTCGGCCACGTACCGCGCGACATCGAGGTCCGCGCCCCGCTCCTTGCCCGTGGTCCCCTCGGAGCCGACGGCCGTACGGCCGTCGATCCGGGCGTACTCGACGTAGCCGGCCAACGTCCCCGCCGAGCCGCCGAGCGACACCGGGAGCGTCTCCAGCACCAGCTCCAGCCGGTGGTCCGCGTCCAGGAGCAGCTGACGCCAGCCCGCGGCCTTCACCCCGAACGTCGTCGGCACCGCGTGCATCGTCAGCGTCCGGCCCGCCATCAGCGTGTCACGGTGCGCCCCGGCCAGATCCGCCAGCGACCCCGCCGCCCGCGCCAGGTCGCCCCGGATGACGCGCAGCGTCCGGCAGGCCACCAGCATGGCGCCCGTGTCCAGCACGTCCTGACTGGTCGAACCCCGGTGCACGTACTCGGCCGCGGCGGGGTCCTCCCGCCCCACCACCCCGCTCAGCGCCTGCACCACACCGACCACCGGGTTGGCCGTATCCCGCGCCGCCAGCGCCAGGGCCCGCACGTCCAGGAGCTCGGCACGGGCCAGCCGGCTGATGGTCTCGGCGGCGGCCCGCGGCACCAGCCCCAGAGCGGCCTGCGCCCGCGCCAACGCTGCCTCGGCGTCCAGCATGGCCTGGAGCCACGCCACATCGGACACGGCAGCCTCGGCCGGTGTGCCGGCCCGCACCGGGGAGAGCAGGCCGGCGTCCAGCAGCGGATCACCGACCCCGTCCTGCGGCCCGGTCACACGATCACCCCGGTCAGGTCCGTGTCCGTCATCGTCCGGCGTACCGTGGCCGGCACATGCGCCACCGGCGGCAGCCCCGTGATCGCCCGCGCGATGGCGTCCGAGTCGCCGATCGTCACCGAGTCGACCCCCGGCCGGACCCCAGCCGCGGTCACCCAGTGCACCGACTCCGTCGGCACCCCGAACGCGAACCGCCGCGGATGCGGCCTGCCGCGCGCGTCCAGCAGGTGATACGGCCGCTCGGTCACCGCCAGCCCGCCCGTCTCGTACGTGGCACCGCAGCCGGAGCGGATCCGGTACGGCCCGACCTGCTCCGTGGCCAGCAGATGCCGCAGCAGCGGATCGTCGGTGCGGCGCAGGTCCGGCTCGGGAAGCCGGGCCTCGATCAGCGCCCGGCTCCGGACCGGCGGCCCCGGCACCGACGCCGACTCCGCGACGAACGACGGATCGGCCGTGTCGAAGCGGACCTCCGTTCCCGGGCCGGTCAGTTCCAGCAGCCCCGCCTCGATCAGCGCGATCATCTCCGCGATCCGGGAGGCCGGCGGACCGATGGACAGGAACGCGTTGAGCGGCGTGTACCACCCCTCCAGATCGTCCCGGTGCGAGTTGCCCTCCAGACCCCCGTGGTCCACGGCCAGCCGTATCTCGTTGCGCAGGTCCCGCAGCACGTCCAACGCCGCCTTCAGCGGACCCCTCACGTTCCCGCTCCGCGCCGCGTCGAGGTCGTCGCGCAGGTGGTCCAGCAGCCAGGCGCGGAACTCCGCACGGTCCCCGAACCGCTTGCCGCGGCACGGCTGCGCGATCCGCTCCCAGTCCCACCGGTCCGCCACGGCGATACCGAACTCGTCGAGCAGCGGCGACGTCTCACCGTCCGCCGGGACGGCCAGGAACCGTTCCTCGAACGCCCCCCGTTCGCCGCCGCGGCCGCAGGCCTCCAGCAGCGTGCCGTAGTAGACGCCCTCCACCTCCCGGCAGATCAGCGGCCACAGATCGGTGCCGAAGTGCACCCGCTCCCCGTCCTCACCCCGGGCGCGCAGTGCCGTGGCGTACTCGGCCGTCAGCAGCCGCGGCCGGTGGCGCCCGAACGGGCCCTTCTGGTTCTCGCCGCGCGCGTGGTACGGCACCCCGCGCCGTGAGTGCGCGTACATCACCGGCTCCTGCCCGGACCGCCGGTACACCAGCCGGCCGGCCTCCTCGTGGAAGGAACCTCCCCGGCCCAGGGTGAACAGGGCCATGTAGTCGAAGAAGTTGAGCCCCAGCCCGCGCAGCAGCACCGGACTGCCCGGCCCGATGCCGCTCAGGTCGACGTCCGCAGGGTTGGCCGGGGGCACATACGTCAGATAGTGGATGCGGGCCAGGGTCGCGGTGCGCTCCTGACGCGGTGTGAGCCGGCACGGCACATGCCCCTGTGCCAGCACGATGGCGTCCAGACTGTTCAACCGGGTGCCGCACGCCAGCCGCACACCCTGCGGCCCGCCCGGGACGCCGTGCGTGTCGGCCATCGCCACCGCCTGGGAGGCGTGCACCCGCACGGTGACGTGCGGAGGAGCACCGGCCACGATCCGCTCGAAGCAGTCGTTGAGGTAGTGGCCGTAGAAGGCCCGCGTCGGATAGGAGTCCGGGCCCAGCGACTTCGCCTCCCGCAGCGTCTCCTCGTCGTGACCGCCCCGGCCGGCCAGCGGCCCCAGCAGCGCCAGCTGCTTCGCCCAGTCGTACAGACTGGGACCGGGCTCGACGGGTCCATCGATCCGGGTGCTGTCGTCGGAATAGATCGTCACCTGCGACGCCACCGTGTTCATCAGCAGATGGCGGGACTGCGCCGGGCGCCACACCCGCCCGGCGCCCGGCGGCCAGGGGTCGACGAGGTGGACCAGCACGGTGGACGAGGACGGCGCCACCCGCTCGTTCGCGCACAGCCGCTCCAGCACGGACAATCCACGCGGGCCCGCGCCGACGATGCAGATCTCCATGGTGCCGTTCATGCGAACGCTCCGTCCCGGTGCCTCGAAATCCGGCCGCCGGAATCGTCGCGAGGCATTTCCGTGCAGGTCAACGAAGCTCCTGCGGATCCGTCAAGTCGTGCCGGACACGCATTACCGGAACCCGCACCCCTGCCCCGTTCATCACCGGTGCTTAGGGGGGTGCCAGGGGTTGTCCGTTATCGCCCTCCCTGCCGAGGATCGGGATGCCGAGAGCCGGAGGACGGCTTATTGGGCTGCCGTTTTCAGGCTCCCGCGCCAGATCGGTTCGGGGTCGGAAGGGATTGAACCTCATGACGGACGAGCGGAAAGTCGTTGACTACCTGCGGCGAGTGACAGCGGATCTGCATGAGACGCGCCGGCGCCTTTCCGAGGTCGAGTCGAACATGCGGGAACCGATCGCGATCGTCGGTATGGCGTGCCGTTATCCGGGCGGAGTCTCCTCCCCCGAGGAATTGTGGCGACTGGTGGCCGACGGCGCAGACGCGACGTCGGAGTTCCCGACGGACCGGGGCTGGCCGGAGGACCTTTACGACCCGGACCCCGACGTGTCGGGGAAGTCGTATGTGCGGCGGGGCGGGTTCCTGGACGACGTGGCCGGTTTCGACGCGGAGTTCTTCGGGATCTCGCCGCGTGAGGCGTTGGCGATGGATCCGCAGCAGCGGTTGCTGCTGGAGGTGTCGTGGGAGGTGCTGGAGCGGGCCGGGCTGAAGGCGGAGGACCTTCGGGGGAGCCGCACCGGCGTGTTCATCGGTGCCTCGACGTCCGCGTACGTACCCGAACTCGATCAGGTACCGGACACCGTCGAGGGCTACACCCTCACCGGAAACCACGCCAGCGTGCTCTCGGGGCGCGTCTCGTACTTCCTGGGCCTGGAGGGGCCGTCGGTGACGGTGGACACGGCCTGCTCCTCGTCCCTGGTGGCACTCCATCTGGCGGTGCAGGCGCTGCGGCAGGGCGAGTGCTCCCTCGCGCTCGCCGGCGGCGTCACCGTGATCACCGGGCCGACGGCGTTCATCGAGTTCTCCCGGCAGCGGGGCCTCGCCGAGGACGGGCGCTGCAAGCCGTTCTCCGCCGCGGCCGACGGCACGAGCTGGGCCGAGGGCGTGGGCGTGCTGGCGGTGGAGCGGTTGTCGGACGCCCGGCGCAACGGGCACCGGGTGCTGGGCGTGGTGCGGGGTTCCGCGGTCAACCAGGACGGCGCGAGCAGCGGGCTGACGGTGCCCAACGGGCCGTCGCAGCAGCGGGTGATCAAGGCCGCGCTGGAGAACGCCGGCCTCCAGCCCCAGGACGTCGACGCGGTAGAGGCGCATGGAACGGGCACGAAGCTGGGTGATCCGATCGAGGCGCAGGCGCTGATCGCCATGTACGGCAAGGACCGTTCGCAGGACAGCCCGTTGTGGCTGGGGTCGGTGAAGTCGAACATAGGCCATGCGCAGGCCTCGGCCGGTGTGGCGGGTGTCATCAAGATGGTGACGGCACTGCGGAACGAGGCGCTGCCGCCGTCGCTGCATGCGGGTGATCCGACGCCGATGGTGGACTGGTCGGCCGGGTCGGTGTCGTTGCTTTCGGAGGGTGTGGCGTGGCCGCGTGGTGAGCGGGTGCGTCGGGCGGGTGTGTCGTCGTTCGGGGTGAGCGGCACGAATGCGCACGTGATCGTGGAGGAGGCTCCGGCGGCCGAGGAGTCCGCTGTCGAGCCGGTGGTGGACGGTGGTTCGCGCTTGGTGCCGTGGGTGGTCTCGGGTGCCGGCCCGGGTGGCCTGCGCGGGCAGGTGGAACGGTTGGTGTCGTTCCTGGACGGGCGGCCGGGTGTCGATGTCGGGGCCGTGGCGGGAGCGTTGGCGGGGCGTGCGGGCTTGCGGCATCGGCTTGCGGTAGTTGGCGAGTCGGTGGGGGAGTTGGTTGCGGGGTTGGAGTCGGTGGTTGGTGAGGGGGGTGTGGTGGCTCGTGAGGGTGTGCGGGTGGGGTTGTTGTTCGCGGGTCAGGGGGCTCAGTGGGCGGGGATGGGCCGGGAGTTGTATGAGGGGTCGTCGTTGTTCGCGGGGGTGGTTGATGAGTTGTGTGGGGTGTTGGACGGGTTGGTGGGTGGTTCGGTCCGGGAGGTGATGTTCGGGCTGGGTGGTGTTGAGGGTTTGTTGGATCAGACGGTGTGGGCTCAGGCGGCGTTGTTCGTGTTGGAGGTGGGGCTGTTTCGTTTGGTGGAGTCGTGGGGTGTGGTGCCGGATGTGGTGGTGGGGCATTCGGTGGGTGAGATTGCTGCGGCGCATGTGGCGGGGGTGTTGTCGGTTGAGGATGCGTGTGTGTTGGTGGCTGCTCGGGGTCGGTTGATGCAGGGGCTGCCTGTGGGTGGGGCGATGGTGTCGGTGGCTGCCGGGGTGGAGGTGGTGGAGCCGTTGGTGGTGGCTGCTGGTGCCGGGGTGGCGGTGGCGGCGGTGAATGGTCCGGCCTCGACGGTGGTGTCGGGGGATGCGGATGCGGTTGGGGTGGTGGTTGCGGCGTGTGAGGAGCGGGGGTTCAGGACGCGGCGGTTGCGGGTTTCGCATGCGTTTCATTCGGCGCGGATGGATCCGATGCTGGATGAGTTCCGGTCGGTGGTGGAGGGGCTGGGGTTCGGTGAGGCCCGGTTCGGGGTCGTGTCGACGTTGTTGGGGCGGGTGGCGGGTCCGGGTGAGTTGGGGCGGCCGGAGTATTGGGTGCGTCAGGTGCGTGAGCCGGTGTTGTTCGCTGCTGCTGTGGGTGAGGCGGTGCGGGCTGGTGTGGGTGCGTTTGTGGAGGTGGGGCCGGGTGGTGGGCTGACGGCGATGGCGCGGGAGTGTGTCGGCGACGGTGAGGTTGTGCTGGTGCCGTTGTTGCGTAAGGGGCGGGGTGAGTGTGCGTCGGTGTTGGGGGCGGCGGGGCGGTTGTGGGAGCAGGGTGTGGAGTTCGACTGGCGGGCGATCCTGCCGCCGGTGCCTGCTGTCGAGTTGCCGACGTACGCCTTCGACCACACCCCCTACTGGCTGGAACGGAACAAGAACGGAGTCGACGTCTCGGGCGTCGGCCTGCGTGAGGTCGGGCACGGCCTGGTGTCCGTCGCGGTCGAGGTCGCCGCCGGTGACTCGGTCGTGTTGTCCGGTCGGCTCTCGGCCGCGTCCCACGGCTGGCTGACGGATCACTCCGTCGGGGAGCGGATGGTATTTCCGGGCAGCGGGTTCGTCGAGTTGGTGGTCCGCGCCGCCGACGAGGTGGGCTGCCCGCGCATCGACGAACTCACCCTCCGAGAACCGCTGTTGGTCCCCCCAGGCCTCGCGGTGGACCTCCAGGTCGTCGTCGACGCGGCGGACGGAGACCAGCGGCGCGGGGTCGCCGTCTACGCGCGGCCGGTGGACAGCGAAACGTGGACCCGCCACGCCCATGCCACCGTCGCCCCGGACACCGAGACGGAAGAACCCGGCACGGCCCCGGCCGCCGCCTGGCCGCCCGACGGCGCATCACCCCTCGACATCGACGCCCGGTACGAGGACCTGCGGGCCGAGGGGTACGCGTACGGGCCGGTCTTCCAGTGCCTCCGGCGTGCCTGGCGGCTTGGTGACGAGGTGCTGGCCGAGGCGGAGCTGCCGCAGGCCGCGACCGGCGACACCGACCGGTTCGGCCTGCACCCGGCCCTGTGGGAAGCGGCGGCGCACGCGGTACGGCTCACCGAACCGGCCCGGCGCGGCTCCGGGGACGGCGCACTGGTGCCGTTCTCCTGGCATGGCGTCACCCTGCGCGCCACAGGAGCCACCCGCCTGCGGTTGCGGGTGCGCCCCACGGGTACGGAGACCGCCCGGGTAGAGCTGGCGGACTCGGTCGGCGAGCCCGTCGCCGTCATCGAGCGCATGGCCGTCCGCCGCACGACCGCGGACGAACTGACCGGCGCGGCCACCGAAGACGCCGACGGCCTCTTCTCCCTGACCTGGACGCCGGTGGGGACCGCCACCACCACCGGCCTGCCCACGGGCCGGTCCGTCCCCGGACCGACCGACACCGCCGAAGCACCTGCCCCGGCGGGCGGCACCGTCGTACTGCCCGCCCTGGACGGCGGAGCCACCGAACTCCCCTTCATGGACAGCGACTCGGCAGGAGCCGCCGGGCAGGACGCCGGCATCGTGGTCCTGCCCGTCCTCGGCGGCACCGCCGGGGACGGGGACACCGAGCCCGCGACCGGGGCGGTCGCGGAGCGGCTGCTCGTCGCGCTGCAACGGTGGCTCGCGGACGAGCGCAACGCCGCCCGTCGCCTCGCCGTCGTGACCCACGGAGCCGTGGCCGCGGGCGAGGACACCGAGGGGATCCGGCCGGATGTGACCGACCTGGCCGCCTCGGTGGCCTGGGGCATGATGCGGACCGCGCAGAGCGAGCACCCCGACCGGTTCCTGCTCCTCGACCTCGACGTCGACCCGAAGTCGGCCGGGAGCGATCTGGCGGACCTGGTGACGAGGGCCGCCCGGACCGGCGAACCGCAGCTCGCGCTGCGCGGCGAGACGTTCCTCGCGCCCCGTCTGTGCCGCACCCGGAGCTCCGCCACCCCCGGATCCGTGCCCGACCCGGACGGCACCGTGCTGATCACCGGCGGCACCGGCATGCTCGGCCGGCTCGTGGCCCGCCATCTGGTCTCGACCCACCGGGCCCGGCACCTGCTGCTCGTCGGACGCCGCGGGCCAAAGGCGCCCGGCGCGGCCGAACTCCGCGAGGAGCTCACGGCGTTGGGCGCCGAGGTGCGGATCGCCGCCTGCGACGTCACCGACCGCGCCGAGCTCGCCGAACTGCTCGCGGGCATCCCGGCCGAACACGCGCTGACCACTGTCGTGCACGCGGCCGGTGTCACCCGCAACGGCGTGCTGGCCGACGTGGAGCCGCAGGACCTGCACACCGCGCTCCGGGCCCGTGTCGCCGGTGCGCTGAACCTGCACCACCTCACCCGCGACCTCGACCTGTCGGCGTTCGTGCTGTTCTCGTCCGCCGCGGGCACGGTGGGCAGCTCCGGACACACCGGCCTCGCCGCCGCGGCCGCCTTCCTCGACGCCCTCGCCCACCACCGCCGGGCACAGGGACTGAACGCCCTGTCGCTGGTGTGGGGCGCGTGGACACCACAGGGCCCGTCCGCCCGCCCGCTGACGGACGCGGACGCGATACGCCTCGCACGAGAGGGGGCCGTCCCCCTCCCCGCATCCGAAGGGCTCGCGCTGTTCGACGCGGCACGGACCGTCGAGGCCGCCCAACTCGTCGCCTCGAAGATCGACGCGTCGGCCCTGCGGGCACGCGCCGCGGCCGGCGTACTGTCCCCGCTCTGGCACGACCTGTTCCGCACACCCGCGCGCCGCCGCTCCGCGAACGACGGCGACAACACCGGCAGCAGGACACTCGCACGACAGCTTCTCGACCTGGGCGCGGAGGAGCGCAACCGCTTCGTCGTGGACCTCGTGCGCCGGCACGTGGCCGCCGTCCTCGGTCACGGATCACCCGCGCACATCGACCCGCAACGCGGCCTGATGGACGCCGGGTTCGACTCGCTCACCGCCGTCGAGTTCCGCAACCGCCTCGCCGCCGACACCGGGCTGCAACTGCCCGCCACACTGATCTTCGACCACCCCACACCCACCGCCCTCGCCGCGTTCGTGCTGGCGGAGACCCTCGGCACGAGCGGCGACCTCGACACCGACGACACCGTCACTCGCGGCGCCGCCGACGAGCCGATCGCGATCGTGGGTATGGCGTGCCGTTATCCGGGGGGTGTGGCTTCGCCGGAGGATCTGTGGCGGCTGGTGGCCGACGGTGTGGACGCGACGTCGGAGTTCCCGGCGGACCGGGGCTGGCCGGAGGACTTGTACGACCCGGATCCGGAGGCGTCGGGGAAGTCGTATGTGCGGCGGGGCGGGTTCCTGGACGACGTGGCCGGTTTTGACGCGGAGTTCTTCGGGATCTCGCGTCGTGAGGCGTTGGCGATGGATCCGCAGCAGCGGTTGCTGCTGGAGGTGTCGTGGGAGGCGCTGGAGCGGGCCGGGCTGAAGGCGGAGGACCTGCGGGGCAGCCGCACCGGCGTCTTCGTCGGCGCCACGGCGTCCGCGTACGTCGCCGACATGGACCGCGTACCGGAGACCATCGAGGGCTACGCCCAGACCGGCAACACCCTCAGTGTGCTGTCCGGGCGGGTGTCGTACACGTTCGGTTTCGAGGGGCCGTCGGTGTCGGTGGACACGGCGTGTTCGTCGTCGCTGGTGGCCTTGCACCTGGCGGTCCAGGCGCTGCGGCAGGGCGAGTGCTCCCTCGCCATGGCCGGCGGTGTCACCGTGATCGCCAGCCCGGGTGGATTCATCGACTTCTCCCGCCAGCGCGCACTGTCCCCCGAGGGCCGCTGCAAGCCGTTCGCGGCCTCGGCCGACGGCACGACCTGGGCGGAGGGCGTCGGCCTCCTCATGTTCGAGCGGTTGTCGGACGCGCGGCGCAACGGGCACCGGGTGCTGGGTGTGGTGCGGGGTTCCGCGGTCAACCAGGACGGCGCGAGCAGCGGGCTGACGGCGCCGAACGGGCCGTCGCAGCAGCGGGTGATCCGGGCCGCGCTGGAGAACGCGGGGCTGGGCACGGCGGACGTGGACGCGGTGGAGGCGCACGGGACCGGGACGAAGCTGGGTGACCCGATCGAGGCGCAGGCGCTGATCGCCACGTACGGCAAGGACCGCCCGGAGGGGCGTCCGTTGTGGCTGGGATCGATGAAGTCCAACATCGGCCACTCCGTCGCCGCTGCGGGTGTCGCCGGTGTCATCAAGATGGTCATGGCACTGCGGAACGAGGCGCTGCCGCCGTCGCTGCATGCGGGTGATCCGACGCCGATGGTGGACTGGTCGGCCGGGTCGGTGTCGTTGCTTTCGGAGGGTGTGGCGTGGCCGCGTGGTGAGCGGGTGCGTCGGGCGGGTGTGTCGTCGTTCGGGGTGAGCGGCACGAATGCGCACGTGATCGTGGAGGAGGCTCCGGCGGCCGAGGAGTCCGCTGTCGAGCCGGTGGCGGACGGTGGTTCGCGCTTGGTGCCGTGGGTGGTCTCGGGTGCCGGCCCGGGTGGCCTGCGCGGGCAGGTGGAACGGTTGGTGTCGTTCCTGGACGGGCGGCCGGGTGTCGATGTCGGGGCCGTGGCGGGAGCGTTGGCGGGGCGTGCGGGCTTGCGGCATCGGCTTGCCGTAGTGGGCGAGTCGGCGGGGGAGTTGGTGGAGGGGCTGGAGTCCTTCCTGTCCGGTGATCTGTCGGCTGGGGCTGCCCAAGGTGTGGCTGGGCCTGAGTCGAAGGTGGCGTTCGTGTTTCCGGGGCAGGGGTGGCAGTGGGTGGGGATGGGGGTGGAGCTGCTGGGGTGCAGTGATGTCTTCGCCGAGGCCGTGGGTGAGTGTTCGGCTGTGGTGGAGGAGCTGGCGGGCTGGTCGGTGGTGGATGTGCTGCAAGGTGCGGCGGGGGCGCCCGGGTTCGACCGGGTGGATGTGGTGCAGCCGGTGATGTTCACCGTGATGGTCGCTCTGGCCCGTCTGTGGGAGTCGGTGGGCGTGGTGCCCTCGGCGGTGGTGGGTCATTCGCAGGGGGAGATCGCTGCCGCGCATGTGGCCGGGGTGCTCTGCCTGGAGGACGCGCTGCGGGTGGTGGTGGCCCGTTCCCAGGCGCTGGTGGAGATCTGCGGGCAGGGGGCGATGGCCTCGGTGGCGCTGGGCCGGGCCGAGGTCGAGGAGCGCATCGCGCAGCTGGAGTCGGTGAGTGTGGCGGCGGTCAACGGCCCTGCCTCCACGGTGGTCTCCGGCGGCGCGGAGGAGGTCGCCGGCCTGGTGGCGGGACTCGTCGCCGGCGGGGTGCGGGCTCGGCGTATCGATGTCGACTATGCCTCGCACTCGGTGCATGTCGAGCAGGTCCGTAAGCGGATCGAGGCGGCTTTGGCGGGTGTCGCGCCGCGTGCGGGGCGGGTTCCTGTGTACTCGACGCTGACGGGTGAGGTGCTGGCGGGCCCGGAGATGGACGGCGGCTACTGGTATGCCAACCTGCGTGGGCGGGTGGAGTTCGAGCAGGCCGTGCGCAGGCTGGCGCAGGACGGGTTCACCGCCCTGGTGGAGTGCAGCGCCCATCCGGTGCTCGTCCCGGGTGTGGAGCAGACGCTGGAGACGGTGCCGGGTGCGCAGGTGGCGGTCTCGGGGACCCTGCGGCGTGATGACGGTGGTCTGCGCCGGTTCCTGACCAGCGCGGGCAGCTTGTGGACCACCGGCGTGGACATCACCTGGCCCGTGCTGCTGCCCGAAACCCAACCGGTGGAACTGCCGACGTATGCCTTCGACCGGTCACGGTTCTGGCTGGAACGCACGGAAAGCACGGGAGATGTTTCCGGTGTGGGGCTGGGCGTTGTCGAGCACGGCCTGATTTCGGCAGTGGTCGAGGTAGCCGCCGGCGGCGCAGTGGTGCTGTGCGGGCGGCTGTCCCGTTCCCGGCAGCGTTGGTTGGACGACCATGCCGTGTCCGGGCAGGTCCTCTTCCCCGGCACCGGGTTCATGGATCTGGTGTTGCGGGCCGCTGACGAGGTCGGCTGCCAGGTGATCGAGGAGCTGGTCGTCCAGGCTCCGCTCGTACTGCCCGACACCGGCCAGGCGGATCTCCAGATCGTCATCGAACCGGCCGGGGACGACGGTAGGCGTCAGGTCGTGGTGTACTCCCGCCCGGCCGGGACGGATGCGGTGTGGGCCCAGCACGCGCAGGCCGTGATCGCGCAGGACAGCACGCCTGAGGTGCCGCCTGTCGGTGTCTGGCCGCCGGTGGGTGCTGGGGTGATTGATGTCAGCGGCTTGTATGGGGAGTTGGCTGAGCGGGGTTATGGCTATGGGCCGGTGTTCCAGGGTGTGCGGGCGGCCTGGCGGCTGGGGGACACGGTCTACGGGGAGATCGCATTACCGGAATCGGTAGTGCAGGAGGCGGCCCGGTTCGGGCTGCATCCGGCCTTGTGTGACGCGGCCGCGCATCTGCTGCAGTTCAGTAAGGTGCTGGACCAGGACGGGGTGTGGCTGCCGTTCGCCTGGAACGGTGTGCGTCTGCTGGCCACCGGCGCGACCCGCGCCCGGGTGCGGATCACCCCGCTGGGTGAGGGCAGTGTGCGGATGGACCTCTACGACGTGGCCGGTGAACCCCTCGCGGTGGTCGAGCAGTTGACCGCCCGCCGCCTGGACCCGGCGGAACTGCAGCCCTCCTCGACTTCGACGGCTGCGGCGCGTGGACTGTTCGCCCTGTCCTGGCCCGCCCTGCCCACACCCGACACACCCCAGCCCGCCGACACCATCGTGTGGAGGCCCCAGGACAGCGGCGAGGCAGACACCTGGGGTCTGCCGGCCGTCACGGACCTGGAAGACGTTCCCGCCTCCGTGCAGGTGGTGGTGTTGCCGGTCTCGGGCCGGGACCGGGACGTGACCGAAGTCAGCACTGCGGTGCTTGCGGCGTTGCAGGCGTGGCTGGCCGAGGACCGGCTGGCCCGGGCGAGGCTGGCCGTCGTGACCCGGGGCGCTGTGGCCGTCGACACCGGTGTGGGCCCGGATGCGGGCGCGGACGTGGTGGACCTGGCAGCTTCCGGGATCTGGGGCATGGTTCGCACCGCCCAGAGTGAGCACCCCGACCGTTTCACCCTCCTCGACCTCGACCCCCACCAACACGCAGACACGGATGCCCTGCTGAAGGCCCTGTCGGTGTCCGGTGAGCCGCAGCTGGCCTGGCGGGATGGACAGCTCCACGCGCCCAGGCTGGTGCGGGCGCTCACGGGCGGGTTCCTGGCGGGAGTGAGTGGTTTCGGTGCGGGTGACACCTGGCGTGTCACCACGCAGGGCACCGGTTCCCTGGACGCGCTGGCCAAGACCCCGCACGATGCGGCCACCCGCCCCCTGAAACCGGGCGAGGTCCGCATCGAGGTCCGCGCGGCCGGACTGAACTTCTACGACGTCGCCGTCGCGCTCGGCATGGTCGACAGCGCGGACGGGCTGGGCGCCGAGGGCGCCGGAGTGGTCACCGAAACCGGGCCCGGTGTGTCACGCTTCGCCGTCGGTGACCGGGTACTGGGCGCGTTCCCGGCCGCGTTCGCCGTGCGCACCATCGCCGACGAACGCATGCTCGCCCCCATCCCGGCGGGCTGGTCCTTCGAACAGGCCGCCTCCGTGCCCGCCGTGTTCCTGACCGCCTACTACGCCCTGCACGACCTGGCACAGATCCAGCCCGGCCAACGCGTCCTCATCCACGCCGCCGCCGGCGGAGTCGGCATGGCCGCCACCCAGCTCGCCCGCCACTTCGGCGCCGACGTCTACACCACCGCCAGCCCCGCCAAATGGCACACCCTCACAGCATTGGGCATCCCCGAAGAACGCATCGCCTCCTCACGCACCACCGACTTCGCCGAGCAATACCTCAACCACACCGGCGGCAGTGGCATGGACATCGTCCTGGGCTCCCTGTCCGGCGAGTTCGTCGACGCCTCCCTGCGCCTGCTCACCCCCCGCGGCGGCCGCTACATCGAAATGGGCAAGACCGACATCCGCACCCCCCAGCAGATCACCGCCACCCACCCCGGCATCACCTACCGCGCCTTCGACCTCAAAGAAGCAGGCCCGACCCGCACCGGCGAAATGCTCCACCACCTGCTCACCCTCTTCACCCACCAGGCGCTCACCCCCCTGCCCCGCACCGAGTGGGACCTCGCCCGACTGCCCCAGGCCCTGCGCCACATGAGCCAGGCCCGTCACACCGGCAAGAACGTCATCCGCATCCCCCGCCCGGTCAACCCCCACGGCACCGTCCTGATCACCGGCGGCACCGGCACCCTCGGCGGCCTCATCGCCCGCCACCTCGCCCACCACCACCACATGCGCCACTTCCTCCTCCTCAGCCGCCAAGGACCCAACGCCCCCACCGCCCCCGCCCTCCACCACGACCTGACCCAAACCGGCGCCCAGGCCACCATCACCGCCTGCGACCTCACCGACCCCCACGCCCTGGCCAAAACCCTCGCCGACATCCCCACCGAACACCCCCTGACCGCCGTCATCCACGCCACCGGCCACCTCGACGACGCCACCCTCACCCACCTCACCCCCCACCAACTCACCACCGTCCTGACCTCCAAAGCCACCACCGCCCACCACCTCCACCACCACACCCTCCCCCACGACCCCGCCGTCTTCCTCCTCTTCTCCTCCGCCGGCAGCATCCTCGGCAGCCCCGGCCAAGCCAACTACAGCACCGCCAACACCTACCTCGACGCCCTCGCCCACCACCGCCGCCACCACAACCAACCCGCCACCAGCCTCGCCTGGGGCCTCTGGCAACAAACCAGCGGCATGACCAGCCACCTCGACGACCAAGACAAAGCACGGCTGGCACGGAGTGCACTGAGCCCGATGTCGACCCCCGAGGCGCTGGAGCTGTTCGACGCCGTCGGCACACCGCCGCATCCGTTGCTGATGGTGTCGCCGCTGAACACGCAGCACATCCCACCGCACCCGGTGTGGCAGCGGCTGAGCACGCATCGGCGGTCGGCTGCCTCCGTCGAGCAGGGGCCGCAGTTGGCACAGCAGCTCGGCCCGCTGCCGCCCGCCCAGCGGTTCAACGCCCTGCTGGACCACATCCGCCGCCACACGGCGACCATCCTGGCCCTGCCCGGCCTGGAGGCCATCGACGCCCACCGAGGCTTCATGGAACAAGGACTCGACTCCCTCACCGCCGTCGAGCTGCGCAACCGGCTCTCCACCAGCACAGGCCTGACCCTGCCCGCCACCACCGTCTTCGACCACCCCAGCCCGGCGGCCCTCACGGAGCACCTGCTGCCCCAACTCACCACCGCCGACGGCCCCGAAGGCACGGACGTGACCGATGTCCCGGGTGAGGAGGACATCCGCCGGGCGATCGCGGGTCTCTCCCTGGCCCAGCTGCGGGACGCCGGTCTCTTCGAACCGCTGATGGTTCTCACCGGACTGGGCTCCGCGGACGGTGCGGACGACACGGAGGAACAGAGCGCCATCGACGACATGGACGTCGACGACCTGGTCCAGGCGGCGCTCGCGGAAGACTCTTGATTCGACTCTGAAGGCAGGTTTCAGAATGGCGGCATCGAACGATTCCGTTGTGCGTGCGCTCCGGGCATCGATGAAGCAGAACGAGCGACTCCAGCGCGAGAACAACCGCCTGGCGGAGGCGGCCCGGGAGCCGATCGCGATCGTCGGTATGGCGTGCCGCTTTCCTGGCGGAGTCGCTTCCCCGGAAGACCTGTGGCGCGTCGTCGCCGACGGTGTGGACGCGACGTCGGAGTTCCCGGCGGACCGGGGCTGGCCGGAGGACCTTTACGACCCGGACCCCGACGCGTCGGGGAAGGCATACGCCCGCCGCGGCGGGTTCCTGGACGACGTGGCCGGTTTCGACGCGGAGTTCTTCGGGATCTCGCCGCGTGAGGCGTTGGCGATGGATCCGCAGCAGCGGTTGCTGCTGGAGGTGTCGTGGGAGGCGCTGGAGCGGGCCGGGCTCAAGGCGGAGCAACTGCGGGGCAGCAGCACGGGCGTGTTCATCGGCGGCGCCACGTCCGCGTACATCTCTGATCTCAACCGCGTCCCGGACAGCGTCGAGGGCTACTCGCTCACCGGCAACACGCTGAGCGTGCTCTCGGGGCGCGTCTCGTACTTCCTCGGCCTGGAGGGGCCGTCGGTGACGGTGGACACGGCCTGCTCCTCGTCCCTGGTGGCACTCCATCTGGCGGTGCAGGCGCTGCGGCAGGGCGAGTGCTCCCTCGCGCTCGCGGGCGGCGTCACCGTCGTCGCCAGCCCGACCGGGATCATCGAGCTCTCGCGCCAGCGGGCCCTGGCACAGGACGGGCGCTGCAAGGCGTTCTCCGCCTCGGCCGACGGTTTCAGTGCCGGCGAGGGTGTGGGCGTGCTGGCGGTGGAGCGGTTGTCGGACGCGCGGCGCAACGGGCACCGGATCCTCGGCGTCGTACGTGGCTCGGCGGTCAACCAGGACGGCGCGAGCAGTAGGCTGACGGCGCCGAACGGGCCGTCGCAGCAGCGGGTGATCAAGGCCGCGCTGGAGAACGCCGGCCTCCAGCCCCAGGACGTCGACGCGGTGGAGGCGCACGGGACCGGGACGAAGCTGGGTGATCCGATCGAGGCGCAGGCGCTGATCGCCACGTACGGCAAGGACCGCCCGGAAGGGCGTCCGTTGTGGCTGGGATCGGTGAAGTCCAACATCGGCCATGCGCAGGCCGCCGCGGGTGTCGCCGGTGTCATCAAGACGGTCATGGCACTGCGCAACGACATGCTGCCTCCGTCGCTGTATGCCGGCGACCCCACCCCGATGATCGACTGGAACGACGGTGACGTCTCCCTGCTCTCGGAGGGTGTGGCGTGGCCGCGTGGCGAGCGGGTCCGCCGCGCCGGCGTGTCCTCCTTCGGGATCAGCGGCACGAATTCCCACGTGATCGTGGAGGAGGCTCCGGCCGAGGAGTGTGTGGACCAGCCTGTCGTGCCGGTGGTGGATGGTGGTTCGGGGTTGGTGCCGTGGGTGGTGTCGGCGGCCAGTGTGGGTGGTTTGCGGGGTCAGGTGGAGCGGTTGGTGTCGTTCGTGGGTGAGCGGCCGGGTGTGGATGTGGCTGGGGTGGCTGCTGGGCTGGTGGGTCGTGCTGGGTTGCGGCGTCGGCTTGCTGTGGTGGGTGGTTCGGTGGGGGAGTTGGTTGCGGGGTTGGAGTCGGTGGTTGGTGAGGGGGGTGTGGTGGCTCGTGAGGGTGTGCGGGTGGGGTTGTTGTTCGCGGGTCAGGGGGCTCAGTGGGCGGGGATGGGGCGGGATTTGTATGAGGGGTCGTCGTTGTTCGCGGGGGTGGTTGATGAGTTGTGTGGGGTGTTGGACGGGTTGGTGGGTGGTTCGGTCCGGGAGGTGATGTTCGGGCTGGGTGGTGTTGAGGGTTTGTTGGATCAGACGGTGTGGGCTCAGGCGGCGTTGTTCGTGTTGGAGGTGGGGCTGTTTCGTTTGGTGGAGTCGTGGGGTGTGGTGCCGGATGTGGTGGTGGGGCATTCGGTGGGTGAGATTGCTGCGGCGCATGTGGCGGGGGTGTTGTCGGTTGAGGATGCGTGTGTGTTGGTGGCGGCTCGGGGTCGGTTGATGCAGGGGCTGCCTGTGGGTGGGGCGATGGTGTCGGTGGCTGCCGGGGTGGAGGTGGTGGAGCCGTTGGTGGTGGCTGCTGGTGCCGGGGTGGCGGTGGCGGCGGTGAATGGTCCGGCCTCGACGGTGGTGTCGGGGGATGCGGATGCGGTTGGGGTGGTGGTTGCGGCGTGTGAGGAGCGGGGGTTCAGGACGCGGCGGTTGCGGGTTTCGCATGCGTTTCATTCGGCGCGGATGGATCCGATGCTGGATGAGTTCCGGTCGGTGGTGGAGGGGCTGGGGTTCGGTGAGGCCCGGTTCGGGGTCGTGTCGACGTTGTTGGGGCGGGTGGCGGGTCCGGGTGAGTTGGGGCGGCCGGAGTATTGGGTGCGTCAGGTGCGTGAGCCGGTGTTGTTCGCTGCTGCTGTGGGTGAGGCGGTGCGGGCTGGTGTGGGTGCGTTTGTGGAGGTGGGGCCGGGTGGTGGGCTGACGGCGATGGCGCGGGAGTGTGTCGGCGACGGTGAGGTTGTGCTGGTGCCGTTGTTGCGTAAGGGCCGGGGTGAGTGTGCGTCGGTGTTGGGGGCGGCGGGGCGCTTGTGGGAGCAGGGTGTGGAGGTCGACTGGCGGGCGATCCTGCCGCCGGTGCCTGCTGTCGAGTTGCCGACGTACGCCTTCGACCACACCCCCTACTGGCTGGAGCAGGAGACGGCCGCGCCCGGCGACCCCGTGGAGCGGGAGTTCTGGGACCTGGTGGAGAGCCAGGACGTGGGGCAGCTCAGTGCGCTCGTCGGGCTGGACGACGACGGCCGTTCCGCGGCGGGGGCGGTACTGCCCGCGCTGTCGTCCTGGCGACGACGTCAGCGGCAGAGCGGTCGGCTCGATGCCCGGCGGTACCGGATCGACTGGAAGCCCGTTGCCGTCGGCACGCCGGAGCTGTCCGGGACCTGGCTCGTCGTCGTCCCCGCCGGGCTGGACGACGCGGAGCCGGTGTCCGGGTGCGTCCGGGCCATCACCCGCCACGGCGGCGAGGTGCGCCGGCTCGCGGTGGACGCCGGGAGCGGCGAGGCCCGGGACGCCCTGAGGGCGGCGCTGCGCGACGCGGCCACCGGTACGCCCGAGATCGCGGGAGTGGTGTCGCTGCTGGGGCTGTGCGAGGCGCCCGTGCCCGCGCATCCCGAGCTGCCGGCCGGTGTGGCGGGCACCGTGCTGCTGATCCAGACGCTGGCCGAGACGGGGATCGACGCCCGGCTGTGGTCGGTGACGAGCGGGGCCGTGCGGGCGACGGACGACGACGGGCCGGTGCGGCCGGAGCAGGCCCCGGTGTGGGGACTCAGCCGGGTCGCCGCTCTGGAGGAGCCCAAGCGCTGGGCCGGTCTGATCGATGTGCCCCCGGCACTCGACGACCGGGCAGGGGAGCGGCTCGCCGCCGCTCTGGCCGGTATCGGCGACGAGGACCAGGTCGCCGTCCGTGGCGATGGCGTCCTGGCCCGCCGGCTGGTGCGCGCCCCGCTGGGCGGGGCGGCACCGGTGCGCGACTGGCGGCCGACGGGCACCGCGCTGGTCACCGGCGGCACCGGTGCGCTCGGCGGGCACGCGGCCCGGTGGCTCGCCGGCCACGGCGCGGCGCATCTGCTGCTGGTCAGCCGCAGTGGGCCGGAGGCTCCAGGTGCCCGTGAACTGCGGGACGAACTGACCGCGACGGGGGCCGAGGTGACGATCGCCGCCTGCGACGTCTCCGACCGGGCCGCGCTCGCAGAGCTGCTCGCCGGCATCCCGGCCGAGCACCCGCTGACCACCGTCGTGCACACCGCGGGCGCGCTCGGCAGCGGAGCCGCCCTGCTGGAATCGGACCTGCCGGGGATCGCGGAGGTGTTCGCGGGCAAGGTCGCCGGCGCGGTGAACCTGCACGAACTGACCGCTGACACGCCACTCGACCTGTTCGTCCTCTACTCCTCGAACGCGGGCGTGTGGGGCGGCACCCGGCAGGCCGGTTACGCGGCGGCCAACGCCTACCTCGACGCCCTCGCCGAGCATCGCCGCGCCCACGGCCTGCCCGCCACGGCCGTGGCCTGGGGAGCTTGGGCGGGCAGTGGGATGGCTGGTGACGAGGAGGCCGTCGAGTGGCTGGGCCGCAGCGGCATGCGCACCCTGGACCCCGAGACGGGGCTGGCCGCGCTGCACCAGGCCGTGCGGCACGACGAGACGTTCGTGGCCGTCGCCGACCTGGACTGGCAGCGGTTCGCCGAGACGTACCACGCGGCCCGGCCCCGGCCGCTGATCGCGGAGATCCCCGAGGCGCGGCGGGCCGAGGAGGAACCGGCGGCCGAGCAGGGGCCGGCGCCGCTGGCGCGTCTGGTCGCCGAGACGTCCGCGGCTCGAGGGCCCGCGGTGCTGTTCGAGGCACTCTGCACCGAGGTGGCAGCGGTTCTCGGGCACACCACGGTGGCCGAGTTCGACCGCGAACTGCCCTTCGGTGACCTCGGGTTCGACTCCCTCACCGGAGTGGAACTCCGCAACCGGCTGGCCGCGGCCACCGGTCTGAGTCTGCCGACGACCCTCGTGTTCGACCATCCGACGCTCGGCGCGCTCGCCGAGTTCCTGCTCGGTCGGCTCCAGCCGCAGCAGGCGGAGGAGGCCGCCCCGGCGCTGGGGGAGATCCACCGCCTCGAGCAACTCCTCGGTACGCTCGCGGACACCGACGACCGGGACGAGATCACCGGCCGGCTGGAGACGCTGCTGTGGAACTGGCGGCGTTCGGCCTACGGCGACGACCCGGCCTCGGTGCCGCTCGGTTCCGCGTCCCCCGACGCGGTGTCGCTCGACACGGTGTCCGTCGACTCGGTGTCGGACGAGGACATCTTCGGCCTCATCGACAAGGAGCTCGGCGACGACTGACCCGCGCCGGCCGCGCGGGGAGTTGACCGCACCGGCCGGCCGAAGCGAAGCGAAGACCCCGGGTGCGGCGACGCCATGGCATCGTCACCGCACCCGGGGTCTTCGTGCTCCGCCCCGGCGCGAGGCTCAGGCCCCGGGCTCCTGGAACCCGTCCTCCAGGCAGGCCAGCAGCCGGTCCAGTTCGGCAGCGGGGTCCAGCTCCGGCTGGTTGGCCCAGCGCAGCATGACGTCCATCATGATCCCGAAGATCGCGCCGCTCAGCGCCCGCACCGGAGCGTCCGAAGGACCGGCCCCGGTGCGCTCCGCGACCAGCTCGGCGAGGGTCCGCAGCGTCTGCTTCACGTTGCCCAGACTCGCCGACCACAGCTCGGGCACGGTCACCATCAGGATGTCGCGGTCGCGCTGGGTGCTCATCTCCGTGGCCGAGAGGCCCTCCAGAGTGCTGTACAGGGCGCGGCGCATGGCCTGGACGGGGGGCAGCTCGGGCGGCTGCGCGCGGAAGGCCTGTACGAAGAACGTCTCGTCGTCGGAGACGACCAGGTCCTCCTTGGTGGCGAAGTAGCGGAACACGGTGCTCGCCGAGACCTCGGCGGCCTCGGCGATCTGCTCGATCGTCGTCGCCTCGTAGCCCTGGTCCCGGAACAGCCGCAGGGCCTCCTGCTGGATGGCTGCCCGGGTCTTGGCCTTCTTGCGCTCCCGCTGGCTGATCTTCCCCGGATGCTCGCCGGTCCCTTGCGTCGGTTTCAGGTTGGACACGCTCATGCTCCACATTCTCCAGGCTCTCCGGCGGCCGGCCGGTCACGGCTGTGCCGCGCCCGGCCGCGTGCGGCGGTGGCAGCGAGGAGGAGTTCTCATCTCCTCAAAGTGCTAGTAGGCTATCAATTGAAAGTCGACTCCTAAAAGAAGGTTGCCTGTCATGAGGCTCGCTCTTTACCGGCTGGGGCGCGCGTGCTTCCGGCGACGACGCCTGGTCTCGTTACTCTGGGTGGCTGCCGTCGTCGTCGTGAGCGTCGCCGGCGCGCTGCTGTCCAGGCCCACCGTGGACTCGCTCTCCATCCCGGACACGGAGTCGCAGCAGGCCATCGACCTGCTGGACGAGCGCTTCCCGGAGGCCTCGGCCGAGGGCGCGGTGGCGCGCGTCGTGTTCGCCGCGCCGGAGGGCGGGAAACTGGACCGACCCGACTACCGGCAGGCGATCGGGCGGGTCCTCAGCGAGGTGCGTGACCTGCCGGACGTGGCCGACGTGACCGACCCGTTCGAGGACAAGGCCGTCTCGCCGGACGGGCGCATCGCCTACGCGCAGGTGGCCTACTCGGTCCCCAGGAACGATCTGGCGGACAAGGACCGTGAGGCGCTGCTGGACACGGCCGAGCCGGGGACGCGGGCCGGACTGGCCGTGGAGTTCGGCGGCGAGGCCGCCCAGCCGCGGCCCGGCCAGGGCGCGGGCGAGCTCATCGGACTCGCGGCCGCGGCCGTCGTCCTGTTCGTGACCTTCGGCTCGTTCGTCGCCGCGGGACTCCCGCTGCTCGCGGCCATGCTGGGTGTCGTCTTCAGCCTCAGCATGATCGAGCTGAGCACCCGATTCACGGACCTCAACTCGGACACGACCGCGCTCGCGCTGATGCTCGGCCTCGCCATGTCCATCGACTACGCCATGTTCGTGGCCTTCCGCTACCGGGAGGAACTGCGGGCCGGCGAGGATCCCGAGCACGCCATCGGCACGTCCGTGACCACGGCCGGCGCCGCCGTCCTGTTCGCCGGGCTCACCACCGCCATCGCGCTCGCCGGTCTGGTCGTCGTCGGCATCCCGATCCTCACCCAGGTCGGCCTCGCCGCCGCGTTCGCCGTCGTCGTGTCCACCCTGGTGGGCCTGACCCTCGTGCCCGCTCTCCTCGGCTTCCTCGGCCGGCGCATCCACGGCCGGCGCGCCGCCCACGTCCAGGACAAGGCGGCACTCGCCGAGGTCTACGAGGAGGCGCAGCACCGTGCGCAGGGCTACCGGGCCGACGGGAAGCCGACGTTCGGCATGCGCTGGGTGCGGCTGGTCATCCGCCGGCCCGTCCTGTTCTCCCTCGCCTCCGTGGTCGTGCTGGGCATCCTGGCGGTGCCCGCGCTCGACCTGCGGCTCGGGCTGCCCGACGACAGCGCCGAGCCGGAGAGCTCGACCTCGCACCAGGCGTACGACCTGCTGACCGAGGGTTTCGGGCCCGGGTTCAACGGGCCGCTGACCGTGGTCGTCGACACCGCGAAGAGCGGCAAGGACGCCAGGGCCACGGCGGAGAGCATCGGGCAGGAGCTGTCCGGCATCCGCGGCGTGGCGGACGTGAGCCCGCCGGTGCCCAACAAGGCCGGCGACGCCGCGGTGATGACCGTGGTGCCCGGCAGCGGTCCCACGGCGGCCGAGACGGAGGAGGTCGTGGACGACATCCGGGCGGCGGTGAAGGACACCCGGACGTCCGGCGAGGCGGACGTCGCCGTCACCGGTCAGACCGCGATCAACATCGACATGTCGAAGCGGATCGCCGACACGCTGCTGCCCTACCTGCTGATCGTCGTCGGGTGCGCGTTCCTGCTGATGATCGTCATCTTCCGGTCGATCCTGGTGCCCCTGAAGGCGACCCTGGGCTTCCTGCTCAGCCTCGCCGCCACGTTCGGGGCGCTCGTCGCGGTGTTCCAGTGGGGCTGGCTGAACGACCTGCTCGGCATCCACTCCACCGGCATCATCGTGAACCTGCTCCCCGTCATCGTCATCGGCCTGTCGTTCGGACTGGCCGTGGACTACGAGATGTTCCTCGTGACCCGGATGCGGGAGGAGTACGCCCGCGGGAACACACCGGAAGAAGCCATCGTCAAGGGCTTCATGCAGAGCGCCAGAGTCGTCACGGCCCTGGCCCTCATCATGATCAGCGTGTTCGCGGGCTTCATCCTGGCCGACGCGGATCTGACGAAGTCCTTCGGATTCGCCCTCGCCGTCGCGGTGTTCCTCGACGCGTTCGTCCTCCGCGTGACCATCGTGCCCGCCGTGATGGCGCTCTTCGACCGGGCCGCCTGGTGGCTGCCGCAGTGGCTGGAGCGCAGGCTGCCCCACCTCGACATCGAGAAGTCGGACATCGCACCGCCGGAGACCGAGCGCGAAGTCGGGGAGGACGCCGCCACGCGCACCTGAACCCGGCCGGACACACGGCAGCGGCCCCCGCGGGTGCGGGGGCCGCTGTACGGCCGGGCTGCCTCGCCCGTCCGCAACCCTCAACCCTTCTTCTTACGGGCCCCCTTCATCCGGTTCTGGCCGAAGCCCGGGGCCTTCTCCTCGTCGTACGACGCGCGCGTCTCCAGCACGGTGTACGGCAGCGGGCGATGGCCCGCCGTGAGATACCGGTCCCAGTCCACGCGGGCCAGACCGGCCTCGCCCGAACCATCGGCCTCCCCGGCGGCCGGCAGCGGAAGCAGCGCGTCCAGCATCTCGCCGCCGGGCGCCGGGTACACCCCGGCCTCGGCGAACGCGACGGCCGGCGCCTCGTCCGACTCGTCGACGGACTCCAGCCACGGCCCCCAGGCCGCGGCGACCACAGGCAGGCCGGCCTGCCGGTGATGCCTGGCCAGCGCGGTCAGGAACGCGTCGGCCGCAGACCCCACGACCGTGCCGGCCCGGCCGGGCAGCGACACGACCGACGTGGACAGCACGAAGAAGTCCGTACCGCCCGTGAGGCCGACGTCTGTGAACCGCCGCGTCAGCTCCACGGGACCGCGCAGGGCACCGGCGAGTTCCGCGCCGAACCGCGCCCCGTCCAGCTCGTCCAGCCCCCCGCCGGCGACCGGCTGCGGCAGCAGCAGCACGCCACGCAGTGGTGGCCGGCCATCGGCGCACAACTCGGCGAGCCGGGCCACGTCCGCAGCCGAGGACAGGTCGACGGCCACGTGCTCCAAGCGCTCGATACCCGCATGACCGGTCGTTCGTGCGCCTGCCAGGTCACCCCGCTCCGATTCCGCACCCGCCAGCACCACCGAACGGGCACCCCGCGCGGCCAGCCACTCCAGTGCCGCCGCCGCGTGTCGCGTATCGCCGCCGGCCACCAGGTACGTGGCGTCCGGCCGCAGGGCGAGTCGCTCACCGCGGTCCGCCGGGGCCGGCCGCCGCTCCAGACGGGCCTCGAACCAGCGCCCGCCGCGCACGGCCAGCCTGCCCGCGCCCGGCAGCCGCATCACCTGGCCGAGCAGGGACACCACCGTGGGCGGGTCCTCCGCCGGGTCGAGGTCCACCTGCGCGCACGGCAGCTCCGGGTGTTCCCACACCAGGGACGTGAACAGCGCCGTCAGCGGAGCCTGCGCCGGGTGTGGCGGCCCGCCCGCGAGTCCGGCCGCCGCGCCCGCCGAGCACAGCACGATCCGCGGCGTCTGCTCCGCGTACTCCTGGAGGAACCCCCGCACGAGTGCCAGCGTCCTGCCGCCGCGGCGGCACGCGGCGTCCAGTGGGTCATCGGCGCCCGAGGCGGGCTCGCGCGCATCACCCGCGTCGTGCACGAGCAGCCCGGCCACCGTGACGCCCCGCTCCCGCAGTTCCGCGAACGTCTTTCCCACGACGTCCGGGTCGCCGGTGCCGACCGGCACGGTCTCCGTGCCGTCACGCCCCTCGGCGTCCTCGCCGGCCAGCGCGACCGCGGGCACGCCGAACAGCGCCAGTTCATCGCACCAGGCGGCGGCCCGCTCCGGGTCGTCGCTGAACACCAGCCAACTGCCGGTGCCGCCGCCGATGGCGCCCGGGCGACCGTCCTCGGCGAGAGCGTGCCACACCACTTCGTGCCGCTCCAGCGGCGCCTCCGCCAGCCCTGCCGGCTCCCTGCCGGCCATCGGCCGCAGCCGCAGCCCCTGCACGGCCGCCAGTCGCACGCCCTCCCCGGACAGCACGACCGCGTCGGCCGCTCCGTCAGCGCCGTGCCGCACGCGCAGCCACACCACCTCGGACGGCGGACCGGACACCTCCAGCCGGTCCACGGACACCGGCGTGCGCGGGCCGGAGCCGGACAGCGCGGCGAGCTGAACGGCCGCTTCGAGCACCGCGGCCCACCGCGACCACCCGCTCGGCCCCGTCGGCACGTCGGCCGTGCCCACCAGGGCCACGGCCTCGTCACCGCCGAGCCACACCCGTCGCAACACCCGCAGCGGCTCCGCGTAGTCGCTGCCCTGCCGCCACAGCCGCCGGTAGACCTCCGCGACGTCCAGTTCGGCCAGACCCTCGGGCAGCGACTCCGGGTCGACCCGGTCCGGTGCGGGCCGGGTCACGGCCGGGACGACCGTCGCGCCGCCCCTCTCGGCCCATCGGCCGCCGCCCGTGCCCGGCCCCTTGACGAACGCCCGTACCCGGTGCCCGTCGCCGCTGTCCTCCCGGGAGGTCTGGAGGGCGACCGGGGTGCCGGACGCGGCGCTCACCGTGCCGGGCAGGCGTATGCCGGTGAGCGTCCACGCCGAGTCGGGGGACCCGTGCCGGGCCGCCGCCAGCAGCCACTCCAGCCGCGCCCCGGCGGGCAGCACCGGCGTGCCGTACAGCTGTTGCCCGAACACGCCCGCCACCTGCCCCGGCGTCAGCTGCTGCGTGAAGGACTGCCCCGTGGCGTCCACCAGGTCCAGGGCGGTGCCCAGCAGCGGATGCGGCGGAGCGGCGACCACGGAGACCTGCGGCTCGGGCGGAACCAACCAGCAGCGCACCTTCTGGTAGGGGTACGTCGGCAGATCCACCCGGCGCGCTCCACGGCCCTCGAACGCCTGGGACCAGTCGATGGCGACGCCGTCGGTGTGCAGTTCCCCGAGGGCCGACAGCAGTGCCTGCCCGGGGGGCCGTCCGCCGCCGGGCACACTGGCCAGAAGCAGGGGCCGGCCCGGCTCGCCGAAGCCGGCGGCACTGCGGCCGGCCGGACCGGTGAGGTCACCGGACAGGTCCAGCCCGACCAGCCGTGTCACACCGTCCGTCCGCAGGCGGCGCACCCCGTCCAGGAAGCGGGTGGGCCCGCGCAGGTGATCCAGCCAGTGCTCGGCGGACCGCAGTTCGGCCGGCTCCACCGGCTGTCCGGTCACCGTGGACAAGAGAGGCACCTCCGGCTCACGGAAGGCCAAACCCGCGACGATGGCGCGCAGTTCGGCCAGCGCGGCCTGTTCGTCGTCCGGTGAGAGCAGCAGCCGTGCGGGGCGCGGGGCACCCGTCGCCCGGCCGTGTGCGCGCCAGTGGGCGGCGACCCGTGCCACGGCTCCGGCGTCGCCGGAGACGACCGTCGTGCCCGGTTCGTCGACCGCGGCCACGGCGGCACCGACCTGCTCCTGGCTGCCGGACAGCGCGGCGCGGACCTCGTCCTCGGTGGCCCGCACCCACACCGATGCGCCCGGCCCCGTGGCCACCCGCTCGGTGATCCGGCCCAGCGCCGTCACGAGGGCGGCGCCGTCCGCCAGTGACAGGGCGCCCGCCGCGTACGCCGCGGCCACCTCACCGGCACCGTGTCCGAGCGTGGCGTCCGGTCGTACCGCGAACGCCGTCAGCAGCCGGTGCAGCGCGGTGTTCAGCGCGAACGCCACGGCCTGCCCCACCACGGTCGGCTCGGCGCACGCCGGTCCGGGCTCGCGTACCGCCGCTCGGACCTCCGGCCCGAGCAGGCCCGCCAGGTGTTCCGTCACCTCGTCGAGCGCCTCCGCGAACGCCGGGAACGCCTCGTACAGGCCGCGTGCGGTGCGCGGTCCCTCCGCGTCGGCCGGCCGGTCGCCGCTCGTGCCGTCGCCTGCGCCGCCGAAGAGCAGGGCGGTCTGCCCCTGGGCGCGGGCGACCCCGCGCACCAGACCGTCCGCGGTCCTGTCGCCGGCCAGCGCGTCGAGTCCCGCGGCGAGTTCCTCCCGGCCGGTTCCGAGGACCACCGCGCGGTGCCGGAACGACGATCGTGTGGTGTGCAGCGAGTGTCCGACGTCGACGGGTTCCGCCGCCGTGATCGTGGCACGCAGCCGCTCCGCCTGCTCGCGCAGCGCGGTCGGCGACTTGGCCGAGAGAACCAGCGGCACCGTCCGCTCAGGGTTTGCCGGACGGGCGGCCGGCTCGTCCGCGGGCGGCTCCTCGAGAATCAGATGGCCGTTCGTGCCGCTGAGGGTCAGACAGGTCAGACCGGCGCGCCGCACCCGCTCGCCGCGCCGCCACGGCTCGGGCTCCGTCAGGAGCCGGACGGTGCCGGACGACCAGTCCGCGTGCGGAGTCGGCCCGTCGACGTGCACGGTGCGCGGCAGCCGTTCGTTGCGCAGCGCCATCACCAGCTTCACGATGCCGGCGACGGCGCCCACCGTCTGGGTGTGGCCGATGTTGGACTTGACGGAGCCCAGCAGCAACGGCCGCCCCGCCGGCCGCTCCTGACCATAGGTGGACAGCAGCGACGTCACCTCGACGCCGTCGCCGAGCGTGGCGCCCACGCCGTGCCCCTCCACCGCGTCGACGCTGTCGGCCGTGACCCGTCCGTCGGCCAGCGCAGCCCTGATCACGCGTTCCTGCGCGCGTCCGCTGGGGGAGATGATGCCGTTGGTGGCGCCGTCCTGGTTGATGGCGGTACCGCGGATCACCGCCATCACCGGATGGCCGTTGCGGCGGGCGTCGGACAGCCGCTCCAGGAGCAGCATGCCGGCGCCCTCCGCGAGGCTGACGCCGTCGGCCGCCGCCGCGAACGACTTCGAACGGCCGTCCGGGGCAAGGAGGCTGCGGCGGTGGAAGTCCATCAGCACGGTCGGCAACGACATGACGCAGGCGCCGCCGGCCAGGGCGAGCGCGCACTCGCCGTTGCGCAGTGCCTTCACGGCGAGGTGCAGGGCCACGATCGAGGAGGTGCACTGGGTGTCGACGGTGACCGCGCCGCCCAGCAGACCGAACTGGTACGCCAGACGGCCCGAGGCGGCGCCCACCGAGTTGCCGAGACCGAGGTGGTCGAGGACCTGCGGGGGCGGAGCCTCCCGCATGAGCAGCGGGTAGCCGCCGAACTGCACACCGGCGTAGACCGCGGTACGGCTGCCGCGGGCCGCCACCGGGTCGATCCCGGCGCGCTCGAACGCCTCCCAGGTCGTCTCCAGCAGCAGCCGCTGCTGCGGGTCCATGGCCGCCGCCTCGACGGGGTCGAGGCCGAAGAAATACGGATCGAACTCCTCGACGCCGTGGATGAAACCGGCGTTGACGCCGTCCAGTGCGGATCCGGCCTGCCAGCCGCGGCCCGCCGGCAGGCCGCCGACCGCGTCACCGCCCGAGTCGACGAGGTCCCACAGGTCCTCGGGAGAGCGCACGCCCCCCGGGAACCGGCACCCGATTCCCAGGACGGCGATGGGCTCCTGGCTCTGTGACTCCGCCGCCGCGAGCCGTCGGCGGGCCTGTTGCAGCTCGGCCGTGACCTTCCGGAGGTACTTCTGCAGTTTCTCTTCGTCGGGCATCTCGCTGTCAGCTCCCCTGCTGCTCCGGGGTGACGTGGCAGTCCTGGGTGTCGTAGTGCTTCCACTCGCCCTCCGCCTCGACGTACGCGTCGAGCTGGAAGTGGTGGTCGCCGAGCACCGTGTACACGTCCTTGGTATTGGTGCGGACCCCGACCTCACCGAGCACACAGAAGCCGCTGAACACCAGATGGCCGTCCTCCTGCCAGCCCGGCGAGGTGACGGTGCCCATCGTCCCCATGGTGTCGATGTAGTAGGACTCGAACTGCTGCTGGACCTCGTTCCAGCCGATGATCCACTTGCCGTCCAGCTTCCAGGTGCCGTCCGCGTACGTCCCGGTGAGGTCCATCTGGATGTAGTGATCGTGCATGACGCGCCGGGTCACCGACTCCATGCGCACCCCGGTGTCGAAGTGGGTGACCATCCTCCCGAGAAGGAAGTCCAGGTCCTTCAGCCGCGGGGACGGCGGCCGGTGCTCGGTGCGGGGCCGTTCCGTCGGACGGCCGGAGAGATAGGTGTTGATCTTGCCCGCGTCGCTGGCGATGTCCGTCATGCTGTCGTCACCCTCGTTTCTTGGCAGTGCTTGGCTGTGGGCCGTACGTGCTGTGCCGCGGCGCGGCGGCAGCCATGCGGTGGTCAGACCGCCGAGTGCTGGAGCTCGCGCACCATTGCCGCGATGCTCCGCACGCTCTTCAGATCGCTGGGGTTGATCCGCAGGGACGGCACCGCGACGCCCAGCTCCTCACGGATGTGCGCCAGGAGGACCACCGTGTTCAGGGAGTTGAGGACGCCCAGCTCCAGCAGGGGCGTGGTCTCCTCCAGTTCGCCCTGCGGGTCCCCGTCGAGAAAACGGTCCCGGATGAACGCGGAGATCTGCTCGGCGATCTCGTCCTGGGCCATGGGTGCTCCTTCGTGTCCGTCACGGTTCGAGCCGCGCGGCGAGCGCGGCCCGGTCGACCTTGCCGTTGCGGGTCCTCGGCAGTTCCGGCAGCAGCCGCAGGACGTCCGCGAGCATGTAGCGCGGCAGCCGCTTCGCGCAGTGGCCGCGCAGCGTGAGAGGGCCGGGCCGGCGGCCCGGCCCGGGCACCACGAACGCGGCCAGCCGGGCGTCCACGCCGTGCCCGGTGACCACCACCACCGCCTCGGCCACATCCGGGTGCGACGTCAACGCCGCCTCCACATCGCCGAGTTCGACACGGTGGCCCCGCACCTTCACCATGTGGTCGCGGCGCCCCACGTAGTCGAACGAGCCGTCCGCGCGCAGCTGCACGATGTCACCGGTGGCATACGCACCGCGCTGCGGCGGGGCACCCCAGTAACCGGTCATCACCGTCGGTCCGTCGACCAGCAGCTCGCCCTCCTCGCCCGGACCGCAGACGGAACCGTCGGCCGCCCGCGCCCAGACCCGGTCGCCGCTCGCCGCCCGGCCGATCGGCACCGGCCGGTCCCGTTCCAGATCGGCGGGCGTCACCTCGTGGTACGTGCAGACGTTCGTCTCGGTCGGGCCGTAGAGGTTCAGCAGCCGGGCCGGTGTCCACGCCGCAAGCCGCCGCACCTGGCCGATCGGGAACGGCTCCCCGGCGAACAGCACGGCACGCAGCGCGTCCGGCGCCGGCCGGTCCGTCAGACCACCGGAGCGCATCATCAGCGTCAGCGCGGACGGTACCGAGTACCACACCGTGATGCGTCGCTCGTACAGGAACTCCACGAGCTGCTCGGGTGCGTAGGCCAGTTCGGAGGGCACCAGGTGCACGGCCGCGCCGACCGTGAAGGCGGCGTACAGATCGAGCACCGACAGGTCGAACGTCAGCGGTGCGTGGTTGGCGAACCGGTCCTCAGGTCCGGGGGCGAGCAGGTCGACCACCCAGCTCGAGAAGGCCAGCGCGTTGCGGTGGCTGATGCAGACCCCCTTCGGGGCGCCGGTCGACCCGGAGGTGTAGAGGATGTACGCCAGGTCGTCCGGCCCGACGGGCTCGGCGAACCGCCCCGGGCCGTCAGGCTCGTCGTCACGGCCGGCCGTGGGCCCGGTCTCCACCAGGTCGGCGCACGGCACACCCGGCAGCAGGGCCGACAGCTCCGTCGTCCGGTCCGCGGTGGTCAGCACCGCCCGTGCCGCGCAGTCGCCGGCCACCAGCGCCACGCGCTCGGCGGGCGCACTGTCGTCGGCGGGCACGTAGGCCGCACCGAGCCGCAGCACGCCCTGCATCGCGGCGACCACGTCGGTCGACTTCCGCGACCAGACGACGACCCGGTCACCGCGGCCGACGCCGAGATCGCGCAGCCGGCGGGCGAACGCGTCGGCGCGACGGTCGAGTCGCGCGTAGTCGAGCGTGCCGTCGGCCGCCACCACGGCGGGCCGGTCGGGATGCTTGACGGCCGAGTCGATGACCAGGTGGTGCAGCATCACAACCCCAGCTCCTTGGCGATGATCTCCCGCTGGATCTCGGTGGTACCGGAGAAGACCCGGGCGGGCAGCGAGTCGCGCAGTTGCTCCTCGACGCCGGTGCCGGCCAGATAGCCGAAGCCGCCGAAGAGCTGCATGGCGTCCACGCCGTTGGCCACCGCCGCTTCGGAGACGGCGGCCTTCGCCAGGGCGATGGCGCTCTTGTCCTCCCGGCCCCCGTCCAGCAGCCAGCAGGCGCGGTACAGCAACAGCCGGGCACCCTCCAGGCGTTGCTTCATGACGGCAGCCCGGTGCGACACCGCCTGGAACTCGCCGATGCGCCGCCCGAACTGGCGGCGGCGGCCCGCGTGCTCGACACACTGCGCGAGCTGCCGCTCCATCAACCCGAGGTAGACGCCGAACAGCGCGGCCCGCTCCCACGCCATGGAGTGCTGGAAGATGCCCGAGCCCTGGCCCTCCGCCCCGAGCAGGTAGCGGCGCGGTACGTGGCAGTCGGTGAACGTGACCCGGCCGGCCAGGCAGTTCGTCAGCCCCATCTTGGTCAGGGGCGCGCCGAACGAGATGCCGGGCAGATCGGCGGGCACGGCGAACGCGGACAGCCCGAGGAACCCCAGTTCCGGGGCCGTGGCGGCGTAGGTGACGACGAGGCCGGCCAGAGGCGCGTTGCTCGCCCAGGACTTCTCCCCGTTCAGCACGTACCCGTCGGACACCGGGCGGGCCGTCACACCAAGACGCCCGATGTCGGAGCCGGCCTCGTCCTCCGTCATGGCGTTGGCCGCGATGATCTCGCCGGACGCCAACCCCGCGAGCAGCGGGCCGCGGACCTCCTCGGCGGCGAAGTCCCGTACCGGGACCGCGCAGGCCAGCAGGTGGGCGGCGATCCCGAAGGCGAGCCCGGTGTCCGGGCAGCCGCGGCTGAACGCCTCCAGGCCCAGCGCAGTGTCCAGCGCGCCGAGCCCGCCGCCGCCGAACTCCTCGGGCAGGCACAGCCCCGTCACACCCATGCCGGCGGCCGTCCGGAAGCCACGGCGCACGGCGTCCGGATCCCCGTCCCGACGGTGCTCGCCGAGACGAACGCCCGACTCCCGAAGGATTTCCGCGTAGCGTTTCTCCTGTGCGGCCGAGAGGTCAAAGTCCATAGCAGTTAAGGGCCTCATCGTGAGGTGGTTATGAACGGCTGCATGCGGGCTCAGGCTAAATTTGCAGTCGAGGGGTGTCACCCCCTAGCCCGCCCCTAGGCGGAATATCAAGAGGCTCGCTCCGCCCTATGTACTGCCTTTGCCTGAAGGGCAGTTGGGTCCTCCGTTGCCGCGCCCCCTATACGCCGCATTCCGAGTCGCCGGGCATCTTTAGGGGTGTCCAGCCGGGCCGGGAGTCGCTCACTATTTTGAGGCGGCCACCGGCGAGCGACACGTAATGGCGGTGATTCGAAGACAGGGAGAACTCCGCATGGATTCGTTGCAGGCGACCGGCACGGAGGCCGGTGAGCCCGACATCCGCTCCCACCCCTTCCTCGACGGCCGCGTGGCGCACCAACAGCCGCAGTGGACCGATCCGGAGGCCGTGGCCGCCGCCCGCGCGGAACTGGCCGGCCTGCCCCCGCTGGTGTCGTACGCCGACACGGCGCGGCTGCGGGACCGGCTGGCCGACGTCGCACACGGCCGCGCCTACGTCGTCCAGGCGGGCGACTGCGCCGAGGACCCGGAGGAGTGCACGGGCGGCTACGTCGCCCGCAAGGCCGGACTGATCGAGATGCTGGCCGGCCGCATGAAGATGCTCACGCACAAGCAGGTGCTGCGCGTCGGCCGCATCGCCGGCCAGTACGCCAAACCGCGCTCCCGCCCCACCGAACGCGTCGGCGGGTACGAACTGCCCGTCTACCGGGGCCACTTGATCAACGGTCCGGAGCCCGACCCGGCGCTGCGCAGACCCGACCCGGCACGCCTGCTGCTGTGCCACCGGGCCGCCGCCGAGGTGCTGGGCCATCTCGGCTGGTCCCGGGGGCCGGACGGCACCCCCGACCACGCCGGCATCCTGTGGAGCAGTCACGAGGCGCTGCTCCTGGACTACGAGGTGCCCCTGCTGCGCCGCACCGAGGACGGGCTGCTGTACCTGTCGTCCACCCACTGGCCGTGGATCGGGGAACGCACCCGGCAGCCCGACGGCGCCCATGTGGCGCTGCTCGCCGCGGTGGCCAACCCGGTGGCCTGCAAGGTCGGGCCCGACACGACCGAGGCGACACTGCTGGAGCTGTGCGAGCGGCTGGACCCGATCCGCCGGCCCGGCCGTCTGACGCTGGTCGCGCGCATGGGCGCCGGCACCGTGGGCCGGCGTCTCCCGCCGCTCGTACGGGCCGTACGGGGCGGCGGCCACCCCGTGATCTGGCTCTGCGATCCGATGCACGGCAACACCGTGACCGCGCCCAACGGGCTGAAGACCCGGCTGCTGGAATCGGTCCTCAGGGAGATCAAGGAGTTCCAGTGCGCCGTTCGTGAGGCCGGCGGTATCGCCGGCGGCCTCCACCTCGAGATCACCCCGGACGACGTCACCGAGTGCGTCCTCAACGAGTCGTCGTTCGACCAGGTAGGCAGGAAGTACACGACGCTCTGCGATCCACGTCTCGACCCTCGGCAGGCCGACTGCGTCGTCACCGCATGGCGTTGAGCACCCCCCGCGTGAACCGCGACGCGCCTCACAGCGAATGGAGTTCCGCACGATGACTCGCACGACGGACAGCCGCGCCATGGAGGGGAAGGTCGCGCTGGTCACCGGCGCGGCCGGCGGCATCGGCGCCGCGGTGGTCCGCGCGATCGCCGAGCGCGGCGGCGTGCTCGCGGCCGTGGACGCCAACAGCGTCGCCCTGAAGGAGACGACCGAGGCGCTCGCCGGAGAGGGCCTGCGGGTGGAGGGCTTCGTCGCCGACGTGACCCGGCCCGACGAGGTCGAGGCGACCGTCGCCGCCGTGGAGGCACGACTCGGCCCCGTCGACCACCTGGTCAACGCCGCCGGCATCCTCCGCCTCGGCGACGCCCGGACCCTGTCGGACACCGACTGGGCCGACACCATCGCCGTGAACGCCACCGGCGTCTTCCACATGTCGCGCGCCGTGGTCAACCGCATGGTGCCCCGGCGCAGCGGCGCCCTCGTCACCGTGGCCTCCAACGCCGCCGGCACGCCCCGGACACAGATGGCCGCCTACGCCGCCTCCAAGGCCGCCGCCACCATGTTCACCAAGTGCCTCGGCCTGGAGGTCGCCGAGTACGGCATTCGCTGCAACCTGGTGGCACCGGGCTCCACGGACACGCCGATGCTCAGCTCCATGTGGCACGACGACAGCGGCCGGGAGGCCACCGTCCGGGGCAGCCTGGAGACGTTCAAGGTCGGCATCCCGCTGCGCAAGCTGGCCGCTCCGCGGGACGTCGCCGACGCGGTCGTCTTCCTGCTCTCCGAAGAGGCCTCCCACATCACGCTGCACGCGCTCACGGTCGACGGCGGAGCCACGCTCGGCGTCTGAACCCTGTCCGGCACACCTGTAGAGGAAACGCCATGCCAGGCATACCGCCCATCGAACCGTACGCCCTCCCCACCCGGGAGAGCCTGCCCGCCAACACCGCCGGCTGGGCACCCGACGCCGATCGCGCCGCGCTGCTCGTGCACGACATGCAGCGGTTCTTCCTCGCACCGCTGCCCGCCGACACCCTGCGCCGGGCCCTGACCGGCAACGTGGCCCGGCTGCGCGCGGACTGCGCCGCCCGCGATGTGCCGGTCGCCTACACCGCGCAGCCCGGCGGCATGACGCCCGAGGAGCGCGGCCTGCTCGCGGACTTCTGGGGCCCGGGCATGTCGCCCGAGCCGGAGCACCGCGAGATCGCCGACGGCCTCGCCCCGGCGCCGGGCGACCAGATCTTCACCAAGTGGCGGTACAGCGCGTTCCACCGCTCAGGCCTGCTGGAGTGGCTGCGCGCCACGGGCCGCGACCAGCTGATCATTTGCGGGGTCTACGCACACGTCGGGGTGCTGATGACCGCCGTCGACGCCTTCAGCCACGGCATCCAGCCGTTCCTGGTCGCCGACGCCACCGCGGACTTCTCCGAGGGCCACCACCGCTCGGCCCTGGAGTACGCCGCCGGGCGCTGCGCCATGGTCCTCACCGGCTCCGACGTCCGGGCCTCCTTCGAGGGCAGCAGCGGGCCCGTGCCCGCCACCGCGCCGGGAGCGGCACAGTGAGCGGCCGGCCCGCCACCGGGCCCGCCGCCGACCTGCTCGGCCGCGTTCTCAGCGACGACCCTCCGCCGTTCGCCCTGCTGCACCGCCCCGCCGCGAACGGCCCCGACGTCCTCGACATCATCGTCGGCGGCATCGGCACCCACACGACCCTGGCGGACCTGCCGTTGCCTCCGGCCACCGCCCCGCCGCCCGCTGCCGCGGGCAGCACGCAGTCCCAGGTGCTGACCCTCGTCCCCTACCGCCAGATCGGCGAACGGGGCTTCGCCTGCGTCGACGACGGAACGCCGTTGCTCGCCATGACCGTCGAGAGCCACACGACCGCCTCGGTCGCCGAGGTCACGGCCGCCATCCCCGATCTCCCGGTCCGGATCACGGACGGCCACTTCGACGTCGACGACGACACCTACGCCGCCACCGTCCGCCGCGTGATCGACGACGAGATCGGCGAGGGCACCGGCGCGAACTTCGTGATCCGCCGGTCGTACGTCGCGCGGATCCCCGACTACTCGCCGCTCAGCGCGCTGGTGGTCTTCCGCCGCCTGCTGCGCCGCGAGGCCGGTGCCTACTGGACGTTCGTCGTGCACACCGGGGAGCGCACCCTGGTCGGTGCCACACCCGAGCGGCACATCACCCTGCGCGACGGCATGGCCGTGATGAACCCCATCAGCGGCACGTACCGCTACCCGCAGTCCGGCCCCGACCTGCCCGGCCTCATGGACTTCATCTCCGACCGGAAGGAGACCGAGGAGCTCTACATGGTGCTGGACGAGGAGCTCAAGATGATGGCCCGCCTCTGCGAACGCGGCGGCTGGGTCACGGGCCCGCACCTGCGCGAGATGACGCGGCTCGCCCACACCGAGTACTTCATCCAGGGCGCCACCGGCCGCGACGTACGGGAGATCCTGCACGAGACGATGTTCGCGCCGACCGTCACCGGCAGCCCGCTGGAGAGCGCCTGTCGCGTCATCAGCGCCTACGAACCGCAGGGCCGCGGCTACTACAGCGGCGTCGTCGCGCTCATCGGCAGGGACCGGCACGGGGCGCAGACGCTCGACTCGTCCATCCTCATCCGCACCGCCGACATCGACCGCGCCGGTACCGTCCGGATCGGCACCGGCGCCACCCTGGTGCGTCACTCCAGCCCCACCGAGGAGGTCGCCGAGACCCGCGCCAAGGCCGCCGGACTCATCGGCGCCCTCACCGGGGACCACGGCGGGTTCCGAGACCACCCCGAGGTCTGCAGCGCCCTGGAGCGGCGCAACCACGTCCTCGCCGACTTCTGGCTGCGCACCGACACCCAGCGGGCGCGGTCCGACCGGGAGCTCGGCGGGCGCCGCGTGCTGATCGTCGACGCCGAGGACAGCTTCACCTCGATGCTCGGTCGGCAGCTCCAGTCCCTCGGGCTGTCCGTGACGGTACGACGCTTCGACGAGCCGTACACCCTCGACGGCCACGACCTGGTCGTGATGGGCCCCGGCCCGGGCGATCCGCTCGCCACGGACCACCGCAAGATCACTTACCTGAACACCGCCGTGGCCGACCTGCTGGCGGAGCGCCGCCCCTTCCTCGCGGTGTGCCTCAGCCACCAGGTGCTCAGCCTGCGGCTCGGCTTCGACGTACGCCGCCGGGGCACGCCCAACCAGGGCACCCAGCGCGCGATCGACCTCTTCGGCCGCGGACGGCACGTCGGGTTCTACAACACGTTCGCCGCCTACAGCGCGGAGGACAAGGTCGAGTGCCCCGGTGTCGGCGTGGTGGAGGTGAGCCGGGACCGTTCGACGGGGGAGGTACACGCCCTGCGCGGCGGCCACTTCGCGTCCCTCCAGTTCCACGCGGAGTCGGTACTCACCCGGGACGGCGAGGAGATACTCGCCGACATCGTCAGAGAACTGATGCGCGTCTAGCCGCCGCTTCGAGCGAGCGTCCCGGGCAGCGCCCCCGGCGACGGTGCGGCATCGCGCGCCCGGCCGGGACGCAGGCGCCGGTCGGCTGTGGCGGGACCGGCTGCCACGGGTGGTGTGGCCGGGGCCGGTGCGGGTTGGCACGTGCGGAGGCGGAGCGGTTCCTCTCCGCACGTGCCGCGGGTCGGGTGCGCCCGGTCAGAAGCCCTGTGCCTCGCCCTTCGGCGTCTCGCCCACGTCCTCGGCGTACACGGACAGTTCGGCCGGCAGATCCGCCCGGCGCTTCACGCCCAGCTTGCGGTAGACGCGGGTCAGATGCTGCTCCACCGTGCTCACGGTGATGAACAGCACCGACGATATCTGGCGGTTGGTGTGCCCCAGCGTGGCCAGCGCGGCCACCCGCAGTTCCGCCTTGCTCAGCCCGTACCCGGACTGCGGCAGACCGCGCTCCGGCTCGGGGTCCGGCGCGCACCCCCCGGGCACCAGCCGGTTCGCCAGGGACTCGGCACCGGACTCCTGGGCAAGCTGATACGCGCGGCGCGTCAGCAGGTGCGCCCGGCCCGGATCGCCGGACTGATGCTGAAGCACGGTCCCCAGGTCTCTCAGGGCCCTGGCCAGCTCCACCTTGTCACCGCAGGCCTGGAGCAGGTCGACCGCCTCGGACAGGCACCGCTTGCGGTGCTCCGCCGGCACCGTCCGGGCGAGCAGGCGCAGCCCCCGGCCGCGCGTGCGGTGGTCGGTACGCCGGTTGCCGGACAGTTCCTCGTGGATCAGACGTGCCGCCTCCGCCCGGTGGTCCAGCCGCAGCTGTGCCCGGGCCAGCTCCAGCCGCCAGGGCACCAGGCCCGGGAGGTCGAGGCGCCACTTCTCCATCAGGTCCGCGCACTGCCGGAAGTCCTCGCACGCCGCGTCCGGCTGACCGGCCGCCAGATGGTAGCGGCCACGCGCGGCGAGATAGTGCACGCCGAGCGGCGTCTGGAACATGCCCGCCGGCGTCGGGAGCGCCAGCCACATGTCGGCCTCGTGGTGCCGTCCGGCCTCCGCCGCGCAGGTGATGAGCGTGCCCAGCGGCCCGGCCACCAGCACGCCCCAGCCCTGCGGCGTGAGCGACTCCAGCGCCGACCTGGCGCACTGCTCGGCCCTCCCGAGGTCGCCCAGCCGCAGCAGCGCCTCACCCCGGATCCCCTCCAGGATCGCCTGCCAGACCGGCGCACAGCGCACCCCCGCCTGGTCCAGCACGGCATCGGTCCAGGCCACGACCCGGTCCGGGCGGCCCGCGTACAGCATGGCCAGCAGCGCCCCGGCCGGCACACCGGGTGCACCGGTCTTGCCGTCGTACCGCCGGAGGAGCTGCTCGCCGCGTGCCACCACGTCACAGTCCGGCTGTGTCGTCAGCGCCTGGTGGAGGAGGGTCACCGCCTCCAGTTGCGGGCTCACGACCGGCGTACGCGGCGCCCAGCCGTACATCCCGTCGGGGCAGTGGGTGTCCGCCAGGACCTCCGAGCGGCACAGCGCCACCAGCAGGTGCAGCACCCGGAGTTCGGCGGCCTGCGTCTCCTGCTCCTCGTCGAGTTCGAGCTGTGCGAGCAGGTCGTCCGCCTCGCCGACCCGCCCCTGCCACAGCAGCGGCGGCAGCACCGAGGCGATCCGGGGCAGCGACGCCCCGCGCTCCCGGATCGTCTCCAGCAAATCCGGCAAATACGTTTCGGCGGACAGCGGATTGGCCTGCCAGCGCGCCGTCAGCATCAGCGCCTCGATACCCGCGCGCTGCTCCTCGTCGGTCTCCGCCCGCCACGCCTGCCGCAGACACGCGCCGGCGAACTCCGGGCGCCCCGACGCCAGCGCGTGCACCGCAGCCTCCAGGAGCACGGGCGCCGCCCAGCTGCCCTCGACCCAGTCCGCCGCGATCAGATGGCCGGCCAGCACGTTCGGCCCCGCCTCCTGGTGGCGCAGCACCTCCGCGGCCCGCGAGTGCAGCACGCGCCGGTGCTCCACGGTGAGGTCGCCCAGCACGGAGCGGACGATGCGCGGATGACGCAGCTCGTGGCCCTCCACCAGACCGGACATGCGCAGCAGGTGCAGGGCGCGCAGGGCCGACTCCTGGGTCGTGCCGAGCATGGTGGCGAGGACGTCGAGAGTCGTAGCCCGGCCCAGGACGGCCAGCGCCTGTGCCACCCGCCGCACCTGCGGCTCGTGCCGGTACAGGCAGCCGAGCACCGCCTGGTCGAACAGACCGCCCCGGGACGGCGATGAGCCGTCCCCGTCGGCCTGCTGCGCCGGCAGGTCGTCCATGAGGGCGCGTGCGAGGAGCGGACTGCCGCCGGTCACGGTGAACGTCCGTTCCGCGGTCCTGCGGGCATCGGCCGCGCCCGGGTCCGGGCCCGCCAGCAGGGCCAGGGAGTCCTGGGTGAGTGGCTCCAGCGTGATCCGCGAGAAGTGCGGCTGGCTCAGCAGCTCGGCGCGGAAGTGGGGGTGGGGGAGCCGCAGCAGGGGAGCCTCGGTCATCAGCACCAGCATCGGCGAGTACCGCAGCCGCCGTATGACGTAGAGCAGGCACTGCAGTGACGCCTCGTCGGCGTGCTGGACGTCGTCCACGGCCAGCACGAGCGGGCCGCGGTGCGCCAGTTCGCTGAGGGAGGAGAACAGACGGCTCAGGACGGGCGCCTGTTCGACGGGAGAGATCCGGTCGACGGCCGACGGCCGTCCGGACAGCTGTGCCACATCGGTGTGCTCGGGAAGCAGGCCCCGCACGTCCTGGCGGGCCTGCTCCGGTAAGTGTGCGCCGTGCAGCAACTGGCCGATGACGCCCAGCGGTATGTCGCGCTCGGCCTGCGACGCCACGGCCCGCAGCACCTGGGCCGCCTCGCCGGAGAAGTGGTCGGTGAGGGCTTCGAGGAATGACGTCTTGCCGCTGCCCACCGCTCCGGTGATGAGGGCGGCATGGCCTCGGCGCTGCCCGTGGCAGTCCTCGAACGCCGTTCGTATGTGCCTGAATTGCTCCTCGCGCTGGGCCAGAACCACTCGGTACGCTTTCTCGTGGGTGGAAGGTCGGTCGGTGGAGACGGTGTGCCGCAGGACGGCGCCGGGAGGATTCCACGACACCGCGCGCTCCTGGGCCGAAGGCCGATGCGTCACGTCGGGGGCCGGTTCCGGCCGGGGCTGGACCGGTCCGCCGGCGGGTTCGCCGGAACCGAAAGGTCCGCTCGTGTCCTCGCGCCGGAAAGGCAGTCGGCGCGAGGGTAACGGCTCGCCTGTGTCTGCCGGATCCTCGCCCAGGTCGTGGCGACGACCTGGAGCCTCCCGCTGTACGTGCTGATACATCCCCGTCCCCCTGAACTTGGAGCTGTTGCGGGGGCAGGGCCGAGCCGTCTCACAGGCACGGTCGCTGTGCGTCCCCCGACGTTCCAACACGTGCTCACCGTGCCGGTACGACCGACCCGGCACGGTGAAGCCGCTCGCGGCGAAGATCCTTCGGTTCGACGCCCCTGCTGCGGCCTTGTAATGAGATTCGAGTGTGACACACCCGGAACAACTCGGTTACCCCACAATTCATAGGTGAACCAAGTCGATCTAGGGGAATCTAGGGGTTGACAGGACGGAGTTCTGGGCTCACGGAGAGAGCAAGGGCATTCTTTTCACGGAGTGCCACCATTGCGGATTGAATGACTCCGCATTCGGGTGTACGCGGCACCGATTCCGGGGTGCCGGTTGCCCGAGGCACCTGACGAAGTCTGCGACCGGGTATTGGCGCACCGCGGGGCACCTCGGCATAGTGCGGGAGTCGTCGAACACGACGCCGAATCGGCCGGCAACTCCTGTCGGCCGTCAGGTCCCAGACGGAAGGCTGCCGCCACGATGACGAACAATGTCCGGACCGGACAAGAAGAGACGGAACGGCTGCTGGGCGAGGCATCCGGAACAACGGAATTCGAGTTGCTGGGGCTCGAGTGGACCCTGCTGCCCGACGTTTTCGCCCCGTTCCACTCGCCATCGACGGCCAACTATTCCCAGTGGCTGCCCTATCCGGCCGGAGGCACGCTGCTGGAGATGGGCTGCGGCGCCGGCGTCACCGCCGTCTACGCCGCGCTGAGCGGGTGCGCCGGGGTCACAGCCGTGGACATCGTGCCCGCCGCCGTCGACAACACCCGCCGCAACGCCGAACGGCACGGTGTGGCCGACCGCGTCCGCGTCCTGGAAAGCGACATGTTCGGCGCGCTCGGCACGGGTGAACGGTTCGACCTCGTCTTCTGGAACTCCAACGCCATCGAGGCGCCGGCCGACTTCGTCTACACCAAGGATCTGGAGCACTCCGTCCTCGACCGTGGCTACCAGAGCCACCGCGCCTACCTGCGAGAGGGGCCGCGCCACCTCACCGACGACGGCAGGCTGTTCATAGGGTTCAACAGCCGTGGAGACCTCGACCACCTCCAGCGCATCGCGGACGAAGAGGGCCTGCGCCTGGAGAAGGTCGACTCCACGAGCCATGAATTCCCCGACCGCGTCGTCGAGTTCCGCCTGTTCGAAATCATCCGCGCGGGCTCCTGATCCGCCCCGCAGAACCGTCGGCCCGGGCGACTTGACGGATACCGGGCGCACAAATTGACCCGTCTTTTCGTGCGGTGTCATGATCCCTGACATGGAGACGTCAATTCTGGATCAGCGACCCCTCTTCGACATCGGAGCCGAAATCCGCATGGCGGTCGGCGCGAAGGAGATATACGAGGCGGTCAGCGACCTGCCGAGGCACGCGGAGTGGAGCACCGAACTCCGCGGCGGCGAATGGATTTCCGGAACCCCCGGTGAGGTGGGATCCATCTACCGCGGCGAGAACTACCGCGCCGACGACATCGTGGAATGGGCACCCCTGATCCGGGGGATCTGGCACACCAAGTCGGAAGTGATGACCACCGAGCCCAACCGTCGCTTCCGCTGGCGCATCCACTCCAAGACCGGAGAACCGCAGGAACTCATCTGGACCTTCGACATCACCCCCGACGGTGAGGAGTGCGTCGTGGCCCAGAAATTCTGGATGGGCTGGGCGTCCCCCGGGATCCACGAGATCACCAAGGACATGGAGGAGCCGGAGAAGCGGCGGTTCATCACGGAGTGGACCGCCAAGCTGGAGAACGACATCCTGCTGACCCTGGAACGGATCAAGAAGGTCCTCGAAGCGTAGCGGGCAGCCGGGAAAACCGGCCTACGACACCGCTCCCGGCTGCCCCGACCGCGGCCGGGCAAGCGCTTGTACGGCGTGCGCGGCCGAGGCAAGCGTCATGTGCCGGTGCCAACCGGTGAAGGAACGGCCCACGAAGTCCCGGATGCCGACCTGTTCGGAGATCTCGACGGCGTCACGGCTGACGCGCCGCACCAGCTGCGTCAGCCGGGCCAGGTCGGCCGGTGCCGAGGAGACCGAGTCCGTCAGCCACAGCTCGCCCGGCCACTGCTCACCCGGCCCCGCCAGGCCGAGCAACAGCAGGTCCCCGTGCCGGCCCGCCGCTCCCGCACCGAGCGAGGCAGCCGGTACCCGCACCCGGACAGCGGCCAGCAGACCACCGCGCCCGCCCGGTGACACGCCCGGAGCCCGCCACGGATAGGGCCGCCGCAACGGAGCCGCTGCCCGCATGATCTCCCCGGCCGACCGGTACCTGTCGCTGCGCACGGGCAGCGCCGCGTCGGCGGCCGCAAGCCGCAGCCCGCCGTCCACCCGCACCAGCAGCCGGCGCAACCCCGCCGTCCGCAGCCGCCCCAGCACGGCGAGCGTGTCCACCTCCGGGACATCGACGACCACCGGCCGGGCCGTCAGCCCCCAGCCACGCGCCACCCTCACGCTCGCCTGCACCGCACACATCTCCATGGACTCGGGACACGCCCCGGCCGGGATGCCCGCCTGTGCCCGGCGCACCGGGTCGCCCAGCCAGACACCCGACAGCAGCAGCCGCCAGTTCACCGGACACGCCAGGCGCTCCGACGCCAGCCACACGCCGACGGCTCGCTGGGCGTAGAGGGCCGGCGAGGCGTCGCGCTCCACTCCGACGGAGTTCTCCCCGGTCTTCGGAATGACCAACGGCCGCACCACCCAGGCCGCCGGAGGCTCCACCGCGGCCACGTACCCCGCCAGAGCCGCACGCATCGGGTCCCACCGCCACGTCGACCCGCACACGAAGTGGTGCAGGCGCTGTTCGGCGGCCCGCCCCCCGAACAGGGAAGCGATGTTGCGGATGGACTTGCGCCCCCGGGCGTGGATCAGCCCGTGGAGGTAGTCGAGGCCGCGCCCGCGCTGGTCGCTGCGGGGCAACGAGGCGAAGAGGGCGTCGCACAGATCGTGCAGCACCTCGTCCACGCTCCCGGCCCCCGCGTCGAGCCCCGGCCCTTCGAGGTCGTGTCCGGTGATCATGTTTCCCCATCTCGGCCGAGCGGCCGCGGCGGCTCGGCGTTCGGTCCGTTCGATCCGTTCGGTCCGTTCGATCGGTCGCACGGGGGACGACCGAGACGGCTCCGCGAGCGACTTCGGCCAGCCGGTCACCGGCCGGCGGAGGTCCGCTCGCGGACCCGTTTCCAGTGGCTCAGCTCAGCTCCTGGTCGATGAAGTCGAGCAGCTCGTCCGCCGTCGCCGACTCCAGCCGGGCGGTCACCGGAGCGCCGCCGGGAACAGATGCGGCCCCGTCTGCCGTGCTTCGCGTGTGCGCCCTGTCCAGCAGCGACCGCAGCCGTTCCGCGACCCCCGTCGCCGTGACGTCCTCCGCCCGAGCGGCCGTCAGCATCCTCTCCAGACGGTCCAACTCGGCCAGCAGTGCCGCCCCCGCATCGCCGTGGCCCTGATCGGCCCCGGGGCCGCGGACCGGGCCGGGCCCATCGGCCTCGCCGGCGGTGGTGAGTCGGGGCAGCAGGTGGTGGGTGAGGGCCGCCGGGCTGGGGTGGTCGAAGACGGTGGTGGCGGGCAGGGTCAGGCCTGTGCTGGTGGAGAGCCGGTTGCGCAGCTCGAGAGCGGTGAGGGAGTCGAGTCCTTGTTCCATGAAGCCTCGGTGGGCGTCGATGGCCTCCAGGCCGGGCAGGGCCAGGATCGTCGCCGTGTGGCGGCGGATGTGGTCCAGCAGGGCGTTGAACCGCTGGGGCGGGGCGAGTGCACCGAGCCGCTGAGACAGCGACGGGCCCTCCTCGACCGTGGCCGCCACCGCCCTGGTCGTCGCGGCGAGCCGCTGCCACAGCGGAAGCCGTGGCAGCTGCCGCTGGTCGAGCAGCGCGGTGAGCAGGAGCGCGTGCGGTGGCAGAGCGGCCGCGTCGAACAGCTCCAGCGCCTCGGGAGTCGACATCGGCGCGATGGCGTTGCGCGCCATGCGTGCTTTGTCTTGGTCGTCGAGGTGGCTGGTCATGCCGCTGGTTTGTTGCCAGAGGCCCCAGGCGAGGCTGGTGGCGGGTTGGTTGTGGTGGCGGCGGTGGTGGGCGAGGGCGTCGAGGTAGGTGTTGGCGGTGCTGTAGTTGGCTTGGCCGGGGCTGCCGAGGATGCTGCCGGCGGAGGAGAAGAGGAGGAAGACGGCGGGGTCGTGGGGGAGGGTGTGGTGGTGGAGGTGGTGGGCGGTGGTGGCTTTGGAGGTCAGGACGGTGGTGAGTTGGTGGGGGGTGAGGTGGGTGAGGGTGGCGTCGTCGAGGTGGCCGGTGGCGTGGATGACGGCGGTCAGGGGGTGTTCGGTGGGGATGTCGGCGAGGGTTTTGGCCAGGGCGTGGGGGTCGGTGAGGTCGCAGGCGGTGATGGTGGCCTGGGCGCCGGTTTGGGTCAGGTCGTGGTGGAGGGCGGGGGCGGTGGGGGCGTTGGGTCCTTGGCGGCTGAGGAGGAGGAAGTGGCGCATGTGGTGGTGGTGGGCGAGGTGGCGGGCGATGAGGCCGCCGAGGGTGCCGGTGCCGCCGGTGATCAGGACGGTGCCGTGGGGGTTGACCGGGCGGGGGATGCGGATGACGTTCTTGCCGGTGTGACGGGCCTGGCTCATGTGGCGCAGGGCCTGGGGCAGTCGGGCGAGGTCCCACTCGGTGCGGGGCAGGGGGGTGAGCGCCTGGTGGGTGAAGAGGGTGAGCAGGTGGTGGAGCATTTCGCCGGTGCGGGTCGGGCCTGCTTCTTTGAGGTCGAAGGCGCGGTAGGTGATGCCGGGGTGGGTGGCGGTGATCTGCTGGGGGGTGCGGATGTCGGTCTTGCCCATTTCGATGTAGCGGCCGCCGCGGGGGGTGAGCAGGCGCAGGGAGGCGTCGACGAACTCGCCGGACAGGGAGCCCAGGACGATGTCCATGCCACTGCCGCCGGTGTGGTTGAGGTATTGCTCGGCGAAGTCGGTGGTGCGTGAGGAGGCGATGCGTTCTTCGGGGATGCCCAATGCTGTGAGGGTGTGCCATTTGGCGGGGCTGGCGGTGGTGTAGACGTCGGCGCCGAAGTGGCGGGCGAGCTGGGTGGCGGCCATGCCGACTCCGCCGGCGGCGGCGTGGATGAGGACGCGTTGGCCGGGCTGGATCTGTGCCAGGTCGTGCAGGGCGTAGTAGGCGGTCAGGAACACGGCGGGCACGGAGGCGGCCTGTTCGAAGGACCAGCCCGCCGGGATGGGGGCGAGCATGCGTTCGTCGGCGATGGTGCGCACGGCGAACGCGGCCGGGAACGCGCCCAGTACCCGGTCACCGACGGCGAAGCGTGACACACCGGGCCCGGTTTCGGTGACCACTCCGGCGCCCTCGGCGCCCAGCCCGTCCGCGCTGTCGACCATGCCGAGCGCGACGGCGACGTCGTAGAAGTTCAGTCCGGCCGCGCGGACCTCGATGCGGACCTCGCCCGGTTTCAGGGGGCGGGTGGCCGCCTCGTGCGGGGTCTTGGCCAGCGCGTCCAGGGAACCGGTGCCCTGCGTGGTGACACGCCAGGTGTCACCCGCGCCAAAGCCGCTGACGCCGTGCAGCACACCACCGCCCGTGAGCGCCCGCACCAGCCTGGGCGCGTGCAGCTGTCCATCCCGCCAGGCCAGCTGCGGCTCACCGGACACCGACAGCGCACCCAGCAGGGCATTCGTATCCGCGTGTTGGTGGGGGTCGAGGTCGAGGAGGGTGAAACGGTCGGGGTGCTCACTCTGGGCGGTGCGAACCATGCCCCACACGCCCGAGGCGGCCAGGTCCACCACGTCCGCGCCCGCATCCGGGCCCACACCGGTGTCGACGGCCACAGCGCCCCGGGTCACGACGGCCAGCCTCGCCCGGGCCAGCCGGTCCTCGGCCAGCCACGCCTGCAACGCCGCAAGCACCGCAGTGCTGACTTCGGTCACGTCCCGGTCCCGGCCCGAGACCGGCAACACCACCACCTGCACGGAGGCGGGAACGTCTTCCAGGTCCGTGACGGCCGGCAGACCCCAGGTGTCTGCCTCGCCGCTGTCCTGGGGCCTCCACACGATGGTGTCGGCGGGCTGGGGTGTGTCGGGTGTGGGCAGGGCGGGCCAGGACAGGGCGAACAGTCCACGCGCCGCAGCCGTCGAAGTCGAGGAGGGCTGCAGTTCCGCCGGGTCCAGGCGGCGGGCGGTCAACTGCTCGACCACCGCGAGGGGTTCACCGGCCACGTCGTAGAGGTCCATCCGCACACTGCCCTCACCCAGCGGGGTGATCCGCACCCGGGCGCGGGTCGCGCCGGTGGCCAGCAGACGCACACCGTTCCAGGCGAACGGCAGCCACACCCCGTCCTGGTCCAGCACCTTACTGAACTGCAGCAGATGCGCGGCCGCGTCACACAAGGCCGGATGCAGCCCGAACCGGGCCGCCTCCTGCACTACCGATTCCGGTAATGCGATCTCCCCGTAGACCGTGTCCCCCAGCCGCCAGGCCGCCCGCACACCCTGGAACACCGGCCCATAGCCATAACCCCGCTCAGCCAACTCCCCATACAAGCCGCTGACATCAATCACCCCAGCACCCACCGGCGGCCAGACACCGACAGGCGGCACCTCAGGCGTGCTGTCCTGCGCGATCACGGCCTGCGCGTGCTGGGCCCACACCGCATCCGTCCCGGCCGGGCGGGAGTACACCACGACCTGACGCCTACCGTCGTCCCCGGCCGGTTCGATGACGATCTGGAGATCCGCCTGGCCGGTGTCGGGCAGTACGAGCGGAGCCTGGACGACCAGCTCCTCGATCACCTGGCAGCCGACCTCGTCAGCGGCCCGCAACACCAGATCCATGAACCCGGTGCCGGGGAAGAGGACCTGCCCGGACACGGCATGGTCGTCCAACCAACGCTGCCGGGAACGGGACAGCCGCCCGCACAGCACCACTGCGCCGCCGGCGGCTACCTCGACCACTGCCGAAATCAGGCCGTGCTCGACAACGCCCAGCCCCACACCGGAAACATCTCCCGTGCTTTCCGTGCGTTCCAGCCAGAACCGTGACCGGTCGAAGGCATACGTCGGCAGTTCCACCGGTTGGGTTTCGGGCAGCAGCACGGGCCAGGTGATGTCCACGCCGGTGGTCCACAAGCTGCCCGCGCTGGTCAGGAACCGGCGCAGACCACCGTCATCACGCCGCAGGGTCCCCGAGACCGCCACCTGCGCACCCGGCACCGTCTCCAGCGTCTGCTCCACACCCGGGACGAGCACCGGATGGGCGCTGCACTCCACCAGGGCGGTGAACCCGTCCTGCGCCAGCCTGCGCACGGCCTGCTCGAACTCCACCCGCCCACGCAGGTTGGCATACCAGTAGCCGCCGTCCATCTCCGGGCCCGCCAGCACCTCACCCGTCAGCGTCGAGTACACAGGAACCCGCCCCGCACGCGGCGCGACACCCGCCAAAGCCGCCTCGATCCGCTTACGGACCTGCTCGACATGCACCGAGTGCGAGGCATAGTCGACATCGATACGCCGAGCCCGCACCCCGCCGGCGACGAGTCCCGCCACCAGGCCGGCGACCTCCTCCGCGCCGCCGGAGACCACCGTGGAGGCAGGGCCGTTGACCGCCGCCACACTCACCGATTCCAGCTGCGCGATGCGCTCCTCGACCTCGGCCCGGCCCAGCGCCACCGAGGCCATCGCCCCCTGCCCGCAGATCTCCACCAGCGCCTGGGAACGGGCCACCACCACCCGCAGCGCGTCCTCCAGGCAGAGCACCCCCGCCACATGCGCGGCAGCGATCTCCCCCTGCGAATGACCCACCACCGCCGAGGGCACCACGCCCACCGACTCCCACAGACGGGCCAGAGCGACCATCACGGTGAACATCACCGGCTGCACCACATCCACCCGGTCGAACCCGGGCGCCCCCGCCGCTCCTTGCAGCACATCCACCACCGACCAGCCCGCCAGCTCCTCCACCACAGCCGAACACTCACCCACGGCCTCGGCGAAGACATCACTGCACCCCAGCAGCTCCACCCCCATCCCCACCCACTGCCACCCCTGCCCCGGAAACACGAACGCCACCTTGGGCCGGGCGTCGGCTACTCCACGGGCAGCCCCGGCCGGCAGCTCGTCGGCGAGGAATTCCCTGAGCCGGTTCGAGAGTTCGTCGGTGGACTCACCCACCACGGCCAGGCGATGCCGTAATCCGTCGCGCCCCGCCAACGCGACCGCCACCGACTCCAGGCCCACGTCGGGACGTTCACCGACGAACGACACCAACCGTTCCACCTGCCCGCGCAGGCCACCCGGGCCGGCACCCGAGACCACCCACGGCACCAAGCGCGAACCACCGTCCACCACCGGCTCGACAGCGGACTCCTCGGCCGCCGGAGCCTCCTCCACGATCACGTGCGCGTTCGTGCCGCTCACTCCGAACGACGACACACCCGCCCGACGCACCCGCTCACCGCGCGGCCACGCCACACCCTCCGAGAGCAGGGAGACGTCACCGTCCTTCCAGTCGATCATCGGGGTGGGCTCGTCGGCATACAGCGACGGAGGCAGCATGTCGTTGCGCAGTGCCATGACCGTCTTGATGACACCGGCGACACCCGCGGCGGCCTGCGCATGGCCGATGTTGGACTTCACCGATCCCAGCCACAACGGACGCCCCTCCGGGCGGTCCTTGCCGTACGTGGCGATCAGCGCCTGCGCCTCGATCGGGTCACCCAGCTTCGTGCCCGTTCCATGCGCTTCCACCGCGTCGACGTCCTGGGGCTGGAGGCCGGCGTTCTCCAGCGCGGCCTTGATCACCCGCTGCTGCGACGGCCCGTTCGGCGCCGTCAGCCCGTTGCTCGCGCCGTCCTGGTTGACCGCCGAGCCACGTACGACGCCGAGGATCCGGTGCCCGTTGCGCCGCGCGTCCGACAACCGCTCCACCGCCAGCACGCCCACACCCTCGCCGGCACTGAAGCCGTCGGCCGAGGCGGCGAACGGCTTGCAGCGGCCGTCCTCCGCCAGGCCCCGCTGCCGGGAGAACTCGACGAACGCCGCGGGGTTGGCCAGCACCATCACCCCACTCGCGAGCGCGAGGGAGCACTCGCCCTGCCGCAGCGCCTGCACCGCCAGGTGCAAGGCCACCAGCGACGACGAACACGCCGTGTCCACCGACACCGACGGCCCCTCGAAACCGAACGTGTACGACACCCGCCCGGACAGCACACTGGCGATGTTGCCGGTGAGCGAGTAGCCCTCGACGTTGTCCGGCACCCGGCCGGGTTCCGGAATGTAGCCGGAGTTCGAGACGCCGACGAAGACGCCGGTGCGGCTGCCCCGCAGGTCCTCCGCCTTCAGCCCGGCCCGCTCCAGCGCCTCCCACGACACCTCCAGCAGCAACCGCTGCTGCGGATCCATCGCCAACGCCTCACGACGCGAGATACCGAAGAACTCCGCGTCAAAACCGGCCACGTCGTCCAGGAACCCGCCCCGCCGCACATACGACTTCCCCGACGCGTCGGGGTCCGGGTCGTAAAGGTCCTCCGGCCAGCCCCGGTCCGCCGGGAACTCCGACGTCGCGTCCACACCGTCGGCCACCAGCCGCCACAGATCCTCCGGCGAAGCCACACCCCCCGGATAACGGCACGCCATACCCACGATCGCGATCGGCTCCCGAGCCCTCTCCACCATGCGGTCGTTCTCCCGCTGCAACCGCTCGGTTTCCTTCAACGAGGCACGCAACGCCTCGACCAGCTCGTTGTTCGCAGCATTCATCGTGAATTACTCGCTCTCATCAACGGGGTCAGGACGGTCGCCGCGTGCCATGCGGATCATTTCCTCGATGCTCATGGAGTCGATCTCACTCCCGGCCGACGGGGCGTGGCGTGCCACTGGGGAGGCCGTTGCCGGGGTTCCGTTCACCGGCTCGCCGCCGGTTTCGGTGAAGGGCGTGGATCCCGTGGCGAGTTCGTCGAGGAGGTGCCGCGCCAGTGCCTCCGACGTCGGGTGGTCGAAGACGGCGGTGGGGGACACCCGCAGACCCGTCGCCTTGTTGAGCCGGTTGCGCAGCTCGATGCCCATCACCGAGTCGAAGCCCAGGTCTCGGAAAGCCTGGCCGGGGACGACCCGTTCGGTCCTCGCGTAGCCGAGGACGGTCGAGACCTCGGCGCAGACGAGGTCCAGCAGCGTGTCGAGCCGCTGCTGCGGCGCCAGTCCGGCCAGCCGGGCCGGCAGGGCAGGCTGCTGCTCCTGGTCGGCAGCCGCCGCCCGCGCCGGACCGCCGACCAACTCGGACACCATGGGGTGGGGGCGAATGGCGTTGAGGACCTTCCCGAACCGGGCCCAGTCGACGTTCGCGACCATCACGTCCGTGTCGCCGTGATCGAGCGCCTGCTGAAGCGCCGTGGCCGCGAGGTGCGGGGTCATCAGGTCCATCCCCCGGTGGCTGATGAACCTGGCGAAGTCCTCCTTGCCGGCCATTCCGCCGCCGGACCATGCTCCCCAGGCGACCGAAAGAGCCGGGACCCCTTCTGCCCGCAGGTGCGCGGCGAGGGCGCTGAGATAGGCGTTGCCCGCCGCGTAGGCGCCCTGGCCCACGCTCGGCAGCAGGCTGCCCGCGGAGGAGAACAGCACGAACGCGGAGAGGTCGAACTTCCCGGTCAGCTCGCGGAGATTGGCCACGGCACCGGACTTCGGGCGCAGTACGCGCTCCAGTTGGCCGGCGGTCATCTCGTTCACCGGTGCGTCGTCCACGACGCCGGCCGTGTGCATCACGGCGGTGAGCGGATGCTCGGCCGGAATGCCGTCGATGGCGCGCGCCAGCGCGTCTCGGTCGGCGGCGTCGCACGCGGCGAAGGTGACCGAGGAGCCCAGTCCCTCGAGTTCCGCGACCAGTTCGGCGGCGCCCGGAGCGCTCTCGCCCTGGCGGCTGACGAGGAGCAGGTGAGGGGCCCCGTGGTAGGCGAGCCACCGGGCGATGTGACCGCCGAGGGCGCCGGTGCCGCCGGTGACCAGCGTGGTGCCCTCGGGACGCCAGGGCGCGGGCTGCGCGGTGTCCGGGAGCGGTGCGCGCTTCAGCCGGCGCAGCAGGACCTGGGTCCCGCGCACGGCGACCTGGTCCTCGTCGCCGGGGTCGGCGAGCACCCCGCACAGCAGGGCGGCGGCACGGTCGTCGAAGACGGGCGGCAGATCGACCATCCCCGCAAGGCACTGCGGGTTCTCCAGGCCGGCGGCCCTGCTGAGGCCCCAGACATGAGCCTGCACCGGGTGGGCCGGGACCTCGTCGGGGGCGACGGAGAACGCGCCGTTGGTCACCGACCACAGCCGGGCCGGGAACGGCGCGGCGTCCAGTGCCCGCACCAGTTCGACGGTGGCCAGCAGACCCGCGGGCACCACGGGATGCCGCGGATGCGGAGACTCGTCGAGCGGGAGGAACGACAGCACGCCCGCGACCTCGCCGCCCTCCGTCAGGCTGTCGGCGTCACTGCGCAGGAGTTCCGTCAATCCCCCGCGGTCGCCGTCCCGGGTGTCGACGAGCAGCGGCACCGGGGCGGCCCCGTACCGGGTCAGGGCCTTGAGGGAGCCGACGACGAGCTCGTCGTCCGCCAGGTGACGGGGCACGACCACCAGCCAGGTACCGGACAGTGCCGCCGTGCGCGACGTCCGCGGTGCGCGATCCCAGGTGACGCGGTATCGCCACGACTCGGCGACCGTGCCTTCCCGGCGCTCCTGCCACCAGTTGGACAGCGCGGGCAGTACCTCGTGGAGGGCGTCGGTCACCCGGCTTTCGCGGAGGCCGAGCAACGTGGCCAGCTCACCGGCCTCCCCGTCCTTCACCAGGCGCCAGAAGCGCCGCTCCAGCCGGTCGTCCGAACCACTGTCCGGTGCCGTGCCGGACGCCGCGACCAGCGGGTCGAGGGGCAGTTCGACCGGTTGGGTTTCGGGCAGCAGCACGGGCCAGGTGATGTCGACGCCGGTGGTCCACAAGCTGCCCGCGCTGGTCAGGAACCGGCGCAGACCACCGTCATCACGCCGCAGGGTCCCCGAGACCGCCACCTGCGCACCCGGCACCGTCTCCAGCGTCTGCTCCACACCCGGGACGAGCACCGGATGGGCGCTGCACTCCACCAGGGCGGTGAACCCGTCCTGCGCCAGCCTGCGCACGGCCTGCTCGAACTCCACCCGCCCACGCAGGTTGGCATACCAGTAGCCGCCGTCCATCTCCGGGCCCGCCAGCACCTCACCCGTCAGCGTCGAGTACACAGGAACCCGCCCCGCACGCGGCGCGACACCCGCCAAAGCCGCCTCGATCCGCTTACGGACCTGCTCGACATGCACCGAGTGCGAGGCATAGTCGACATCGATACGCCGAGCCCGCACCCCGCCGGCGACGAGTCCCGCCACCAGGCCGGCGACCTCCTCCGCGCCGCCGGAGACCACCGTGGAGGCAGGGCCGTTGACCGCCGCCACACTCACCGACTCCAGCTGCGCGATGCGCTCCTCGACCTCGGCCCGGCCCAGCGCCACCGAGGCCATCGCCCCCTGCCCGCAGATCTCCACCAGCGCCTGGGAACGGGCCACCACCACCCGCAGCGCGTCCTCCAGGCAGAGCACCCCGGCCACATGCGCGGCAGCGATCTCCCCCTGCGAATGACCCACCACCGCCGAGGGCACCACGCCCACCGACTCCCACAGACGGGCCAGAGCGACCATCACGGTGAACATCACCGGCTGCACCACATCCACCCGGTCGAACCCGGGCGCCCCCGCCGCACCTTGCAGCACATCCACCACCGACCAGCCCGCCAGCTCCTCCACCACAGCCGAACACTCACCCACGGCCTCGGCGAAGACATCACTGCACACCAGCAGCTCCACCCCCATCCCCACCCACTGCCACCCCTGCCCCGGAAACACGAACGCCACCTTCGAAGCGGCCTTCGCGCTGCCTTCGAGCACGCCCTTCGACGGATCACCGGACAGGAAGGACTCCAGCCCCTCCACCAGTTCTCCGGACGACTCACCCACGACAGCCAGCCGACGCCGCGCCGCGGTGCGCCCCGCCAAAGCAGCCGCCACCGATCCGGCACCCACCTCGGACCGCGCACCCAGGAACGACGCCAACCGCTCCACCCGGCCCCGCATCTCACCCTCGTCGTCCCCGGAGAGCAGCCACGGCACGGGCCGGGCCGGCTCGATCTCCCGGTACCAGTACGGGCGGTGCTCCCACGGGTAGCCGGGGAGGCTCACCACACGGCGGCCGGGCGGTGTCGGCTGCGGGGCCGGACGGTATCCGGCCGCGTACAGTTCGGCGGCGACCAGAGCGGGCCGGTCGCCGCGGATGCCGTCGTGGGGGAGCGGGGTGGGGCCGAGCAGGACGTCCACCGCGGTCGTGGCGGGGACCGTGTCCCAGTCGACGGTGTCCGCGGCGGGCGCGTGCAGGAACGGCACCCGTGCGGGCCGGGTGAGGTCCTCCGGGAGCTCTGAGCGGCCGCTCAGCAGCTGTCGTAGGGCCTCCTCCACGGTGAGTTGTCCGGCGGCGCACGCGGCGGCGAGTCGGCCGGCGCCCACCCCGACGACAGCGGCGGGGACGATGCCGAGCGCGTACCAACCGCTCGTCGCGGCGGACTGATGGGCCAGCAGGAAGGCGTCGCCCAGCCCGGCCGGCGGTTCCGCGGTCAGGTCACAGGGGGCGCCGAGCAGCCGGTTCAGCGTGTCGCCGCAGTGGGCGAGGGCGGCCTCGTAGCCGGGCGTGGCGAGGGCGAACGCCCGACGGGCGGCCGCGGACGGGAGGGCCGTGCCGTAGAAGAGGGCGACGGATGGTTCCTCGTCCTCGACGGCACGGCCGAGGCGGGTCTTTGGCGTCGTCCGGCCCGCGGCGACCTCGTCCAGCGCCTCGGCGAGTGTGGTGGCGTCGGAGCCGACGACGACGGCACGGTGCTCCAGCAGGGTACGGCGGTGCCGTGCCGTGAACACCACGTCGGCCACGTCGTTCCCGCCGGTGCGCAGCGCGTCGGCCAGCCGTCCGGCGGCGGTGCGCAACGCGGCCGGGGTGGCCGCGGTCACCGGCAGGACGTACGGCGCGGTTCCGGGGGCGGTGGCCGGGGCCGGTGCGGGGACGTACTGCTCGACGAGGACGTGGGCGTTGCTGCCGGTGAACCCGAACGCGCTGACGCCGGCCCGGGCCGGGCGGCCCTCGGCGGGCCACTTCCGGGGGGTGTCGACGAGTGCCACCGGCAGCCGGTCCCAGTCGATGTGGGGCGTGGGGCGGTCGACGAGGTGCGGCGGAAGCTCACCCGCGGACAGGGCCAGTACGACCTTCAGCAGTCCGACGACACCGGCCGCGGCGCCGAGGTGGCCGACGTTCGCCTTGGCCGACCCGATGAGCAGCGGCCGGTCGGGCGCGCGCCCGGTGCCCAAGGACTCGGCGAGGGCCCGCACTTCGATGGGGTCGCCGAGCGGGGTGCCGGTGCCGTGCGCCTCCACGTAGTCGACGTCGGCGGGTGACCAGCCGGCCCGGTCGAGGGCCTGCCGCACGACATCGGCCTGGGCCGAGGGATTGGGCACGGTCAGGCCCCCGGTCGCGCCGTCCTGGTTGAGGGCACTGCCACGCAGCACCGCGTACACGCGGTCGCCGTCGGCGACGGCCGCGCGCAGCGGCTTGAGGACCAGGGCGACGGCGCCCTCACCGCAGGCGAACCCGTCGGCGTCCTGGTCGAAGACCTTGCAGCGGCCGTCCTCGGAGAGGGCCCCGCCGCCCGCCATGGACGCCACGAGCGGGCTGGGTGCCACGATGGCGCTGGCACCGCCGACGACGGCGACCTCGCACTCGCCGGCCCGCAGCGCCTGGCAGGCGAGGTGCACCGCGGTCAGCGACGAGGAACAGGCGGTGTCGACGGCGAAGCTCGGGCCGCTGAGACCGAGGGTGTACGACAGCCGGCCGGCGACGGCCGCGTACGAGGTGCCCGTGCCGTGGTGCAGGCCGAGGTCCTCGACCGTCAGGTGCCGGGCGATCAGATGCTGGTAGTCGGCGATCGAGATACCGGCGTACACGCCGACCGGCCGGGACGCCAGTGTGTGCGCGGGGCAGCCGGCGTCCTCCAGTGCCTCCCAGGCGACTTCCAGGTACATGCGCTGCTGCGGGTCGAGCAGCTTGGCCTCGCGCGGTGAGATACGGAAGAACGGGGCGTCGAAGTCGGCGATGCCGTCGACGTACGAGCCACGGGTGGGGATGGCGGCGCCCAGCTCGTCCCACAGGGGGTCGGCCCGTCGGCCGGGCGGCGGCTCCGACGCGGTGTCGCGCCGCTCCATGAGCAGTCGCCAGAACTCCTCCGGGGAGGCGGCGGCCGGCAGTCGGCAGCCGACTCCGATGACCGCGACGGCGTCCGCCTCCGCGACGGCGTCCGCGCCGACGTCCACAGCGTCCACGGACGCGGGAGCGGCGGGTGCCGCGGGCGTGGCGGCCGGAGTGGCGGAGGTGGGGGCCACGTCCGTGAGATGCTCCGCGAGCGCCGCCACCGTCGGTCGTTCGAACACGATCGGCGTGGGCAGGTCGACGCCGAACTCCTCCTCCAGGCGCCGCCGCAGCGTGACCGCGGTCAGGGAGTCAAGCCCCTGCTCGAAGAGCCCCCGGCGACGCCCCAGCCGGTGCCCGTCGCGCAGGCCGAGGACCTCACGCACCAGCGCCTCGACGCGGTCGGCGACGGGGCCGGCGGAGGAGACGGGTGCCGTGGAGGAGACGGGCGCCGCCCCGGGCCGGGTGTCCGGCCGGGACTCGGCGACCGGTGAAGGCTCCACGGACCTCGGCGTGCCGCCGCCGGGATCCGCCCACAACTCCCCGGTCACCCGGTCGTTCTCGTCCAGCAGCGTGAGCCGGATCCGCGCCGGGGCTCCACCGGACGCCGGGGCCCCGGCCGCCGATGCGGTCTGCCGACCGCGCGGCACCTCCGGCAGCCAGTAACGGTCGCCGCCCCAGGAAGGCACCGGCAGCGAGCGATAGCGGTGCGGCCGGCCGGTGACCCGCTCCCAGCGCACCGGAACACCCGCCACGTGCAGACGGGCCAGGGCCTTGTGCGCGGCCAGCGGCCCCGGCTCGTTGCGGTTGAGCACCGGCAGGGCCGGTGCCTGCCTGCCCCGGCGGCGCTGTGCGTCGGCGAGCGGAGGCACCAGCACCGGATGCGGGCCGATCTCCACCAGCGGGTGGTCGTCTTCGGCCAGCAGCCCGTCGACGGCGGGCCACAGCAGCACGGGGCTGGTGAAGTTCCGTGCCCAGTACGCCGCGTCGAACGAAACGTCCCGCGCGTCCGGGTCGACGGTCGACACCAGCCGCACCGCCGGTGCCTGCGCGGTGATCCCCTCCAGTGCCCTCTCCAGCAGCGGTCCGCAGTGCGCCACCAGCGGGCTGTGGGCGGCGGCGTCCACCCGCAGCAGCCGGCAGCTCATGCCCCGCGCGTCCAGGGCCGCGGCGGTCTCCTTCACCGCCGTCGTCTCCCCGGCGACGATCAGCGACTCCGGGCCGTTGACGGCCACCACGGTCACCGGCAGCCCGATGTCGGCGAGCGCGTCCCGCACCTGGTCCCGGCTGCCGCGGACCGCGTACATCAGGCCGGTGCCGGCCGTCTCGCCGAGCAGACGGGCCCGGCGCACGATGACCTTGACCGCGTCCGGGAGGCTGAGCGCGCCCGCCGTGTGGGCCGCGGCCACCTCGCCGAGACTGTGCCCGACGATGGCGCCCGGGACGACACCCCGCTCGCGCAGCCACCTGGCGAGCGCGACCTGCACGGAGAAGATCGCGGGCTGCACGATCTCCGTCTGTGCGAGTCGTGACGACTCCGTGGGACGGCGTATCTCGTCCAGCAGCGACCACGAGGCCTCGGCGGCGATCAACTCGGCGCACTCGTCGAGGGTTTCGCGCACCAGCGGGTCGGAGCCGTACAGGTCGGCGGCCATGCCGGCCCACTGGCCGCCCTGGCCGGAGAAGACGAACACGGGCGGCGGCACGGCCTCCGGGTCGTCCACCACACCGGTGTAGACACCCTCCGGCGGATCCAGCGGGTCCTCCAGCGCCGCCGCCAGACCCGACCGGTCGGTGGCTACGACGGCGTAGCGGTGTGCCTCGTGGGTGCGGCGGGTCGCCGCGGAAGCCACCAGGTCGCCGAGCGGAACGTCGTCCTCGGCGACGGCCGCGCGCATCTGCGCCACCTGCTCGCCCAATGCCGTCTCACCCGCGGCGGACACCAGCAGCACCCGGGGCCCGTCCTCCGGCGCCGGGCACGGGGCCGCCGCAGCCGGTTCCACGGCCGGCGGCGCCTCCACGATGACGTGCACGTTCGTGCCGCTGAGCCCGAAGGAGCTGACGCCCGCGCGCAGCGGCCGTCCCCGGCCGGACAGGTCGACGTCGCCGAGCGGCACGCTCACGGCCCCGCCGCGCCAGTCGACCGCGGGGTTCGGGCGCTCGACGCGGGGCTGCGCGGGGACCCGTCCGGAGGAGACCACCCAGATCGTCTTCAGCAGGCCACCGATGCCGGCCGCCGCGTCCATGTGCCCGAGTACCGCCTTGTGCGAGCCCACGAGCACGGGGGAGTCCGCGGTACGCCCCGCCCCGTACACCTCGCCCAGCGCCTCCACCTCGATGAGGTCGCCGATCGGCGTCCCGGTGCCGTGCGCCTCGACGTAGTCCACCTCGTGCGGGGCGAGTCCGGCCCGGTCCAGGGCGCGCCGCAGCAGGTCGCCCTGAGCGGCGGCATTCGGCACCGTCAGGCCCAGACTGGCGCCGTCGTTGTTCACGGCCGACCCGCGGATGACGGCGTGGATCCGGTCGCCGGCCGCCACGGCGTCGGCGTACCGCTTGAGGACGACCACGCCGCAGCCCTCACCACGGACGATGCCGTCGGCGGCGGCGTCGAACGGCCGGCAGGCCCCGGACGGGGACAGCGCGCCGACGCTGCTGAGGAACACACTCAGGTCCGGCGTGATGAGCAGGCTGACGCCGCCGGCGACGGCCGTGTCGCAGTCCCCGGCACGCAGGCTCTGGGCCGCCTGATGCACGGCCAGCAGGGAGGAGGAGCAGGCGGAATTGACCGTCGACACCGGCCCGCTGAGGTCGAAGGTGTAGGCGAGACGGCCGGCGGCGAAGCTGAACTCCATGCCGCTCACGTGGTGCGGGCCGATACGGTCCAGGCCGAGGGTCCGGGCGTGCAACAGCTCGTAGTCCTTGGCGAGCATGCCCAGCACCACGGCGGTACGCGAGCCGCGCCACTCCTCGCGGGGGCGGCCCGAGTCGGCCATCGCCTCCCAGGCCACCTCCATCACCAGGCGCTGCTGCGGGTCCAGCACGCCCGCCTCACGCGGTGTGATGCCGAAGAAGGAGGCGTCGAACCGGTCGATGTCCTCCAGGAAGACGCCCACGCCGTTGGAGATGGTGCCCGGCCCGCCGGCCGGGTCGGCACGCTCCGGCCCCCACCGCTCCGCCGGCACGTCGGCGAACAGGTCGGGGCCGCTGCTCAGCAGACGCCCGAAGGAGCCGAGAGTCCGCACCCCGCCCGGGAAACGGCAGCCGACGCCGACGACGGCTATCGCCGTAGTGAAATCTCCTGGCGGTCGGGTCGTCATGTTCTGCCCCTCCGAATGGTCGAAGTAATCTCGTTCGGGAAGGCAGGCAAAACAACCCCCCGTGCAGATGTCCGTATCGCTCCGCAGCAATTCCGCAAGGCGCGGAAGGCCGATTCTGAGAAGGCCGATTGGCGACACGAGATTACTGTCGGGCGGTCCTGGAGTCAGCCCCTATCCGTCCCCTACGGGCAGGTCCCCACGGCAGGCCCCGCCCGGGGCCGCACCCCTATCGCAGGGCCCCGGCCCCCGGTGGGGTGAGGATGACGCGCCGCGCGTTCAGCTCACCGCGCTCCATGCGCCGGTGCGCCTCCGCCGCGGCGGCCAGCGGGAGCGTCTCGGTCCGCCGCGGCCGCAACAGCCCGTCCGCGAGCAGGGTGTTGATGACGTCGGCCGCTTCGGCCAGCTCCGTCACCCGCGCCCGGGAGATGACGAAGCCGACGATCGAGGCGTCCTTCATGTACATCTCGCCGGCCGGCAGGGCGGGCCGGGACGCGGCCCCAGCGAGCACCACGACCCGGCCGCGCGGCGCCAGCAGCGGCACCACCCGCTCCAGGTCGTTGCGGCCGGAGGTGTCGGTGTACAGGTCGATGCCGTCGGGTGCGGCCGCCCCCAGGAGTTCCCACTCCTCCTCGGCCCGGTGGTCCACGACCTCGGCTGCTCCCAGCCGGCGGCAGTACTCGGCGTCGCGGGGACGGGCGGTGGCCACGACCCGGGCCCCGGCCCACGCCGCCATCGCCACCAGCGCGCTTCCGACGTTCCCCGCCCCGCCGGCCACCACGACCGTCTCCCCTTTCCGCAGCCGGCCGTGGGTGAACAGCGCCAGGTGTGCCGTGGCCGCCGGATGCACCGTGGCGAGCGCGGCGTACGGGTCCACGCGGTCCGGCAGCCGGTACAGCCGGTCGGCCGGCACCACGGCCTGCTCGGCCGCGGCGCCCTGCCGGCCGCCGTGTCCCAGGCTGTTGCACCACACGCGCTCGCCGACCGCGAAGCCCCGCACGTCGCCGCCCGTCGCGGCCACCGTGCCGACCAGGTCGCGGCTGATGACGAACGGGAAGTCCATGGGCGTGCGGAACAGACCGGAACGCACGAAGGTGTCCACCGGGTTGACCGTGGTGCCGGCGACGTCGACAAGGACGTCCGCGGGTCCGGGGACCGGTGCGGGCACTTCGCTGTACCGGATGACGTCAGGGGGACCGAGTCGCTCGATGAAGGCTGCCTGCATGCGCCCAGAGTGGCGCAACCGTGCGAGCGGGTCCGTGGCGCCCGGGAATCTCTGTCACCTTCCGTGGAGACGGCCCCGCGCGACTTGACGAATTCACCGGACACTTCTTGAGGGCCGCGGAAAACACTGACACGCTCCCGGTCACTGAAGCCAGGCCGCTCTCTGCGGGCGATGCCGAAATACACCCCGAATCTGATGGTGGAAGCGTGACAGCATGATTCTGCAACGCATAGCGAACCGTGGTTTCCGGCTGGGGTCATTGTTCGAGCGGGCGGCGGCGCGTCATCCTTCGAATGTCCTCATCCTCGACCACGACCTCGACGTGGCCCCGCAGCTCGGCCGCCGGGCCACGATCGCCGAGGTCGCCGAGACCGTCGCCGACCTCGCCTCGCGGCTGTGGGCGGCGAAGGTCCGGCCGGGAGAGCGGGTCGTGGTCTACAAGTCGAACGCCTTCGACATCGTGCTGCTCGCCTGCGCGGTGGCGCGGGTCGGCGCGGTCCCCGTGCTGCTGTCGCCGAAGCTCGACGGCGACACCGTCGCGACACTGGTACGCCGGGCCGGCCGGCCCCACCTCGTCACCGACCAGGCCAAGCTGGAGCAGGAGCTGCCGGCCGACATCTTCGAGGTGAGCGAACGTGTCCTTGTCACCTCGGGCACCTTCGAGGGCACCGTCGACCTGCACGCCCTGGCCGGCTGCGAGCCCTTCGACGGCATCACCATGCCACCGGACCACCCCACACTGATCACGCACACCTCCGGCACCACCGGTACGCCCAAGCTGGCCGTGCACACCGGCCGCACCCTCCAGGCGCGCTACCGCCCTCAGGTCTCCGCGCTCGCCCCGATCGTCCGGGGGCGCGAGACGATCGCGGTACACGTGTCCTTCGTGCACTCCAGGATCTTCACCGCGCTGGCCATCTCCCTGTTCCGCGGCTTCCCGATCGTGATGATGGCCGACTCCGACCCCAAGCGCGCCGCCGACCTGTTCGCGCGGCTGCGGCCCGGCATCCTGGAGGCGCACCCCAACTCGTTCATGCACTGGGAGGAACTGGCGGACGACCCGCGCGGCCCGCTGCGCAACGTGAAACTCTTCAGCAGCACCTTCGACGCCATCCACCCGCGCACCGTGCACCGGCTGCTGAGGGCGACGCGCCGCCGCGCCCCGATGTTCGCCCAGTTGTACGGGCAGAGCGAGGTCGGCCCGGTGGTGGCCCGCTCCTTCTCCGCACGGCGCGCACCGGACGCCGACGGCCGCTGCGTCGGCATGGCCATCCCCGGTATGACCGAGGTACGGGTGGTGAGCCGCAACGGCATGCCGCCGTCCCCCGAACACCCGGGCTACATCGAGGTGCGCAGCGACGGCAGGATCGTCACCTACCTGGGCGAGCAGGACCGTTACGACCAGCAGGTCACCGACGGCTGGTGGCGGATGGGCGACGTCGGCTACCGCACGAAATGGGGGTGCGTGCACCTGCTCGACCGCGAGGTCGACCTCATCGAGGACTTCGGCAGCACCCTGGCCGTGGAGGACCAGCTCTTCGGGAAGCTGGACAACCTGCTGGAGGTCGTCATCGTGCCGGGCCGGGGCAACCTGGCCACGCCCATCGTCTGCACCAAGGACGACGTCCCCCTGGATCTGGAGGCGTGGCGCTCGGCGGTCGTCGGACTGCCGAAGATGGCCGACCCGGTGCAGTGGCGGCACGAGGACCTGCCCCAGACCGCGACCACCAAGATCAAGCGGCTGGAGCTGGCCCGTCTCCTCGCGGAACGGGCCGCCTGACCGCAGGAGTCGCGGTGGTAGCCCGCGACCTGCCGAGCTCGGGGTCTGGCGCCGCTACAGCAGGTCGCGCGGGATCTTCTCGTTCCAGGTGCGGGAGAACACCCGGCGGTCGGCCTCGTACGCGTCGAGGGTCGCGTCCACGAAGAAGTCCGTGTCGTCACAGGTCAGCTGGGTGTGCGTCACCACCCGTACGTCCCAGTCGTCCCGCTGGAAGCGCATGGTCCACGTGGACTCGCCGCTGACCGAGGTGAAGTCGTCGGCGACCGCCGTGTAGCGCTCGTGGGCGCGGCGCCCCGCCTCCAGGTTGATGTCCTCGAAGCGGACCGTGCCGCGGTCCTTCATGATGTCCAGCTCGGAGTGGTAGCCGATCAGGTCCCGCTTGACCTCCCAGCGCTCCTCGGGGGGCGTCACCTGGCTCGTGGCGAGCGGGGGAGTGCCCTCCGGTTCGCCGAAGGGGGACGCCGGCACCTCGTCCGGTTCGTCCACGGGCCGCACCGGGAGCGTGAGCGTGCTGGAGTGCTCGTGGACGCTCAGCAGGGCGGGCTTCGGCGGCGGCCAGGCCAGCGGCCAGTAGGACGTGGAGAGGGAGAGCCGGATGCGGTGGCCGGGCGGGAACGCCTGGGCCACTCCGTTCAGCGGGACGGTGGCGCGGTAGCGGCGGCCCGGCTCCAGCGGCTCGGGGGACTCCGTGCTGTCACGGCGGGTGAGGTTCAGGATGCCGTACGAGACACGGGTCGCGGAGCCGTCCGGGCTCACGTCGGAGAGCCGCGCGGCCACCATGGCGACCGGTTCGCTGACCGACAGGTCGAGTTCCACGGTCGGTGAGCCGAGGATCTCCAACTGCTTGGTCAGCGGCTCGGTGTCGAAGACGAGGGAACCGCCGTCCTCCTCCCGCTGGTCGTACGGCAGGTCCGGGGGCGCGTTGTAGGAGGCCCACTTGCCCGCGAACTGGCCCACGGACAGCGGCGACTGCACGGTCATCGCGTCACCGTCGGGGACGTCTTCCTCGCCCGCCGCCTCCCGCGGAGGTCCGATCGTGTGCCGGGTGAGCGGATGAACGGCCTGCCGGATGTGCGGAGAGGGCCATTCCGGCTCGCCGACCCAGCGGCCCGGCCGCTCCTCGTACGCGGTGGAGGGCGGCACGCTGTCCTGCATCCACGTCCGCAGCATGGGGCCGTCCATGACGCCGTTGTCGACGCCCTTGAGCCAGTGGTCCCACCACCGTACGAGCTCCTGGAGGTAGCCGATGGCGGGGCCGGGCTCCCCGAGGTGGGGGAACTTGTGCGACCAGGGGCCGATCAGCCCCTTGCGGGGCACGTCCAGGTGGCCGAGCAGCCGGGTCACGGCATTGGAGTAGCCGTCCGCCCAGCCGCTGGAGGCCAGGACCGGGCAGCGCACGCTCTTGTAGTCCTCGCACACCGAGGCGTGCCGCCAGTAGTCGTCCCGGCGCTGGTGGCGCAGCCACTGGAGGACCCAGGGTTCGGTGTTCTCCAGCCGCTCGTGCCACATCTCGCGCCAGCGGTCGCCGACCACGGCCGGGTCGGGCGGGCAGGTGCCGTAGGCGAACATCGTGCCCGCCTCGGCCAGGTTGTCCGACAGCAGGGCGCCGCCCATGTAGTGCATGTCGTCGGCGTGCCGGTCGTCGGTGAAGGAGGCGATGGCGATGGCCTTCAGTCCCGGCGGCTGCCGGGCCGCCACCTGGAGCGCCGCGAACGCGCCCCAGGAGATGCCCATCATGCCCGTGCCGCCGTCGCACCAGGGCTGCTCCGTCAGCCAGGCCAGGACCTCCTCCGCGTCCGCCTGCTCCCGCTCCAGGTACTCGTCCCGCAGCACGCCCTCCGAGTCGCCGGTGCCGCGCAGGTCGACGCGGACACAGGCGTAGCCGTGCCCCGCGAGGTACGGGTGGTGGATCGAGTCGCGTACGGCCGTGAGGTCGCGCTTGCGGTACGGGATGTACTCCAGCACCGCGGGCACCGGCTCCTGGTCCGACGAGGTGGGGCGCCAGATGTGCGCGGAGAGCCGGACCCCGTCGGACATCGGGATCGTGACGTGCTCTTCTTCCTTCGTCGCGTAGGGCAGGTTGGTCACGTAACGCATGGAACCCACGTGCTCCTCACTCTCGTGGGGTTTCACTCCGGCGGGGTTTTCCCGGAGGGTTTCACTCCGGAGGGGCTTCGTCGAAGGCGAGGCCGAGCGCCGCCACGCAGTGGTCGAACTTCTCCCGCAGCTCCTTCTCGTCGGCACCGCCGGTGAAGATGTGCGCCAACTCGTAGCTGTAGCTGTCCTGTCCGGGCAGTTCCGAGAGCCGGGTGCCCTCCTCGGGGACCACCTCGATGCGCACGCCCGGCGTTTCCCGCTCGATGCGGGCGATCTCCTCGCGCCCGGGCACCCGGCGCACCACGCCGTCGGTGAACCAGCGGTGGTACCACTTCGCCGCCATCGCGTACGGGCCCTCGCGGTGCGGCATGCGCGGGTCCTCGCCGAGCGCGAGGCGGACCATGCAGTGGTGGTTGGGGACGCCGTCGACGTACTGGAACAGCTCCGCGTGCGACTGGGAGTGCCGGGGGTTGATCTCCAGCAGGCTGATCGACTGTGTCCGGGGGTCGTAGAAGTACTCGATGCTGAAGGTGGCCGAGTCCATTCCGATCTGCCGCATCACCCGCTCCGAGACGTCGTGGAGCTCCGCGATGACCGCCGGTGGCAGCGACGAGGGGTACTGGTGGCGCAGGAAGCAGGGGGAGTCCGGGTACTGGATGGAATCCAGGACCCCGTAGACCGTCACCTCGCCCCGGTGGACGTAGCCCTCCACGGCGACCTGGACGCCGGACATCGCTTCCTCGGCCAGACAGACCCGGCCGCCGACACCGTCCATCTCCGGCGGCAGGTCGATGCGTTCGAGGATGTGCTCGAAGGGGCGGCCGATGCGGGAGATGCCGTCGCGGATCTCGGTCACGGCCTTGCGGAACTCCTCTTCGTCATCGACTCCGAAGGCGAGTTCGGACGAGTAGGAGAGCGCCGGCTTCACCCACATCGGGAAGGTCACGTTCTCGGGCGGGCGAGGCGGCTCGGCCGACAGGTCGACCCTGTCGAAGGCCGGGTGCCGGTCGGTCGCCTTCTGCTGCTCAAGACGGCTCCAGTACTTGTGCTCGCACTTGACCACCGACTCCAGGCTGGTGCTCCGCGTTCCGTAGCGTTGGCTCAGCATCGGCACGAGGGTGCTGACCGGGAAGTCCCAGTAGCCGACGATGGCGTCGATGCTGCCGTCGAAGGCGTCCAGCACCTCCCGGGCCTTGTCGAACAGCGTGGGCAGGTGCACCTCGCCGACCTGGAGTTCCTCCACGGTCAGCAGTTGGTGAAAGCGCAGCCGGTCAGCTCCGGGAACCTCCCGCAGCGTCGGCAGATTGGCCTCGTCGAGCCCGATCACGAAGACGTTCTTCACCGTCTCGTCAGACACGGATCTCCTTCCGGACAGCAGGCCCTCCCGCCGGGCCTTCCAAGATCGACTGAGTACCCCTTGCGGGTGCGGCCATGCCGGTCGGCGCCGACGCTCGTCCGCGACCACGGGGAACATGTCCGCCGCCGTTGTGGGCACCCCGTGCGGGGAAGCAACGGCGTGGCCCGAGGTGAGCGGCCGTGCCGTGGACGACACCGGCGAAAGGAGCAGCCCGTGCAGCCCGAGCAGGAACAGACCGCACCGCAGGTCGTGTCCGAGCCCGACCCGCCCTACGACTCCGACAAGCAGCAACGCCCCGGGCTCGAGGCCGACATGCGCACCGCGCCGCGCTACCGGGCGAGCCGCTACCGGGCCAGCGGGAAGCTGGAGGGCAAGGTGGCGCTGATCACCGGCGGCGACTCGGGCATCGGCCGGGCGGTGGCGTTGCTGTACGCGCGGGAGGGCGCCGACGTCGCCCTCGTCCACCTGCCCGAGGAGCAGGTGGACGCGGAGCGGGTCCGGCGCGAGGTGGAGGAGCAGGGCCGGCGCTGCCTGCTGCTGCCCGGCGACCTCAGCGACCCGGAGTTCTGCCGTGAGGCCGTCGAGCGGACCGCGGCGGAACTCGGCGGGCTGAACATCCTGGTGAGCAACGCCGCGTACCTCAACAGCAAGCTCGAACTCGACCAGTTGACCGCCGAGGACTTCGACCGGACGTTCAAGACGAACGTCTACGCGTTCTTCCACCTGCTCATGGCGGCGCTGCCCCATCTGGAGCCCGGCGACGCGGTCATCGCCACCGCGACCGAAGAGGCGCTCAAGGGCAGTACGACGATGATCGACTACGCGGCGTCCAAGGCGGCGCTGATCACCCTGACCAAGTCCGTCGCCGTGCACCTGGCCAAGCGCGGCGTGCGCGCGAACGTGGTCGCGCCGGGCCCGACCTGGACGCCGCTCAACGAGGCGGACCCGAACATGCCGCCGGACGGGCTCGCCCACATCGGCAGCGAGGCCCCGCTCGAACGCGCGGCCCAGCCGGAGGAGATCGCACCTACGTACGTCTACCTCGCCTCCGACGCCGACTCCAGCTACACGGTCGGCGAGGTCATCGCGGTGACCGGCGGCATCGTCGACACCCGCTAGCCGCAGGTCAGAAGGACCGCTCCGTGGGCAGCGGTTGTTCCGCCCAGATGGTCTTGCCCGTCGGGGTCTGGCGGCTGCCCCAGCGTTCGGAGAGCTGGGCGACGAGCAGCAGTCCTCGTCCGCCCTCGTCGAAGACGCGCGCCCGGCGCAGGTGGGGTGCGGTGCTGCTGCCGTCGGACACCTCGCAGATGAGGGCCGAATCGCGGATCAGCCGCAGCTCGATGGGGGAGCCGCCGTACCGCAGCGCGTTGGTGACCAGCTCACTGACGATGAGTTCCGTGGTGAACTCCGCCTCCGCCAGCCCCCAGGCGGCCAGTTGCCCGGCCGCCACCTTGCGGGCCCGGGCCACGGCCGTGGGTTCGGGCGGCAGTTGCCAGGTGCGCACCTTCCCGGCGCCGAGCGCGGCGGTACGGGCCAGCATCAGCACGATGTCGTCGGCGGGACGGCCGGTCAGCACCGCGCGCAGCACCTGCTCACAGGTCTCCTCGAGCGCCTCGGCAGGCCGGCCGAGCGCCTCGCGGAGCAGGGTGAGCCCGACGTCCACGTCGTGGTCGGGGGCCTTGACCAACCCGTCGGTGTAGAGAGCGAGGAGGCTGTTCTCCTCCAGCTCCACCTCGACGGCTTCGAACGGCAGGCCTCCCAGGCCCAGCGGTGGCCCGGCCGGCAGATCGAGGAACCGTACGGCGCCGCCGGGCGTGACCAGAGCGGGCGGCGGATGCCCCGCCCGGGCCATCGTGCAGCGGCGGGACACCGGGTCGTACACGGCGTACAGGCAGGTGGCGCCGACCTGCCCCGACGCCTCCGCCGCCTGCCCGCGCACCTCCGGGCCCTCTTCCCGGTCGATCCGGACGACGAGATCGTCCAGCTGGGTGAGCAGCTCGTCGGGGGCGAGATCGACGTCCGCGAGCGTCCGCACGGCGGTCCGCAGCCGGCCCATCGTGGCCGAGGCGTGGATGCCGTGTCCCACCACGTCGCCCACGACCAGGGCGACCCGGGTGCCGGACAGCGGGATCACGTCGAACCAGTCGCCCCCGATGTCCGCTCCGGAACCGGCCGGCAGATAGCGGTAGGCGACCTGCATCGCCGCCAGGTCCGGCGGCCGGTCGGGCAGGAGGCTGCGCTGGAGCGCCAGCGCCGTCCGGCGCTCCCGGGTGTAGCGGCGGGCGTTGTCCACGCTCACCGCCGCCCTGGCGACGATCTCCTCCGCGAGCAGCAGGTCGTCCTCGCTGAAGGGCTCCGGCGTGCGGTGCCGCAGGAAGTGCACCAGCCCCAGGGTCACCCAGCGGGCGCGCAGCGGCACCATCATCACCGAGTGGATCATGTACCTGCCCACCGACCTCGCGCGGGCCGGGGAGGACCTGATCCACTCCCGCAGCCCCGGATCCCCCGGCCGGTGCCGGGAGCCCCGGCCTGCGACCAGCGTCCGCACCGGCAGCGTGCCGACGGGGTACAGCGTGGTGTCACCCGAGGCGACCACCGACTCCGGGCAGCTCTCCAGCACCGACCGCTGGGCGGTGCGCCGCACGGTGACCGGCGCGTCCAGCGGCACCGGTTCCGGCTCGTCGCCCAGGGCCACGGACTCCAGCAGGTCCACGGTGACGAAGTCCGCGAACCCTCTCACCGCCACCTCGGCCAGCTCCTCGGCCGTCCGGGTCACGTCCAGGGTGCTCCCGATGCGCAGGCTCGCGTCGTTGAGCACCGCCAGCCGGCGGCGGGCCCAGTACTGCTCCGTGGTGTCGAACACGGTCGCGGACATGCCCTGCACCGCGCCGGTCTCGTCCGTCAGCGGCGACATGAACATCGACCAGGCATGGTGCCGGGTCTCGCCCGGGGCCTGGCCGTGCTCCTCGTGGAAGATCATCTCGCCGGTGCGCAGGACCTCGCGCTGCAGGCGGTCGTACTCGTCGAAGGGCGGGCTGGGCTCGATCTCCCGGAGCGTCAGGCCCTTCATCTCCTCCTCGGACCGGCCCATCACCCGGGTCATGATCTCGTTGGCGGCCACGAGTCGGGCCTCACGGTCGTAGACCGCCACCGGCACGGGGAGCTGTGCGAGCGTGAGGTCCCACAGGGTCAGGGCTCCGTGTCCGGCCCGCCGCGCCGTGTGCGCCGGTGCGGTGCCGGTGACGAGCCAGAGCCGCCCGCGGTCCGCGTCCAGCATCGGAGTGCCCTGCAGCCGGACCACGACCCGGTCGCCGTCCCGGTGCCGAAGCGCCACCTCACCGGCCCAGCGCTGCCCGTCGGCCACGTGACGTCGCGTGGAGCCGGGCAGGTCGGCGGCGAGCAGGCGGGTGACGGCCCGGCCCACGATCTCGTCGGGTTCGTATCCGAGCAGCCGTCGAGCACCGTCGCTCCACACCGTGATCACCCCACGGGCGTCGACGACGACCGCCAAGTCCTCCGGTACGCGTTCCTGCACGGTGCCTCCGGATGTGACGCCCCTGCCGCTTCCCCGGTCATCATCTCAGGAAGGGCCGCCGGTGACCCCTTGCCGGCTTCCCGGAGCGCGCGCGTCGTCAGCAGGCCAGGCGTTCCACCAGCAGGAAGCCGCCGATGGCGATCATCATCGCGCCGGAGACGCGGGTGACCGCCCGGGCCGCCGAGGGTCTGGTCCTCAGGACGGTGCGGGCCAGGACTCCGACGGTGAGGTAGACGACGGCGCAGGCGGTCATGTGCAGCGTGCCGAGCAGGCCGGTCTGCGTGGCGACCGGCCAGCCTCCCGCGGGGTCGATGAACTGCGGGAACAGCGAGAAGTACAGCAGCAACGCCTTCGGGTTCAGGCCGCTGATCCCGGCGCCCCTGAGCATGATCCGCAAGCGGGAGGAGCCCACCTCGCCCTCGGGGGCCGTCAGGACGGCAGGCTGCCTCAGCACGCCGCACCCGAGCCACACCAGGTAGCCGGCCCCGGCCACGGTCAGCGCGGTGAGCAGGGTCGCCGAGTTCGCCACGATCACCACCAGGCCCGCGACCGCGAGCAGGGTGTATCCCGCGTATCCGGCTATCAGCCCGGCGACCGCCGGGACGACCGACCGGCCCCGGATGCCCGCGGTGATCGCGTAGGCCCAGTCCGCGCCGGGGGTGAACACCAGCAGCAGATCCACTGCCAGAAATGCCGCCAGCGTCGTCGTATCCATGGATCGGTCCCTCTCACGTGCCGTGTCGCGAGAGGAAGGCTAGGTCGGATCAGCCCGAAAGTGTTCCCTTGTTTACTCCTTGATCCCGCCTTCTGGGGCAGAATCTTCTGCATGGATGCCCTTGACCGGAAAATTCTTACCGAGCTCCAGTTGGACGGCCGTCTCACGGTCACCGAGCTGGCCGCCCGAGTGAAACTGAGCGTTTCGCCCTGCCACCGCCGCCTGCGCGACCTCGAACGCGAGGGCGCCATCCGCGGTTACCGGGCGGTCGTGGATCCGGCCGCCGTGGGCCTCAATTTCGAGGCCCTCGTCTTCGTCACCCTGCGCTGGGAGGACGCCGACACCGTCTCCGCGTTCGAAGAAGGCGTGACCGCCGTCCCGCACGTACTCCAGGCGCAGCGCCTGTTCGGCGACCCCGACTACCTCCTGCGCGTCGCCACCACCGACCTGGCCGCCTTCCAGCAGCTCTACGACCGGCAGCTCGCCCGACTGCCCGGCGTCCTGCGCCTGAACTCCACCCTCGTCATGAAGCACGTCGTCGACGACCGGCCCCTGCCCGAGTGAGCGCAGCCGCCGCCCCTCGCTCAGCCGTCCAGACCGCCGGCGAACGGCATCGTCCGCCACTGTTCGACGGCTGGCTTCAACGCCTCAACCAGCAGGGGCAGTTGCGGCGCGAGCGCGAGGCACGCCACCGCGCGGGACATGCCCACGGCGTTGACGACGCGCAGCACACCCTCGTCCAGCCGGCGCAGGCCCCGGCGCTCGGCGGCCGTGTTGTAGGCGGCCTCGCACGCGGGGCCCAGAGCCGCCAGGTCCCACTCGACCGGCCCGAACGTGGTCAGCTCGAAGTCGGAGTACAGCTCGCCGCCCCGGGCGGAGACGATGTTGGCCGCGGGGGAGTCCCCGTGGACGGGCTGGAACTCGATGCCGGGGAACGCCGCCTCGAACGCCGCGCGTGAGCTGATGACGGGCTCCAGGACGTCCCACTCGCGCCGGGCGCGGTCGAGGTCGGCCGGGTCCAGCAGGTCGGGCCGTCCTTCGAGTGCGGCAAGTCCCTCGGACACGAACCGTGGTTCCGCCGCCGACAGGAACGGCAGCTCACCCGGGTACGAGCGCAGCGCGGCGTGCAGGCCGGCGACCAGTCCGGCGTTGTGCACGTAGTCGGGCTCCACGCTCCGGTCCAGCTCGACGAACTGCCAGAACGTCATCGAGAAACCGTCCCGCAGCACGGGCTCCCGCGGCACGAGCGGACTCGGTGGAACCACCGGGTGCCCCTGGTCCGCGAGCCACCCCACCACATCGAGCTCCAGCCGCTGCTGCGCCGCCTGGGACTCGGGACCGGAGTACGAGGGCAGGACGGTCGGCACCCGCACCACCACGGGCGACGGAGCCAGATGCACCACGACGGAGAACACGTCGTGGAGCACCCTCGCGTCGGTCACCGCGAGCCCCAGATCACGACCCGCGGCGACGGCCGCCGCGAGAGCACGTGACGTGCGGGCGTCGATCTGATCAGACGTCAAGAACCCATCCATACCGAGAATGCTGTCACGCCGGTCTCGGCGGTGCGACGGATTAACGATCTCCGGAGGCATGCTCCCGCGCGCCCCCGGTCAAGAACCGGTGCGCTGCCCGGCAACCGGCCGTACGGCCCCGGGCCTAGCGTGGCCGGGTCCCGTCACCAGCCACCCGGAAACGAGGAAGCCAGCGCATGCCGTACATCACCGTGGGCCAGGAGAACTCCACCGCCATAGACCTGTACTACGAGGACCACGGATCCGGACAGCCGGCTACCGCGTGATCACCTACGACCGGCGCGGTTTCGGGCAGTCCTCCCAGCCGACGACCGGCTACGACTACGACACCTTCGCCGCCGACCTGAACACCGTGATGGACACCCTCGACCTGCAAGGCGCTGTCCTCGTCGGGTTCTCGACGGGCGCCGGCGAAGTCGCCCGGTACGTGTCCGCCCACGGCTCCGGCCGGGTCGCCAAGGTCGCCTTCCTCGCCTCGCTGGAGCCCTGCCTGCTCAAGTCCGACGACAACCCGCAGGGGGTCGCCCCGAAGGAGTTCTTCGACGGGATCGTCGCGGCCGTCAAGGCGGACCGCCACGCGTACTACACCGACTTCCACAAGGACTTCTACAACCTCGACGAGAACCTCGGCACCCGGATCAGCGAGGAGGCCGTCCGCAACAGCTGGAACGTCGCTGCGGGCGGCGGGTTCTTAGCGGCGGCCGCCGCGCCGTCGACCTGGTACACCGACTTCCGGGCCGACATCCCGGCGATCGACGTGCCGGCCCTGATCCTGCACGGCACGGGCGACCGCATCCTGCCCGTGGACGGCACCGCCAGGCAGTTCCACAAGGCTCTTCCGGCCGCCGACTACGTCGAGATCGAGGGCGCCCCGCACGGTCTGTTGTGGACCCACGCGGAGGAGGTCGACTCGGCCCTGCTCGCCTTCCTGGAGAAGTGAGCCGGATTCTTCCTCCGGTTCTTCCTGGACCGCCGAGGGCCGGGATGGTGACATCGTCAAGGCCGGCAGCGTACGAACCTGCCGGCCTTGATGATGCCCACCAGCTGGGCTCCTGAGGGACGGCAAGCAGCACCTCATCCTCACCCCTCAGCAGCGGGGCACCGCCCTCAAGGAGCAGGACGGCAGGGAGGCGCGGATCGGGCCGGGCGACTTCTCCCTCTCCGACTCCTCCCGGCTGTTCCGGAAGACAGTGCCGAGCGACTTCGCCTTCACCTCCTTCCACTTCCCCCGCACCGACCTCCGCGTGCGCGACGAGGATCTGCGGGCGGTGACCGCCACGGCGTTCTCCGGACAGGAGGGCAGTGCCGCACTCGTGGCGACGTACTTCGCGCGCCTGGCCCGCGAAGCGCCGAGCCTGCGCCGGAGACCGCCGCGGCCACCCTCGTGCGCGTCAAGGACCACATCCTGCGCAACCTCTCCGACCCGGGCCTGTCACCGTCCGACATCGCCGCCGCGCATTTCATGTCGGTCCGCTATCTGCACAAACTGTTCGAGCTCGAGCGCGTGACGGTCGGGGAGTGGATCCGCACGCAGCGGCTGGAGCGGTGCCGCAGGGACCTTCTGCGCTCCCCGGCACTCGGGTACGGGGTCGCGGCCGTCGCCCGGCGCTGGGATTTCGTGAGCCCCAGCCATTTCAGCAGCGCCTTCCGCGCCGCCTACGGTGTGACGCCGCGCGAGTGGCAGACGAACGGCCTGTCCGGCGACGGGCAGAACGGAGGTGAGGACCGGCAGTACGGAGGTGAGGGCGAAAGGGAAGGAACGCCTCCGCCAACCGGCTCGTTGCACGGGAGTTCACCCACGTCACCGACCATGGGAGCATCGTGCCCGACACCACGCCCGGCCCGTCCACCCTCCTCCCCGCACTCCCGCCCCTGAGCGCGCAGGCCGAGTTGCTGATCGAGCTGGGGGTGCACGAGATCGCCGGGCTGTCCGCCGGCGAGATCCGTGACTTCGCCGCCGAGACCGACAGCGAGGGCGCCCTGCTGGCCGTGCACCCGGACAGAGCCCCCGCCTCCGCCGTCGCGCCGCTGCTGCGCCGCGACGGCAAACCGGGCTTCGTCGTCGTCGACATGCCCGACGTCGACGCGTTCACGCCCTGCGCCGTAGAACTGCCCGACGCCCCGCTCTACGTCGTCACCGGCCTCGATCGCGGTGACCACATGGGCAACTGGAGCCCGGACGAGGCACTGCCCGCCCTCACCAAGGAGGACCGCACCCCGCTGCTGCTCACCGAGGGCATCCACTGGGTGCTCCAGCAGCCGGAAGCCCTGGAGCGCAACCGCTGCTTCATGACCATCGGGTCCCGGCTGCGCAAGACCGACGGCAGCCTGGACGCCCGCACCCCGGCGATCTGGATCAGCAACGGCACCGGGCGCGACGGCCGCGAGCGCCGCAACGCCCCGAAGGTCGGCTGGTGCTGGTGGAACAACCGGCACACGTGGCTGGGCTTCGCCTCCACGACGGGCCGCAGGCCCTGAGGGGCCGTCACTGCCCGAACCGGGTGGGTGGTGCGGGCCGGCCCGCGGTCAGGGCGGCGAGGCCGGCCGCGCCTCGTCCCGGACGTCCGCGGGCAGGCGGTCTTCCATCACGTTCCCGGCCGTCCCGGCGAGACGCAGCGCGCGGGTGGCCGCCGCCACGCCTCGTCGTGTCTGCGCGCACCGCCGCCACCGCCTCGTCGTGTCGCGCACAGGCCCAGTACGCCCCCGCCAAATAGTTGCGATGGGTCGCCTCCAGCCCCGCGTCGCCCAGCGCGGCGCCGGCCGCGGCGGCACGCTCGTAGACCTCGACCCAGTGGCCCAGGACACCCAGTGGTCGGAGAACCAGTGCATGGCCTCCGCGGCCTCGACGACCCGGGCGTGCTCGCCGGACGTCGCCGCCTCGCGGAACACTCGGCGGGCTGGGCGCCGGGCGAGCCGCGCGGGCGGCCGCGAGGAGTCGCGCGTGTGCCGCCTCGTCCAGGTCCAGGCCCTGGGAGAGGGCGGTGATGGTGCCTCGGTGCGGACGCCGGCTCCGCCCGCTCCATGTCGCCGATGGCACGCCCCGACACCCCCGGTGCCTCGGCCAGTTCCTCGGTCGTCAGCCGACGGTTGTGCCGCAACTCCCGCAACAGCCGCCCGAACGGCTCCGAGAGCCCCCTCCTGTGCCCACCGCGCGATGATGCGTCCGGTCGGCGGGCGCAGGAGGGTCAGAACCTGGGGCGGGGGGCCTGCTCCTCGACGATCTTCGCGGCCTCGGCCTCCGTCTCCACGGACGGCGGGGAACCGGCCAGGGGCTTGTTGGCGGTCTCCTTCATGCACAGGACGGCGATGACGCCGATGACCGCGGCCCCCGTGGAGTAGTAGGCCGGCATGAGGGTCGAGTCGAAGGCGCTGATCAAGGCGGTGATCACCAGGGGAGTCGTGCCGCCGAAGATCGACGTGGCCAGGTTGTAGGCGACCGAGAGGGAGCCGTACCGGACGTGGGTGGGGAAGATCGCCGGGAGCGCCGCCGACATCGTGCCGAGCATCATCACCAGGGAGAGCCCCAAGAGCAGCAGCCCCAGGGCGATCAGGGCGACACTGCCCTGCCGGACGAGCAGGAAGGACGGCAGGGACAGCAGGAGGAACCCGAGCATCCCCGCCATCAGCAGCGGCCTGCGCCCGAAGCGGTCCGACAGCCGCCCGACCTGGTTGATGACGCACATCTGGAGCACCATCACGATCAGCAGGATCAGCAGCCCGTGATTGGTCCCGTACCCCAGCTCGTCGGACAGGTACGTCGGCATGTACGACAGCAGCATGTAGTCGGTGATGTTGTACGCCGCGACCAGCGCGAGGCACAGCAGCAGCGGCCGCCAGTACCGGGTGAAGATCTTGCCGAGGTCGGCTGCGGCCGAGGTCTCCACGGCCTCGGCCGCCTCGCTCGCCTTGACCTGGCCGCCCTCCAGCTTCTGGAAGGCGGGCGTCTCGTCCAGCTTCAGCCGCAGGTAGAGGCCGATGAAGCCGAGCGGGGCCGCGACCAGGAAGGGGATGCGCCAGCCCCACGCCAGCATCTGGTCGTCGCTGAGGAGGGTCTGCAGGACGACGACGAGACCGGAGGCCCCGACGTAGCCGGCGAGCGTGCCCAGCTCCAGGAAGCTGCCGAAGAAGCCGCGCCGCTTGTCGGGCGCGTACTCCGCGATGAACGTCGAGGCGCCCCCGTACTCCCCGCCGGTCGAGAAGCCCTGCACCAGCCGGAAGAAGATCAGCAGGGCCGGGGCCCACAGACCGATGACGGCGTGCGAGGGGACCAGGCCGATGGCGAAGGTCCCCACCGCCATCATGATCATGGTGAGGGAGAGGATGCGCTTGCGGCCGACCTTGTCGCCGAGCGGCCCGAACACCATGCCGCCGAGCGGTCGTACGAGGAACGCCACCGCGAACGTCGCGAAGGAGCTGAGCAGCTGGGCGGTGTCGTTCCCGGAGGGGAAGAACACCTTCCCGATGGTCGAGGCCAGATAGCTGTAGATGCCGAAGTCGTACCACTCCATCGCGTTGCCGAGGGCGGCCGCCTTCGTGGCGCGCTTGACGGCCGCCTCGTCGGTCACGGTGATGTCGCTGCGGCGCAGCTTCGGGTGGCGTCGTTTCTCGATCGCCCGGAACAGCACCCGGTGTCGTCTCACGGCTGCGGGATCCACCGACTCGTCGTTGTCGGGCGCCGTCATTACGTCGTTCCTTTCGCCGGTCGTCTGTCCCAACCACCACGCCTGCACAGATCTCGCGCGCTCAAACGAACCCCTTCGCGCGGCGCCCGGATGACTACCGAGGGTCATGACCGGGTGCTTTCGGTGAGATCCGCGCCGCATGCCGGCTGCGGTGTGTCCGGTGCCCCCGAAGGGGAACTTGATTCGCCGCGGTGCCCACCCGGGTGAGAGGAGCCCCACGTGACAGCGTCAGCGGCGGGCGACCGGAACCAGGGCGCACCGGAGGCCGGCTACGAGCCGGATCCGCGCCGGTGGCGGGCCCTGTGGGTCACCCTGGTGGCCGGCTTCATGAGCCTGCTGGACGTCTCGATCGTGGTGGTCGCCCTGCCCTCCGTCCAGCGCGGCCTGGACGCCTCTCCCGCGCAGGTGCAGTGGGTGGTGTCCGGATACGCCCTCGCCTTCGCTCTCGCGCTCGTCACCGCCGGCCGTCTCGGAGACGCGCTGGACCGGCGCCGCATCTTCCTGCTGGCCCTCAGCTGCTTCGTGCTCTTCAGCGTGGCCTGCGGGGCGGCCCCCGGCATCACGCTGCTGGTGGTGGCCCGCCTCGCCCAGGGCCTGGCGGCCGGGTTCATGGCCCCCCAGAACTCCGCGCTGATCCAGCAGATGTTCCGCGGTGCCGAACGCGGCCGGGCCTTCGGCTTCTTCGGCGCCACCGTCGGCGTATCGTCCGCAGTCGGCCCGCTCGCCGGCGGCATGATCCTCGCCCTGGCCTCCGGCGACCAGGGCTGGCGGTGGATCTTCTACGTCAACGTGCCCATCGGGATCCTCGCCGTCCTCCTCGGGCGCCGTCTGCTGCCCCGCACCCGGCGGTCCGGTCGGCAGCACGTGGACCTGCCCGGCGTCCTGCTCCTCGGCGCCGGCGTCCTCGCGCTGATGTTTCCGCTGGTCCAGGCGGGCTCCGGTGGTCTCGGCCGGCTGTGGTGGATGTTCCCCGCCGGGGCCGCGATCCTCTTCGGCTTCACCCGGTGGCAGCGTCGCCTCGTCGAGCGGGACAGCCCGCCGCTGCTCGATCCGCGGCTGTTCACCACCGTGCGCGGCTACGCCGTCGGCGCCGGCGTCGGCACCCTCTACTTCATCGGCTTCAGCGGCGTCTGGCTGGTCTTCGCGCTCTTCTACCAGGACGGCCTGGGCTTCTCCCCGCTCCGGTCCGGCCTCGCCGTGACTCCCTTCGCCCTCGGCTCGGCCTGCGGGGCCGCGGTCGCCGGCCGGCTGGTGGACCGGCTCGGCCGCATGCTCACCGTGGGCGGCCTCACGGCCGTGATCGCCGGTCTGGGCGGTACCGCGCTGCTGCTGCGCTTCGCGCCCCTCGACATCGCGCCCTGGGCCGCCGCGCCGGTGCTGTTCCTCGGCGGCGTCGGCAGCGGCTGCGTGATCTCACCGAACATCACCATGACGCTGCGCGACGTGCCCGTGCGCATGGCGGGCGCGGCGGGCGGCGCCCTGCAGACCGGGCAGCGGCTCGGCGCGGCGGTGGGCACCGCCGCCCTGCCCGGCCTCTTCTACCTGGTGCTCGACGGCGGCGACTACCGCAGCGCCCTCGCCACCGCGCTGGGCGCCGCCCTCCTCGGCATGCTCGCCTCCCTGGCCCTCGCGACGTCCGACTGGAGGCGCGACCGGCGGACGCGGCAGCAGCACGGGAAGTGCCCGGAGGACGTCGCCAACAGCCCCATACACGCCCGGCAGAACTGATCCCGCGGCGCGCCCGGCCGGGGACCGGCACCACCCCGGCCGAGTACCGGGCCCGGGCTCAGCCGGCGGCCAGTACGGTCCTATCGGCACCGGCGTTCACGTGGTCGTTCGGAGCCAGCCGCAGATAGGCCGTGATCTGCTTCCCCCTGGCGCGGGGCGCCACGGCGACCCGGTCGCTGACCGTGTGCACCAGCCGCAGTCCATGGCCGCCGACGCGGAACCGGTCGCCCTTCTGCACCGCGGGCTGCTCCGCCGAGGTGTCCCGCACGGTGATGGCCAGCTTTCCCCGGAACAGCCGCAGGATCAGCTCGCAGGGCCCGGGAGCATGCCGGATGGCATTGGTGACCAGTTCGCTGACGACGAGTTCGGCATCCATGGCCAGAGAGGCCGGAATCAGGGCGGGGGCGGGGTGCGGGCCGTGGGCGAGGAAGGCGCGCAGGGCCAGACGCGCGTCGACGGCGCTTGCCGCGCCGTCCGCCCACGCCGCGCCGAAGCGCAGCGTGGCGTGCTCGTCCGCGCCCGGCCGATCTGCCGCCTGCTTCCCAAGCGGGAGGACCATACGGAGGCTCTTTCGTTGTGTTCGCCCCTGCCGGGGCGGCTCTGTCGCCCTGCGTTTACCCGGGTGCGCACCACACATACCAGGGCAACCTCCGGGCGTTCCCGGGCTGCTCCGAGCGGCGGCAGCCACATGGGGCTGGATTCGCCGCCACGGGGCACACGGGGAACGCCGGAGGGCCTCCCGCGGAAGACGAGCCGACAGCCGGCAGGGCGGCCGATCAGCAAGGAGGCGACGACATGGCAGGGCCGGACCGCACGGAGACTGCCGCACAGCAGTCCGTGGCCGCACTCGACACCTCGCTGACCCGAAGGCTGGACGCCATCGGAACCGGGGCCTACGTCGTGGACGAGGAGGGCCGCATCCTCGCGGTCAACACCCGCGCCCGGGACGTACTGGCCCGGACCGCCGAGGACCTGCTCGGGCACGACGCGCACGACCTGCTGCACCGGGACGCCCACGGGCAGCCGCTGCCCAGGCACCGGTGCGGAATGCGGCAGGCCTTCCACGCCGGGCGGACCGCCCAGGCCGACGAGGACTACTTCGCCCGCGGAGACGGTTCCCTGCTGCCCATCGCCTGGCTGCTCACCCCGTACGACATCGGGGACGACGGACCCGGCACGCTCGTGCTCTTCCACACCGTCGGACCCACCCCGGGAACCGCCCCGGAGCCGGAGCCGACGGCCGGGCCGTTGCGGGAGCTGGAACGGCTGGCCCTGCTGGCCGACGCCACCACACGGCTGACCTCCACCCTCGACGTGGACGAGGCGCTGGAACGACTGGTGGGCCTGGTCGTGCCCCGGCTGGCCGACTGGGTGATCATCGATCTGATCACCGAGCACGACGAAGTCTGGCGTACCGCGGTCGTCCACGCCGAAGGCGGCACCCTGGTGCGCCGGGACGACCTCCAGGGCCCGATGCCGCCCGTCCCGGAGGCGTCCCCGATGCCCCTGTCCAGAGCTCTGCGCGGCGTGGCCTCCACGGTGGCCGGGCCCGACACCTACCAGCGTGAACCGGACTCCGGCATCGCGGTCGAGCAACGCCGGCTGTTCGACATCACCGGCATGCACTCGGCGGCCATCGCGCCCATCCGCAGCACACGCGCGGTCCTGGGAGCCCTGACCCTCGGCCGGGCCGAGGACCCGGTCGCCTTCACCCCCGCCGACCTCCCGCTGGTCGAGGACATCGCACGCCGGGCCGGCCTCGCCCTGGACAACGCCCGCCTGTACCAGCGCCAGCGCAAGGTCGCCGAGACCATGCAGAACCATCTGCTGCCCCAGATGCCGGGTGTTCCGGGCCTGCAGATGACCGTCCGCTACCTCCCCGCACCCGACGCCTCACAGGTCGGCGGCGACTGGTACGACGCCTTCCCCATGTCCGACGGATCCACCGCCCTGGCCGTCGGGGACGTCGTCGGGCACGACCTGGAGGCGGCGGCCGGCATGGCGCAGGTGCGCAACATGCTCCGCGCCTACGCCTGGTCCCAGCACGAACCGCCCAGCCGGATCGTCACACGGCTCGACGAGGCGCTCCAGCACATCACCGACGTCGACATGGCCACGATGATCTTCGCCCGGATCGAGGCGTCGGACGGCGACGGCCAGTGGCAGCTGTCCTGGACCAACGCGGGCCACCCGCCACCCTTGCTGATCAGCCGCGACGGCCTGGCGCGCTACCTCACCGACGGCCACGGCATCGTCCTGGGCACCGGGTCCGGCTCCCCGCGCCCCGACGCCACGACCCTGCTCGCGCCCGGATCCACCCTCGTGCTGTACACCGACGGCCTCATCGAAGCACCCGGCCACAGCCTCGACGAGGGCCTGAACCGGCTGAGCCGGCACGCCGCCGCCCTCGCCCACCGCCCCCTGTCCTCCTTCACCGACCACCTGCTGCGCCGCGTCCGCCCCGCCGACAACGAGGACGACGTCGCCCTCCTGGCCCTGCGCACACCCTCCGCCACGGCACGGGCCGGCAGTCGCTGAGCCGACGGTGATCCGGTGGTGGCTCGCCGTCGGACCCTCAGGGGTCGACCTGGATCTTGGGGCCGGGCCCGGAGCCGGCCGGGCGCTCGCCGGCGAGGACGGGGCCCACTTCGTCGAGGCCCACGGTGGCGGCGACCAGTGGCCTGGGGTCGACCGATCCGGCGGCGTACGCCCGGATGGTGGCGTCGAGGCCGGGGGAGGCGGACAGGACACCTGTCGCGGTCACGTCCTTGAGGACGAGCGTGCGGGTGTCGATCCTGCTGGGCTCGCCGGCCAGCCCGATGTACACGAGGCGGCCCCCGGGTTCGACCAGCTCCAGGGCCAGCCCCGGCAGCGAGGTGGCGTTCGAGGCGTCGACGACCGCGTCGAAGGGCACGTCCGGCACGGACTCCTCCGTCCACACGTGCTCGAAGCCCAGGGAGCGGGCGAAGGCGAGGGAGCTCTCGGTCGCGCCCATGAGGTGCACCTCGGCACCGGCCGCGCGCAGGAACATCGCCACCAGCAGCCCGATCGTCCCCGGGCCCAGGACCAGGGCGCGGTCCCCGGGCGCCGGCGCGGCGGCCCGAGCGGCGCGCAGGGCGTTGCCGCCGGGCTCGACGAGCGCGCCGAGCACGGCGTCGACGGAGTCGGGCAGGGCGTGCAACGAGGAGGCGGGTACGGCGAGTTGCTCCGCCAGCGCCCCGGGCCGGTCGCCGCGTATGCCGACCTCCCGCCGCTGCTCGCACACATGCTGACGGCCGCGCAGACAGCGGCGGCAGGTGCCGCAGCCGAGCATGGTGTCGCCCATGACCCGGCGGCCGAGCCAGGCGGGATCGACACCGTCACCGACGGCCGCCACACGCCCGGCCCACTCGTGACCCGGCCGCATAGGGTAGGCGGAGTGGCCTTGGTGGAGGTAGGCCATCGCGCCGGTGAAGAACTCCGCGTCCGTGCCGCACACACCGACCCGCTCGACGTCGACGACGACCTCACCGGGGCCGGCCACCGGTGCCGGGAGCTCCTGGACCTCGTACGCGCCGGGGCCGGTCAGGACGAACGCGCGCATCACCGGACGGCGCACGGTCGGGGATGTCGCTCGCCCGACCGTCTGCCTATGCTTCATGACGTTCCGGAATCTAGACCGCTGTTCCGTCTATGGGAAGGGCTCCATGGAGAGACTCCGCAGCGCGCAGTGGTACGAGGGACAGGACCGCAACGCCTACATCCACCGGGCATGGATGCGGCGCGGCGTGCCCGGTGACGCGTTCACCGGCCGGCCGCAGATCGCCATCGCCAACACCGCCTCGGACCTGACTCCTTGCAACGCGCATCTGAACGAGGTCGCGGCCTCGGTGCGCAACGGCGTGTACGAGGCGGGCGGCATCCCGCTGGACCTGCCGGTGGTGTCGCTGGGTGAGACGCAGGTGCGGCCCACCGCCATGCTGTGGCGGAACATGGCCGCGATGGCCACGGAGGAGATGCTGCGGGCCAACCCCGTCGACGGCGTCGTCCTGCTCGGCGGCTGCGACAAGACGATCCCCTCGCTGCTCATGGCCGCGGCCTCGGTGGACCTGCCCGCGGTGGTGGTCCCCGGCGGGCCGATGCTCAACGGCACCTTCCGCGGCGGACTGCTGGGCTGCGGCACCGGCGTGTGGCAGCTGTCGGAGGAGGTCCGCGCGGGCACGCTCTCCCAGGAACAGTTCACCCGCTCCGAGTCGGCGATGATCCGCAGCCGCGGCCACTGCAACACGATGGGCACGGCCTCGACGATGGCGCTCGTGGCGGAGGCGCTCGGCACGGTCGTCCCCGGGACGGCCGGGACACCCGCCCCCGACAGCCGGCTGCTGGAGGCCGCGCACCACGCCGGCCGGCTGGCGGTGGACATGGTGGGCGCCGACCGGCGGCCCGCGACGTTCCTGACCGAGGCGTCCTTCCGCAACGCGATCGTCGCGCTCGCGGCCATCGGCGGCTCGACCAACGCCGTCGTCCATCTCCTGGCCATCGCCGGCCGGTTGGGCATCGACCTGTCGCTCGACGACTTCGACCGCATCGGCTCCCGCGTGCCGGTCCTGGTGGACCTCCAGCCGGCCGGCCGCTTCCTCATGGAGGACTTCCACCGCGCCGGTGGCCTGCTCGCCGTCCTGCGCGAGGTCCGCGATCTGCTCGACCCCGACGCGCTGACCGTCACCGGCGGACCGCTCGCCGCCTACCTCGACGACGCCGAGATCTGGGACGGCGAGGTCATCCGCACCCGCGACCGGCCGCTGGTCGCCGAGGGCGGCATCGCCGTCCTGCGCGGCAACCTCGCACCCGACGGCGCGCTCGTCAAACCGGCCGCCGCCTCCCCGCACCTGCTCCGGCACCGGGGCCGGGCCGTCGTCTTCGACAGCATCGAGGACTTCCGCGCCCGCATCGACGACCCGGACCTCGATGTCGACGCCGACTCCGTCCTGGTGCTGCGCGGCTGCGGCCCCAGGGGATACCCGGGCATGCCCGAGGTCGCCAACATGCCCCTGCCGAAGAAGCTCCTCGCCCAGGGCGTCCGGGACATGGTCCGGGTCTGCGACGGCCGGATGAGCGGCACCGCGTACGGCACGGTCGTCCTGCACGTGGCCCCCGAGGCCGCGGCCGGCGGCCCCCTCGCCCTCGTCCGGACCGGGGACTTCATCACCCTCGACGTCGCGGCCCGCCGTATCGACGTCGACGTGCCGGACGCCGAACTCGCCCGCAGGGCCCCCGACAAGGCCACGGTCGCCGGCTTCGCCGCTCCCCGGCGCGGCTGGGAACGCCTCTACGTCGACCACGTCCGCCAGGCCGACACCGGAGCCGACCTCGACTTCCTCGTCGGCTCCAGCGGCTCCGAGGTGAGCCGTGAGTCGCACTGACACCAGGTCGCCCCGGGGCATCACCACGTCACGGGCAGCTCCGTGACGCCACCGGTGAGGGTGGTGCGCACCTCCAGCTCGTCCAGCTCCTTGGCGAGCCGCAGCCCGGGCAGACGGCGGGCCAGCGTGGCGAACACGATGCGCAACTCCACCCGGGCCAGGCTCGCGCCGATGCAGAAGTGCACGCCGTGGCCGAATCCGAGGTGCGTGCGCTCGGGGCGGTCGGGGTCGAAGGTCTCGGCGTCCGTGTAGACGGAGGCGTCGCGGTTGGCGGAGTTGACCGACAGGACCACGGCGTCGCCGCGCCGGATGGTGACGCCCGCGACGTCGACGTCGGTGTGCGCGTACCGCAGCAGCCCGAGGTCGCCGGGCGCGCCCAGGCGCATGATCTCCTCGACGGTGGCGTTGACCCGGCCGTCGGGGTCGGCGGTCAGCGCCTGCCACTGGTCGAGGCGCGTGAGCAGGAAGAGTGTGCCCAGGCCGATGCGGTTGACCGTGGTCTCGTGGCCGGCGAACAGCAGCCCGACGCAGAGCTGGATCATGTCGGCGTAGTCGTAGTCCGCGTCGGTGCTCTGCGCGCGGACGAGGTCGGAGATCACGTCCTCGCCCGGCCGCGCGCGCTTGGTCTCGGCGAGTCGGGTCATGTACGCGTTGAACTCGTCCCGCGCCCGGTGGGCCTCGTCGCCGATGGCGTAGTCGGACATGCGGTTCGACAGCGACGCGAAGAGCTCACGGTCGCTCTCGGGCACCCCGAGCAGCCGGCAGATGACCGCGACCGGCACCGGGAAGGCCAGCCCGGCGTGGAGGTCTACGACCCGGTCGGGGGCGGCGGCGTGGTCGGTGACCAGCCGGTCTACGCAACGGTCGACCAGGTGCTGGACGTGGTCGGAGAGCATCCGCATCCGCTTGGCCGAGAACGCCGGGGTCAGCAGCCGGCGCATCCGCGTGTGGTCGGCCTCCTCGGTGTCGTAGTTGCCCGTGGGGCCGTCCAGGACCGCGGCTGACGTCAGACGTGACGCCCGGTCCGGGTCGGGGTGGGAGCGGCCGAGTCGCTTGTCGCCGAGCAGGTCGCGCACCTCCTCGAAGCGGGTGACCAGCCAGGCGGGGTCACCGGCCGGTGTGGTGACCGGCGTGACCGGCGCCTCGCGGCGCAGTACGTCGTACAGAGGCGCGAGGTCGAGAACGTTCGGCCTCGGGAAGGGCAGTTGCTGACGCTCGGCGGTAACGCTCATGGCGCTCCTCCTGTGATCTCCACATGCGATCTTCGAGCCGCCCCGACCGTAGCAGTTTGTTGGCAGTGACTGTCATTAAAGTTTCGGCCAGTCGTCTCCCCTGTCGCGCGCGTGTTTAGATCGCCTGATGGAGGACGTCAGGGTGGGCAGCGGTCGTACATCCCGCCGGGGCCGGCCGCCGGTGAGCGACGAGCAGCGCGGGCGGCAACGCCTCGACATCTCCCGCCACGCGGTCCGGCTGTTCGCCGAACAGGGCGTGGCAGCCACCTCCGGCGAGCAGATCGCGCGGGCCGCCGGAGTCTCCGAGCGCACCCTGTGGCGCTACTTCCCCACCAAGGAGAGCTGCGTCGAACCGCTGCTCACGAAGATGCTCGACGCCTTCCGTGCGGTCCTGCACGCCTGGCCGCCCGGATCCGGTCTGATCGAGCACCTGCGCGCGGCCTACCAGCCCGTCCTCGACTCGTCATCCGGCGAGGACGTCGAGGCGGTTCTCGCCGTGGTCCGGATGACCCATGACGAACCCGCGCTGCGCGCCGCCTACCTCGTGCTGCGGGAGCGTGCGGAAGAGACATTCACCGAAGTGCTCGCCGCACGCATGGGCATGCCGGCCGAGACGTTCGACGTGCGGGTGCAGGCCGCCACCATGAACGCCGTGCTCAAGGTCGCGGCCGACGAGTTCGCCCGTGAGACGGCCGGCCGGGGCATCAGCCCCGAGGTCCTGAACGATCACCGTGAACAACTCGCCCACGCGCTCGGCCTCGTCTCCGGGAGAATCCCGGCCACGGACGCCGACTGACGAGCCCGGCCCGCTCAGGGACGCGCCGTGGCCCGGGGCTGTGCCGGGCTGAGGTAGTGAACGGTGGTCTGCGCGGTGTGCGGGGCCAGCAGGCCCTGCAGCTCCTCCGCCGCGACCTCGAGGAGGTCGCCGTCGCGGGTGGCGTGGAGGGTTTCCAGGACGAAGGCGACGTGTGCGGAGTCCTCGGTGACACGGGTGCGGTGGGCGTCGCGGTGGTTCCAGTGGCGCGTCAGGACGCCGGTGGCGTCCGCGTAGATGATCTCGCCGGGCTTGGGGTGCTCGACGGTGCCGGGTTCGCCGAGCGGGGTGAAGGGTTCGGTGCCGTCCGCGTACCGGATGACGACGTCCCCGGCGACGTGGTCCAGGTCGAAGGCGCCGGCGGGCAGGCCGTGACGGACGGAGACGGCGTTGTAGGAGTCGACCGCCGGGTTGATGCGCGGCAGCGTCCCCTTCTTGGCGAGGCGTCGGCCGAGCGCGTCGACGCTGGGGCGGATGCGGCGCGGGTTGGTCCCGAAGGAGCGATAGGCGGTGTGCCAGGCCTCGATGCGCGGGTCGGTCTCGTCGGCGGGCTGCCAGGTGCCGTCGGAGAGCTGCCGCTCCAGGTCCTCCAGGGCGGTGGCGGTGTGCGGCCAGGGTGCACCGCCGCGCAGGCCGGTGGCGCTGACCAGGGCGATGAGGGTGTCGGGGAAGGCCTCCGCCACGGCGGGGGTGAGGTGGAAGGTGGGCACGGCGGTTTCCGTTTCTCGACTCGGGGCGGGCCATGGCTCGGTGGTGCACGCACAGCGAACACGGCATATCCCTTACCATTCAGTGGAACGACCAGACCGTACAACGGAATGACCGTCCGGTGTCAATCAAACGACCGTGCGGTGCAGTCGAATGTTCCAGCCGGCAAGGATGGTGATCAGGTGGCCGAGACAGCCGCAGCCCTGCGGACCGTCGCGCACAACGTCCGGGCGGCCCGCGTCCGCGCGGGCCTCACGCTGGAGGAACTCAGCCGGCGCGCCCAGGTCAGCAAGGGCGCCCTGGTGGGTCTGGAGAAAGCCCAGGGCAACCCCAACCTGGCCACCCTGGTCCGGCTGGCCGACACCCTCGGCATCTCGGTGTCCGCCCTGATGCAGGGACCGCCCGAAGGCCGCGTCCGTGTCGTGTCCGCCGAGGCCGTGGCCCCCCTGTGGACCGGAGAGCGGGGCAGCGAGGCCCGATTGATGCTGACGACGTCAGGGCCGGCGCCGGTCGAGGTCTGGCGCTGGCGGCTGGAACCGGGAGAGGAGTACGCCAGCCATCCCCACCAGGGCGGCGTCGTGGAAACCGTCAGTGTCACCTCCGGCCGGATGACCCTGATCGTCGACGGCACCGAGCACATCCTCGAGGCGGGCCGGACCGCCACGTTCGACGGCGACACCCCGCACACCTACCGCGGCTCCGGCTCCGAACCCTGCCACCTGATCATGACGGTCCATCTGCCGCCCGGCCCGGCTCCGGCGAGCTGACCGGCACGACAGGCTCGGAACCTCATCCGCCACTCACGTGCCAGGCCTCGGCGTTTCCGCCAACTCGCATCGCCGAGGGGCCGCCCCACCACCGCGTCCACCCGTTCGAGCCCTTGCCGCGTCTGGGGCACACGCGTCCGGAATCGATCGCGTTCGAACGTCGACGGGACGCCGCGTGACCTCACGGAGCCGGTGGCGGACCCGGGCGTGCGGACTGGCGTGGGCGCCCGAAAACCGGTGGAGCCGTGCCGTAGTGCGCCCTTACCGTGCTGCCGGACCGAGTCGTCGAGGCAAGGACGTGCCGTTGTACACCGTGTGACCTCCCGAGCGCTGATCGGTCGCGCGGCGCGCATGTGCGCCGCGCTGCTTTCTGCTGCGGACTTCTCACTGAAACCGGTGTACTTCTGTGCTCAAAAACTGGGTGGTCATGCCCACCTGCCTGCCGCTCGTTCTCCGCCGTTGTCACGCGTGCGGGTCCGAGCGTTTCCGGGCGAGCGGCAAATTTCGCGTCAACGCCAACCACAAGCTCATCGACGCCTGGCTCCTCGTGCTCTGTACCGCTTGCGGGGAAACCGCGAAGCTCACGGTCCTGGAGCGGATGAACGTGCGCTCCGTACGACCCGAGATGCTGGACCGGCTGCATGACAACGACCTCGGCCTGACAGCTGAGTTGCTCCAGGATCCGGTCGTGCGGCGCCGCAATCGCATCGCCCTCCACTGGGACAACGCCTGGCGCCTCGACACCGGCGGATCGGATCACCTGGACCGCGAGGTGATCGACGTCTCGGTCCGCTTCGCGGCGCGGATCCCTGTCCGGCCGGTGCGCTTGATCGCTGAAGGCTGCGGTCTTTCGCGGGCCGAGGTCGAGAGACTGATCACGCAGGGGAGGCTCGTTTCGGCAGTCCGGCTGAGCGGCAAGCTCTCCGGCGACTTCACCTTCACGCTCAAGCGCTGAGCCCTCCTCAACACCAGGGCCTGCCCGGCACGACCCGCCGGACTGGCCCTGGTGCCGGCCGGAACACCGACGCGGACCGGGCCGCCCGGGACTTCTCACACCCGGCCCGCGTCCCTCACCGGAGTCAACCGCTCCCCGGCCTGCCGAGGGGCTCGCCCTGCGGCTGAGCGTGCGACCGGACCTGATGTCCGCCTGAGACGCGCAGAAGGCCCAGTTTCCCCGCACCGCTGCTTCCGGCCGCCGCCGTGTAGGTGACCATGCGCAGGTCGGCTCCGGGGACGATGAGGACGTCGCAGTCGAGCAGGATGTCGCCGATCTCCGGATGCCGGATCGTCTTGCGGTCGGTCGTGTGCTGCGCGGCGGTCGTCTGCGTGGCCCAGAGGTGAGCGAAGGCGTCGGACGATTCCCGCAGTTCCCGTACGAGGCGATCGAGCTGGGCGTCCGCGGGATAGCGCGAGACGGCGTCCTTGAGGTCGGCGACGATCGACGCCACGAGGGCGTCCGCTCCACGCTCGGACCGTACGGGGAGCATCGAGGCGCGTGCGGCGCCGTTGCCGAAGAGCGCACGGGCGAGGTTGCGTTCGGCGGTCGGAAGAACGGCGGGGTCACCGTGCAGGGCGCTCCACATGGTGTTCCACCACACCAGTGTCCAGTCGGCGGTGAACACGCCGATCGGAACGTCGCCGAGGCGGACGGCGAGCCGTTGGACGCCCGCGGGCACGTGGGTGCTGACCGTCCCGTCCTGCGGCGGAAGGAGCCCGGCGGCGCGGTACAACCGGTCGCGCTCGGCGCGGGAGAGCTGAAGGGCCCGGGCGAGGGCACCGACGACCTGGGACGAGGGGTTCCGCGCGCGTCCCTGTTCCAGGCGCAGGACGTAGTCGACGGAAAGCCCGGCCAGTTGCGCGAGTTCCTCCCGGCGCAGCCCCGGGGCGCGACGGCCGTCCGTGACGGTGAAGCCGGCGTCGGCCGGGGAGAGACGGTCGCGCCAGGCGCGCAGGAGTTCGGCGAAGCCGGAGCGGGAGGGAGCCATGCCTTCATTCTCACCGCGCGGCGCCGCATCAGCCTGGGTACTGCCAGTCCTGGTGACGGGGACGGCACTGGTTGGCGGTGGCACACCCGGCGAACGTGGCCCCGTGCCCAAGCCGGGCGCCGACACCGCCGGCCAATGAAGGAGCCTCTTATGAAGCACACCATCGTGATGACGGGCGCGGGCCGTGGGATCGGCCGCGTCGCCGCGGGGCACATCCTGCGCCGGTCGACGGACGTGCACTTCCTCGTCGTCGCCCGCGGGTCCTCCGGTACACAGCTCGCCGCGGAACTCGCCACGGGTGGGCACACGGTCTCGCACGTCCCGGCGGACCTCGGCTCGCTGGACAGCGTCCGCTCGGCCGCCACCGAGATCCGTGACCGGCTCGATCGCGGTGAACTGCCGCCGCTGCGCGGCTTCGTGGGCAACGCGGGCATCCAGTACGCGAACGCGCTCACCGAGGGACCGGAAGGATTCGAGTCCACCTTCACGGTCAACGTGCTCGCCAACCACCTGTTCGTCCGCCTGCTCCAGGACCGCTTCACCGCTCCCGCCCGGATCGTGATCACCGTCAGTGACACGCACTTCGGTGACTTCAGGCACAACTTGGGCATGGTGCCGGGCCCGGCCTGGAAGTCCCCGGACGTCCTCGCCCGCACCCGTGCCTTCGCCGAGCCGGACACCGCGGTCGCCGGGCGCACCGCGTACTCGACGAGCAAGCTGGCCGCCATCTACCTCGTGCACGAGTACGCGCGCCGCCTGCCGGCCGGGATCGACGCAGTCGCCTACAACCCGGGCTTCGTCCCCGGCACGGGCCTCGCCCGCAACGCCGACCCCGTCTCCCGGTTCGCCATGCGGCGCATCCTGCCCATGATGACCCTCACTCCGTTCGCCAGCAGCCGCGACACCGCGGGCCGCTACCTCGCCGACGTCGTCCTCGGCACGACCGTGGCCCAGACCGGCTCCTACGTCGACCGCAACCGTGTGGACCGCTCGTCCGAGGAGTCCTACGACCCACGGCGCGAAGGCGAACTCTGGGATGCCGCCGAACGGTTCACCGCAGCATGAGCAACTGGCGACGCGTACGGTGTCACCGCGGGCGCCGTCACCGCAGCGGCGGTGGCGGAGCTGGACGCGTTGCGGATGGTGGTGGTCATCGGGCTGGTCTTCTTCCACTCGGCGCTGGTGTACGCGACCGAGGGCGACTTCTACGTCACGAACACCGAGACCACCGAAGCCATCACGGTCATCGCCGGGTTCGGGGTCGTCTGGGCGATGCCGCTGCTGTTCCTGATCTCCGGCCTCGGCGCCTGGCACTCACTGCGGAGCCGTGGCGCGGGCACCTTCACCACGGAGCGGTTGCTTCGGCTGGGCGTCCCCCTCCTCCTCGGGACCCTCCTTTTGAACCCGCTCCCGCAGTGGCTGCGGCAGCGCTCGTCCGACCCCGGCTACGACGAGTCGTACGCCGGCTTCCTGCCCCACTTCTTCGACGTGCACGTGGAGTTCGACGAGTTCCCCTTCCTCGTCCAGGGAGAGCACTTCGAGACCGGCCATCTCTGGTTCGTCGTGCTCCTGCTGACGTTCTCCCTGATGCTGGCCACCCTCCACCGCTTCCTGCCGCACGCGCCCTTCCGCCGGCTCGCCGACCGCGTGGCGGCCGTGACCCTGCGCCGGCGCGGCGTCGTACTGCTCCCGGCCCTCGCCTCCGCGGAGATCTGCGCCTTCGCCGGCATGGAGGAGGACTACGCGGGCTGGCACCGCTGGTCGTACCTCCTCTTCTTCGCCGCCGGCTTCACCCTCGCCGGCGACACGCGCTTCCGCGCCGCCATGCGTCGCGACGCACGCTCCACGGCCTGTCTCGGCGCCCTCCTGTTCATGGCGGCCGCCCCCGGTTTCACCACGGCCGACGACCCCTTCACGGAGACGACCCCCCTGGCCGTCGTCTCCCGGGCCCTGTTCGGGGCGGCCGGCTGGTGCCTGGCGGTCGCCGTCCCCGGCCTCCTCGACCGCCCCCGTCAACAGCCGCCGGCGGGGCCCCCGGGGTACCTCGCGGCCGCCGTCCTTCCGCTGTACGTCCTCCACCAGCCGATCGTCGTCGCCGTGGCCTACTTCCTGGTGGGCTGGCCGGCGCCGATTCCGGTCGAGTACGTGGTGCTGGTGACGATCTCCCTCGCCCTGACGCTCGTGGCGTACGAACTGTTGGTGCGCAGGACGCGGGTGACGCGTTTCCTGTTGGGGATGCGGGCCTGAGGCGCGTCAGTCCGTGGCCGCCACGGATGCCGTCTTCTTGCGCGCGCGGTACGCGGCCGCCTTGATCTTGTTGCCGCACGAGTCCATCCCGCACCACTGCCGTCGCATGCCCCGCGAGCGGTCGATGTAGACGCGGGTGCACTCCGGGTTTCCGCACTCCTTGAGCAGGGGCACGTCCGGCCCGCTCAGAAGCTCGACGGCGTGGCGCGCCACCAGGGAGAGGGCTTCGTCCGGGGTCGCCTGCGTCCATCGGCCCGCCGGGGTGAGCTGCGGCACCGCGGCCGGCCTGCGTGCCGCCTTGTTCACGACGGTCAGCGCCGTCGCGTCGTACCCCTCCCCGAGCCGGCGGGCGGTGACCAGCTGGTAGATCGCTTCCCGCACGGTCTTCGCCTGCTCGACGTCCGCCTCCCGGCCGGCGGAGACCGCGTCGACGATGCCGGACTCCACGTACCAGGCGTTCAGCCTGTCCGGCGTCACGAACATCTCCGAGCGCTCCGAACGGCGCGCCCCGAGCGTGGCGGCGAAGTCGAGTGCCGGGTTTCCGCATACGAAGACATGGTCGAGGTTCACATCACCATTCTGACCGGTGACTGCGGCACGGACCATGCCGACGACCCCTGGGGGTCGTCGGCATGCGCGTCAGGCCGCTGTGCTGACCGGCGAGACCGCCCGGGCCGGCTGCCGTACGACGTGGCGGCGGCGGGTCGGCAGTCCGAGCGTCGGGTGGGCGACGCCCCAGACCGCGCCCTTGCAGACGAGTTCCTTGTAGACGGCGGCGAGCCGGCCCGTCAGGGCCGCCCGGACGGCGCGGTCGTCGGCGGTGACGTACTGGATCAGCCCCTCCTCGCGGCCCAGCGAGATGCACTGGTTGAAGTAGCGGAGCGGCGCGTTCGGGAGTTTCCCGCCGGTCAGGCGGGCCGCGATGGCGTCGGCGGCCTGCCATGCCATGGGGGTGCCGGAGGCGCACGACATCCGCAGCGGCTTGTCGCCCGGGCCCATGGCCAGGGCCGCGTCACCGATGGCGTACACGTCCGGGTGCGAGACCGAGCGCATGGTCCCGTCGACGAGGATCCGGCCGGTGTCGGTGACGTCCAGGGTGGTGGCCTTGGCGATCGGGTGGACGGCGAAGCCGGTGGTCCAGAGGGTGACCGTGGCGGGGATCGTCCCGCCGTCGGCGGTGGTGACGCGGTCGGCCTCGACGGCGGCGACGGAGGCGTGCTCGTGGACGGTGATGCCGAGCCTGTCGAAGACCTTCCGCAGGTGCCGGCGGCCCTTGGGGGAGAGCCAGTCGCCGAGCTCGCCGCGGGCGGCGAGGGCGACGTCGAGGTCCGGGCGGGCCTCGGCGATCTCGGACGCGGCCTCCAGGCCGGTGAGTCCGCCGCCGACCACGACCACCGACTCTCCGGCGTCCAGGCGGGCCAGACGCTCGCGCAACCGCAGTGCGCCGGGTCGGCCGGCGATCTGGTGGGCGTGCTCGGCGGCGCCCGGGACGCCCTGGTCGCTCCAGCCGCTGCCGAGGGCGTACACGAGGGTGTCGTACTCCAGCTCCTCGGCCTCCGGTTCCCCGGGGGCGTTGGCGTCGACGACGGCGACGGTCCTGCGGTCGACGTCGACGCCGGTGACCTTCGCGAGCTTCAGTTCGACGCCGGTGCCCGCGAACATCTCACTGAGGGGCCGGCGCGTGAGGTCCTGGCCGGTCGCGAGCTGGTGCATCCGGACACGCTCGACGAAGTCGGGCTCGGTGTTGACGAGGGTGATGGCGACCTCTGCGCGGTGCAGCCGCCTGGCGAGGCGGCCGGCGGCGATGGCTCCGGTGTAGCCGGCTCCGAGGACGACGATGCGGTGCTGCATTTCCGGGCTCCTGTCTTGAGCGGGACTCGCCCCCTGAACCGGGCAGCCCGCCGTTTCCTGACAGGAACGCGGTGTGAAGCACGTCACATCTTCGTCGGCAGGGTCAGAAGACCCTGAGCAGCGGATCGCCGTGGTCGGTGGCCGCCCACCGCCTGGTCGCCCGTTCGAGCTTGTCGGGGTTGACCTGGTTGCGGAACGCGGCGATGCCCTCGGTGGTGACCTCCAGACACATGACGCCGATGACCCGGCCGTCGAGCACCACGACGACGGCGGGGTCGCCGTTGGCGGTCGTGGCGTAGACGTCGGGTGAGCCGCCGACCAGGTCGCGTTTGGCCTTGCCGGGTTTGAACAGACCCCGCATGAACTTCGCGACCGCGAGGGCACCCTCGAACGCCTTGGCGCGGGCCGGGACCTTCCCGCCGCCGTCGCCGACCGAGATGGCGTCCTGGGTGAGCAGCCGCACGAGCGGTTCGGTCCGGCCGCTGGTGGCGGCCGCGAGGAACTCGTCGACGATCCGCCGGGCGGCGGCCTCGTCGACCTGGGTGCGGGCCTTGCCGTCCGCGACGTGCTTCTTGGCACGGTGGAGGATCTGCTGGCTGGCGGCCTCGGTGATGTCGAGGATCTCGGCGATCTCCCGGTGCGGGTAGTCGAACGCCTCCCGCAGGACGTAGACCGCCCGCTCGGTGGGGGAAAGGCGCTCCAGCAGGGCGAGGACCGCGAACGAGACCGATTCGCGCTGTTCGGCGGTGTCGGCCGGGCCGAGCATGGGGTCCCCGGCGAGCACCGGCTCGGGGAGCCACTGGCCCACGTAGGTCTCTCGCCGCGCGCGGGCCGAGGTGAGCTGGTTGAGGCACAGGTTGGTGAGCACCTTCGTCAGCCAGGCCTCGGGGATCTCGACGCGGTCGACGTCGGCGGCCTGCCAGCGCAGGAAGGTCTCCTGCACGGCGTCCTCGGCCTCGCTCGCGGAACCGAGGAGACGGTAGGCGATGGCCTCCAGGCGGGGCCTGGCTGCTTCGAACCGGTCCACGTCGTTCATGGTCAGGGCCATGACCATGATCCTAGCGTCGCTGGGCCCTAGCCGTGCAGTTCGCGATAGGCGGCGACCGCCCCCGGATGCAGGGGGACGGCGCCCGTGGAGATCAGGCTGCGGGCGTCGAGGAACTGGGTGCCGAGGGCCGGGGCGGGGACGAGGCGGGTGGCCCGGCGGACCAGGACGTGGGTGAGGGCGGCGGCGACGGGGGCGGGGAGGTCGGGGCGGCAGAGCAGGAGATTGGCGACGCCGATGGTCGGAACCTCGGGGGTCTCCCGGTACGCCCCGGCCGGCACCGTCACCGCCTCCAGACCCGATCCTTCCGGGCCGAGGCCGGCGCGCAGCCGGGGCAGCAGGCCGGACAGGGGCAGCAGACGGATGCCGGGGCGGGTGTCGAGCCCGGACAGTACGGGGAGCGGTACACCCCCCGCGACCAGCAGCGCGTCGATCGCGCCGGCCCGCATCGCACGCGCCGCCTGCGGCATCAGCAGATGCCGGACCCGGACGTCGGTGCCGGGGGTCAGGCCCGCGACGCGCAGCAGACGGTCGCCGAGCACGGCGCCGCCGGACGCGGGCGCGCCCAGCGAGACGGTGCGGCCCGCCAGGTCCGACACGGTGTGGATGGGCGCCCCGGCGCGCACGGCCAGCTGGACGTAGTTCTCGTAGACCCTGCCGATCGCGCGCAGCGGGACGCGGCTGCCGAACGGTGCGGTGCCGCCGTACGCCGCCCACGCGATGTCCGACAGGGCCAGGGCCACGTCGGCCCGGCGGGCCCGGAGCAGCCGTACGTTGGCCACGCTGCCCTCGCTGCTGACCACCTCGCAGGACAGCCGGGGGTAGGTGGCCGTGACCTGGGCCGCGAGCAGTCGGCCGAAGGCCGCGTAGAACCCGTCGGTCTCGCCGGTCGCGATCCTCAGAACTCCCTCCGGGCCGCTGTCCGCGCGCCGCGCGTCCGCCGCCACGGAGCCGGCGAGCAGGCCGGTGCCCGCCGCTGCGAGTGCGGCGCGCAGGACGGTGCGGCGGGTCGTCAGGCGGGCGGGGCCGGTCATGCCGTGTGCCCCTTCGGGAGCACGACCCGGACGCGCAGGCCGTGCGGTTCGGCCGCCGTGAACTCGACGTGTCCGGCGTGACCGGCCACCAGTCGCTCGGCGATCGCCAGGCCGAGACCGCTGCCGCGTACCTCGCGGTGGCGTTCCGAGCGCCAGAAGCGGGTGCCGGCCCGGGAGAGTTCGCCGGTGTTCAGGCCCGGCCCGTCGTCCTGTACCTCGAACACCGCGTCCGCGCCCTCGGTGGAACAGCGTGCCTCCACGCGGGCGCCGCTCCCGGCGTACTTGATCGCGTTGTCGAGGAGGATGTCGGCCACCTGGGCCAGCTCTCCCTCCGGGCAGGCCATGAGGACCGCGGGGCCGGGCACGAACTCCAGGCGGACTCCGGCCCGTTCGGCCACCGGCTGCCACAGCCGGACCTGGGCCGCCGCGACCGCCGCGGCGTCGCAGCACGACTCCCGCGCCCGCGTTACGGCCAGTTCGCCGGCGCGGTGCTCGGCGTTCGCCAGGGTGAGCAGGTCGTCGAGGAGGTGCTCCATGCGTTCGAGTTCGGCCGTCACCCCGGTGTAGGTGCGGGTGCCGGAGGTGCGCAGGTGGGGCTGGAGCGAGTCGATGCGCAGCCGCAGGGCGGCCAGGGGGTTGCGCAGTTGGTGCGAGGTGTCGGCGACGAGCCGGCGCTGCTGTTCCAGCGCGGTGGTGACCGCGTCGGCCATGCGGTTGAAGCCGGTGGCCAGCTGGCGCAGCTCCGGCGGGCCGCCGGCCCGCGCGTGCTCGGGCGGCAGGCCGGCGGCCAGGGTGCCGACCGCGCGGTCGAGGCGGTGCAGCGGCCGTACGACCCACCGCGTGGCCCGGCGGGCGAGCAGCACACAGGCCACGGCGAACAGACCGGCGCCGGCCAGGACGAGCGTCCAGCGCAGGGCGATGTCGTCCGCGGCGGCCCGCACCGAGGCCCGCAGCACCACGGCGCCGGACACCCTGGTGCCGGTGCCCACGGGGCGGGCGAGCAGCCGGTCGGCCCGGGACCAGGGCCGCAGCGTCCCCCCGGGTGAGACGGGCTGGTTGCGCAGCGCCGCGTCGACGAGCCGGGCGACGGCCGGGTCGGCGGCGCGCAGGCCGCCCGTCTGCACCAGCGGGGCGCGGCGGGCGTCGACGACCACGACGGCCTCGCCGTACAGCTCGGTGTAGCGGCGCACGTCGGCCGTGAGCGTGCCGGTGTCGTCGCTCTCGGCGGCCTGCTCGGCCAGCCCGGCGAAACGGTCGAGGTCGGCGGTGCGCGCCGCGACGAGTTGCTGAGTGCGCTGCGCGGCGGTGACGGCCAGCAGCGGGACGGCGAAGCCGGCCACGGCAAGGACCGCGAAGGCCAGGACCACGGTGAGGACGCGGGTGCGCATGAACAGGGCCTGCCGTGAGAAGCCGGCTCAGTCGCCGAAGCGGTAGCCGAAGCCGCGGATGGTGGTCAGCACCTCGGGGCGGCCGAGCTTGGCCCGCACCTGGGTGAGGTGCACATCGAGAGAGCGGGACACGGCGAGGAAGGCGTCGCCCCACACCTCGTCCATCAGCTGCTGGCGGCTGACCGCCGTGCCGGCCCGGGCCGCCAGCGCGGCGAGGACCTCGAACTCCTTGGCGGTCAGCCGCACCTCCGCGCCGCCGACCGTCACCCGGCGCGCGTCGAGGTCGACCTCGACGTCGGCGACGCGGACGGTGCGCGGCGCCGGGGCGGCGGGTGCCGTGGCGCGGCGGGTGACGGCCTCGATGCGGGCCAGCAGCTCGGCTAGCCGGACCGGCTTGACCAGGTAGTCGTCGGCGCCCAGCCGCAGACCACGCACCACCGACCGTTCGTCGCCCCGCGCGGTGAGCACCACCACCGGCAGGGCGCTGACCGCGCGCAGCTTGCGCAGCACCTCCAGGCCGTCCAGGTCGGGCAGGCCGAGGTCGAGCAGCAGCAGGTCGGCCTGCCGGTGGCGGGCCAGAACGTCCTCGCCGCGCCGCACCCGGGCCGGCTGGTGGCCGTTGTCGTACAGCGCCTCGGTCAGCGCGCCCGCCACCCCGTCGTCGTCCTCGGCCAGCAGCACCCGCACGGTCGCCTCCTTCCCGCCTCGTCAGTCGCGAGACCGGGAAACGCCCTCGTCCAGCGGCGACGCGTCGGAGGTCTCGCGCATCCGAATGTAGACGAGCAGCGAGATCAGGACACAGGCGGTGACGTAGTAGAAGTACCAGTTCTCGTGTCCGGCGTTCTTGAACCAGAGGGCGACGTACTCGGCGGTCCCGCCGAACACGGCCACGGTCAGTGCGTACGGCAGGCCGACGCCGAGCGCCCGGATCGAGGTCGGGAACAGCTCGGCCTTCACCACCGCGCTGATCGAGGTGTACAGGGAGCTGACGGCCAGCGGCACGACCATGAGCAGGAACGCGTACCCGGGGTCACTGGTGTGCGACAGCAGGGTGAGCGAGGGCACCACCACCACGGTGCCCAGCGCCCCGAACGCGATCAGCATGGGACGCCGCCCCACCCGGTCGGACAGCAGGCCCATCACCGGCTGGAGCACGACGAACACGAGCAGCGCGAAGAAGTTGATCCACGCCGCCGTGGGCTTGGCGATGCCGCTGGTGTTGACCATGAACTTCTGCAGGTAGGTGGTGTACGTGTAGAAGAACAGCGTGCCGCCCATGGTCAGCCCGACGACGACCAGGCACTGCCGGGGGTAGGACAGCAGCAGCCGCAGACTTCCGCGGGCCGGGCCGCTCTGCTCCTTCTCGCCTTCCGACGCGGCACGTTCGAAGCTCTCGGACTCGTCCATGCCGCGCCGCAGCCACAGCACGACCACCGCCCCCGCGGCGCCGACGACGAACGCGATCCGCCAGCCCCAGGACTCCATCTGCGCGGGGCTGAGCACCTGTTGCAGGACGATCTGCAGACCGAGCGCCGTCAGCTGCCCGGCGATGAGGGTGACGTACTGGAAACTGGAGTAGTAACCGCGGCGGCCGGGCGAGGCCACCTCGGACATGTACGTGGCGGAGGTCGAGTACTCACCTCCCACCGACAGACCTTGCAGCAGCCGCGCGGCGACCAGCAGGATCGGCGCGGCGACCCCGATCGAGCCGTACGACGGGGTCAGCGCGACGATCAGTGAACCGGCCGCCATGAGCGTCACCGACAGCGTCAGCGCCGCGCGGCGGCCGCGGCGGTCGGCGTAGCGGCCCAGGACCCAGCCGCCGATCGGCCGCATCAGGAAGCCGACCGCGAACACCGCCGCGGTGTTGAGGAGTTGGGCGGTCTGGTCGCCGGAGGGGAAGAAGACGGAGGCGAAGTAGACGCTGAAGGCGGTGTACGCGTACCAGTCGTACCACTCGATCAGATTGCCGATCGATCCGCGCACGATGTTGCTGACGACCCTGCGTTCGTCGCGGCGCGGTGTGCGCGCACGCTCGGCGGTGGTCTGTGTGGCCATCGGAACTCCCTTGTCTGCGGCCCGGAAGCACACAGAGTCGGCGGCGCGAACAGCGTCGCTCAATGCCGGGAGCCAAGTCCTTACAGTCCCTTAGGGCTCGGGCACGCCGGGAGTCGACTCACCGCGTCCGACGATCGGCGACCCGGCGGGCGGACGGGGCTCCACCGGCCGCTCGCGGGCGAACGAGATCTTGCTATCGTGAGCCGCGCGGCCTCGAACGGGGAAGAACAGGACGACCATGACCGAGTTGGACACCATCGAAAATCCCTCCGATCCGGCTGTGCAGCGGATCAGCGATGTCACCAAGCCTTCGCGATCCAACATCAAGACCACGTTGATCGAGGACGTCGAGCCCCTCACGCACTGCATCGCGGCCGGAGTGGAGTTCATCGAGGTCTACGGCAGCGACAGCAGTCCCTTCCCCGCCGAATTGCTGGATCTGTGCAGGCGGCAGAACATTCCGGTCCGCCTCATCGACTCGTCGATCGTCAACCAGTTGTTCAAGGGGGAGAGGAAGCCCAGGACGTTCGGCATCGCCCGCGTCCCTCGCCCGGCCAGGTTCAGCGATATCGAAAGCCGGAGCGGGGACGTCGTCGTTCTCGACGGGGTGAAGATCGTCGGGAACATCGGCGCGATCGTACGCACGTCGCTCGCGCTCGGAGCGTCCGGGATCATCCTGGTCGACAGTGATATCGCCAGCATCGCGGACCGGCGTCTGCAAAGGGCCAGCCGTGGCTACGTCTTCTCGCTCCCCGTCGTCCTCTCCGGTCGCGAGGAGGCCCTCGCCTTCATCCGGGACAGTGGTATGAAGCTGATGACGCTCAAGGCAGACGGCGATATTTCCGTGAAGGAACTCGGCGACAGTCCGGATCGGCTTGCCTTGTTGTTCGGCAGCGAAAAGGGCGGGCCGTCCGACCTCTTCGAGGAAGCGTCTTCCGCCTCGGTCTCGATTCCCATGATGAGTTCGACCGAGTCCCTCAACGTGTCCGTTTCCCTCGGAATCGCGCTGCACGAGAGGATCGACAGGAATCTCGCGGCCAACCGATAAGCGCCCCTTGCGGTCACAGCGGCTGCGGGACGGTGAGGAACGGCATGGCGGTGCACGCTTCCTCAGGCGTGTCACCGTCCAGCAGAGGCCTCCACATCGACAGGTGTGTCGATGCCCGCGGTCACCGTGCGGCCGGGACGTCGTCGAGGCTTGTGTAGACGGCCCTGCCCCGGGCGCGGGCCCGGGCGACCATCCGGTCGGCACCCTCGGACGGGCCGCCGATCCGCAGCACCGCGTCGCAACGGGACAGCAGCTGCTCGGCTACGGGGTGGAAGATCTCCTCGTACGCCGCATCGCCGGGGCCGGTGCTGCCGGCGGTCTCCAGCAGCGGCAGGGCGAGGGCCTCACCGGTCACGCCGAGGTGGCCGGCACGGAAGAGCTTCAGGGCCACTTCGTTCATGGCCCGGACGTTCGCCTCCAGCTTGTGCGGGTCGTCGCCGGTGCCCGACCGGTAGGGTCCGGCGACCAGGATCATGAGCGAGCGCGTGGCGGTCTGCACAGAATTACTCCTTGATGTGATGTGAGCGGCGGGCGTCAGACCAGGTGGGTCTCGACACCCGCCTGCCGCAGGGCCTTGAGGGTGGCCGGGCCATTGGGGTGGGTCTGCGCGTCATCGGCCGCGGCGTCAGTGACGAAACAATCGGCGGCGCCCGGCGCGGCGACCTGGCTGAAGGCCCGGACGCCGAGTTTGGTGGCGTCCGCGACAGCGACCGTGCGGGCCGACTGGGCAAGCCCGACCTGCTTGACCGCCGCGTCGTCCAGGGAGAACTCCGACCAGCCATGCTCGGCGTGCACGCCGCCGATGGACATCACGAAGCAGTCGAAACTCAACGACTCCAGCGTGCGCAGGGCCAGCGGCCCCACCAGCGAGCGTTCCCCCGGACGGGAGCGGCCTCCGACGATGAGGAGCTCGATCCCCGGGCGGTCCGCCAGGGCGAGGGCCGTCTGCAGGCTCAGCACGGCGACCGTCAGCGGAGCGCGTTCGGCCAGATGTTCCGCCACGTGCACGGTGGTGGTCCCCGCGTCCAGCAGCACCCGTGAACCGGGCTCCACCATCGCGGCCACGGCCGCACCCAGACGGTCCTTGGTGGCGGACTGCCACTGTTCCCGTGCGGCGAACCCGCCGCCCTCCTCACGGGGACGGTGGGCGACCGCACCGCCGTGCACCCGGCGTACCAGGCCCTGACGCTCCAGCGCGTCCAAGTCCCGGCGCACGGTCATCTCCGAGACCCCGAGACGCTGAGAGAGCTCCGACACGGACACCTTGCCCGAGCCCTGCACCAAACGCAGGGATTTGAACAGGTGAGTGTGTGAATCTGGGGTTGGGGGCGCTAGGGGGAGGGCTTGATGTCTCCCGCGAAAACGATGATCTGATCGATGAGGTTTCTCCTCAGATGGACGACGTCCGTTCCCGCGAGACGTGGACCTCCGTCCGGCAGCGTGAAAACCCACTGGTACCGCGCCCACTCATCGGGCATGTCCACTCCCGAACAGCGGATCATCGTGCCCGCCCCCGCCGGGTGGCGCCGGATGTCCAGCACGAACCGCTCCACTGCCTCGATCCCCTCACTGCGCCCCAACGGCCCCCAGAGGATGACGTCCGGGGTCAGCGCCTGGGACAGCAGAGAAGTCACGTAGCTGTCTTCTGAGGCATTGAACGCGGAGATGAACGTGTCGATCGCCGACTGTGCGGTTTCTTCCTGCATGCACCAGTCATACCAGTCGGTTCACCGGTCACGGTCGTCCCGGGACGATCGCTTCAGCCGACGAGCGCGGAGTGGCTGGGGCGGATGTTCTGATTGAGCCGGAACAGGTTGGCCGGATCGTAGGTGTCCTTGATCGCCACGAGACGTGCGTACGTCTCGTCGGTGTAGGCATCGCGGACCCGGTCGGCCTCGGGAGTGAAGTTGAGGTAGGCGGCGCCGGTGCCGAACGGTCGCATGGCGGACGCGAAGGCGCGGCCGGCTGTGATCATCCGGCTGTCGTCGGACGGGTCGTCCCACATGCAGATCGGGTGGAACAGGTAGCCGGCGTCGCGGTGGGAGAAAGCGGTCGCCGCGTCGGGCACCGCAGCGACGCCCTGCCCGACGCGGAAGATGACCATCTCGCTCAGCGGCGCTCCGAGCGAGGTCAGTTCGACGGCGTGGGACAGGAACGTGTCGATCGCGTCATCGGTGAGTTCTCGCAGGTATTCGCCACGCCAGTAGCTGCGGAAGCCGCGGGGCGCGAGGGGGTCGAGGGCCGCCTGGAAGGCGGTGTAGGGCATCGGGGCGATGTGGTCGACGGCGGGGCGGAGATCCCTGAGCGGCTGCACCACGTCGTCGCCCCGGTCGGCCGCGCCGACGTACAGGGCCGCGACGCCGAGGACCGGCTCGCCCCGCAGTCGGGCCGGGACGAACGGCTCGGGTGGTGCGGTGAGCACCACCAAGGCGGTCGCGAGTTCGTCGGGTGCGGCATCGGCGCAGTCCCGCCAGCCGCGCAGCACCTCCGGAGCGCGCTCGACCGGGAACATCGTCAGCCCCGCGAGGACCGTCGGGCCGAGCGGGTGCAAACGGAACTCGAACTCGGTGACGATGCCGAAGTTGCCGCCGCCGCCGCGCAGGCCCCAGAAGAGGTCGGCGTGCTCGCGTTCGCCGGCGCGCACCACCCTGCCGTCGGCGAGCACGACCTCGGCCGAGATGAGGTTGTCGCAGGCCAGCCCGTACTTGCAGGACGTCCAGCCGTAGCCGCCACCGGTGGTGAAACCGCCGATACCGGTGGTGGAGACCCGCCCGCCGGGCGTGTGCAGGCCATGAGCCTGCGTAGCCGTGTCCAACTCTCCCCACAGGACACCGCCGCCGGCCCGCGCGGTCCGCGCCCCCGGATCGACGGTGATCGACTTCAGGCCGCTCAGGTCGATCAGCATCCCGTCGTCACAGGTGCCCAGCCCGGCGACGCTGTGGCCGCCGCAGCGGACCGCCACGACGAGCCCGTGGTCCCGGGCGACATCGACGGCCGCCACGACGTCCGCGGTGGTCGCGCACCGGGCGACGATGGCCGGGCGGCGGTCCATCATCGCGTTGAAGACCTGGCGTGCCTCGTCGTAGCCCGGTTCGCCCCGCCGCAGCACCTGGCCGGTGAATCCCTGGCGCAGCACGGCCGCCGGATCGGTGAGGGTCATGGCTCCTCCTCCGGTCGTCATCGGATGGCGCCATCGTGTCCGGGCCGGCGTTCCTCGAGCGTTGCCCGGATCCGCCGCTCGAACGCGCGGGCGCCCTGGCGGTGCGCCACCGCGAGGGCGTGGTCGCGTTCGGCCGCGACGTCGTCCCCGGGGGCGCCGAGCGCTTCGAGGCAGGCGGCGCGCAGGCGCCGGATCTCGGCCTCCCAGAGTTCCGCGCCGCGGCCCATGCCGAGTGCCTCGTCGGCCAGTGCGAGTCCGGCGGCCGGCTCGCCCGCCAGCGCGTAGTCCTCCAGGAGCAGTCGCGTCGCCACACCCGGCAGGCCTGGTGCGGGTGCCGGGCCGCGTACGACGTGCTCGCGCACGTCCCGGACCCGCGCCAGTCCGGCGGCCGTGCGCCCCTCCAGGACGTCGAGGTGGCCCGCCAACACCTCCGCGGCCAGCAGGATCTGGGCGGGAGCGTCGTCCCCCGTGTGGGCATCGAGCATCCGCGCACAGCGGCGCACCTCCTGGGTGTCGCCGCGGTCCGCGGCGAGGATGGCGGAGAACACCCAGACGGTCGCCCGGCTGTATCCATGAGCGGACTCGTCGGCGGCGCGCAGGGCGAGGGCTTGCTGCCGGTCGGCTTCCGCGGGGCGGCCGAGGAGCCACAGCGTGTGGGCCAGGCGCAGCCGGACGATCAGCTCCGGATCCTGCCCGTAGCGCAGTACGTGGGCCTGGCGCAGGGCGGGACGGAAGTTCCGTACCGCGGCTTCGAAGTGGATGCGTGCCTTCGTCAGCCGGCCGGGCCAGTAGGCGGTGATGCCTCGGATGTAGTCGCTCTCCACCTTCAGGACCTGGTCGTCGTCGCGTGCGGCGCGTATCCGCAACTGTTCACCGAACGTCCGGGCCTGTTCCCAGTCACCACGGGTCAGCGCGGCCAGCGCGAGAGACCACACCAGCGGCGGCTCGGGGGCACATCCGAGCCGCGAGGCCAGGCGCAGGGCCCGTGCGTGCACCCGCGCCATCCGCTCGGTCGCGTAGCCTTCGCAGGCGACGAGCGGAGCCGGGAGCGCGGTGAGCAGGCGCAGTTGGAGCCGGGCGGCGTCCGGCCCGGGTGGCAGACGGTCGGAGAGCACCAGCGCGCGGTCGAGTGCCCGGACGGCATCCGCGTGGGCGTGCAGCCACTGGGCGGTCTCCGCCGACCTCTCGTACCAGCGGACCGCCTCAGCGGTCGCGCCGGCCTTGTCGTAGTGCAATGCGCGAGCCGAGGGCGGGGCCTCGCCGGTCTGCTCGAGGGCCCGGGCGATCGCGAGGTGCGCCTGTCGCCGGCGCGGCGGGCCGAGCGAGGCGTAGGCGGCGTCACGGACCCTCCCGTGGCTGAAGTCATAGGCGTTGGGGCCGTGCGCCCGGATGATGCCGCGGTGCCAGAGCTCGTCCAGGGCACCGACGAATGCCTCCTCCGTGAGTCCGGACGCGGCCGACAGAACGTCGGCGGTGAACGCCCGTCCGATCGCCGCCGCGACGCCCGCCAGCGCCGCGGCGGGCCGTGACAGCCGGGCCAGGCGGCCGGCGATCACCGCCTGCACCTTGGGCGCGTCCGTCGGCGCGTCGGGCTTGAGCGCCTCGACGACGAACAGCGGATTGCCCTCGCTGTCGCGGTAGAGGCGCCGCATCGCCGTCGCGTCGAGCGGCCTGCCGGTGATGCGCTCGGCGAGCAGTGCGGTCTGCGCCCGGTCGAGCCGGTCGAGTGCGATCTCTGTGCAGCGGCCCTGCGACTGCAGGGTGGTGGCCAGTTCGACCAGCGGGTGGCCGACGTCGCAGTCCTCGCGCCGCGCGGTGGCCGCGACGAGCAGCCGTGCGGACGGTGCCGTTCGCACCAGGTGGTGAACCAGGCGCAGCGACGGCGTGTCGGCCCACTGCGCGTCGTCGAGGATCAGCAGCAGGGGCGTGCCCGCGGCCAGCAGCGCCTGGCCGATCGCCTCGAACAGCCGCCGCCGCAGTTCGGCTCGGGGCAACGGTTCGGGCGGCGGCACCCTGCCGGTCAGCTCCGGAAGCAGGCGCGCCAGCTCGACGAGGTGAGGGCGGTCGAGCCGGGACAGGCGTGCGGCGACCGGGCGCGAGCGCAGCCATGCCGTGACGACCCCGTACGCCACCGAACCCTCCGCGGGGTAGGCGCGGGCCGCCACTGTCACGGCACCGGCCTGCGCGTGCATCTCCGAGACCAGCCGCGTCTTCCCCACGCCCGCCTCGCCGCTGACGAGCACCAGCTGTGCCCGTCCGGACACCGCGGCGCTCCACACGGCGGCCAAGCGGGCCCTCTCCGCCTCCCGGCCGACGAACGGGGAAGTGCCGGACGCCTTCCCGCCGACCGCGGGCGGCGGCCGCGAGTCGTTCTCCACTCCGGCCGGTACCGCGGCCACGAGCGACTCGTGGACGGCACGGGTTTCCGGCGACGGCTCGATCCCGAGTTCTCGGTCCAGCACCGTCGCGCAGGCATGGTAGGCGCGCACGGCGCGGGCGCGGTCTCCGGACGCCCGGCACAGCCGCATCAGGAGCCGGTGGCTCTCCTCACGCAGCGGGTCGGAAGCGACCAGCCGCTCAGCCGAGTAAATGGCCTGGGACCAGTTCCGCTCGCGCTCATGTCGGCGAACGAGTTCCTCCAACGCGTTCAGGTGCAGCCCCGCCAGCCGTTCCCGCTCACCGAGCAGCCACTCGTCGTAGCGGCCCTCCAGCAGATCGCCGGCGTACGTCTCGACTGCCTCCTGGAGACGCCCCGCGGCCAGCGACCGCTCGAAGTGCTCCACATCCAGCCACAGGGGCGCGTCCGGGCGCCACTGCAGGCTCCGCGGTCCGATGTCGATCAGCCGGTCGCACTCCGGCAGGACACGGCGCAGCGTGTGCAGCACCTTGCGCAGATTCGTGTAGGCCTGGCGCTCACTCGAACCTGGCCACAGCAGGAAGGCCAGGTGCTGACGCGGCCGCGGCGCGTCGCGGTGCAGCAGCAGGTAAGCGAGCAGCGACTCCGCACGAGCGGAGTCCAGCGGCCCCAGCCGCCGGTCCCCGACGCGCAGGTCCAAGCTGCCCAGCAGGCGCGCCTGCACGGCTTCCGCGTCCATCAGCCCTCTCGCACACACGGCCCGTTCCCCGACGGTTCAGCGGCATCCGGTCCGTCCCATCGCCGGTCGCCGGTCGCCGGTCGCCGGTCGTCACGTCACCAGTTCCAGGCTGCGGCCTCCGGTCTCGTCCCGCGAGCGGTCCGGACAGGTGGAGGCCCGCCCGCACACCGCCGCGCGCCGTCAGCGGACAGCGACGCCGTGGTGCCGGGCGTACCGAGCGGCTTCTCCCCGGTTCGTCACGCGGAGCTTTCGCAGGACGGCCGCCACATGGTGCTCGACGGTCCGCCTCGACAGGAACAGCGCCTCGGCGATCTCTGCGTTGCGCAATCCGTCGGCCAGCAAGGCGAGCACCTCCTGTTCGCGGGCGCTGAGCCCGTCGGAGCCCACCGGGCGGGACCGCCGCCTGGGGATGTCGCGCACCCCGAGCCGGCGTAGCCGACGGGCGGTCGCGTCGCGCATCGGCCCGGCGCCCAGGCGGTCGAACGCCGTGAGCGCCTCGCGCAGCATTCCCGCGTCGGTGGTGTCGGCGAGCGCGAGCGCGGACTCGTAGGGGCAGCCGAGCTCCTGCCAGCGGACGGCCGCCTCCCGCGGGCGGCCGGACAGCTGGAGCCGGTAGGGCTCGGCGGCCCGCACCGGGACGGTGGCGGGTCCGTCGGCTCGGGACAGCCAGTAGGCGAGTTCGCCGAGCAGCCACGGCTCGCCCTGTTCCACGGCGGCGGCGGAGGCCGAGCCGGCGATCGCGCGCACCTGGTCGGTGTCGCCCGCGTAGGCGGCGGCCTCGGCCAGCGCCGGCGCGGCGCCGATGATCCAGCCGACGACCGGTTCGGCGGTGACCATGGTCGTCCGCACCGTGGTCAGGAGGGGGCGGGCATCGGAGTCGCCCCGGCGGGCGCGCAGCCGCCCCAGCACCACCATGCTGAGCATCTTGCGTCCGTCGTCCACACCAGCCGTGCGCAGCACCTCCGACGCGAGCGCCTCGGCCTCCTCCCACCGCCCCTGGTCGAGCAGCGCACGCGAGTGGAACGCGCGGAGCCACTGCCGCCAGACCTCCTGGCCGTGGTCGTCGGTGAAGGCGAGGGCCTCGCCGTACCAGCGTTCGGCCTCCCGGTACCAGCGGCGGGTCACGCAGATCAACTGGAGCCAGAAATACGCGAGTCCCGCCTGGTCGTGAGCGGATGCCGCGCGTGCCAGCCGGACGCTCTCCCCGATGAGGCCGAGGGCGGCCGTGTCGCCCTCCAGTGCGCGGCCGATGCCGATCGACGACAGCGCGAGAGCCCGTCCCTGCGGGTCCGTTCCGTCGCCGGTCATCGCGAGGAGCCGCTCACCCCAGGCGATCGCATCGGCGCCGCGGAAGGCCATTCCGGACAGTTTCGCGCGGACGGCACAGGCCAGTGCCAGCTCGGGCGTCGGTGGCAGCCCGGCCAGCAACCCGAGGGCCTCGTCACACGCCTTCTCACCGAGGGGGATCTCCCGGGCCAGATGCGCCGCGGTGATCGCCAGACCGACCAGCGCCCCGCTCTGCCGGCGTCTGTCACCGGTCTTCCGCCACGCGTCGACTGAGGCCTGCCGGGCCCGCAGGGCGGCTTCGAGGTCGTCGGCGAGATGGCACTCCCGCCCGAGCGCCTCGAGCAGTCCTGCCCGGTCCGCGGCAGGGAGCCCCTGGACGACGTCGAGCGCACGGCGGAGGTGGGCGGCGGCCTCCTTGTGAGCCCCGAGCGCGGATGCCCGTTCTGCCGCGAGGGGTGCGTAGGCGAGCACGGCGGCCCGGTCGTGGGCACGCTGCGCGTGCTCGGCGAGACGCGCCGGTTCCACTTCGCCGGGCGGGCGCGCGGTGAGCACGGCCAGCGCCCGCCGGTGCAGGTCCGCCGCGCGCCCCGGCGGGGTCGCCTGCTCGACGGCGACGCGGACCAGCTCGTGCCGGAACGCGACCGCGCCGTGCTCGGCGGTGAGCATTCCGCGCTCCACGCACTCGTCGAGTTCTCGGGCCGAGCAGCCGGAGACCGCCTCGACCAGCCACGGTGCGGCCCGGGTCCCGAGGCAGGCGAGGGTGTCGAGGGCATCACGAGCCCCTGGTCCCAGGCGCGCGGCGCGGGCGAGCACCGCGTCCCGGACGGTGGCGGGCACGGTGGCGCCGCCGTCGCCCAGTACCTGCGTCACGAAGAAGGCGTTGCCGCCCGTTCGGCGGTGCAGTTCGGCCGGGTGGAGCCCGGTTCCCGCCGCGAGACGCGCGACGGCCGCCTCGGACAGCGGGGGCACGGTCAGCCGGCGCACCGCGGGAAGCGCCGCCAGGTCCCCGGCCAGCACCCGCAGCGGATGGCGGGGCCCCACTTCGTCCTGCCGGTAGGCCACGGCGACCATGGCCGGGCATGCCCCCAGGCGGCGGCCCAGGAAGCGCAGCAGGTCCAGCGTGGCCTCGTCGGCCCAGTGCGCGTCGTCCAGGACGACCAGGGTCGGGACGGCGCCCTCGCGCAGCTCTTCGAACAGCCGGCGACGCACCGTCACGGGGTCGGGGGTGCCGCTGAGCTCCCGGCTCAGGGGGGCGGGCAGGGAGTCGGCCATGTCGCGCAGCGGACCGAGGGGAAGCGGCGTGGTGAGCGGTTCGCTGCTGCCGCTGAGCAGTCGGGCGTTGCCCAGTCGCCGGCCGAACTCGTGGAGCAGCACGGTCTTGCCGGCGCCCGCGTCGCCCCCGACGAGGACGAGGCGCCCGGTGCCGGCGGCCGCCTCCCCCCACCAGCGGGACAGCGATGCGAGTTCACTGTCCCGTTCTTCGAGTGTCCGTGTGCCGGCCGTCACACTTCGATGGTAGGTAGACGGCCGCCCCGAAGGATGGGTATTCACTACCGATGTCGGTGTCCGGCCGCTCTGCGCATGCTTCCTGGTGACCGAAGGGACCATCGGAGCGGCGGAGACGGCCATGGACTACGACGTGATCATCGTGGGCGCGAGCATCGCCGGCTGCACGGCGGCGACGGCGTACGGCCGGGCGGGGCTGCGGGTGGCGCTGGTCGAGCGGCACCGCAGTCCCCAGGCACACAAGACGCTGTGCGGGCACTTCGTGCTCGGCGGCACCCATGACGTCCTGCGGCGACTGGGCTTCTGGCAGCCGATGCTCGACCACGGTGCGGCGGTGACGACCGGACTCGGCGTGTGGACCGGGTCCGGCTGGATCGTCCCCCGGCCGGACAGCGGGGTCCCGCCGGCGATCAGCCTGCGCCGCAGGAAGCTCGACCCGCTGCTGCGGGAGATCGCCGGCTCGACCCCCGGCGTGCACCTCATGACGGGGCACCGTGTCGTCGACCTGGTCGAGGACGCCGGGGGAGCCGTCGCGGGAGTCGTCACGTCGGACGGAGGGACCGGGCGCACCACCCTTCGGGCCCGTCTGGTCGTCGGTGCGGACGGCCACCGCTCCACGGTCGCCCGACTCGCCCGGGTCGCCGAGGACCGTGCCCCGAACGAGCGTTTCCTGTTCTGGACGTATTACGAGGGGGCGACGATGAACGGCCCCGGTGACGGCCAGGTCTGGCCCCTCGGCCGGGACGTCGCCGTGTGCATCCCGGTCGACGACGGCCTGACGCAGGTGGGCGTCTTCCCGGCGAAGGACCGGCTTCCCGAGTTCACCACCGATCGCACCGCCGCCTTCGACCGGTTCGTCGCGCGCCTGCCGGACGGGCCCTCGCTCGCCGGCGCGCGACAGGTGTCGAACCTCGTCGGCACCACCGACTATCCGTGCGTTCGCCGGGATCCCGCACCGCGGCCCGGGCTGGCCCTGATCGGGGATGCCGCGACCGCATCCGACCCCGTACCCGCCGTCGGATGCGGCTGGGCGTTCCGCAGCGCGGCATGGCTGGCCGACGCGACCGCCGAAGCCCTGTGCCGCGGCGCGAACGTTCGCCAGGCGCTGCGCTCGTACCGCCGAGCGCATCGGTTCATCGACAAGTACGACGCCCTCGGCCGGAAGGAAGCTCTCGCCGAACCGCCCAACGCGCTTCAACGGGCGGTCCGCACGGCAGCTCTGTCCGACCCGGACATCGCCCGTCGGCTGGCGCTGTTCGCGATGCGGGCGGCGGAGCCGTCGGTCCTGCTCAACCCCAAGGTGATGGCCAGGGCACTCGTCACGGTGCGGGTGCGGCGGCCGGGGGAGACGCCACCGGTCGTTCCCGCCGGCCGACCGGCGGCAGCCGTCCGGGCCGACCGGCTCGGGTCCTGACCGCAGCTCTCGGCCCGGACGCCGCACGGCCCCGGGCGCCCGCCCGGGAGCCACGGCGCACCGGCGTGCCGTGCGCCGGCGCCGTCGGCGGGTCAGGATGGTCGGGAACGGCACCGACCGACCGGGTGCCGGGAGGAGGCGACGATGCTGCGGACGCGACTGTGTGACGTACTCGGTATCGAGGTGCCCGTCATCGGCGCACCGTACGGGCCGTTCGAGCAGGTCGACCTCGCTGCCGCCCTGTGCGGGGCGGGGGCCCTCGGCAGTCTGGGCACGGCGGTGCGCCCGCTCGCCGACCTACGGCGCCAGTGGGCCCGTATGCGGGAGCTGACCGACCGGCCCTTCGCCATCAACCACACCCTCCGCCCGCTGAACGAGGAGGCGTTCCAGGCCACCCTGGACGAGCGCCCGGCTGCCGTCTCGTTCCACCTCGGCGTTCCCGGCGACCTGATCGAGCGCGCCCACGACGCGGGCATCCTGTGGATCCAGCAGGTCATGGACGTCCAGCAGGCGGAGCAGGCCGTGCGTGCGGGCGCGGACGTCATCGTCGCCCAGGGTGGCGAGGCGGGCGGCCAGGGCGGCGAGGTGGCCACGATGGTGCTGGTTCCGCAGGTGGTGGACATCGCGGGAGACACGCCCGTCGTGGCCGCGGGCGGCATCGCCGACGGCCGGGGCCTGGCGGCGGCACTGGCCCTGGGCGCGCAGGGCGTGGCCATCGGCACACGTCTGCTCGCATCGGTGGAGATGAACGTCGCCACCGAGTGGAAGGACCGGATCGTCGCCGCCGACGCACGCGACACCGTCAAACTGGAACACAGCGACCGCTTCATGCCGCCGTTCTCACGGCCCGGTGGCTACGCCTTCCCCCGCTCGCTGCGTACGCCCTTCCTCGACGACGCCGAAGCGCATCCCGAGCAGCTGCAGCCGGCCGAAGCCGGTCCCCGCATCGTGGGAGCCATGCTCGAGGGCCGCGGGCACGAATTCCTGCCCTTCACCGGCCAGTCGGCAGCCCTCGTCCACGACGTCCTTCCGGCGGCCGAGATCGTACGGAGGATCGTCGACGACGCGGAGGCGATTCTGCGCCGAACAGCCGACACGTACACGCGCGGCATTCCGCGCTGACCACGTGGACCACCGCGAGTCGCACGAATCTGTTCGACCTGTCGGACATTGTTCGAAACCTATTGACGCTGCCCTGGGCGTCGACTGAGACTCTCGCAACACACGTCACCTGCGTGTAACGGCAGGCCCCACGGCAAGGGTTTGCCGTCGCCTCGCCGGCTCCTCGTTCCGCGTTCCGCCTTGTCCGTCATCAGCCATGCCTCAGCAGGGAACCTCGACATGACGCACGTCGCACGATTCGCACGACTTCGCAGCGGCGCGAGACGCCGGGCGGGCCATCTCGCCGGGCTGACCGCCGCGTCGATGCTGCTCACCCTCGCCGGACCCACCGCCTCCGCAGAAGCGGCACCGGCCGCACCGGTGGCCGAAGCCGCGGACATCGCCGACGGCCTGGCCCTGTGGTACAAGCTCGACGCAGACTCCGGCAGCACCGCGACCGACGCCTCCGGCCACGGCCGCGACGGCACGGTCAGCGGCACCGCCGGCTGGTCGGCATCCGGTCAGGGGCTCGCCTTCAACGGATCGGACACCTACATCAAGGTGCCGGACGACGTCATGAAGGGCATGGACTCGATCACCGTCTCCATGGACGTACTGATCGACTCCGCCCAGAGCACGCCCTACTTCCTCTACGGCTTCGGCAACACCAGCGCGGGCAGCGGCAACGGATACCTGTTCACCACCGGCAACTCCTTCCGCACCTCCGTCGCGACGGGCAACTGGTCGACCGAGCAGACCACCAAGCCGTCCGACTCCCACAACCTGACCCGCGGCGTGTGGAAGCACGTCTCCTACACCCAGACCGGCTCCACGGGTGTGCTCTACGAGGACGGCGTCGAGGTCGGCCGCAACACCTCGGTCACCACCACGCCCGGCGCCATCGGCTCCGGCAGCACCAAGGCCAACTACATCGGCAAGTCCGTCTACGACGGCGACAAGCTCTTCAAGGGCCGGATACGTGACTTCCGTGTATACGACCGGGCACTGGACGGTCCGGAGGTCGAGCAGCTCTCCCTCCCCGTCGCCACGCAGGGCGTCGCCGACGACAAGGAGGCGCTGAGCCTCGGTGACACCAGCGGCGTCACCTCCGACCTGGACCTGCCCAGGACCGGCCCGGCCGGCGGCTCCTCCATCACCTGGGACAGCGACAACCCGTCCGTCGTGTCGGACACCGGCAAGGTGACCCGCCCCGAGGCCGGTTCACCGGACGGCCGTGCCACGCTCACGGCGACCCTGAAGAAGGGCACCGTGACCGGCACCAAGACCTTCGACGTCACGGTCCGGCCCGCGCTCGACGACGCCGCCGCCACCCGGCAGGCCGCCGAGGCGCTCACGGTGCACAACCTCGACGACGCGCGCGGCAACCTCACCCTGCCCAGGAGCGGCGCCCTCGGCACGACCGTCACGTGGTCCTCCGCGAAGCCGGACGTCGTCTCCGCCGACGGCGAGGTCCACCGCCCCGCGCACGGTGACGGCGCCACCACCGTCGAGCTGACCGCCACCGTCACCAAGGGCCAGGCCGAGGCCACGCGCGTCATGACGGCCAGAGTGCCCGAACTGCCCGCCGAGGCGGCCCTCAAGGGCTACATGTTCAGCTACTTCACCGGCGAGGGCACCTCGGACGGCGAACAGCTCTACGCCGCCCTGAGCAAGGGCAACGACCCGCTGCACTGGCGTGAACTGAACGACGGCAAGCCGGTCCTCACCTCCACGCTCGGCGAGAAGGGCCTGCGCGACCCGTTCATCATCCGCTCCCCGGAGGGCGACAAGTTCTACCAGATCGCCACCGACCTGAGGATCTACGGCAACGGCGACTGGGACGCCGCCCAGCGCAACGGCAGCAAGTCCATCATGGTCTGGGAGTCCACCGACCTGGTGCACTGGACGAACCAGCGCCTGGTCAAGGTCTCACCCGACAGCGCCGGCAACACCTGGGCACCGGAAGCCTTCTACGACGCCGAGCGCGGTGAGTACGTCGTCTTCTGGGCGTCGAAGCTGTACGACAACGCCGACCACTCCGGCGACACGTACAACCGCATGATGTACGCCACCACCCGCGACTTCTACACCTTCAGCGAGCCCAAGGTGTGGATCGACCGCGGCTACTCGGTCATCGACTCCACGATGATCCGGCACGACGGCACGTACTACCGCCTGTCCAAGGACGAGCGGAACAACACCTCCTCCACCCCCAACAGCAAGTTCGTCTTCCAGGAGAAGAGCGACTCGATCCTGAACCCGTCCTGGGCCCCGGTCGCCGAGGGCATCGGCAAGGGCGCGATGAACGCCGCCGAGGGACCGCTGGTGTTCAAGTCCAACACCGAGGAGAAGTGGTACGCGTTCCTCGACGAGTTCGGCGGCCGCGGCTACATCCCGTTCGAGACGACCGACCTGGACTCCGGCACCTGGACCCCGTCCACCGGCTACGACCTGCCCGCCAAGCCCCGGCACGGCACCGTGCTGCCGGTCACCCAGGCCGAGTACGACCGGCTGCTGCGCGCCTACCAGCCCGACCAGGTCGTCAAGAGCGTCGAGGACGTGTCGGTGAAGACGCGGGTCGGCGTCGCCCCGGTCCTGCCGGCCACCGTCGTCGCCGAGTACGCCGACGGCGTCAAGCGGCCGGTCTCCGTCGACTGGGCGGACGTACCGGCGTCGTCGTACGCACAGCCGGGCACCTTCACCGTGACCGGCACCCTGCCGAACGGCGCCGCGATTCCGGTCCGGGCCGAAGTGACCGTGTCGGACGAGGGCTCCGACGTCCCGGCGGACCTGCTCCTGCACTACGACTTCGACGAGACGGGCGGCAGCATCGCCCAGGACTCCAGCGGGCACGGCTACCACGGCACCTACGTCCGTACCCCCGACTTCGGCGGCGGCGTGCACGGCGGTTCGTTCAAGATGTCCGGCGACTCCGGCTCGCCGTACGTGAAGATCCCCAACGGTGTGCTGAAGGGCGCCGACAGCGTGACGGTGTCGACGTACGCCAAGTGGAAGGGCGGCAGCAGCTTCCAGTGGCTGTTCGGGCTCGGTCCCGACAGCGACAAGTACCTGTTCGCCACTCCGTCCAACGGGGGCTCCAGCCTCTACTCGGCCATCACGAAGGCGAGTTGGTCGGCGGAGTCGAAGCTGACGGCCGGCTCGCAGCTCACGCCCGGCCAGTGGCGGCACGTCACGGTGACGCTGGACGGCGCCACCGGCACGATGGTCCTCTACGCGGACGGCGTCGAGGCGGCCCGCACGACGACCACCATCAAACCGTCCGAGCTGTACGACGCGGCCAAGGACTACAGCGGCTACATCGGCCGGTCCCTGTACGCGGCCGACCCCTACTTCGGCGGCGAGGTCGACGACTTCCGCATCTACGACCGTGCCCTGACGGGCGCCGAGGTCATGGAGCTCAGCGGCAACACGGCGGGCATCGCCAAGGCGACGCACCCGGCGCTCGAGGTCGACGCGATCGTCGACAACGCGGGCGGCACGATCACCCTGCCGATGAAGGAGGGCACCGACCTCACCGCGCTGGCACCGGAGTTCGCGCTCGCCGAAGGCGCGACGATCAGCCCCGCCTCCGGCAGCGTGCACGACTTCACCCAGCCGGTGACGTACGAGGTCACCGGGTCGGACGGCAAGAAGCGCACCTGGAAGGTCTCGGCGCTCATCATGAGGACCCCGGTCCTGCCGGGCCTGAACGCCGACCCGAACATCGTGCGCTTCGGCGACACCTTCTACATCTACCCGACGACCGACGGCTTCGAGGGCTGGAGCGGCACGCAGTTCAAGGCCTGGTCCTCCACGGACCTGGTCCACTGGAAGGACCACGGCGTCATCCTCGACCTGGGGCCGGACGTCAGCTGGGCGGACAGCCGGGCCTGGGCACCGGCGATCACCGAGAAGGACGGGAAGTACTACTTCTACTTCTGCGCCGACGCGAACATCGGCGTCGCGGTGTCCGACTCGCCCACCGGGCCGTTCAAGGACGCCCTGGGCAAACCGCTGCTGAAGGCCGGTGACTTCCGCGGCCAGATGATCGACCCGGCGGTCTTCACCGACGACGACGGCACGAAGTACCTCTACTGGGGCAACGGCCGCGCCTACGTCGTCCCGCTGGGCGACGACATGACCTCCATCGACACCTCGAAGGTCCAGGACATCACCCCGAGCGGCTACAACGAGGGCACTTTCGTCGTCAAGCGCAAGGGCACCTACTACTTCATGTGGTCGGAGAACGACACCCGGGACGAGAACTACCGCGTCGCCTACGCGACCGGCCCCTCGCCCACCGGCCCGTGGACCAAGCGGGGCGTGATCCTGGAGAAGGACCTGTCCTTGGGCATCAAGGGCCCGGGCCACCACTCCGTCGTCCACGTCCCGAACACCGACGACTGGTACATCGCCTACCACCGCTTCGCCATCCCCGGGGGCGACGGCACCCACCGCGAAACCACCATCGACAAGCTGGAGTTCGACTCCGACGGCCTGATCGAGAAGGTCGTCCCGACCCTCGGCGGCATCGACCCGGTCACCGTCGTCCACGCCGGGCCGGACGCCACCGGCACCGAGGGCGAGGCGATCACGCTCGCCGGCACCGTCTCCGGGGCAGGCACCCCCAAGTGGACCGTCCAGGACGGTGCCCCGTGCGCAGTCGAGGACCCCGCAGCCGCCCGCACGACCCTCACCTGCACCGACGACGGCACCTTCGAGGTCACCCTCACGGGCGGGCGCGGCACCGACACCGCGACCGTCAAGGTCTCCAACGCCGCCCCGTCGATCACGTCAGCCGAGGGTCCCGGCTCACCCGTCCCGGCCGGCAAGCCCGCCGTGGTCACGGCCTCCTTCGACGACCCGGGCACGGCCGACAGCCACACCTGCGAGGTCGACTGGAAGGACGGCAGCCGGCCGACGACCGGCACGGTCACCGACTCGGGCTGCCGCGCCGCACACGTCTACGACGACGCGGGCATCCACCGCCCGGTCGTCACGGTCACCGACGACGACGAGGGCACGGACACCACCACGCTCGCCGAGCTGATCGTCTACGACCGTGCCGCCGGACCCGCTACCGGCGTCGGCACGATCACCTCGCCGGCCGGTGCCTACCCGGGCGAGCCGGGGCTGACCGGCAAGGCGGCGTTCACCCTGGACGCCCGGTACCGCAAGGGAGCCACGGTCCCCACCGGCAAGGCCACGTTCGTCTTCGGCCCCGCCCGGCTCACCTTCCGCTCGACCGGCTCCGACTGGCTCGTGGTGAACGGCTCCCAGGCCGTGTACCAGGGCACCGGCACGGTGGGCGGCAAGGACGGCTACGCCTTCAGAGTCACCGCCACCGACGGCCCGGACACCTTCCGCATCAAGATCTGGAAGAAGTCCACCGGAGATGTCCTCTACGACAACAGGACCGGCGCCAGGACGAAGGGCATCGTCACCGTGGGAGACCACCGGCGCTAGGCAGGTCCTACCTCGTCGGTAGGGGCGCCTGACGGGCACCGGCCCTCGTCAGGCGCCCTCCTGCTGTCCCCTGGCCCAGGTCAGGTGAGGCTGCCCTCGACCGGCAGCTTCTAGTGGGAAGGGCAGGTGGTTCGGTACTGCTCGCTCTCCGCGCTGTCGAGCAGGACGTCGGCGTAGTCGGGGTCGGTGTTGCCGATGATGCGGTTGCCCCAGTCGATGAGCTGCTGGTTGTCCTCCGGCGGAACGTCGAGGAGGCGGGCGGGGTGCGCAGCCGGTTCAGGAGACTCGCTCGGGCTCCTTGTGCTCCACCTCCGGGGCCTTCTGGAGGCGGGTGCCCTCGACGTCGAGGTCGGGCAGGACGCGGTCGAGCCAGGCGGGGAGCCACCAGGCGTGCCGTCCGGCGAGGGCGAGGACTGCCGGGACGAGGGTCAGGCGGACGGCGAAGGCGTCGATGGCGACGCCGACGGCGAGCGCGAAGGCGATGGGCTTGATCAGGGCGTCGTCGAGCGGGAAGAACCCGGCGAAGACGGTGAACATGATCAGGGCGGCCGCGGTGACGACCCGGACGCTGTGCCGCGCACCGTCGATCACCGACGCGCGGGCCAACCAACAAGCAAGGGAACCCTGTCATGAACCGTTTCGTCGTCGCCGAGACCGCCGTCATCGACGCCCCCCTCGGGCGGGTGTGGGACGTCATCTCCCGCACCGACCGGTACGCCGAGTGGGTCGCCGGCGCCATCGAGGTCACCGACCACCACGGCGTCGCCACCGTCGGCAAGACCTACTCCGAGCGCAACCGCACCCTCGGCCCGCTCAAGACCGACTCGGTCTGGACCGTCCGGGAGATCGAGCCCTTCGAGCGCCGCGTCGACACCGGCACCGGCTTCGCCCCGCTCCAGGACGTCACCAACACCTTCGAGTTCCGCCCGGTCCAGAGCGCCGACGGCCGGGAGGCGACGGAGATGCTCTACCAGGTCGAGTACGCCATCGGCCTAGGTCCACTGGGCCTGCTCCTCGACCGCGTACAGCAGCCCGCGATGCGCGCCGGCATGCGCGCGTCCATGGCCAACCTCAACACCCTGCTCCGTTCCGAGGCGTCGAGGACCGCCCCCTGACGGGCAGCGACTCCTGGGCCGGTGGCCGGTGGCCGGTACGCCGCGTCCGCCCGGCCGCCGGCCGAGAAGCGGCCATCCTCATGAACCCGATGATGCGTCGAGCGACCTGTTCGACAGGCTGAGTCGGACAAGGATCGTGTCATGGCTCATGTATCCGCGGCGGAGCGCCGCCCACAACTGATCAAGGCGGCCATCGGCCTCATGGCCAGGGAGGGTGTCGCCGCCGGCAGCACCCGCGCGATCGCCGCCGAGCTCGGCGTGGCCCAGGCGACCGTGCACTACACCTTCGGCACGAAGGAGGAGCTGTACCGGGCTGTCATGGAACAGCTCACGCACGACCTGATCGACCAGGTGACACGGGCCGCGCCCACGGACGCGAGCTTCGAGGACACCATCGTCACGCTCGCCGAAGCACTCTGGCGTACCGTGCTCGAACAGCCCGCCCCGCACCAACTGCTCACCGAGCTGAGCATGTTCGCCCTGCGTACGCCACACCTGAAGGAGGCTCTTCAGAGCCACTGCAGCGAGGTCCTGGCGGTGACGACAAGGCTCGTCGACCAGGCCGCCGAACGCACCGGTCACCAGCTCGGCCAGCCCGCTGAGACGTTCGCGAGGTTCTTCCTGGCCGGCTTCGACGGACTGACGATGCAGCACCTGTCCCTGCCGGACGAGGAAGCCGAGCGCGTCTGCCTGCGGGCCTTGGTCTCGGCCGTCCTGGCCATGGACTCCGGCACTGCCCGCCGAGGAGGTGGTGCGCCGTCGCGGTCCCGCGCACAGCATGCGCCGTGACAAGGCGGCCATCAGTCACCACTACGACGTGGGCAACGTGGGTGGCCAACCTCGAAGCGCACTGGGACGAGGCGGTCGAGCTGACCTCGCCCGGGTGGGCGCGGGTGTGGCGCCTGTACATGGCGGCCTCGGCGGTCGGGTTCGGGAACAACACGATGGGTGTCAACCAGGTGCTGGCGGTCAGGACCGGCGGTGACGGCCGGTCCGGCATGCCGTTGCGCAGGGAATCCCTGGGGACCTCGGCCTCGGCGCCCGCGCCCGGCTGACGCGGTGCCGGGGTGGGTGGGACACGCGCAGTCGGCCTGACGTGCTGCCTGGTCGGGGTGGACCACGCCCGTGCACCGGCCGTGTTCGGAATGTTCGCCTGCGCGTCGGCTGTTCTTCGCGGCCGCGTCCGACCGGACGTGAAAGTGGTCGTAGCAATTACTGCGCTGTCGATCACTCAGCGAATGGCTACCGACGGGTCCGGTCACCAATTCCCTGCCGGCCTGGCACTTCTGATGATTACGCATGTCATTGTGACCTTCCCTTTATCGGTTTCCCATACTCAAGTCGGTGTAGGCGTTGCTAGGTTGACGCCCATGCCTCCGATGCAAAGTCGGACAGATCCCGCAGCTTCACGGAGGCGTCCCCCCATGCCTTAATCAAGGACCTTTTCGGGTGCCCGAAAACCGTGGCGATTCCGCGTCCTTGAGGCATTCAACCCCCCAACAACTGGAAAGCGCACACGTAAGTGATGAGACCCCTTCAGAGTGTCGTCCCGAGGCTGGCTGTCGCCGCCATGACGATCGTGCTGGGCACGCCCGGACTGGCCGCCGCCGACGAGGCGACCGGCGCCAAGGACACCACGTACTACATCTCGCTCGGCGACTCCCTGGCCTCTGGCTACCAGCCGGACGTCGACAAGGACACCGACGTCGCCTACACCGACCAGCTCTACGCGCAGCTCAAGCAGCGCACCCCCGGACTGAAGCACATACGCCTGGGCTGCACCGCTGAGACCACCGAGTCTCTGCTCAAGGGCGGAAAGTGCGACTACCCGAACGCCAAGTCGCAACTGGACGCCGCCCTGCAGGCCATGGCCCAGCACCACGGCAAGGTCGCCTACGTGACCCTCAGCGTGGGCGCGAACGACATCCTCCTCAATTGCGTCAGCCCGGCCGGCACGCTCGACGGGGCGTGCCTGAACAGCGCGCGCCAATCCATGGCGAAGAACCTCGCCCAGATCACCGGCGCGCTCCGCAAGGCGGGCACGGACGACACCCAGTTCGTGGGCTCGACGTACCACAACCCGTTCCTGGGAGCCTGGCTGCAGGGGGCCGCGGGGCAGCAGGCCGCCAAGGAGTCGGCACCCCTGGTCAAGGCCGCCAACACCGGGATCACCCAGGTGTACAAGTCGACGGGCTTCAAGGTGGCGGACGTGGCCGGGGCCTTCTCCTCGGACGACTTCACCACCCAGGTGAACGTGCCCGGCGCGGGCGAGGTGCCGGCGAACGTGGCCAAGATCTGTCAGCTGACCTGGGCGTGCACGAAGAAGGACCCGCACCCCAACGCCGAGGGCCACAAAGTGATCGCAGGCGCCTTCGCGGCGGTGCTCGCCGCGAACGACGCGCCCGGTGCGAGCGCGTCCCCGTCCCCGACCTCCAGCGAGTCGGCCACGCCCGAGCCCGGCACGGACACGGGGGCGAACCACCCCACCACGAACGGAGATCTCGCCGAGACCGGCGCGTCGAGCAGCACTCCCGTCCTCGCGGGTGCCGGACTCGCGGTCGTGGCAGTCGGCACCGCCGCGGTCTACCTCGCACGCAGGCGCCGGACCAGCGAACAGAACTGATGGGCAGTCAGTAGGAAAAACCTGAACAGCAGGCCGCTCGCGGGTCGCGGGCGGCCTGTCCGGCTCGGCTACGGACGACCGGGACGCGGGGGCTTCACTGGGGAGCGGAGCACGAGCAGGGTGATCTCGCTGGGGGCGAAGACGCGGAACGGCGGGCCCCAGAAACCGGTGCCGCGGCTGGTGTAGAGGAGGGTGCGGGTGCCGTGGTGGCTGAGGCCGGCGAGGGCGGGCTGGTCGATGCGGACCAGGTGGTGGAAGGGCCAGATCTGGCCGCCGTGGGTGTGGCCGGAGAGTTGGAGGTCGATGCCGACGGCTGCCGCCCGGTCGACGAACTTCGGCTGGTGTGCCAGGAGCAGGACGGGCAGGTCGGGGTCGGCGCCGTTCAAGGCTCCGGCGAGGTGGGCGCGGTGGCCCGCCAGGCCGGAGGACTCGGCGGTGACGTCATCCACGCCGGCGACCACGAGGGTGTCGCCTCCGCGTTCGAGCAGCAGGTGGCGGTTGCGCAGCGGCTCCCAGCCCAGCTCGCCCATGAGGTCGACCCAGCCCTGGGCCTCGCTGTAGTACTCGTGGTTGCCGGTGACGTAGACACGAGCCCGGGTGGCCCGCACGGTACCGAGTGGGACGGCCTGGGCGCGACGGCGTTCGGCCGTGCCGTCCGCGATGTCGCCGGTGTGGCAGACCAGGTCGGCTTCCAGAGAGTTCACCGTCTCGCAGACCCGCGCCGACCAGCGAGTGCGATCGAGCGGGCCGTAGTGGGTGTCGGTGATGAGGACGACGCGGATGCCGTCCAGCCCGGCACCCAACCGGGGGAGTTGCACGTCGAGTCGGCGCACGCGCGGCACGCGGCGGGCTTCGGCGTACCCCCAGGCGAGTAGCACGGCGGTTGTGCCGAGGACGGCCCATGTGACGATTCGGGCCCGGTCCTGACTCTCGCCGACGCCGGCCACGGTCAGGGCGAGCCGCAAGGGGACGCCGAGCAGAACGGACCAGGTGAACAGGGCCCAGCTGGTGCCCAGCAGGGTGTCACCGACGATCGCCGCCCGGTCCTGCTGACGCCGGCCGTGGCCGCGCACCATGGCGAGCGGCATACCGACGAGGCCGAGGGCGAACAGGGCGGTGCCGACCAGTGCGACGGGCAGCGGCCAGTGCTGGCCGGTGTGCAGGAGCACCCAGCAGGGCACGGCCCACAGCAGGACGGGGGCGATCAGGGGGATGTAGCGCATCAGGCGGTGCAGTCGGCTCTCCTGGGGAGCTTGCGCTTCGCCGTCGGCGGGTCGGGTGTTGCTGGTGTCGGTCACGCTTCCCCTCCCGGACCAGGCTGCCGTCTCGCGCACTGTATCCGGTCGCCCTCGGGCCGGCCGGACCGGCGTCCATGGGCGCGGCCCCTCGGGGCGAAGGGTAGGACGAACCACTCACTCGGGCTGGTGAGCGTTGCCCGGCCCCGCGCTCCGTCGCCGTACGAGCGCTGACGTTGTCGCGTGACCCGACCCGGGCGGGCTCGGCCTTCCGCCGAGCCCGCCGCCCGGCTCCGTACCGGAGCCGGGCTGGTGTCACGCCGTCAGCGCCGCAGTGTCAGCAGACCCGGACGGTAGGGCAGGAGGCCGTAGTCGCCGCCGGAGTTGGGGCTGCGCCCCTGGTAGAGCAACTGCAGATTGCAGGGATCGACGGTCATGGTCTGATCGGGGCTGGTGCGGATCAGCTCGCCGTGGCTGATGTCGTTGGTCCAGGTGGCGCCGCTGTTGGCCTTGCCGGCGAAGGGATTGCTCTCGGTCGCGGCCTGGGGTGTCCAGGTGCCGTTCAGACTGGTGGCCGTGAACGAGCGGAAGTAGCGCCCCTGCGAGCCGATCGCCTCGACGATCATGAGGTAGCGGTTCTGGCCCTGGAGCTTGTAGACCTGCGGGGCTTCGAACAGGTTGTTCGTCGTATCGCTCATGACCACTGTCGAGTTCGAGCCGAAGCTGCCCGGGAAGTTCCCGATCGGCATACTGGCCCGGTAGATCTTGCCGTTGTCGCCGGCGAAGAACAGGTACATGTTCGTCCCGTCAGCGATGAGCGTCTGGTCGATGGGTCCTGTTCCGGAGCCGGAGATGCTTCCGGAGAAGAGCACCTGCTCGGATGACCAGCCATTCGGGTTGGTGGGGTCGCTCGACGTCCGGTAGGAGAAGGCCGTCCTGCCCCACTGGTAGGCGAGCACCCAGATGTTCTTCGGCGCGAAGTAGAAGAGCGTGGGCGCGACGGTGGAATTCGACATCGTGTTCTGGCTGGCCGAGGCCATCTCTGACCAGTTGGTGAACAGGCCGAAGTTCATCGAACCCCAGCGCGTCCCCGTGTCGTGCGTCGTCGCATAGACGAGTTGCCTGCCGTTGTACGGGACGACGGTGAAGTCCTTGAGCGAGACCCACCCCGGCTTGGGCTGCGCCAGCGCGCCCGTTGACGTCCAGCGGTATGTCGACGGAAGGTCGCACGGGCCGGGATTGTCGGCGCCGACCTTGACGAGCTGCCACTGCTGGTTGCTGCCGCCCCAGTCGTCGTACTGGACGACGTTCGCGTTGTCGGCGGTGGAGGCGCCTTGTACTTCGAGTGCCTTGTTGCTGTGGCGCGAAATGAGCCTCACGTAGCCGTCCGAGCTGTCGGCCAGTCGCCACTGCTGGTTGGTGGCGTTCAGGTCGGCCCACTGGACGATCGAGCCGCCGTTCGCGGTGGACCAGTTGTGGACGTCCAGGACCTTGCCGGAGTGGCGGGACTTGATGCGGTAGTAGCCGCCCCCGGAATCGACGAACTGCCACTGCTGCTGGTTCTGATCGTTTCTGGTCCACTGGGTGATGCGGGCGCCGTCGTTGGTCGCCATGTTGTAGACGTCCAGCGCCTTGCCGCTGTTGCGGTTGACCAGCACGTACGAGGCGTTGGGGTCTACCGTCGCCGCGCCGGCGGGCTGGGCGCCGAGGAAGGTGGCCACGAGCAGCAAGGGCGCGAGGACGGCGAGTAAGCGTCTGAGACGGACCGGGGACGGGTGGCGAAACCACATCGGAGGGCCCTCCTTTGGGGGGCGGGGGTGAGGTGACCCCGATGAACCGCGGAGCGGACTGCCGGGGCAGGGACAAATCTCGAAACGTTTCGAGGAATTCCCGGAAGCTTTGACGCCACAAGCTAGGAATGCGAGGCCCTCCGGTCAAGGCTTGTCGCCGATCTGTCCACAAACAGCGCATCGTCCAGCACATGGCGTCCGCACGCTCGTCCCGGCCCCGGCGCTGCGGTATCCGTCGACGGAGGCGCCGGGGGTTCGCCGTCCGGCGCGCAGGGGATCCCTGAATGTTTCGGTCGAGGATCCGAAACTTCTTCTGCGGGAAGTATTGACGATCATCGTCAAGACCTCAATCATCCCTGTCTGAGGAAGCGGCCATCGTTCGAGATATCGAGCCACGTCGGCCCTGAGCCATCTGTGCTGCACGGCAGATCCACGCAGACCACGCACAGCCGCACGACAGATCCGCGCACCAAAGCACCTGCAACCTGCGCCACCCCGTCACGTTCCGGTGAGGTTCGCACAGCGTGACCGTGGCGTCCGGTGATTCCGTGCCGCCCGGGTTCCGGCCCGCCCTGTCCGTCTGCCGAGTGGGAGCGGACGACGCATTCCCCTGCGCTTCGGTCCTTCCGTGATTTCTACCTTGGAGGCACAGCCATGGGCGCATATGCCCTTCCCAGACCCGCTATCCGCCGGAAGATCCGCGGCCTGTTCCTGGCGCTGGTCGTCGGCGTCCTCGGCGTGGTCGCCGCACTGGTCTCGCCGCCGACCGCACACGCCGCCGAGAGCACGCTCGGCGCCGCGGCGGCACAGAGCGGCCGCTACTTCGGCACCGCCATCGCCTCGGGCAGGCTGGGCGACTCGGCGTACACGGCGATCGCGGGCCGTGAGTTCAACATGGTGACGGCCGAGAACGAGATGAAGATCGACGCCACCGAACCGCAGCGGGGCCAGTTCAACTTCACCGCCGGTGACCGCGTCTACAACTGGGCGGTGCAGAACGGCAAGCAGGTGCGCGGCCACACCCTGGCCTGGCACTCCCAGCAGCCCGGCTGGATGCAGAGCCTCAGCGGCAGCACGCTGCGCCAGGCGATGATCAACCACATCAACGGCGTGATGGCCCACTACAAGGGCAAGATCGCCCAGTGGGACGTCGTGAACGAGGCCTTCGCCGACGGCAGTTCGGGAGCCCGGCGCGACTCCAACCTCCAGCGCACCGGCAACGACTGGATCGAGGTCGCCTTCCGCACCGCGCGCGCCGCCGACCCGGCCGCCAAGCTCTGCTACAACGACTACAACGTCGAGAACTGGACCTGGGCCAAGACCCAGGCCATGTACGCCATGGTCAGGGACTTCAAGCAGCGCGGCGTGCCGATCGACTGCGTCGGCTTCCAGTCGCACTTCAACAGCGGCAGCCCGTACAACAGCAACTTCCGCACCACCCTGCAGAACTTCGCCGCCCTCGGCGTCGACGTGGCCATCACCGAGCTCGACATCCAGGGCGCCCCGGCCTCGACCTACGCCAACGTGACCAACGACTGTCTGGCCGTCCCGCGCTGCCTCGGCATCACCGTCTGGGGTGTGCGCGACTCCGACTCCTGGCGACCGGAGCACACGCCGCTGCTGTTCAACCGCGACGGCAGCAAGAAGCCCGCTTACACCGCCGTCCTCAACGCACTCAACGGCGGCACCTCCACGCCCCCTGCGGATTCCGGACAGATCAAGGGCGTCGGTTCGGGCCGCTGCCTGGACGTGCCCGGCACCAGTACCACCGACGGCACCCAGCTCCACCTGTGGGACTGCCACAACGGCACCAACCAGCAGTGGACGTACACCGCCGCCGGCGAGCTCAGGGTCTACGGCAACAAGTGCCTGGACGCCGCCGGCACGGGCAACGGCGCGAAAGTCCAGATCTACAGCTGCTGGGGCGGCGACAACCAGAAATGGCGCCTCAACTCCGACGGATCCATCGTCGGCGTCCAGTCCGGCCTCTGCCTCGACGCCGTCGCAAGTGGCACCGCCAACGGCACCCTGATCCAGCTCTACTCCTGCTCGAACGGCAGCAACCAACGCTGGACCCGCACCTGATGGGACCTGCCACGAACGAAGGGGTGAATCGATGAAGACCTACGGTGCGGCTTCCCCCGCCCCTCCACGAACACATCGCTGGTGGTCCCGCCTCGCCGCCGTGGTGACGGCGACCCTCGCGATCGGCATGCTCGCCGCGGTGAAGCCGACGCCCGCCGAGGCGGCGACGGTGGACACCAATGCCTGGTACGTCCTGGTCAATCGCAACAGCGGCAAGGCGCTGGACGTCTCCGGCACCTCCACCGCCGACGGCGCGCGGGTGAGCCAGTGGACGCGCCACGACGGAGCCAACCAGCAGTGGCAGTTCGTGGACTCGGGCGGCGGCTTCTACCGCCTCAAGGCCCGGCATTCGGACAAGGTCCTCGACGTGGCCGGCGCCTCGACCGCTGACGGTGCCGCGATCCAGCAGTGGGCCGACCACAACGGGGCCAACCAGCAGTTCCGCCTGGCCGACTCCGAAGCGGGCCACGTCCGGCTGATCAACCGCAACAGCGGCAAGGCGGTGGAGGTGCAGGGCTCCTCCACCGCCGACGGCGGCAACGTCGTCCAGTACACCGACTGGGGCGGCGCCAACCAGCAGTGGCAGTTGGTCAAGCTGTCGTCCGGTGGTGGCGCCGGCGGATGCGGCAACGCCCCGGCTCTGACGAGCGGTACGCACACGATTCAGAGCGGGGGCAAGACCCGCAGCTTCATCCTCAGGGTGCCCGCCAACTACGACAACACCCACCGCTACCGGCTGATCTTCGCGTTCCACTGGCGGGGCGGAACCGCCGGTGACGTCGCCTCGGGCGGCACGAGCGGGAGCGCCTGGTCCTACTACGGCCAGCAGGAACAGTCGAACAACACCGCGATCCTCGTCGCCCCCCAGGGCCTCGGCAACGGCTGGGCCAATTCCGGCGGTGAGGACATCACCTTCGTCGACGACATGATCCGGCGGATCGAGGGCGGCCTCTGTGTCAACCCGGCACAGCGTTTCGCCACGGGATTCAGCTGGGGCGGCGGAATGAGCTACGCACTCGCATGCAGCCGGGCGAACGTCTTCAGGGCCGTCGCGGTCATATCCGGCGCCGAGATCAGCGGGTGCAGCGGCGGCACCCAGCCCATCGCCTACTTCGGAATCCACGGCGTCAGCGACTCCGTCCTCAACATCGCGCAAGGACGGTCCCTGCGCGACAGGTTCGTCCGCAACAACGGCTGCGCCGCCCAGAGCCCGCGCGAGCCCGCGCCGGGCAGCCGAACGCACATCACCACCACCTACTCGGGCTGCCGTGCCGGATACCCGGTCCAATGGGCCGCCTTCGACGGAGGCCACATACCCGGTCCGGTCGACGGCTCCCCCAACGAAAGCGGCGTCGCCACCTGGACCAAAGCAGAGATCTGGAGGTTCTTCGCACAGTTCCAGTGACACGCCCTCACCACGGGTGGAGCCAGGATGATCCTGGCTCCACCCTCCGGCTTCACGCTCCGGAAGAAGCCGAGTTTCTGAGGGCTGTGAGAACAGAGCATCTCTCTGGCCTTCTGGGCCAGGCCGAAGCAGCGGACTCGTCCAGCCGGCGTGCCGACCGTGATCCTCACCACCGACGAGCTCGTCGAGCAGTGCCTCGTCCGCCACGGGAGCCGGTCACATCTGCGCGCGCGCCGGTTGTACCGGAGGGGCTGCCCGGCCGCTTCCGTCGCCGGGGGAGACGTATGCCGCCCGCGGCCGTCACCGCCAGCGCGCCCAGCAGGGCGAGTACGGCGGCGGGGAAGAGGACCGCCCAGGGGGCACGCTCGGCGTACGGCTGGTTCTCGGCGAGCAGCAGGCCCCAGTCAGGGGAGGGCGGCTGGGCGCCGAGACCGAGAAAGCCGAGAGCGGCCAGGTTCAGCGCGATGCCGGGGAGCCGGAGCAGGGCGTGGCGGACGACGGGCGGCAGGACGGCGGGGAGCAGTTCGCGGGTGAGCAGGTACCACTCCGTGGCGCCGAGCGCGCGGGTGGCGGTCAGGTGGGTGGTGGCGCGTTCCTGCTGGAGGAGTGCGGAGGTGTGGGTGGCCAGCGGGGTCCACGCGACGGCGGCCACGGCGAGTGCCGGCGTCCACGGGCCGCTTCCCGCGAGGCCGGTGACGAGGAGGCCGGCCAGGATCGGTGGAACGGCGTTGATGGTCTCGGCCACCGGCCCGGACAGGCGGGGGAGCAGACCCAGCAGTACGCCAGTGACGAGAGCGGCGGCGCTCACGGCCAGGGCGACGCCGAGGGTGGTGAGCGCGCCGTGGGCGACGCGGGCCAGCATGTCGCGGCCGAGCGCGTCGGTGCCGAAGGGCTGCGACCAGGAAGGGGCCCGGAGCCGGGCGGCGGGGTCCAGCGCGAGCGGGTCGCGCGGCAGGCCGAGGCCGATGACGGCGGCCAGCAGCGCCCCGTACAGCAGGGGAAGGACGCGGCGCGCGGACGGCGCGGGCGGGTGCAGGGAGCGCAGGGCGCCGTCGCGCAGCGCGGGCCCGGTCAGCAGCCGGGCGGTGAGCCGCGCCAGGGCACCGGTGACCACGGCGAGCAGGACCAGGGCGAGCGTGCCGGTCTGCAGGACGGGCAGGTCCTGGGCGAGGGCGGCGCGCAGGGTGAGCCGGCCGAGGCCGGGGATGTCGAAGATCTGCTCAACGGCGACGGCACCGCCGGTCAGGCCGACCACGAACAGGCCCAGGTTGGGCAGCAGTGCGGGCACGCAGCGCCGCAGCGCCTGGCGGGCCACGGACGAGGGAGGGACGCCACGGGCGGCGGCCGCGAGCGCCCATGGCTCGGCGAACGTGCCGGGCAGCAGGTCGTCCAGCAGCCGCCCGAGCACCGCCCCGGCGGGCAGGCCGAGGGCGATCGAGGGCAGCACCATGCTCTGCGGGCCGTACCAGCCCAGCGCGGGCAGCCAGCCGAGCTGCACGCCGATGACCGAGGCGAGGACGGAGGCGACGAGGAACTCGGGCAGTGCGGCCAGCATCGCCGATCCGGTGCCGCCCGGGCGTCTGGCGCCGAGCCGGCGCCTCGAGCCCAGCCACAGGGTGCGGGCGCACACCGCGGCGACTGTGCACACGGCGACCGCGACGGCTCCGCCCATCAGTGTCAGGGAAACGCCGAGGGCCTGTACGGCGGAGGGCAGTACCTCGCCGCCGGAGACCCAGGACCGGCCCGCGTCCCCGTGCAGCAGTCGGACCAGCCAGCGCCCGAGCAGGGACAACGGGCCGTCGTCCAGGCCGAGTTGGTCACGCACGGCGGCCAGTGCCCCGGGGGTCGGATCGCGCTCCGCGGAGCGGGCCTTGAGCACGGTCAGCGCGGGGTCGGTGCGCGACAGCCAGGGCAGCAGGCCGATCCCGCAGACCAAGGCGGCAGCCGGCACAGCCCGCCACAGCCGCGTGGGGCCGCCGGAGCGGTCGGACGCGCGGTTCAGCGCCGGGTTCCTGTTCCGACGTACTGCCGCTCGTCCCAGCTGAACAGGGCGCCCTGCACCGACTTGCCGATGCCCAGGACGGCCTTCACGTGGACGAGGGGGATCACCGCGTCGGTGCCGAGGATCGCCGCTTCCGCTTTCATGGCGGCGTCCTGCCGCCTGGTCGTGTCGGATTCGTTCTGGGCGGCGGCGACGAGCCGGTCGACGTTCTTGTCGCACAGCAGCGACAAATTGTAGGTGCCGTGGCAGGTGAAGTCGCTGGCCAGGACGGAGACGGGGTCGCCCGTGTCGAGCATCATGTTGCGGGAGGTCACGGCGGCGTCGTACTTGCCGGCCAGCATGTCGCTCTCGACCTGCGAGTCACTGCGCACCACCAGCTTCACCTCGAACCCGGCCTTCTCCAGGTCCTGTTGCAGCACCTGGGCGACCTCGGGCAGCTCGGGCCGGGTGGAGTAGGTGGCGATGGTGACGGTCTTACCGTCGGGCTTGGTGGCCTTCGCCCGTCCGGTGGGCGCGACGCGTTTCCCGGCCGTCCAGGGCAGGGCAGGGCCGAAGAGCCCCTTGGCGGGTTCGGCGTATCCCTCGTACACGTCCTTGGCGATGACGGAGGTGTCGATCGCCTCGCGCGCGGCGGCCCGCAGCCCGGGGTCGGTGAAGGCGCCGGACTTGGTGTTCAGGTACAGGCTGGTGTCGCGGGCGGTGTCCGTCTCGTGGACGGTGTCCTTGTCCAGGGAGGCGATCTGCGCGACGGGGATCGCCTGGGCGATGTCCACCTGTCCGGTGCGCAGGGCGTTGGCGCGGGCGGTGCCGTCGGCGATGAACTGGACGTCGATGCCGGGGGCCTGGGCGAGGCCGTCCCAGTAGCCGTCGAAGCGGCTCAGGGTGGCCGCCGTGTCACCGGTGATCTTTGTGATCTCGAAGGGGCCGGTGGCGGTGCCGACCGGGTTCACGGCGCCGTTCTTCTCGTACGCCTTCGGGGAGAACACCGCCAGGCTCGGGTTCGACAGCCGCAGCGGCAGTACCGGGTCGGCCCTGTCGGTGTCGATCCGCAGCCGGTCCTCGCCCTCGGCCTCGGCGGTCAGCTGTATGCCGGTGAGGGCGGTGGGTGCCGGCTCCGCTCGGGCGGCATGGGTGAGCGCGGATGCGACGGCCTTGGCGGTGACCTCGGTGCCGTCCTGGAACGTGGCGTGCCGCAGCGTGAACACCCAGCTCTTGTCGTCCTTGTCGCTGCTCCACGACTCGGCGAGCGCGGGGATGGCGGTGCCGTTGGCGTCCAGCTTGGTCAGCCCTTCCGAGACGTCCAGCCGGGACATGATGAAGGCGTCCTGGCCGTACGGGGAATAGTGCTCGGTCGGTGCGAAGGCCAGTGCCACGCGCAGTCGCGCTCCCGCTCCGGAGCCGGACGGGTCGGAGGACGGTGAAGCGTTGTCGTTGGGGGCGAAGCAGCCGGTGAGGAAGGGGGCGAGGAGCAAGCCGGCCATCAGTCGGCGGCGGGGTGTTCTCATGGTTCGCGTTCTTGTCTTCCGACGGTGACGATCAAGGGGATCTTGACGGAAGAGTATGTGAAAATCGTTTCCATTACGCCAAGAGGATGCCAAGGCGTGGAATCGTTTCTTCGCTTTCTTCGCCGGTTTCTCGAACGGCGTCAGCTCGGGGACCGACAGCCGGCGCGGTTCCCCGCCGCCGGCGCTCGGGCCGCACTGCGCCCCCTCACGGGTAGGTGGTCTGGCTCAACGGCTGACGCTGACACCGTGCGCATGAGGTACAGGCGTCAACCGTCGTTGTGGGCAGCCAGGATCCGCTGCACCCTCTCGGCGTTCGTCTCGATGTGGTGGCTCGCCTCGCGCTGTGCGCGCTGGGTATCGCCTGCCCGGACCGCCTCCATGAGCGGCTCGTGCTCGCTGACCACCTTGCTCGGGTTCTCGTACTCCCGCTCGTGCGCGGACAGGGCCATGAGGTAGAAGCGCAGTTCCCGAGTCAGTCCCGCGTAGAACGCGTCGATGCGGCTACTGCCGAGGGCTGCCACGATCGCCGCGTGGAAAGCCAGATCCGCGGCCACGATGTCGGCACGTTCATGTGACGCGGTCGCCGTCTCCAGGCGGGCGTAGGCCTCTTCCGCGACCGTGAGCTGGTCAGCGGAGAGCGGCGCCGCCAGCGCGGCCGTCTCCAGGCGCTGACGAGCGGTGTAGAGCTCCGCGACCGTCTCGGGTGTCGGAGAGATGATCACGGCCCCGCGGTTCACCTCGAACCGGACCAGGCCGCCGTGCTCAAGCAGGCGGACCGCCTCGCGGACCGTGTTGCGCGCGATGCCGAGTTCCGCGGCGATCGCACTCTCGCGCAGGCGCTCACCAGGGCGGAAGGCCCCCGCGAGAATCCGCTGCGAAAGTCCGTCCGCGATCTGCTGGGCGGTCGTCGTCCTGCGGGCCACCAACCCGTCGAGTGCCGTCATGGCGTCATCCTACCGAGCTGGGCCTCTAGCGCTCAACAGTAGAACTGTTCTACAGTTCCGCAGCCGACGGTCTTCCAGGCAGCTCGGAGGCTTGCCCCGGGGCGGGTGCCATCACTCGACGGCACCACAGCCCCGTCCCAGCCGCCGCGACACCAGTGCGTGCTCCACGTCCACTTCCGACCTGCAGACCGCCCGGCGCGCGCACGGCCCCGTTGTCGCATGCGCGACCACCGGCAACGACGCCGCAGAAAGGCTCAGACAATGCAGACAACTTCCGAGGTCACCACAGAGCACCTCCAGCCCGAGGTGCCGGGCACGCTCAGACAACGGCATGTTCGAATGATCGCCCTGGGCGGCATCGTGGGCGCCAGCCTGTTCGTCGGCAGCGGAGCGGTCATCCACGCGGTCGGCCCGGCCGCCATCCTCTCCTACGCCCTCGGCGGTCTCCTGGTCATCCTCGTCATGCGGATGCTGGGGGAGATGGCCACCGCCTCACCCGCCCTCGGGTCGTTCATGGAGTACGCCCGTGCGTCACTCGGCGGCTGGGCCGGCTACACCATCGGCTGGTTGTACTGGTACTTCTGGGTCGGCGTCGTGGCGTTCGAGGCGGTCGCCGGCGCCAAACTGCTCATGCTGTGGATCCCGGGCGTGCCCCAGTGGGTCTTCTCACTGTTCCTGATGTTCCTGCTCACCGCCTCGAACCTCGTGTCCACCCGTTCGTTCGGTGAAACCGAGTTCTGGCTGTCCTCCATCAAGATCGTCACGATCGTCGTCTTCCTCGCCGCCGGCACCCTCTTCGCCCTCGGGGTCTGGCCCGGGTCGCAGCTGTCGGTCGGCAACGTCGACCAGGGCGGCTTCGCCCCCCACGGCCTGTCGGCGATCCTGCACGGCATCGTCATGGTGATCTTCGCGTACGTCGGCACGGAGATCGTGACCATCGCGGCCGCGGAGTCCGCGGACCCGGTGAAGTCCGTCGTCAAGGCGACCTCCTCGACGGTGTGGCGTGTGATCATCTTCTACGTCGGCTCGGTGACCCTGCTGGTGATGATCACCCCGTGGCACCAGATCCCGACCCAGACCAGCCCGTACGCGGCCGCCTTCGGCAAGATGGGCATCCCCGCGGCGACCACCATCATCAACGTGGTCGTCCTCACCTCCGTGCTGTCCGTCCTCAACTCCGGCCTGTACACGGCCTCGAGGATGCTGTTCGCCCTCCAGCGCCACAACTGGGCGCCGCGATGGGTCGCCGACCGCAACCGCAAGGGAACGCCCTGGAAGGCCATCCTGGCCTGCACGTCCGCCGGCTACGTCGCCGTCGCCATGAGCTACGTCGCGCCGGACACCGTCTTCGACTTCATCATCAACTCCGCGGGGGCCGTCGGCCTGTTCGTCTACGCGATCATCGCCGGATCACAGCTGCGCATGCGACGCCGGCTGGAGCGGGAGACCCCCGAGCTGCTCAAGCTGCGCATGTGGGGCTACCCGTACCTCAGCTGGATCACCCTGGCGGGCATCCTCGTCGTTCTGAGCTCCATGCTGCTGGTTCCGGACGCCCGCTCACAGCTCTACCTCAGCGTCCTCAGCCTGGCCGTCATCCTCGCCACGTACGTGGTCGTGCGGAACGCGCGGAAAGCCGCCGCGCGCCGATGACGACCCACGTACCCACGCCGTCACGGGTGGCTCTCGTCACGGGCGCCACCTCCGGGATAGGCGCCGAAACCGCCCGGCGACTCCACGGGGACGGATTCGCCGTGCTCCTCAGCGGCCGTTGCGGCGAACGAGGTGAGGCCGTGACGCGAGAACTCGGCTCCGACAGCGCCTGCTTCGTCCCCGCCGACCTCACCAGGGACGGTGAACCCGATCGCATCCTCGACCAGGCCATCGACCGGTTCGGCAGGGTGGACGTGGTGGTGAACAACGCGGCAGCCGACCACACCGGGGAACTGCTGGACGTCCCGGACACCGAGATCCGTGCCACCTTCGAGATCAACACCTTCGCGGCGATCGCCGTCCTCCAGGCAGCGGGACGCGCGATGCGGCAGTCGGGCGGCAGCATCGTCAACGTGACCTCCCGGCTGGCCACGGTCGGCGTCCCCACGATGGGCGTCTACAGCGCCAGCAAGGGCGCGATGAAGGCCCTGACGGCGGCGGCCGCGGTGGAACTCGCGCCGTACAACATCCGCGTCAACGCCGTGGCACCCGGCATGACCCGCACATCGCTCTTCGAAGCATGGCTCAGCTCCCAGAAGGACCCGGAAGCCGTTGCCCGCAAGGTGGCGGACGCCATTCCGCTCGGGCGGCCGGCCACCCCGCAGGACGTCGCAGGCGCCATCGCGTTCCTCGCCTCACCCAGTGCCGAGTACATCACCGGCATCACCCTTCCCGTCGACGGCGGCTACACCGCCCAGTAACTCGCACACCACTAGGGGAAAAGACATGTCCCACGAGAACCAGCCGGTCCTGACCGGGCCCGCCCTCTGGAGCGCCCAGGCCCACCTCCCGTCCGTCCTGGGACGCCAGCTGACCGTCGACCGCGCGGAAGGCAGTTACGTCTTCACCACCGATGGCCGGCGTCTGTTCGACGGCACCGCCGGTCTGTGGCACGCGAACGTCGGCCACGCCCGCCCCGAACTCGCCGAGGCCGCCTACGAGCAGATGCGGCGCCTGGAGACCTACCACATCTTCGGCCGCTACCTGAACGACCGAGCCGTCGAACTCGGCGAGCGCCTGGCCTGGCTCTCACCCATCGACGACCCCAAGGTCATCCTCAACAGCGGCGGTTCCGACGCCATCGACGTCGCCTGCAAGCTCGCCCGCCGCCACTGGCAGCGCGAGGGACGCACCGACAAGACCGTGATCCTCAGCCGCGAGTTCGCCTACCACGGCCTGCACGCCTACGGAACCAGCATCGCCGGCCTCGACTTCAACCGCGCCGGGTACGGCACCGAGTCCCTGGTGCCCGATACCGCGCGCGTGTCGACCCACGACATCGCCGCGGTCGAGCGCACGGTGCGCACCATCGGCCCGGAGAAGATCGCCGCGATCGTGGCCGAGCCCATTCAGGGCACCGGCGGCGTCAACCCGCCGGCCCCCGGTTACCTGGAGGGGCTGCAGCGCATCTGCCGCGAGAACGACATCCTCCTGATCCTCGACGAGGTCATCACCGGGTTCGGCCGTACCGGCCACATGTTCGCCACCGAGCGGTACGGCCTGCGGCCCGACCTGATCACCTTCGCCAAGGGCGTCACGTCCGGGTACGCCCCGCTGGGCGGCGTGCTCGTCGCACCCCACATCTGGCAGCCGTTCTACCGCGACTCCTCCGACACCCCCGTCTTCCGCCACGGAGCCACCTACGCCGGGCACGCCACCGCCGCCGCCGTCGCCCTGCGCAACCTCGACATCCTCGACGAGGACAAGCTGCTGCCCCGGGTGACCGAGCTGGAACAGCTGCTCGCCCGTGAACTGAACGCCCTCACGGCCCGGGCAGCGGTCGTCGAGACACGCGTGGCGGGGTTCCTGGGCGGCATCACGCTCACGGACGACCTCAGCGCCGAAGCGGTCACCGACGAACTGGTCGAACACGGTTTCATCACGCGTCCGCTGCGCGGCAACACCGTGCAGATCAGCCCCCCGTTCGTCACCACCGACGACGAGATCCGGCAGCTCGTGGCCGCCATCGACACCGTCATCTCCGCCCAGGAAGCCAAGTGACCACGATGCAAACCTTCCCCGACATCGAACCGACCGCCCTGGCCGACTCCGACAAAGTCCTGGCCAACCTCACTCTCGCCGTGCCGGGCGTGACCCGCACCTTCGACGTCCACGATCCGGCCACCGGCCGGACGATCGCCCAGGTCCCCGACTTCGACGTCCAACAGGCCCTCGCCGCCGTCGCCCGCGCCGACGAAGCCGGCCGGTCCTGGGCCGCCACCACCACCCGGCACCGCGCCGACATCCTGCGGGCCTGGTACGACCTGATCAGAAGCAATTCCGAGATCATCGCCCTGCTCATCACCCGCGAGATGGGCAAGCCGCTCGCCGAGGCCCGCGCCGAAGTCTCCTACGGCGCCGACTTCGTCCGCTGGTACGCGGAGGAAGCGGTACGTCCGGCCGGAAACCTCCGCGACGCTCCCACAGGAGGGGCTCGTCTTCTCACCCGACGCGCACCGGTGGGGTTGTCGGTCCTCATCACCCCGTGGAACTTCCCCCTCGCCATGGCCACCCGCAAGATAGCCCCCGCGCTCGCCGCCGGCTGCCCCGTGGTCATCAAACCCGCGCCCAACACCCCGCTGACCACCATCTTCGCGGTCCAGCTCGCGGTCGCGGCCGGTGTCCCCGAAGACCTGGTGCAGGTCGTGACCACCACGGACGCCCCCGCCTTCAGCACCGCCGTGCTGTCCGATCCGCGGGTGCGCAAGGTGTCCTTCACCGGCTCGACCGCGGTCGGCAAGGTCCTGCTGCATCTCGCTGCGGACAACGTGCTGAAGAGCTCCATGGAACTGGGCGGCAACGCCCCGCTGCTGGTCTTCGACGACGCCGACCTGGAGCGGGCCGTCGAGGGCGCGTTCGCCGCCAAGATGCGCAACGGCGGCCAGTCGTGCATCGCCGCCAACCGCATCCTCGTCCAGGACGGCATCGCCGACGCTTTCGTCGACGCCCTGGCCGACCGGCTGGCCGCCGTGCGTGTAGGCCACGGACTCGCCCCCGGCGTGGACCTCGGCCCCGTGATCGACCACAGGGCCGTGTCGAGACTCTCCGGCCTCGTCGAGGATGCGACCCGGCGCGGCGCACACCTCCTCACCGGCGGCTCCGCTCCCAGCCACCCCGGCTCCTTCTTCGAACCGACGCTCCTGGACCACGTACCTGCCGACGCCGACCTCGCCCGCACCGAGATCTTCGGACCGGTCGCCGCCATCCAGCGCTTCTCCCACCAGGACCAGGCCGTCACCCGCGCCAACGACACCGAGTACGGCCTGGCCGGCTACGTCTTCACCGAGAACCTCGACCGCGCCTTCAACGTGGCCGACCAACTCGCCACCGGCCTGGTCGGCATCAATCAGGGCGTCCCCTCGAACGCGGCCGCGCCGTTCGGCGGGGTCAAGCAGTCCGGCCTGGGACGCGAGGGAGGCCAAGAAGGACTCGAAGAGTACGAGGAGATCCGCTACTACAACCTCTCTCTGCGCCCGACCAGTTGACAGAGCCTCGTCGGCCCGCCGCGATGCCCTGCCGGTGACCGCCGGGACCGGTCGCCGCGCCCACCCGGGGGCACACGACCGGCTCTCCGACCCATCCTGATCTCGACGGCCCCTACAAGTTCCCGCTACGCGAAGTACGGCTCCCGCACCGGCAAACCCCCGGGCGCACCTCGCGCAGATCGTCAGGCGGAGGCCCTCCATCGACCATGTGCTCACCGGAGAAGCCGTGACCACCGCGATGCTGCTGGAGACGCTGACGCCGAACCAGCGCGCCCGCAACCAGCTTGTGGCAACGGGCATCGCGCCGCCGGCCGGCGGCGCGATGCCCGGCTGTGGCCCGGAAGGTCAGCCGCCGTGCACGGTGCTGACGAGGTCGGGCAGGAGCTTCGCCGCGTTCGGCGTCCCCAGTCCGGTGACTGGGTCCCATCCTGTGCCGGCCGAATAGCCCGGGACAGACGTTTCGGCGGTGTTGTTGCCCACGGTGACGTCGTTGAAGTCGGCCGCGTAGGTGGCCGGGTCGGACGCGAGCTTGTACAGAGCCGGGTTGATCCGTCCGAGTCCACCGTGGTTCATCTGGGCGGCGATGGAGACCAGGCCCGCCCACTGAGGACACGCCAGTGACGTGCCGCCGATGTCGTACCAGCCCGTGCTGCACGGTGTGCTGCCGCACTTCAGCCCGCTCTGGCCGTCGGGCGGCAGGGACAGGTACACCAGCGCTCCCGTCGACGGACTCGCCTGCAGGGAGATGTCCGGAACGCCGCGCATGGTCCCGATGGTTGTGCTGCCGGCCGGCAGCACGCCCGACTGGTAGTCCGGCTTGGCGAAGACGCTGCTGTAGCCGCCACCGGAACCGGTCCAGCCTGTCTCCGACTGACCGGGGGCGTTCTGGCAAGCCCCCGGCGGGGAGGCGCTGTCGACGACCCTGCCGCTGGTGGCGCCTGGGTCGGTGCACAGGTTCGTGCCGCCCACCCCGGTGACCAGCGGGTCGGAAGCCGGCCACTCGACAGCGGGACCGGTGAGGGTCGACCCGCCCTGGCCCACCGGTGTCTTGGCCGAGCCGGCGCTTCCGTCGTCACCCGAGGAGCCGAGGACGGTGACGCCGTTCTGTGCCGCCGACTTGAAGGCATAGCGCAGTTTCTGAAGCGACTGGGCGCTGCCGAAGGCGCCCTCCGCGGAGGCGAACGACTGGGAGATGACGGTGGCGAGGTGATGCTCGACGACGTACTGCTCGGCGGCCATCATCTGAGGGAAGCCCTGTACCCCGAGGGTCTCGGCGGTGGGGGTGGTCACCAGCAGGATGTTGGCGCCGGGCGCCATGGCATGGGCGGTCTCGACGTCAAGGGCCACCTCCAGGGCCCACGCGCTCTTGTCCTCCTGCCCCGGGCTGCTGCTCGTGGACGGCGGCGCTTTGGTGGCGGGCGAGCCCTGCAGATGAAGCTCGCTGAAGGTCGGCATGCCGGACGTGCAGCTGACGCCCTCTTCCCCGCACATGGGCGTGATGCCGAATGCACGGTCGAAGACATGCAGGTCGTGGGCCATGGTGTCGCTGCCGTAGGAGTCCACGACAGCGATCGTCTGACCGCGTCCGTCGTCCCCGGCTGAGTGCAGCGGGCCCACGTCGTAGGCCGCCTGGATGGCCTGCGGGGTGAAGCAGCGGCGTCCTGCTGAGGCGCACTGCGACTGGGTGGGTGGGGTCTGGCTGGTGGTCACCTGTGTGTAGTCGGCCACGGTAGGCCGTACGCGCGGATAGGCGGCCTGGTGGGCCGCGCTCGTCGCGGGGACGGCGCCCGCCACCGCGAGGCTGAGGGTTCCCACCCCCGCGAGCAGCCACCGTCTGATGGTGCGTGCCATCAGAGTCCTTCCTCGAGTGCGAAAGGGGATTTGGCGTCCGCCACCTCAGGTGGGGGGTGGGTACGAGGGGGTGCGGACGTGGCGAGGCTAGCCCTCGCGGCTGCCGGGCCAACACATTCGTCCTGTCAACAACGATCAAAGAATGGCCCTAGCCGAACAGGCCGAGCGGACGGCCCACACCAATCAGCCGGCCGTCGGACGGCAGTCGTGGAGGGTGAGACTCCCATCCGCCCGACGCTCTTCGTGCGCGTGGAGACACGCGTGAGCACTGGCCCTGGACCCCTCTCGACGCCTCCCATGGGGACTGTCTGGTAAATACCGCACAGGGCCAGAACCCAGAACATCGCCCTGGCCGAGAGTCCTCGCGATCGTCTCGCACCTGAACGAAGCCGGGTATCTTCGGCGCCACCTACGCGCCGGACCGCTGTTCACGGTTGTGCGCCGACAGGCGAGCCATGGCTGGCGCCCAGCCGTCTCCCAGATGCTGAGATGCCCTGCCGTCCGCGGCCGGTTCCGATTGGTGGACGCCCGGCTCGGACTACGGACACGGGTGGAGGCTTCGAAGCGCTTCGCGGGATGAGCAAGGCTAGGCGATACGCGGTGCCGCGGAGCTGTCAGCCTGCCAGCCGAGCCTTCCAGATCTCCTCGCTGGGCCATTGCCGGGCCCAGTCGGCGGACACTTCTAGGAAGTCTCTCGCGGACTGGGGTGCCTGAATCTCGATCAGGTCCTCGACGACGAAGCCGCAGGCCCGCAGCAGACGGAGCATCTCGCCGTGCGGCAGGACGAACTCCACGTGATTCCCCCATTCCAGCCGTGTCAGGCCGAATTGGCTGCGGGACAGAGTGGTGGAGGCCGGTCCCTCGGGCGGTACGCACAGCGCGAACAGCGGTGAGTAGCGCGAGAACACCAGTCGGCCTCCGGGAACGAGAAGCCGGGCTGCCTCGGGGATCCACTGGTAGGGGTCGCACCACAGCGAGGCGCCGTACTCACTGATCGCCAGGTCGAACGTGTCGTCCTCGTAGGGCACCTTCTCGGCATTGCCCAGGACGAGGGGGAAGTCGATACCGAACTCTGCCTGCATCGCGCGAGCAGTGGCGAGCTGCTTCTCCGAGAGGTCGATCCCGACCGGGTGGGCCCCTGCTCTGGCCAGCCAAGCGGAAACGTAGGCAGTACCGCAGCCCAACTCGATCGCGCGCATCCCGGCGATGCCGTCGGGAAGCAAGGAAACCTGCGACTCAGGCGTGGACCACAATCCCCAGGAAGGCTCCACCTGCGCCCAGTGACCGCGGGCGAGCGGCCCGTGCCACCCAGCCGCCTGGTCATCCCAATAGCGTCGGTTCTGCTCCACATGGTCCGCTGCGGCGTCATGAGTCATGGAGACATTCGATCGGCGATGCTGCTGTTCCGGCAACGGACTTTTCCGACGGCGCCGGACTCCCTCGAGACGCGCGGCTGGCACGACGGCCAAGTAGGCACCACCACCTGGCGCGCGCATCGTGCACAGGCCGGCTCACGGCAGGCTCCCTGCTCGCCGTCCACCCCTGAAACCAACTCCGTTCGTTTCATTGACATCTCACTCAGAAGACCTACCGTTGGGAGCGCTCCCATAACAGCCTTGCAACTGGAAGGAGTCCCCCCACATGCGCAAACAGAGTCCGTTAGCCGGGCGTTCGCGGTCACCCCTGCGCCGGCCTCTCCAGGCGCTCGTCATGCTGTTCGCCGTGGTTGTCGGCGCACTCACCTGGTCGGCCCCCGCCCAGGCTCACGGCACCGTCGTCGGCCCCGCCTCCCGCGCGTACCAGTGCTGGAAGACGTGGGGCAGCAACCACACGAACCCGGCCATGCAGACCCAGGACCCCATGTGCTGGCAGGCCTTCCAGGCCAACCCCGACACCATGTGGAACTGGATGAGCGCGCTCCGCGACGGCCTCGGTGGCCAGTTCCAGGCGCGGACCCCCGACGGGACGCTCTGCAGCAACAACCTCTCGAGGAACGCCAGCCTGGACAAGCCCGGGCCGTGGAAGACCACCACCGTCGGCAACAACTTCTCGGTCCACCTGTACGACCAGGCGTCCCACGGTGCCGACTACTTCAAGGTCTACGTGAGCAAGCAGGGCTTCAACCCCAAGACGCAGACCCTGGGCTGGAGCAACCTCGACTTCATCACGCAGACCGGCCGCTTCGCCCCGGCGCAGAACATCACGTTCCCCGTACAGACCTCCGGCTACACCGGACACCACATCCTGTTCGTGATCTGGCAGGCCTCGCACCTCGACCAGGCCTACATGTGGTGCAGCGACGTGAACTTCGGCTGAGCCGGGGAGCGCCGCACACGGCACCGGTCCCTGTCGGGCGCCGTTGACCCGCCGTCCGGCCGACCGAGCCCCGTCGGGACAGGGGGCCCATTGGGTCACCCTGCCCCGACGGGGCTTCCCGCGCTCCCAGGGTCTGTGTGATGTCGTGATCAACCTTGTCGTTCCGGATCCGTCCGGTACCGGCGTGCTGCCCGGCGCCTGACCGGCCCGGCACGCACAGCATCCCGAGTGGTGTGCCGCACCACGGGACCGCCACCGACCGCCGCAGGAGCACGGCGGTCACATGCCCGGCGCCCTGCGCGCGCGAAGCGACCCATCAAGAGCCCCGTTGGTCCTGAGGGAAGTGTGGACGCATCGGGCTGAGGTCTTCTAGCCTTGTCGGCAGACCATCACGGTCGTCGATGTGACCCGGCAGCGCGGTAGCCATCGACTTCTCCTGATTCCGAGCTGTTGCCCCTGCTCGGCGTACTGGCCCGCTGAAGCACACTTGGCGGGCCGAAGCGGCGACATCCCGCTACGGCATCGGCGCGGCAGCGCGCGCCCCAAGCCTGGCAACCACCTGTTCAGGAAGGGGACTGCATTGTCATGTTCATGTTAACCAAGGGGGCCGCAGCCGCGCGCTGGCCGGCCATCGGATCGGCTCTGCTCCTGGTCGCGGCCGCTCTCGTCGCGACCTTGTCCAGTGCGACCCCGGCCTCGGCGCACCCGATCAACCCCGCCGACTTCCAGCAGGTCCAACTGGCCCGCGGAGTCGCGGAAGTCGGGGAGCCGATGTCGCTGGCCGTCCTCGCCGACCGGTCGGTGCTGCACACCGCTCGCAACGGGACCGTGCGCCGCACGGATGCGGGCGGCAACACCTCGGTGATCGGCAACATCCCCGTCTACGCGCACGACGAGGACGGCCTGCAGGGCATCGGCATCGACCCGGGGTTCGCCACCAACCGGCACATCTACCTCTACTACGCCCCGCCACTGTCCACGCCAGGAGGCGACGCACCGACCACCGGCGGCAACTGGTCGGCGTGGCAGGGTGTCAACCGGCTTTCCCGGTTCACGCTCAACGCCGACTTCACGCTCAACCAGTCCAGCAAAGTGGACATCCTCGACGTGTCGGCCGACCGAGGCACCTGCTGCCACGCCGGCGGAGACATCGACTTCGACGCGGCAGGCAACCTGTACCTGTCCACAGGCGACGACACCAACCCGTTCGAGTCCGCCGGCTATTCCCCGCTCGACGAGCGGACCAACCGCAACCCGGCGTTCGACGCGCAGCGCACCGCCGCCAACACCAACGACCTGCGCGGCAAGATCCTACGGATCAAGGTGAACGAGAACGGGTCGTACTCGATCCCGGAAGGCAACTTGTTCCCGCCCGGCACGGCCAGGACCCGACCGGAGATCTACGCGATGGGCCTGCGCAACCCGTTCCGGATGAGCGTGGACAAGGCCACCGGCATCGTCTACGTCGGCGACTACGGCCCCGATGCCGGCGCCACCTCGGCGCGCGGGCCGCAGGGCCAGGTCGAGTTCAACCGCGTCACGGGCCCGGGCTTCTACGGCTGGCCGTACTGCACCGGCACGAACACGAACTCCGAGACCTACGCCGAGTGGGACTTCGCCACCAACACGGCAGGCCCGAAATACAACTGCTCGGGCGGCCCGACGAACAACTCCCCCCGCAACACCGGCTTGAGCACACTGCCCCCCGCCAAGGCCGCCTGGATCCGTTACGGCGGCGACGCCGGCAGCCCGTCGGCGTTCGGCGGCGGCTCGGAGTCGCCGATGGCGGGCCCGGTGTACCGGTACGACCCCGACGTCGGCTCGCCCACGAAGTTCCCGCAGTCGTTCGACGGGCAGTTCTTCGCCACGGAGTTCGGCCGCGGCTGGATCAAGCCGATCCACCTCAACGCCGACGGCTCCCCGGGGACCATCGACAGCTTCCCGTGGAACGGCAAGCAGGTGATCGACTCGGCGTTCGGCCCCGACGGCTCGTACTACGTGCTGGACTACGGCGCCGGGCTGTACCAAGGCGACCAGTACTCCGCTCTCTACCGCTTCGACTACGTCGGCGCCGGCAACCGGGCGCCCACGGCGATGGCCGGCGCCAACCGCACCTCCGGAGCGGCGCCGTTGACCGTCACCTTCTCCTCGGCCGGCTCGTCCGACCCGGAGGGTGGGGCACTGACCTATGCGTGGAACTTCGGCGACGGCACCACCTCCACCGCCGCCAACCCGACGAAGACGTACACCACGAACGGTGACTACACGGCCAGGCTGACCGTGCGGGACCCGCAGGGTGCCACCGGCACCGCCGACGTGCGGATCACCGTCGGCAACACCGCGCCGACCGTGACCATCGACAGCCCCGACGCGGGGGAGATCTTCGCCTTCGGCGACACCGTGCCGTTCCGTATCACCGTCACGGACCCGGAGGACGGCACGGTCGACTGCGCCAAGGTCAAGCTGACGTACATCGTCGGTCACGACAGCCACGGCCATCCGATCACCTCGAAGACCGGCTGCTCCGGCACGGTCACCATCCCGGTCGACGGTGAACACGACGACGCGGCGAACATCTTCGGGGTCTTCGACGCCGAGTACACCGACAACGCCGGGCTCACCACGCACAAGCAGCACATCCTGCAACCGAAGCACCGTCAGGCCGAGCACTACAAGACATCGTCCGGTGTCGCCGTCCTCGACAAGTCGACAGCCGAGGGCGGCAAGTCCGTCGGTGACATCGAGAACGGCGACTGGATCGCGCTCGAGCCGTACAAGCTGAGCAAGGCCACGTCGTTCAGCGCCAGGGTGTCGTCAGCCGGCGCGGGCGGCAGGTTGGAGGTCCGGGCCGGCTCGCCGACCGGCACTGTCCTCGGCTCCGCCACGGTCCCGGTCACCGGCTCGTGGACGAACTTCACCACCGTGGGCGGCTCGATCTCCGGTGCGCCGGCCGGCACCACCACGCTCTACCTGACCTTCGCGGGCGGCTCCGGATTCCTCTTCGACGTCGACGCGTTCACCTTTGACACCGGCGGCAGCCCGCCACCCACCCCCGGCACGGGTCCGGTCGTGGGGCTCGCGAACAAGTGCCTGGACGTCCGTGGCGGCAGTTCGGCGGACGGGACGGCGGTGCAGATCTCGTCGTGCACGGGTTCGGCGGGGCAGCGGTGGACGGTGGCGCCGGGGTCGACGGTCAAGGCGTTGGGCAAGTGCCTGGACGTCAGCGGCAACAGCACGGCGGACGGGGCGAAGGTCCAGTTGTGGTCCTGCAACGGTGGTGCCAACCAGAACTGGCAGGCGTACCCGGACGGGTCGCTGCGGAACCCGCAGGCGGCCAAGTGCCTGGACGTGTCGGGCGCGGGCTCCTCCGACGGCACCCTCGTGCACCTGTGGACCTGCCACGGCGGAGCCAACCAGAAGTGGACCCTGCCCTGACTTCTGTCACCAAAAAAGGAGCGACGGACATGCGCAGACAACCCCGAATGTTGTTGGGCGGGGCGGCCACGACACTCGCCGCCCTGGCCCTCCTCGCACAGCCCACACCCGTCAGTGCCGCGGACACGTCCTACGACGTCCTCGTGTTCTCCAAGACGGCCGGTTTCCGGCACGACTCGATCCCGGCAGGGATCCAGGCCATCCGGGACCTCGGCGCGGCGAACAGCTTCACCGTGACGGCCACGGAGGACGGCAACCAGTTCACCACCGGCAACCTGAGCCGTTACGAGGCGGTGGTCTTCCTCAACACCACCGGCGACGTCCTGAACGACGCCCAGCAGTCGGCGTTCCAGTCGTACATCGGATCGGGCGGCGGCTTCGTCGGCGTCCACTCGGCCGCGGACACGGAGTACAACTGGCCGTTCTACGGCGAGTTGGTCGGCGCCTACTTCGCCTCACACCCCGCCGTCCAGCAGGCAGACGTCAAGGTGGAGGGGCGGGCCCACGCGGCGACCGCCCACCTGCCGCAGACCTGGACCCGTACCGATGAGTGGTACAACTTCCGGACCAACCCGCGTAGCACCGCGCGCGTGCTCACCACGCTGGACGAGTCGTCCTACTCGGGCGGCTCGATGGGCGCCGACCACCCGCACAGCTGGTGCAAGACCCACGCGGGGGGCCGGGCCTTCTACACCGGCGGCGGGCACAGCCAGGCGTCGTACACCGAGCCGGCGTTCCGGGCGCACCTGCTCGGCGGCATCCGGTACGCGGCAGGCCGGACCAAGGCCGACTGCCGGCCCGAGACCGGCTACACGACCCTCTACAACGGCTCGACCACCGGCTGGTCGCAGGCAGGCCCGGGCGGCTTCACCAACTCGGACGCCACCCTCACCTCGTACGGCGGCATGGGCATGCTCTGGTACAGCGCCCGGCAGTTCACCGACTACTCGCTGAAGCTGGACTGGAAGATGCCCGGCGACGACAACTCCGGTGTGGTCGTGGGCTTCCCCCCGACGAGCGACCCGCAGTCGGCACTGGACAACGGCTACGAGGTCCAGATCGACGCCACCGACGCGCCCGACCGCACGACCGGCTCGATCTACGCCGTCAAGGCCCCGGACACGGCTGCCCGGGACGCGGCGCTCAACCCACCGGGCGAGTGGAACACCTTCGAGTTGCTGGTCGAGGGGGAGCGGCTCCAGGTCTGGCTCAACGGCGTGAAGATCAACGACTTCACCAACACCGACCCCGCCCGCTCGCTCGCCGGCCACGTCGGCATCCAGAACCACGGCACGGGGGACGACGTGTCGTTCCGCAACGTCCGGATCAAGGACCTGGGCGGCAGCCCGCCACCCACCCCCGGCACGGGTCCGGTCGTGGGGCTCGCGAACAAGTGCCTGGATGTGCGTAACGGCAGTTCGGCGGACGGGACGGCGGTGCAGATCTCGTCGTGCACGGGTTCGGCGGGGCAGCGGTGGACGGTGGCGCCGGGGTCGACGGTCAAGGCGTTGGGCAAGTGCCTGGACGTCAGCGGCAACAGCACCGCGGACGGGGCGAAGGTCCAGTTGTGGTCGTGCAACGGTGGTGCCAACCAGAACTGGCAGGCGTACCCGGACGGGTCGCTGCGGAACCCGCGGTCGGGCAAGTGCCTGGACGTGTCGGGCGCGGGCTCCTCCGACGGCACCCTCGTGCACCTGTGGACCTGCCACGGCGGAGCCAACCAGAAATGGACCCTGCCCTGAGCTGACGCGGCACGCCGGTCTCGTCTCTGAAAGTGAAGGCGGTACGTGAGATCACGTACCGCCTTCACTCGTGCGGTTACGCTCGCGTCCAGCGCTGGTTGGCGCCGTCGTGGCAGCTCCACACGATGACCGCGGAGCCGCCCGCGGTGCTTGCGCCGTTGACATCCAGGCACAACCCGGTCTGAGCGTTGCGGATCGTGCCGTTGCTGCTGAAGACCCACTGCTGGTTGGTGGCACCGTCGCAGTCCTGGACCTGTACCCGCGTGCCGGCGGCGGCGCCGGGCGGGACGTGCACGCACTTGCCCAGCACCTGCAACGCCGCACCGTTCTGGGTGAACTGCTGGTTGGCGTTGCTGTGGCAGTCCCAGATGATCAGCGGTGTGCCGTTGGCGGAGTTCGACCCGTTGACGTCCAGGCACCGGCCCGAACCCTCGTTGCGCAGCCGGAAGGTGGTCGGGGTCGGCGGCGGGGTGGGTGTCGTGTCGTCGAACTGCGTGAAGAAGTTCCACACCACCGCCCGGGTCCACGACCTCTCACCCGGTTCGTAGTCGCCGGCCGATCCGTCGACAGGACCGGGCGTATGACCCGCGTCGAACGCGGCCCATGCCACGGGGTAGCCGGCGCGGCACCCCGAGTAGGTCGTGACGACATGCGTGAGGCTGCCCCGTGCCGGCTCCGGCGGGTTCTGGGGGGTGCAGCCGTTGTTCCGCACGAACCTGTCGCGCAGCGAACGACCCGTGGAGATCGGGAGCACCGGGTCCCGCAAGCCGTGCAGTCCGATGTACGCGACCGGCTGGGTGCCGCCGTTGCACCCGCTCAACTGTCCGCCCGCGTAGACGGCGACCGCGCGGAACACTGTCGGCCGGGCGCACGCGAGGGCGAAACTCATGCCGCCTCCGTAGCTGAAACCCCCGGCGAAGCGCTGGTTCGTGTCGACGCACAGGCCCGCCTCGATCTGCCTGAGCATGTCGTCCACGAAGGTCAGATCCTCGCCGCCTGAGTTGGCCCAGCCGTTCCCGAGGCCCTGGGGCGCGACGAAGATCGTGCTGTTGTTCGAGAGCGCCCGCAGGCCGTAGTACGACCAGGAGTATCCGCTGGTTCCGCCCGAGTCGACGTCGCCCGCGGTGCCGCCGTTCCAGTGGAAACCGAAGACCAGGCGGTACGGGCGGTCGTTGTCGTAGTCGGCGGGCACCCGCAGGATGTAGTTCCGCGTCCTGCCGCTGCTCTGAATCGAGTGCGGACCACTCGACAGCGTGGGGGGCTTGCCGCATCCGGCGCTCGCGGCGACGGAGCGGACCTCGGCGGCGGCGGACGTCGGCGAGATGCCGCTGATGCCGACCGCGGCGAGCAGGAGCGCGGCGGCCACGGCGATCGGCGTGCGCCATCGGTGACGATTCCTGCCGTGTCGCACCACGTTTCTCCCTCCCTTTCCTTCATCGATGGAGTGACTCAGCGGTAGCCGGCGGCGACGATGTTGGCTTGTACCGCGCTCTCGGTCGCGTCGGACGGGTATCCGGACACCATCGCGCCCTCGTAGAAGGTGCCGGCGCTGAGGTTCGCGCCGCCGCCGGGCTTGCAGCAGTCGCCACCGCTGCCGAGGATGATGGCGCCCTGCTTCTTCATGGGGCTGTAGCCGGGCGGAAGCGCGCCGTCCCAGAGCGTGGTCAGGCTTCCGGTCTGGGCGTTGCCACCCCTGAGCGCGAAACGGCTCGTCCCGTTGTTCTTCAGCATCGCCGTCACGAACTTGCTGGTGAAGGCCCGCTGGTTCGTGTTCCAGGTCTGACTGCCACCGGAGTAGAGCCCCCATTCGAGGTCGGCCTGGATCCACGGGCCGCTGCCGACGCACCCGCCGAACCAGCACTGGGTGCTGAAATTGATCGCGTCCATCGCCCCGGCCGCGTCGGCCGCTCGGGTCGTCTCACTGTTGCCGTAGTCGAAGCAGCAGCCGCCGTTGACATGGGTGCCGCTGGTCACCATGTACATGCCTTCAGGGGCGCTGCCGGTCGGCACGCCGGTCAGGTGGCCGTCCCGCCAGTAGCTGTTGCCGGGATTGATGTAGAGCGAGTAGGCCTTGCTGCCACGGACCGCCAGCGACTCCGACGTGGCGAGCGCCGGGCGGCTCTGGCTGGAGCCGGGAACCACACTCGATCCCTGGTACCACAGGTCGTTCCCGCGGCCGGACTGGTCGTAGACGACGGTGATGACACAGGTTGTTCCGGCGCAGAACGAGTCCTGCGTCGTCGCGTCGGCGGCGCCACCCGCGCTCAGGACGCCGATGTTCCGGGTCGTGCTGTCGGACGAGCGCCGGACCTGGTAGAGGTTGCCGTCGTAGGTGCCGTAGAGCGCTCGTACGGTGCTGTGGGCGGCGATGCAGGGGGTGCCGCCCGAGGCGTAGATGTCGCACGTGCCCGCGCCGCCCGGTACCGGCGGGTCCGGCGGCGGGGTCGGCGAGTTCCACTGCTGGTTGGCGCCGTTGTGGCAGGACCAGAGGGTGATCCTGGTGCCGTTGGCGGTGCCGCCGGCGTTGGCGTCGAGGCACAGTCCGGACTGGACGCCGGTGATGGTGCCGTTGGGGTTGACGTTCCACTGCTGGTTGTTCTGGCCGTTGCAGTCCCAGACGATGACGGCGGTGCCGTTGGTGGTGCCGCGTCCGCTGGCGTCGAGGCATTTGTCGCCGTTGACGGTCAGTTGTTTTCCGGCGGTGTAGGTCCAGGTCTGGCCGGCCGCGCCGGTGCAGTCCTGGAGCTGGGCCTGCGTGCCGTTGGTGGTGCCGGGGACGGTCAGGCAGCGGCCGGACTGCACGCCCACGACGGGGGCGCTCTGCCCGGGCTCGATCGGTGCCGCCACCGCGGTGGCGCCGACGGCGACAAGCGTCAGGGCGGTGCCCAGCGCGGACAGCCGTCCGTACCGGCGGGGCCGAGGTATCCGAAACACCATGGCGGTTCCTCACCTGTTCGTAGGGAGGGTGCCCGGCGCGCGACCGCGCCGGGCATCCCGTCCGGACGGGCTAGACGGCGGTGAACCGCCACTGCTGGTTGGTGCCGCTGTGGCAGCTCCACTGCAGGAGTCGTGCGCCGTCGGCCGTCGAGCCGCCGTTGACGTCCACGCACAGTCCACTGGGCACGCTCTTCACCGTGTACACACCCGCCGTGCCGGCCGGTGTGACGAGGAACTTCTGCGCGTTGCCGTTGTCGCAGGTGGACTGCTGCAGGAACGCGCCCTGGGCGGTGGATCCGCCCGTGACGGCGAGGCACTTGCCGCTGTGCAGCGCCTTGAGGTGGACGGCGCCGCCACCGGCGTCGACGGCCTGCCACTTCTGGTTGTTGCCGCCGGTGGCCGGCCACTGGACGATCTGGGCGTCGTCAGCGGTCGAGGCCTCGCTGACGTCCATGAACTTGCCGCTGTGCTGCGCCGCGACCGTCCACGTCCTTCCGGCCACGCCGCCACCGCCGCCGCTGCCCGGTTCGCCGACCCCGTCGCCGCCGAAGGTGAGCGAGTCGAGGTCGAACCAGTTGTTCGAGGTGCCCTTGAACACCAGGTAGAGCCGGTGCGAGCCGGCGAGATCGGCGGTGTTCACCGCCGACGTGGACTGGTAGGTGTTCCAGCCGCCGGTACTCGGCACCGGTGTCGTGGCCAGGAGCTTGCCGGTCGGTGAGTCGGCGCGCAGTTCGATCGATCCGCCGCCGCTCGGCGACGACAGGCGGTACTTCACGCTCGTGATGCCCGACAGGCTCATCGGTTTGAACGCGATCCAGTCGCCGTCGGAGATGTCGCCGACCCGCTTGCCGCTCTCCGCGCCGGCCTGCTCGACGATCTGCACACCCGACTGGTCCGTGTAGAACTCGGCCTGCTTGTGCTTGGGCTGGAGGATCACCTGGGCGTAGCCGGTGAGCGGGTTCGCACCGCCGGGGCCGCCGTCGTCGGTGTAGCGGGCGTTGAGGACGTAGTACAGGTTGGCGCCGTCGGGGTGCCCGCCCAGCAGCGTCGTGTCGATGGTGCCCGAGCAGCCCGGATGGTCCGTGGTCTCATGCTGGTGGTCGTCGTGGCCGAGGGCGGGGTTGACCAACACCTTGGCGCAGTCGATGGGCGCGCCGCCGGGGTCCGAGACGGACACCTTGTACGGGACACGGTCGCCGAAGTCCAGCATGCCGCCGTCGGACGGAAGGGTGAGGGTGACGATCGGTGCGGTGTTGCCCACGGTGATCGGCACGTTGGCGAAGGCCGTCCTGCCGGTGTTGTCGGTGACCTTGAGCTGGGCCGTGTAGTTGCCGTTGGTGGTGTAGGTGTGTGACGGGTTGGCCGCCGTGGACGTGGTGCCGTCGCCGAACGTCCAGTGGTAGCTGAGCGTGCTGCCGGGATCCGGGTCCGTGGACCCCGCGCTGCTGAACTGCACGTTCAGTGGCGCGTCCCCGTTGGTGGGCGTTCCGGTGGCTTTGGCGATCGGCGACCGTCCGCCGTGGTTGTAGTCGATGCGGTAGAGCCCCGAGTCGTTGTTGCCACCGGAGAAGTTGTTGCCCCATTCGAGCAGGTACAGCGAGCCGTCGGGCCCGAACTCCATGTCCATCGGCTTGAGGAACTTGGCGGCGGGCATGAAGGGGTTGGTCCGGGTGACCGCGGTCGCGGAGTCGAAGTGGACCTCCTTGACGGTGTGGCGCGACCACTCGTAGAAGAAGTGGACTCCGTCGTAGTAGGGCGGGAACTTCGTCTCGGACGGGTTCGCGGCGTTGTAGCGGTAGACCGGTCCGCCCATCGGCCCCGAGCCGCCGGAGCCGAGTTCGGGGAAGTTCGGCGAGACGCCGTAGCCGTACCACATGTTCGGCGCGACGATCGGCTTGAGGCTGGTCAGGCCGGTGTTGTTCGGCGAGTTGTTGACCGGCGCGTTGCAGTTGAACTTGGCTCCGACGACGCGGGTGTCCGGGTTGTAGGGCGCGTAGGCCTGGTTGTCGCCGTGGCAGAAGGGCCAGCCGTAGTTGCCCGGGGCCTTGATGACATTGAGTTCGACGAGCCCTTCGGGGCCGCGGTTGGTCGTGGGCGGGTTCCGGTCCGGGCCGTAGTCGGCGAGGTAGACCCAGCCGTTGTCCGGGTCGATCGAGAAGCGGAACGGGTTGCGGAAGCCCATCGCGTAGATCTCCGGCCGGGTCTGCGCCGTGCCCTGCGGGTAGAGGTTGCCGGCCGGGACGGTGTAGCCGCCGTCCGCCGACGGCCGGATGCGCAGGAGCTTGCCCCGCAGGTCGTTGGTGTTGCCGGCGGTGCGGGCGGCGTCGAGGTTGGCCTTGCCCGGCCGCCAGTCCAGCGGGGCGTAGCCCTGCCAGTTGGAGTCGAGGTTCGGCGGGACGTCGTCCCCGGTGCCGATGTACAGGTTTTTGTCGGGGCCGAACGCGATGTACCCGCCCGTGTGCCCGGGCTCGGCGAACGTGCGGTCCCGGGTCGCGGGGATGTCGATGATCGTCACCTGGCTCGACATGTTCAGGGTGTCGCCGGTGAGCGTGAACCGCGAGACCCGGTTGATGTCGTTCGGGACTCCGGCCGGGGAGTGATACAGGTACACGTAGCCGTTCTTGGCGAAGTCGGGGTCGAGCGCCAGCCCGGTGAGGCCGTCCTCGCCGCCGGTGTAGACGTTGAGCGTGGCGGCTGTCACGGTCTTGTTGGTGGTCGGTTTGAAGATCTTCACCTGCCCGCCCCGCTGGACGTAGAGCACCCGCCCGTCCGGGGCGACCGCGAGGGCCATCGGGTCCGCGGTGTTGTCGTCGAGGGTGCGCTTCTCGAAGTTGCTCCACACGGTGCCGCCGCAGTCGCCGGGCTCCTTGCCGGCCGCCCACTTGACGCCCCCGAGGACGTGGTTGCGGAAATGGGTCTCGCTGTAGGCCGCGCTGGTGTGCCCCATGCCGGTGGCCCACACGCGGCCGCCGCCGGTGTTGCGGCACCAGGAGATGGGGTGGTCCGGCCCCATGGCGCGGGGGCCCGGGTTGTACGTGCGCTCGTCCGCGGTGACCAGGACGTGGACGTCGCCGCGGGGGTTGCGGTCGAAGTTGTACCACTCCTCGCTGCGGTTCCAGCGGTCCGGCAGGCCGGCCGTCGACGGGTGTTTCTTGTCCGCGACGATCGCGGTGCCGGACAGCACGCCGGGGGAGTGCTCCGGCATGTGCGCGCCACCGTTGATGGTCTGGTCCCACCACGGGTACTCGTTCTCGATGCCCATGTCCGTGGCGTTGTGGATCGCGACGATGCCCTTGCCGCCGGCGAGGTAGCCCTCCACCGCCTGGCGTTGGGCGGCCGTGGTCCACACCATGCCCGAGGTCTGCAACATGATGAGCACGTCGAAGGTGGCGAGGTTCGCCGGGGTGAAGACGCTCGAGTCCTCGCTGTGGACCAGCTCGAAGTCGTTGGCCGCCGCCTGCTCCCGGAGCATCGTGAGGCCGGCGGGGATCGAATCGTGCCGATAGCCGGCCGTCTTCGTGAAGACCAGGGCTCGGAAGGCCGGCGCCGCTGACGCCGGTGGGGCGATGACGAGCGACAGGAGCACGCTCGCGATCGCCCCGAAGATTAATATGATGCGACGCATGCCGTCTCCTAGGTCGGCGGAGCAACGATGGCATGACCACGGGCACGCGCCGGCCGCACCTGAAGATGCGCCGGAGTGCCTGAGCGCGTCGTAGGCACGCGTATGCCGTCAGCTCGTCATCCCGTCCGCCGTGACGGGCAGTCAAGTCCCTACGGAAGAGATAGGGCGTCACGCCAGATGCGACCGTCTCCCGTGGTCTGCGGGCCAGCATGCAGCCGCCTATCGCAACAGTCAATATGGTTCGGGTGCGCCCGATTCCATAACACATTTTGCGCAGCAATCGTCGTGGTTCGGCGCGCGACTGTCGTCGGGCCGATTCCATAACACATTCTGCGAATCAATCTTCCTGGTGGGGTGCGCGACTCCGGACGGGCCCATTCGATAACAGATTTCGGTGTATCGACCGCCGTCGGCATATCGCCGGCCGGTGGGTATTGCCAGGCGCTCATGGAGGCATTTACCCTCGGGGCCGCGATGCCGCCATGGCGTCCGGCGAAAGTTCGCGGCCTATTCGACGATAGCTCGCGGGCGGGAGCTCTCATTCCCCGCCGGTCGTACCCGAACGCTTCAGCTATTGGTGACGCAATCCTGCTGACGACGCGAATGTAGAGGGTCCCACGATGTCTGGCCTGCCGCCGTCGCCGCTGCTCGCTCTGCGAGGCATCGGCAAATCGTTCCTCGGCGTGCGGGTGCTCGATGGCGTCGACCTCCAGGTCCGGCCGGGTGAGGTGCACGCGGTCGTCGGCGAGAACGGCGCCGGCAAGTCCACGCTCATGAAGGTGGTGTCCGGCGTCCACCAGCCCGACGAGGGAACGGTCGAGTTCGCCGGCGCACCGCGGACGTTCCGCAACCCGCGTGAGGCCCGACAGGCCGGTATCGGCACCGTCCACCAGGAGCTGACCCTGCTGCCGGAGCGCACCGTCGCGGAGAACGTCTGTCTGGGCCGCGAGCCCCTGCGTCGCGGGCTCGTCGACCGCAGGGCGATGCTCAGCCACACCGCGGAGCTCCTCGCCTCGATCGGGGAGGGCTCGTTAGCGCCCGACACCCGCGTGGGGCGACTCGGTGTGGCGCAACAACAGGTGGTCGAGATCGTCAAGGCGCTCGCCCTCGACGCGCGGCTGCTCATCATGGACGAGCCCACCGCGGCTCTCGCCGACCACGAGGTCGACCAGCTCTACGCGCTCGTACGGCGGCTGCAGGAGCAGGGGATCGGCGTGCTGTACGTCTCGCACCGCCTCAAGGAGGTCTTCGACCTGTCCAGCCGGATCACCGTGCTCAAGGACGGCCGGGCGGTGGCCACCTTGGACACCGCGGACGCCAGCGCCGATCAGCTGGTGCGCCACATGGTCGGCCGCGAGCTGTCGAGCTACTACCCCGACCCGGCGCAGCCGCAGGAGCTGGGCCCGGTGCGGCTGACCGTCCGCGGCGGAGGCAACCGGAAGCTGCGCGGCATCGACCTACGGCTGCGCGCCGGTGAGGTGCTCGGCGTCGGCGGCCTGCAAGGATCCGGCCGGTCGGCGCTGGCCCGCGCACTGTTCGGCGCCGCACCGTTCAGCACCGGCCGGGTGACCGTCGACGGAGCGCCGGTCCGGCTGCGCTCGCCCCGCGCCGCGATGCGGGCCGGTATCGCCTACGTCTCCGAGGACCGCAAGGGCGAGGGGATCGTCGCCGAGCAGTCGGTGCTCGACAACGCGCTGTTGGCCGCCCGCGCCGTCCGCGGCGTCCACCCGGGCGGGGGCGGCCGCGGTGCCCGGACCGCGCGGGTCCGGGAGCTGCTCGCGGCCGTCGACCTTCGCGCCGCCGGGGAGGACCAGGAGATCCGTTTCCTGTCCGGGGGCAACCAGCAGAAGGTCGTGCTGGCCAGGTGGCTCGCGCTAGCCCCGAGGATCCTGCTCTTCGACGAGCCGACCCGGGGCATCGACGTGGGCGCCAAGTCGGCGATCCACGACCTCGTCCGCCGGCTGGCCCGCGACGGCGCCGCCGTGCTGATGGTCTCGTCCGAGCTGCCCGAACTGCTCGGCATGAGCGACCGGGTCATCGTCATGCGCGACGGCCGGATCGCCGGCGAGCTGGTCGCCGGCGCGACGGAGGAGGATGTCATCGCCCTCGCGGTCGGCACCGTGGGGGAGGCGGCCGGATGAGCGCCGCGCCGTCCCTGCCGGCCCGGCGGACCCCGCCCGGCGTGTTCGTCGCCCTGGTCCTCACCCTGGCGATCGGTTGGCTCATCGTCACTCTCGACGGCGGCCGGCTGTTCAGCCTGCCGACGACGGTGAGCCTGCTGCACGTCGCCGCCGGTCTGGGCCTCGTCGCGGTCGGCCAGACCCTGGTCATCGTGGGGGGCTCGCTGGACCTGTCGGTGGCGTACGTGGTCAGCCTGAGCACCCTCGTCGCCGCCGAGACCATGGCCGGTGACGACGGTGCGCTGCTGACGGCGATCTGCCTGACGCTCGCCGTCAGCGCCACGATCGGCCTCGTCAACGGCCTGCTCGTCACCACGGCGCGGATCAACCCCTTCATCGCGACCGTCGGCGTCGGACTGCTGCTCAAGGGATACCTCGACAACGGATACGACGGCCCGGCCGGCAAGACCGCACCCGCCCTGGTGCAGGGCCTGGGGTACCAGCGAGTCGGCCCGGTGCCACTGTCGTTCCTGCTGCTGCTCGCCGTCGCCGCCGCGGCCTGGTTCGTGCTGACCCGCACCCGCTTCGGCCACCACCTGATCGCCGTGGGCGGTGACCCGGAGGTCGCCCGGCTCTCCGGCGTGCGGGGCACCCGGGTCCTCGTCACAGCCCATGTGCTGTGCGCCCTCTGCGCCGGCCTCGCCGGGGTCTACCTCGCCAGCCGGCTCGGCGCCGGCGCACCGAGGGTGGGCACCGAGGGATTCTACGACCTGGAGTCGATCGCCGCGGTGGTGCTCGGCGGCACCGCTCTCGCCGGCGGTCGCGGCGGCGTCGTCGGCACGGTCGGCGGTGTGCTGCTGCTCGCCAGCATCGACGCCATCTTCAACCAGCTCGAGGTCGACGTGTTCTTCAAGCAGGTGATCCGTGGCGTGATCATCATCGCGGCGGTCGCCGTCTATGCCCGCCGGGCGATGCGAAAGGCGTCCTAGCATGCGGATCGCACGCCCACATCGGCTCGTCACGTTCCGCTCCGGCGGTCTCGCACCGATCGTCGTGATCCTGGCGGTGCTGCTGGTTCTGCTGACCGCCCGCCAGCCGGACTTCCTCTCGCCGCCGTCGCTGATGTCGTTCCTCGGCCGCTCCGCGCCGGTCGTCCTGCTCGCCGCCGGCCAGTACTTCGTGATCGTCTCCGGCGAGCTGGACCTGTCCGTCGGCTCTCTGGTCACCGCGCAGGTGGTCGTCGCCGCCCGGCTGATCGACGGCGATTCGTCGGCCGGCTGGCCCGTCGTCGTGCTCCTGTTCGCGTTCGGCATCGCCGTCGGCCTCGTCAACGGTTTCGTCACCACACGGCTGCGGGTGCCGTCGTTCATCACGACCCTCGGGATGTTCCTGATCCTCGTCGGTGCCGTGTACCTGTGGTCCGACGGTGCCCCGAAGGGCGGCCTCTCCGAGGAGTTCCGCCGGCTCGGCCGGTCGGCGTTCGAGGACGTGCCCGCGCTGGGCCGGATACCGTACGCCCTGGTCGTCCTGCTGGTGGCGGCCGCCGCGGCGCTGGTGCTGACCCGTTCGGACTTCGGCCGCACCCTGGTCGCCGTCGGCGGCAACCCGCGGACCGCCGAGCTGAGCGGCGTGCGCGTGTGGCGCGCCAAGACCACGGCGTTCGTCCTCAGCGGGCTCGCCGCCACGCTCGCGGCAGTCCTCATCGGCGGGTACAGCGGGGTGTCGTTCCAGGCCGGTGCCGGCCTGGAGTTCGGCGCGATCACCGCGGCGGTCCTCGGCGGTGTCGCGCTGGGCGGGGGCCGCGGTTCGGTCGTCGGCGCGATGCTGGGCGCGCTGACCCTCGAGACGCTCTTCACGCTCATGAACTTCTACGGCGTCTCCGGCGCCCTCGAACCGACCGTCCAGGGCGCGATCATCCTGTTCGCCGTGGCGGCGGCGTCCTTCCGTGTCCCGTCCAGATAAAGGGGATTCAGTGAGGCATTCCATGACGGTGCTGGCCGTGAGCGCCTTACTGGTGCTGGCCGGCTGCTCCACGGACGAGCCCACCACCGGCGCATCGGGTTCGCCCACCGCGGGCACCGGGTCGGGCACCGGCAAGCAGTCGAAGTTCTTCGTGCAGGCCGACTACGACGAGCAGCTCGCGCTCCTGGACGCCGCGCCCACCGGGCCGGCCGGCAAGCCCTGGGAACAGGCGCTCAATCCGGAGATGGTGGAGACCGCGAAGTTCAAGAAGCCCGGACCGTACAAGATCTGCTTCTCCAACGCGGGGCTGAACAACCCCTGGCGCCAGGTCGGTTTCAAGACCATGCAGGCCGAGGTCGACACGCACCGCGGCCGGATCTCCGAGTTCGTCCACGTCGACGCCGAAGCCAAGGACCAGAAGCAGATCGCCGACATCAACGACCTCCTCGGCAAGGGCTGCCACGCGCTCATCGTCTCGCCGAACACCACCGCGACGCTCACCCCGGCCGTGGAGGCCGCCTGCGAGAAGGGCCTGCCGGTCATCGTCTTCGACCGCGGTGTCGACACGACCTGCCCGGTGACGTTCATCAACCCGATCGGCGGCTACGGATTCGGCCACGTCGCGGCGGAGTTCGTCACCCGGAAGATGAAGAAGGGCGGCAAGGTGCTCGCGCTGCGCATCCTGCCCGGCGTCGACGTGCTGGAGACCCGCTGGTCCGCGGCGAAGGTCGCCTTCGACAAGGCGGGCGTCGACGTCGTCGGCGTCGAGTTCACCGACGGCGACCCGGCCAGGACGAAGAAGATCGTCAACGACTACATCCAGCGGTACGGCACGATCGACGGCGTCTGGATGGACGCCGGGGCGGTCGCGGGCGCGGCGGTCGAGGCGTTCGAGGACGCCGGCAAGCCCGTGCCGCCGATCAACGGCGAGGACCAGCTCGACTTCCTGAAGCTGTGGAAGGACAAGAAGCTCACGGCGATCGCCCCCACCTACCCGACCTACCAGTGGCGCACCCCGGTCATCGCCGCGCTGAAGATCCTCGACGGCGAGCGGGTGCCGAACCCGTGGAAGCTGCCCCAGCCGACCATCACCCAGGACAACCTGGACGAGTACGTCGACCCCAGCATGCCGCCGCTGCACTACGCGATGTGCGGCTGCACCGACCTGCCCGGCTACCCGAAGCGCTGGAAGTAGGCCGGTGTACACCATCGGTGTCAACCCGTGGGTCTGGGCCTCGCCGGTCGACGACGAGGCCATGGCCGAACTGGTGCCGCGGATCGCCGCGTTCGGGTTCGACGCGGTCGAGCTGCCGATCGAGCGACCCGGCGACTGGGACCCGGCCCGCACCCGGGACCTGCTGGCGGCGCACGGCCTGCGCGCGGTCGGCGTCTGTGCGGTCACCTCGCCCGGGCGTGACCTCGTGAACGCCCCGCCGGAGGCCGTCGCCTCCACTGTGGCGTACCTGAAGACGTGTGTGGACAGTGCGGTGGCCGTCGGCGCGCCCTGCGTCGGCGGCCCGGTCTACGCCGCGGTGGGGCGGACCTGGCGCATGTCACCGCTTGAGCGCGCGGCCTGCTACGCGGACGTCCGGCGCGCCCTGCGGCCCGTGGCCGACCACGCGGGGGAGCGGGGCGTGAGCATCGGCGTGGAGGCCCTCAACCGCTATGAGACGAGCGTCGTCAACACCGTCGAGCAGGCGGTGGAGCTGATCGACGGTCTGCCCGCGAACGTCGGTCTCATGATCGACACCTATCACATGAACATCGAGGAGGCCGATCCCTACGAGGCGCTCGTCGCGGCTGGTCCGCACATCAAGCACGTCCAGGTCAGCGGCACCGACCGCGGCGCCCCGGGCGCCGACCACTTCGACTGGCCACGCTTCCTCGCCGGCCTGGCCACGACCGGCTACGGCGGCGCGCTGTGCATCGAGTCGTTCACCGCGCGGAACGAGGCCATCGCCACGGCGGCCTCGATCTGGCGGCCGCTCGCCCCGTCGCAGGACTCCCTCGCCCGTGACGGGCTGTCCTACCTCCGAACCGTCCTCCGCGGACTGGAAAACGCTCCCTCGAACGGGTCATAGGGGTCGCTGTGCCGCTCGCGCCGCCATCCCCTTCGGGCCGGGAACCCCCGGAACCGCCAAAAGGAGACAGGATGTTCACACCTCTCACGATAGGAAGGCGGCTTCTGGCCGGAGCCGCCACAGTCGGTTTGACCGCGACCGCCGTGGTGGCGTTCCCCGCGCCCGCGTCCGCGGCTCCCCGCACCGTGTACGTCTCGCCGTCCGGCACCGGCACCGACTGTTCCAGCGAGCGGCCGTGCTCACTGACAGGCGCGCAGGCGGCGGTGCGAGCACTCAACGACGCCATGTCGGACGACATCGTGGTGCAGTTGGCCGACGGTGTGTACCGACTGGCCCAGCCCTTCCGGCTGACGGCGGAGGACTCCGGCTCAGGCGGTCACAAGGTCGTGTGGCGGGCCGCCCCGTCCGCGCGTCCGGTGATCACCGGTGCCCGGGCGGTCACCGGCTGGTCGGTGGCCGACGCGGCCAGGAACATCTGGAAGGCCGACGTGCCCGCCGGTCTCGACGCCCGGCAGCTCTATGTCGACGGCGCCGTCGCCACCCGGGCACGCACCCAGGTCAACAGGGCCGATTTCACGGCCTCCAGCGCCGGAATGAGGTTCTCGAGCGGTGCGCTGAGCTATCTGAACAACCTGGCCGACCAGAGCCGGATCGAGGTGGAGGGCGTCAACTCCTTCACCGACCGGTACTCGCCGGTACAGAGCATCAGGGACAACTTCATCACGATGCAGCAGCCGGCGTGGAACAACAACAACTTCGGCTACGACACCCTCATGCGGCCACACCGGGCCGGTCCGTTCTACCTGTCCAACGCCTACGAGTTCCTGGACTCGCCCGGCGAGTGGTACCTCAACCCCAGGGCCGGAACCTTGTACTACATCCCCCGGGCCGGGCAGAACATGAGCACCGCCGACGTGGAACTGCCGACGCTGCAGTCGCTGGTGAACGTCGGTGGCACGTACAGCGAGCCGGCGCACCACATCACGTTCAGCGGGATCACCTTCACCGGTACGAGCTGGCTGGGCCCCAGCAGCAACCAGGGTTACGTGGACCAGCAGACCGGCGCGTACATCTCCGGCAACTGGAACTGGCCGGGCTTCGACTCCTGCCACAACGGCTGCACGCAGTTCGAGGCCGCCCGGCCGCACTGGCAGCAGATGCCGGCCGCCGTGCAGGTCTCCGCCGCCAACACCATCACCTTCAGCGACTCCCGGTTCGTCAACCTGGGCCAGACGGCCATCGGCATCGGCAATGACGCGGGCGCCCACGCCAGCGGTGTCGGCCTGGGCGCCGCCGACATCACGGTGACCCGGTCGGAGATCGCCCGGAGCTCAGCCGGCGGCATCCTCGTGGGCGGTGTGCGCGCCGACGCCCACCACCCCGGCGACCAGCGCATGGTCAACAGGGACATCACGATCAGCGACAACCGCATCCATGACCTCGGCGCGGACTACCGGGGTGTCGTCTCCGTCCTGACCACGTACGTCACCAACAGCCTCGTCGCCCGGAACGAGGTCTACAACATGCCGTACTCCGGCATGTCGATCGGGTACGGCTGGGGCGCCAACGACGCGGGCGGCAGCAACCACTACGCCAACCGAGGCCTGTACAACTACCAGCCGCGCTACACGACGCCGACCACCGCGTCCAACAACCGGCTCATCGGCAACTACATCCACGACGTCATGCAGCAGATGAACGACGGCGGCTGCATCTACACGCTCGGATGGAACCCGGGCGCGCAGATCAGCCGGAACTACTGCCTGCGGACCAACGGGTACTTCGGGGTGTACTTCGACGAGGGCTCGAAGTACTACAAGGCCACCAACAACGTCTTCTCGAACACCGGTACGTGGGCGACGGCCAATTACTGGGGTGGCGAGAACATGGGGAACTGGACCGTCACCGACAACTGGTCGACCAACGGCAGCACGAACGTGACCAACGGGGACCGCGGCAACGTGGTCTCCGGCAATGTGACGGTCACCAACGGCAACTGGCCTTCCGGCGCCCAGGACGTGATGGCGTCCGCCGGACCGCAGGACACCACCCCACCGCCGACGACGCCCCAGCAGATCGTGGGCGCGCAGTCCGGCCGCTGCCTGACCGTTCCCGGCACCACCAACGGCGCGCAGGCCCAACTCCAGGACTGCACCGGCGCGGCCGGCCAGACCTGGACCTACACCGCCGGAAAACAACTGACCGTCAACGGCGACAAGTGCCTCGACGCCAGCGGACGCGGCACCACCAACGGCACCGCGGTCATCATCTGGGACTGCAACGGCCAGAACAACCAGCAATGGAACGTCAACCCCAACGGCACCATCACCGGCGTCCAGTCCGGACTGTGCCTCGACGCCAACGCCGGCGGCACCGCCAACGGCACCAGGATCATCCTCTGGTCCTGCAACGGCGGCAGCAACCAGCAGTGGGCGCAGCGATAGCGGAACGCGTCGGCCTCGCTCGCGGCAGGACCTGTCGGTCGCGAGCGGGGCTCGCCTCTAACGCCGTAGTCGGGTCGGCTCGCCCGGTCCGCTGCGGCGCACCACCCACGCCTCGGTGATGTGGGTGAACATCGCCTCGGCCGCACCCCTGGGGTCGTGCGCGGCGATCCGCTCGTAGATGCGCCGATGGCCGTGGTTGGAGGCGACGCAGAAGGCGCGGCCGGTTCGGCCCACGTAACGGGCGGAGTCGATGACCTGACGCTCCAGCGAACGCACCACGGCACGGCCGATGCGGTTCCCTGACGCCTGCATGACGGTGTCGTGGAACGCCCGGTCCTCTTCGTGGTACGCGGCGGGGTCGTCGACGAGCTCGTCCATCCGCTCCACCAGACTGCGTAGCCGGTCGATCACCTCGGCGTTCGCCAGGCGGGCGGCGACGTTGGCCATGTCGGCCTCCAGCGCGCGGCGGGTCGCGACGAGGTGATCGAGGATGGCCAGGCTCTCGTCCTCCGTGATCGTCGCGCGGAGGACCAGCTCGTCGAGCATGTTCCACTTCGCCGGCGGGGTGACCATCGTGCCGGCGCCCTGGCGGACCTGAACCAGCCCCTTCTCCTGAAGGATCTTCACCGCCTCGCGGACCACGGTGCGGCTGACCGAGAAGGTCTCGCAGAGTACGGGCTCGGGGGGAAGCGGCGAACCGGACGGATGGACTCCACGGACGATCCGCTCCACCAGCTCAGCCGTGACCGCGGCGGCAAGGTTCGCCGGGCGCCGGCTCCAGGCTGGGGCCTCGGAGGCCTCTGCGGATGACTGCGGTACTGCCGTCATGACACCCCCCGGGGCCCGTGCCGTACCACGGATGCTCGCCAACTATACGGCATCCGGTTGACGTCATACGTCATACGAGTTACATACGTCATACGAGTTGCGTTCCTCCTCAGCCTCAACCGCCGGACAGCCGGCCACCTCAGGAGAGTGGGGCAGCAATGAAGCAACGAACACTGTGGTCGGTGACCCTGGTTGCCGGCCTCGTCGTCTTAGCCGGCTGCGGCAGCGCCTCCGACCCGGATGCGGCGTCCGGTGGTTCGAAGGGCAAGCTCGTCGTCTGGGACTGGAAGTCCGGCGACGCCACAGCGTCCTCCTACGTCAAGAAGGCCAAGGCCGACTTCGCCCAGCGGCATCCCGGCGTGACGGTCGAGTTCGTCGCGCAGCCGTTCGATCAGTACTACACCCTGCTCGGGGCCGCCATCCAAGCCGGCAAGGGGCCGGACGTCATGCTCTTCAACGGTGGCGGGCAGATCCGTGACCGCGCGGACTCCCTGCTGCCGCTGGACGAGTACGTCCGTGACGACAGGAAGCGGCTGGCCGGGTGGGATGCCTTCACCAAGGACGGCAAGACCTACGCCGCCCCGGTGACCTTGCAAGGTCACCCGATCTACTACAACAAGTCGCTGTACCGGAAGGCGGGGCTGGACCCGGAGCAGCCGGCCACCCGTTGGGACGAGTTCGTCGCCGACTGCCGGACCCTCACCAAGGCGACCGGTGCCAGATGCTTCGCGCAGGGCAACAAGGAAGGCATCGGCATACAGTTCTTCCTGTCCGGGCTCGGCTCGGGCGTCCTGTCGCCCAAGGAGTACGACGACTGGATCGCCGGCAGACGAGACTGGTCCTCGCCGGCGGTCAAGCGGGTCTTCTCGCTCTGGAAAGAGGTCAACGACAAAGACCTGAACAACGACGGGGCGAACTCGACGGCGATGTTCAACGACGCGTTCGCGGTGTTCCAGTCCAACAAGGCCGCCCACGTCATCGGGCTGATGTCGGACACCGGGCACTGGAAGGACTTCACCGAGTTCCTCGACGCCGACGACGTCGGCGTCATGAAGTCGCCGGTCGTCATGGCCGGCGCCACGCCGAGCCTTCCCTACGACGGCGGCATCGGCTACGCCGTCGCGAAGTGGACCAAGGACCCCGAGGTCGCCGCCGACCTGGTGCGATCCCTGACCTCGACCGACGCGCTGAAGTCGTTCTACGCCGACGCGGGCGCCATCGCGGCCGACCGCACCGTGGACGTCTCGGGCGGCGGCCCGGCCGTCGCCACCATCGTGTCCGGGATCGACCGTGGCAAGCCCGCTCTGCACGTGGCCCTGCCGTCCAGGACCGTGGAACTGATGGGGCGGCTGTCTCAGCAACTGCTGAGCGGATCGGTCACGGTGGACGCGGCGGTCAGGCAGCTGGCGGCGTCCGACCAAGCGGGCTGAGGCCATGTCACCGGTCGGCCGGCGCGCCGAACGCCTCGCCCCCTACGTCCTGGTCGCTCCCGCTGTCCTGATCATCGTGGTGCTCCGGCTCTGGCCACTGGGACTGGGCGTCAGCTTCTCCTTCACCGGTGACGGCGAACGCAACGGCGCCACGGTGGGGCTCGACAACTACGCGGAGCTCATCCACGACCCGCTGTTCCGCACCGCGCTGCGCAACGTCGGATGGCTGGTGCTGCTGCTGCCGGTCGCGGTCGCGATCCCGGGACTGCTCGCCACCTTCATCCACCTGCGGGTGCCGGGGCATTCGTTCTTCCGGAGCGTCTACTTCTTCCCGGCCGTGCTCTCCCCGGTGATCGTCGGCGCGATCTTCAACCTGCTCCTGGCCTTCGACGGTCCGCTGAACACCGTGCTCGGCGGCTCGGGAGTCGGCCCGGTCGACTGGCTCGGCGATCCCGACGTAGCCATCTTCACCGTCGTCGGCGTGCACATCTGGGCGACGGCGGGGATGGCGCTGGTGGTGTTCCTGGCCGGGTTCGCGACCCTGGACTCCGCACTCCTGGACGCCGCCCGGGTCGACGGCGCCTCGCTCGCGCGGATGATCTGGCACGTCATCATCCCGGGTCTGTCCCGCACCATCCAGTTCGTCGTCGTCACCACGATGATCGGAATGCTGACCTCGATGTTCGGACTGCTCTACGTCATGACCAGTGGTGGCCCGGAAGGGTCGACATACCTGCCGGAGTACTACATCTGGGTCCAGCAGGGGCAGATGAGCCGCCCGGCGCTCGCCTCGGCCGCGTCCACCGTCCTCTTCCTCGTCATGCTGGTCGTGGGCCTGCTCCAGGTCGGCCTGCTGCGCCGGGCGGGGAGGGAGGACTGATGTCCCGCCCGGGGCCGGGCAGATGGCTGGTCGCCGTGCCCATGGGCCTCCTCGCCATGGCGACGGTCTACCCGCTGCTGTTCACCGCCAACGTCGCGATGAAGACCCGCCGGGAGTACATCCTCGACCGGTTCTCCCTGGCGAGCACTCTCCGGTGGGACAACCTCAGCACCGCGTGGAACAGCGTCGGCATGGGGCGGTACTTCCTCAACTCCGTGATCGTGGTGGCCTGTGCCGTGGCGCTGTTGCTGCTGATCGGGTCCATGGCCGGGTTCGCGCTGGCCCAGGTGCGGTTCCGTGGCTCGTCCGCGCTGGCCCTGGTCTGCCTCACGGCACTGTTCATCCCATTCCAGGTGATCATGGTGCCGCTGGCCAGGATCATGGCCGACGGCGGTCTCATCGACACCTATCCCGGGCTGGTCCTCGCCTATGTCGCTCAGTTCCTGCCGTTCACCGTCTTCCTGCTGACGAGCTACTACCGAGCGGTGCCCACCGAACTCGTCGACGCCGCACGGATCGACGGAAACACCCTGTACGGCGTCTACCGGCGGATCATGCTGCCGATGGGTGCTCCGGCACTGCTGTCGGTGGGCATCCTCGACGCGCTGTTCTGCTGGAACGACGTGCTCATCTCGCTGCTGATGATGCCGTCGGCCGACCATCGCACCCTGATGGTGGGCATCACCTCACTGCGCGGCCAGTACTCCGCCGACATCCCCACCTTCGCAGCCGGTGTCCTGATCGCCGGGCTGCCCGTGTTGGTGACCTACCTGTTCCTGCAGCGCCAGATCGCCGACGGCGTGACGGCCGGCGCGACGAAGGGCTGACGCATGCGCATCACCGGGTACAGAACCCTGACGACGGCACAGCGATGGGGCCGACCCGTCGGTGACGCCAACGGCGTCTACGCCGACGGCGTCATGCCCGTGCCGGTCGTCATCGTCGAGACCGACGAGGGGATCACCGGAGTCGGCCTGGGACCGCACGTGGAAGCCGAGGCGATCTTCGCCGCCATCGACGGCCAGGACCCGCGCGCGGTGACCGCCCTCTACGACCGCATGCTGCGGCACACCTTCAAAGCCGGGCACGCCGGCGTGGTGTTCGGCACGATCGGCGCGTTCGACACGGCGTTGTGGGACATCAAGGCACAGGCGGTGGGGGAGCCGCTGTGGCGGTTGCTCGGCGGCAGCGACCGCGTGGTCGACGCCTACGCCTCCGGCCTGGACATCGGCCTCACCGATGACGAACTCGTCGCCACCTACCAGGTCTATGCCGAACGGGGGCTGAGGGCGGCGAAGCTCAAGGGCGGCCTGGACATCGAGCGTGACCTGCACCGGCTGTCGCTCGTACGCGAGGTACTGACCGAGGCCGCGCACGGGAGGCGGCCAGGGCTCATGCTGGACGCGAACGAGTCCTGGAGCCGCAAGCAGGCGGTACGCCACGTCGGTGAACTGGAACGCGCACTCGACCTGACCTGGATCGAGGAGCCGGTCCGGCGCTGGGACGCCGACGGCCTGGCCGCTGTCAGCCGTGGCGTACGGGCGGCGGTCGCCAGTGGGGAGAACCTCACCGGCCTCGAGCAGTTCGGCCCGCTGATCGCGGCGGGAGGCGTCGACATCGTCCAGACGGCCGCGGTCTGGGGAGTCACCCACTTCCTGCGTGTCGCCGCGCTGGCGCACGCCTACGACCTGCCGGTCAGCCCGATCGGCAACACGCCCGTCGCGCTGCTGCACGCCGCGACATCGGTGCCCAACCACCTCGTCAGCGAACTGCAGGGCCTGCGGCCGCCGATCGGCGTCGCGATGGACCTGCACGTCGAGGACGGCGCCTTCGTGCTCGGTGACACGCCGGGCCTGGGCATCCGGATCGACGAAACGGCGATGACCTCGGCCCGTCAGCGAACGGCACACGCACCCGACGGACCGCACATACGGCCGGAGCGGGCCGGTCGGCGGCTGCTCGCGGTCACTCCTGGACCATGCCGATCCACCGCTGAAGGGACGTTCGACACCATGGGGATGGAGGATCGATGAAGGCGGTTGTCCACCGCGGGCCCCGGCCCCTGGAGATCGAGAGCCGGGCCGCCGAGGCGCCGGTCCCGGCGAAGGAGCGCGGCGGGCGCGGCGTCCTCGGCCGGATCCCGGCCGGTCGCCGGAGGTACGCCGACGATCTCGCCGCGGCCACGGTGTTCCTCGCCTTTTCGGCGCAGGAACAAGTCGACGGCATCGTTCTTCCCGTTGACGGCGGACGGCCGGGGCGATGACGGGCTGCCAGGCATTACCAGCCGGCCGCCCCCGAGTCGGTCGTGCGCGCGAATCCGACGGTGGCGACATGCGCGGCACGCGGGGCGGCCTTGCCCGAGGCAACGCGTACGGGCACGTGATGCGAGCCGGCCGAGCCGACGAGACGAGCCTGGTCGTCGCCGCACAGGCCGGCGATCCACGAGCGCTCGACGACCTGGCCGCGACGTACCTGCCGCTGGTGTACGCGATCGTGCGCAGGGCGCTGGGTGAGCTCGCGGACGTCGACGACGTGGTGCAGGACACGATGCTGCGCGCACTTCCCGAGCTGCGCACGTTGCGCGCCCCGGAGTGCTTCCGGCCCTGGCTGGCCACGATCGCGACACGGCAGATCAGCACCCATCTGCACCGGCGGCAGGCGGACGCCGAACGGACGGCCCCACTCGACGAGATGACCGACCCGCCGGACGCCGACGCCGAGAACCTGGCCCTGATCCACGTCGAGCTGTCCGGTCATCGCCGAAGGACCGTACGCGCCAGTCGATGGCTCGACCCGGACGCCCGGGCGCTGCTGTCGCTGTGGTGGCTGGAGACCGCGGGCCGCCTGACGAGGGTGGAGCTCGCGGCAGCGCTGGGAACGAGCGTGGCTCACGCGGGTGTGCGGGTCCAGCGGATGCGCAACCAACTGGAACTGAGCCGGGCAATCGTCGCCGCGCTGGAAGCCAGCCCTCGGTGCCCACTGCTGACCGCCGCGCTGGGGGGCTGGGACGGCGTACCGAGCGCGCTGTGGCGCAAGCGCATCACCCGGCACACCCGGTCCTGTGCGGACTGCGGCCGGGCCGCCGACGAACTGGTCCCCCTTGAGCGGCTGAGTGTCGCCTTGGCGCTGCTCCCTTCGCCTGACGCCGCTTAAAGAGAGCTGCCGTGATTTACACGCGAGCGTCACTCGGATTCACCGACTGAAAAGGTTATGCGGGGTGGCAGCCGAAAGTCGCGCTTCTCCATTTGGTTGCGCGGCGGCGCAGGCCCAAAGATAACCATGCTTCTCCTCTTGAATAGACCATGACAATCTGCCAATGTTCTAGTGCTCTACTCGCTGCTTTCTCCATTCATGACCTGTGAAATCGAAAGCGGCACGCCCAGCATTCCGGCGGCGTTCGCCGGCGGTGGTGATGACGGTCGATGGGGCTACTCACCCAGACAACTCCCCCTGCCGACCGGAGATTCGGGCGAAGCGGGGGAGTGAGGCTTTCCAGGCGCCACGGCAGCGGCATGACGCTGACATGCTCGCTGCGCGAGCGATCTGGGAGGGGCCGGCGCGGAGAGGGCAAGCTCCGCGCCGGCTCGGCCGACTGCCGCCGGGCGGCCCGCGTCAACGGACCCCGCACAGCGCAGACGTGACCACACCGCCAACCGGGAAGGCACGACCATGCCCCACACCCCTCGCCGGCGCCACCTCGCCCGGGCGCTCGCCTGCGTCCTGACCGCTCTCAGCGCGCTCGCGGTCGCCGAGCACCAGAGCGCCTCGCCGGCCGCCGCCGACACCGCCCAGTTCCGCGGCGTCAACTGGGCCCGACTCGGTGACAACTTCCACGGTGGACCGCTGGTCCTGCATGGGTTGAGCGCCTCCGACAGCTACGAGACGGTCGTGGCGAAGGCCAACGCCGTCTACACCGGCTTCGAGAACAACCTCGGCGCCAACACCGTTCGGCTCCCGATCAACACCTACACAGTCGGGACGAACTGGTGGAGCGCGTACGCGGGCGCGATAGACGCGGCCACCGCGAAGGGATTCAAGGTCGTCCTCTCCTACTGGGACGACGGGGTGGCCGCCCGCGACGGTCGCATCGTCAACCCGAGCGCCTTCGACACCATGTGGAACACCGTTCTCGCCCGGTACGGCACCAACAGCCTCGTCCACTTCGAGCCGATGAACGAACCGGGCGGGCACAGCGCCGCCGAGTGGGCGAACGTGGTGAGCAACTGGATCAGCAGCCACCCGTCGATTCCGCGGAACCGCGTCTTCGTCAGTGGCGCCGGCCTGAACACCGACATCAAATCCATGTGCGCGGACCGCCGCCTTGACGGGACGTTCCTGTCGCTGCACCACTACACCTTCTTCAGCGGCGCGAAGACCTACGACCAGTGGGTGGCGTACCTGCGGAACGCGATCGGCTCCTGCGCCGACCGCACTGTCGTCGACGAGTTCGGCGCGCCGATGGATACCGGGCTCAACTACCACGACGCCGGCAGCACCGACAACTTCGTGCGCTACTTCCGGGCCACCACCACGGTGCTCCGGGAACTGCGGATCGGCTCGATCTACTGGCCCGGCCTAGGCGGGAAGATACGCGCCGGCCAGGGCGACGACTGGTACGCCATGCAGAAACTGCACGGCACCGGTACCAACCTCACGCTCAGCACCCCCAGCCCCAGCGGCCGCGAGCGCCTCAGATACGGCTGGGGCCTGGACGGCGACGTCCCGGCCCCGACCAGCCTGCTGCGCGACGTCAGCACCGGGCGCTGTCTCGACATCCCCGGCGGGACCACCGCGAACATCCAGGTCCAGGTGTCCACCTGCGCCAACACGGTTGGCCAGCAGTGGACCTTGACGGCGGGCGGGCAGATCACCGCACTCGGGGGCCAGAAGTGCCTGGACGCCTACGGCAGCGGGACGACGAACGGCACCGTGGTCGGCACGTGGGCGTGCAACGGCGGCGACAACCAACGTTGGACGGTGGGCGCTGACGGCACCATCCGCAGCGTGCGCTCCGGCCTCTGCCTCGACGTGAACACCGCCACCTTCAAGGTGCAGCTGTGGGCGTGCTGGGGCGGCGACAACCAGAGATGGCAGATCCAGAACACCGACGCGCGACGTGGCGCCCGACTCGGCGGAAACGGTGGACGGTGACCGCTCGGCCTGTTGGCCACCCGGCCACGCGCCCACCGGGGCAGGGGTGGCGGCCGGGGCCTCGACCGTGACGGGTGACGAAACGTCAGTGACCTGCTCCATTCCGTGAAGGGAGAACGACATGTCCGAGGTGACACGCAGACGGTTTCTCGCCGCGGGAGCGGCGGCTGGAGCAGGGATCGTGCCGGGTGGGTGGACGGCCACCGCCAGGAGCGGCTCGGCCGCGCCGCCGAAGGTCCTGGCCGCCAACGATTTCGCACTGTGGTACGACAAGCCGGCCGGCACGGAGTGGCTGCGGGCACTGCCGATCGGCAACGGACGCCTCGGCGCGATGGTGTTCGGCAACGTCGACAACGAACGGCTGCAGCTCAACGAGGACACCGTCTGGGCCGGCGGTCCGTACGACTCCGCCAACCCCCGCGGCGCCGCCAACATCGCTGAGATCCGGCGGCGGGTCTTCGCGGATCAGTGGGGGCCGGCGCAGGACCTGATCAATCAGACGATGCTGGGCAGCCCGGCCGGACAGCTCGCCTACCAGCCGGTCGGAAACCTTCTGCTCTCCTTGGGCAGCGCTACCGGCGCGTCGCAGTACAACCGGACGCTCGACCTCACCACCGCCACGGCCGTCACGACCTACGTGCTGGGCGGCGTGCGGTACCAGCGTGAGGTGTTCGCCAGCGCGCCGGACCAGGTGATCGTGGTCCGGCTGACGGCCGACCGGGCCAACTCCATCGCCTTCAACGCCACGTTCGACAGTCCGCAACGGACCACGGTGTCCAGCCCGGACGGGGCCACGATCGCCCTCGACGGCGTCTCCGGCACCATGGAGGGCATCACCGGGCGGGTCCGGTTCCTCGCCCTGGCCCACGCCGCCGTGACGGGCGGCACGGTCAGCAGCTCGGGCGGCACACTGCGGGTCTCCGGCGCCACCAGCGTGACGGTGCTGGTGTCGATCGGCTCCGGCTACGTCGACTTCCGGAGGGTCGACGGCGACTACCAGGGGATCGCGCGGCGCCACCTCAACGCCGCCCGCGACATCGGCATCGACCAACTGCGCAAGCGGCATCTCGCCGACTACCAGGCGCTGTTCAACCGCGTGTCGGTCGATCTGGGACGTACCGCGGCGGCCGACCAGCCGACCGACGTACGCATCGCACAGCACGCGCAAGCGAACGACCCGCAGTTGTCCGCCCTGTTGTTCCAGTTCGGCCGGTATCTGCTCATCTCGTCCTCGCGGCCGGGCACCCAGCCGGCGAACCTGCAGGGCATCTGGAACGACCAGATGGCTCCCTCCTGGGACTCCAAGTTCACCATCAACGCCAACCTGCCGATGAACTACTGGCCCGCCGACACGACGAACCTGTCCGAATGCTTCCTCCCGGTCTTCGACATGATCGACGACCTGACCGTGACCGGCGCCCGGGTGGCCCAGGCGCAGTACGGCGCGGGCGGCTGGGTGACGCATCACAACACCGACGCGTGGCGGGGCGCCTCGGTCGTCGACGAAGCGCGGTGGGGGATGTGGCAGACCGGTGGCGCATGGCTGGCCACCCTGATCTGGGACCACTACCTGTTCACAGGTGACACCGACTTCCTCCGCTCGAACTATCCGGCCCTGAAGGGCGCCGCCCAGTTCTTCCTCGACACCCTGGTCGCCCACCCGTCGCTCGGATACCTGGTCACCAACCCGTCGAACTCCCCGGAACTCGCTCACCACGCGAACGCCACCGTCTGCGCCGGGCCCACCATGGACAACCAGATCCTGCGCGACCTCTTCAACAGCGTCGCCCGAGCCGGCGAAGTCCTCGGCGTGGACGCCGGCTTCCGCGCTCAGGCGCTGGCGGCCCGGGACCGGCTGGCGCCGACGAAGGTCGGCTCCAGGGGCAATGTCCAGGAGTGGCTGGCCGACTGGGTGGAGACCGAGCGGACGCACCGGCACGTCTCCCACCTGTACGGTCTGCATCCGAGCAACCAGATCACCAAGCGCGGTACACCTCAGTTGCACGAGGCCGCGCGGCGGACGCTGGAGCTGCGCGGTGACGACGGGACGGGTTGGTCGCTCGCCTGGAAGATCAACTTCTGGGCGCGGTTGGAGGACGGTGCCCGGGCCCACAAGCTGATCCGGGACCTGGTGCGGACGGACCGGCTCGCGCCCAACATGTTCGACCTGCACCCACCGTTCCAGATCGACGGCAACTTCGGCGCCACCTCGGGCATCGCGGAGATGCTGTTGCAGAGCCACAACGGCGAACTGCACGTGCTGCCGGCGCTGCCGGCCGCCTGGCCCACCGGGCGGGTGAGCGGACTGCGCGGCCGCGGCGGTTACACCGTCGGCGCCGAGTGGAGCAGCGGCCGGATCGAGTTCGTCGTCACACCCGACCGAACCGGTGCCGTCCGGGTGCGCGGCCGGATCTTCACCGGCGAGTTCACGCTGCGGGACGAATCGAGCGGCGAGCCGGTCCAGCCGAAGCGGCTCGAGGCCGATCTCATCGAGTTCACCGGCCAGGCCGGCCGCACCTACCGCGCGTCCGCACTCAGGTCGGGTCCGGTGGAGGCCGGCGTGGCCTACCGGCTGGTGGCCCAGCACAGCGGCAAGGCCGCCGATATCAACGGTGCGTCCACAGCCGCCGGTGCGCGGCTGATCCAGTGGCAGATCACCGCCGGTCTCAACCAGCACTTCGAGTTCCTGCCCTCCGACGGCGGGCACTACAAGATCCGGCTCGGGCACAGTGGTCTGTTCCTGCAAGTCGCCGGTAGCGGCAGCGGCGCCGACATCACCCAGCAGCCCGGTACGGACGCCGCCGGCCAGCAGTGGCGGATCGTCGACCACGGCGGTGGCGTGATCGGTCTGGTCAACCGGCAGAGCGGCCTCGCCCTGGACGTGTGGGAGGCCTCCACCGCCGACGGAGCCCGCATCTCCCAGTGGGCGGCCACCGGCAGCACCAATCAGCGCTTCCGACTCGACCGCATCCAGCCCCAGGGCGAACTGCGGTCCCACCGACCAGTCAGAGCCATGTCACCGAGCAGCGAGGGAGTCGCATGATGTCGATCCACAGATGGTTGTTCGGGCGAGCCGTGTCAGCGGCATTGCTCGTTCTGGCCATGGCCGGCGGGGCAGGAGTCAGCGTCGCGGCCGACACGTCGCCCACCGCCGGGGCCACCCTTGCGGGGACCGCCGGATGCGGACGTGCCCCCACACTGACGAGCGGTACGCACACGATTCAAAGCAACGGCAAGAGCCGCTCCTTCATCCTGAGCATCCCTGAGAACTACGACAACACCCGCCAATACCGACTGATCTTCGGATTCCACTGGTTGGGTGGCACCGCCGGGCAGGTCGCCGGGGGCGGAAGCGATGGCGATGTCTATGCCCACTACGGACTCCGGCGACTGGCGGACAACAGCGCGATCTTCGTAGCTCCGCAGGGCCTCAACAACGGCTGGGGCAACTCCGGCGGCGAGGACGTGACCTTCGTCGACGACATGATCAGGCGTATCGACAACGACCTCTGTGTCGACACCACGCAGCGCTTCGCCCTCGGCTTCAGCTACGGCGGAGCCATGAGCTACGCACTCGCATGTGCCAGGCCGAACGTCTTCCGCGCGGTCGCCGCGATAGCCGCGCCCGGGGGGATCAGCGGGTGCAGCGGGGGCACCCAGCCCTTCGCGTACATGGGAATCCACGGCATCAACGACAACATCGGCGCCGGCCGCGGGATGCGGGACAGGTTCGTCAGGAACAACGGCTGCACTCCCCAGAACCCGCCGGAGCCCGCGCCGGGCAGCCGCACCCACATCACCACCGCCTACTCGGGTTGCCGAGAGGGGTATCCGGTCGTCTGGGCCGCGTTCGACGGAGGTCACCAGCAAGGCCCCGTGGACGGGTGCGCCGGCTGTGAGAGCGGCGCCAGGAGCTGGGTCAAGCAAGAGGTCTGGAGCTTCTTCACGGGTGCTGAGCCGAACCCGAATCCCCCGGACCCGACCACCTTCCGGCTGCGGAGCCAGTCCGCCGACCGATGCCTGGACGTCAGCGGTGCCAACTCGTCCAACGGCGCCCAGATGATCATCTGGGACTGCCACACCGGCACCAACCAGCGGTTCACTCAGACCGGACAGACCCTGCGGGTGATGGACAGATGCCTGGACGTGCCGAACGACGCCGCCCCCGGCACCCGAGCACGGATCTGGGACTGCACCGGTGGCGCGAACCAGCAATGGAATGTCAACACCGACGGAACCGTCAGCAACGTCCGGACCGGACTCTGCCTGGACGTCAACGGCGGCAGCACCGCCAACGGCGCCGCGGTGATCGTGTGGAGCTGCCACACCGGCGTCAACCAACGCTGGGCCCGAGCGTGAGCAGACACGGAGCGGCGCGTTGGACATCGCCAACCGGTACGGCGCGCAGCCCCCGTGTTCCATCACGGCACAGGTTGCAGAGACCGTCCGTGGGCCTCCATGCCAGTCCAAGATGTCGATGCTGCGGCGGGCCAGTCGTAGAACCGTTCGCCCTTGGCTCCCGGCCCCGCCGACAGACGCTGCCGCGCGCAAGCCGGGCTCGATCGAGAGCGGGTTGAGTGAAGGGCGCCTGACAGGCGGAGGCCCAGGTCAGGCGCCTTCTCGCATGTGTTTAGAAGAAACCCAGCTTCTTCGGCGAGTACGACACCAGAAGATTCTTCGTCTGCTGGTAATGGTCGAGCATCATCTTGTGCGTCTCGCGTCCGATGCCGGACTTCTTGTAGCCGCCGAAGGCCGCGTGCGCCGGGTACGCGTGGTAGCAGTTGGTCCACACCCGGCCCGCCTTGATCGCGCGGCCCATGCGATAGGCCGTGTTGCCGTCGCGGGTCCAGACGCCCGCGCCGAGGCCGTACAGCGTGTCGTTGGCGATCTTCAGGGCTTCGTCGACGGAGTCGTACGTCGTCACCGAGACCACCGGGCCGAAGATCTCCTCCTGGAAGATCCGCATGTCGTTGGTGCCGCGGAAGATCGTCGGCTCGATGTAGTAGCCGCCTTCCAGGCCGGGCACCGCACGGGGGTTGCCACCCGTGACGACCTCGGCGCCCTCCTTCCGGCCGATGTCGAGGTAGGAGAGGATCTTCTCGTACTGGTCGTTGCTCGCCTGCGCGCCGAGCATGGTGTCCGGGTCCAGCGGGTCGCCGCCCACGATGGCCCGGGTGCGCTCGACACAGCGGGCCATGAAGTCGTCGTAGATCGACGAGGGGATCAGGGCGCGGGACGGGCACGTGCAGACCTCGCCCTGGTTGAGGGCGAACATCACGAAGCCCTCGACCGCCTTGTCCAGGAAGTCGTCGTCGGCGGCCATGACGTCGGGCAGGAAGATGTTCGGGCTCTTGCCGCCCAGTTCCAGCGTGACGGGGATGATGTTCTCGCTCGCGTACTGCATGATCAGGCGACCGGTCGTGGTCTCCCCGGTGAACGCCACCTTCGCCACGCGCGGGCTGGAGGCCAAGGGTTTGCCCGCCTCCACGCCGAAGCCGTTGACCACGTTGACCACGCCGGGCGGGAGCAGGTCGGCGATCAGCTCGATGACGTAGAGGAGACTGGCCGGGGTCTGCTCGGCCGGCTTGATGACCACGCAGTTGCCGGCGGCCAGCGCGGGGGCCAGCTTCCAGGTGGCCATGAGGATCGGGAAGTTCCACGGGATGATCTGGCCGACCACGCCCAGCGGTTCGTGGAAGTGGTACGCGACGGTGTCGGCGTCGATCTCCGCGATGCTGCCCTCCTGCGCGCGGACGACGCCGGCGAAGTACCGGAAGTGGTCGACGGCCAGCGGGATGTCGGCGGCCAGCGTCTCGCGGACCGGCTTGCCGTTCTCCCAGGTCTCGGCGACCGCGATCTTCTCCAGGTGCTCCTCGATGCGGTCCGCGATCCTGCCCAGGACACGCGCGCGTTCCGCGGTGGAGGTGCGGCCCCACCGGTCGGCCGCCCGGTGCGCGGCGTCCAGGGCCAGGTCGACGTCGGCCGCGGAGGAGCGGGCGACCTCGCAGAAGACCTTGCCCGTCACGGGGGTCGGGTTTTCGAAGTAGCGGCCCTCCACGGGGGCGACCCAGTCGCCGTCGATGAAGTTGTCGTAGCGGCGGGCGAAGGCGACGATGCTGCCGTCCGTTCCGGGCTGCGCGTACACCATGGCGGCTCTCCTCGGTGAGATGACGGGCGGGTGACGGTTCACGCCGTCGTGACGACCTCACTGTGCTCCCGGGAGGTTGGCGCAAGGTTGGCGCCGTGGCGGGCCGTCAGTCCCGTCGGGCCGTGGTCAGGCGGCCCCGCGCGATCGCCCGGCGGGTGTCGCCGGGGCCGAGCAGGTGCAGCGCGTGTTCGTGGATCTCCGCGTCGTACGGGGCCCGTTCGCCGTAGCGCAGGGCGTGTTCCGGGTGCGTGCTCGCCAGTACGGCCTCGCGTACGGCCACTTCGAGGCGGGTTCGCCACTCCTCGATGCCGGGGGCCTCTGAGCGGGGGAGCAGCGGGCCGCCGTAGAGGCGCAGGGCGGTGTCGGTGTCGCCCTGCTCCAGGGCGCGCAGGACGTCGTCGGCGTCGCAGGAGACGGGGATCGTCAGGGCGTAGCGGCGTGGGGAGACGCCGCCGCCGAGGGCGCGGCGCAGGTGGGAGATCTCCGCTTTGAAGGTGGACGCGGTGACCGGCCGGTCGCCGTAGAGGGCGGCGCGCAGCCGTTCCGGGGAGAAACCGTCGGGTTCGAGCGCGAGCAGGGTGAGGATCTCCACCTGGCGGGGGCGCAGGGGGAGTGGCCGTCCCTCCCGCACGGCCGGGACGGCTCGTTCCGCGCCGAGGCAGGTGAGCCGCAGCTGTCCCGGGCGAGGCTGTTCCGTGGCGAGGCGGGCCTCGATGGTGGACACCAGTGTGCGTACGGTGGACATGGCCAGGGGGTGCGAACGGTCCCAGGTGGTCGACAGGTCCAGCACGCCGAGGACGCGCCCGTCCGGGCCGTGGACCGGGGCGCAGTAGCAGACCCAGCCGTGCAGGGCCGACACCAGGTGCTCGGCGGAGAAGACGGAGCTGGGACGGCCGGTGCGCAGGGCGAGGGACAGGGCGTTGGTGCCCATGGCCTGCTCGTCCCACCGGCCGCCCGGGGCGAAGTTGACGCGCTCGGCCCGGCGGCGCATGGTCGGGCCGCCGCAGGTCCACAGGATGGTGCCGGACTCGTCGGTGACGGCCGTGACGAAGCCGGCGTCCTCGGCGATGCTGCGCAGTTCCCCGGCGAGGCCCGCGACCGGCCGGTACAGCGGCGAGGACGTCCAGCGCTGGTGGACGGGGCCGGCGTCGGTGACCGGGGCGCTGTCCCGCCCGGGGTCCACGCTGCTCAGTGAGCGCGCCCAGGACTCGGTCACCTCGTGGCGCAACGCCGCGCTGCCGCCCGGCCGCGCGCCCGCGGCGCTCAGCCGCGGCACCCAGCGGGACCACTCGTGCTCCAGCACGGCCCTGCGCTGCCGGAGGTCAGGGCGCTGTGACATGGCCTCTCCCTGCCGTCGTACCGGGAGGCCCGGTTCCGGGCGCGGTGCCGGCCCGGTCCTCGGCCTGAGGTCAGTGTTACCGGATGCGTACGGCCGGGGTCGAGCAGCCCGCCGGAATGCGAAGCGGCCCGCGCCGCCGTGCCGGAAGCCTTCACCGGGAACGACCCCGTCCTGAACGTGCGACCGCCTCACTGGATGTTTGTCCGGTGCCCGGGTGCCGCCGTACGGGTGACGGGTTCACCCGACCCGACGGACGGGACCCGGCCCGCGTACCACCGGCGTGCCGCGTCGCGTTGACCGGGCATGGACAGCACTGAGACGGCGCGGCGCCTTCTCGGGAACGACGCCGCTCCCCGGTCGTTCGCCGAACTCACCAGCGGATACGGGGGGCATCCGCCCATCTACGCGGCCCTCGTCGCCGAATGGCAGGCCAGGGGCCACGCGATCCCGGAGCACCGTGACGGCCAGTGGGTCTCCTTCGCGGCGCCGTCCGCGAGCGAGACCTGGGCCGCCCTCACCACCTGGACCGTCGGCCGGCACCCGGGGACGGCCGCCCCCGACGGCACTCACCTCACCAGCAGTCGGCCACCGCGTGTTCCGCGCTGACCGGTGCCAGCACGGCGAGGGTCTCGGTGGCCTCCCGCAGGGCCGACTCCAGCGTGCCGGGGGCGTGCAGGCTGCCCGTGCCGTCCGGCGGGACGAGCCACTCCAGGCGCCCGGCGGGCCGGTAGGGCGGCGGCACGGCGACCCAGGAGCCCCGGCCGACGTGCCGGACCCCGAAACCGACCCACTCGCTGACGGGGTCGGGTGGCAGGAAGAAGCCCACTCTGCGGGCCGCGCTGTCCACCAGGGTGGGGCCGGGCATCTTCAGGGGGTCGCGCCACAGATAGTCCAGGGCGAGCAGGCCGAGCCGGTCGGGGACGCTGAGCACGTCCCAGTACCGCCCCGCCTCCACCAGCGCCGTCCCCGTGCCGTAGTCCCACTCCCGCTTGCACTCCTGAGGGTCCCTGGCGGCCGCGGCGAGCCACTCGACGGCTTGCTTCCACATCACGCTCTGCATGGCCACCCCAGGCACAGTCGGCAGCGCCCCGACGGGCGCACGCTGGACACGGGCCGGTGACCCGCGGAGCCTCGGGCTCCGCGTGCCGGTCCGGCACTGGCCATGCTCGTAGATATTTCTACGCGCTGGAAGGGGTGGCGCAGCCTGGCGTTCGGGTCGGGCATGTCCCGGTCGAAAGGGGGCACTCGGGGGTGGATCCCGTAAGGCATCGATCAACTCCGTGCGTGTCCATGGCGCCCCGCCGAAACCGGCCATCGAGGGATGTACGACTGGGGGAGAACCTGCGGAGTGCGCCGGGCGGATGAGGCACCGGTGCCGGAGGCGCGGGGTCTTCCAGGCATGCCCTCCGCCCGGCGATCACCGCCGCTGTGCAGGAGGTGTGGACCACTCCACGAGGGCGCGCGGGTGTGATGTGCGGATCGCGGAATTCTGCCTTCACAGAACCTTCCACTGTGCTGGCCAGAACCCGTCTTGTTCGGCCAACTCCGAACGCAAGAAGGTGGGTTGAGCACTTGAGCATCAGGAGTCACAAGCGTGCTGCTTGACCCGGGCGACCGAACCGCACGGGTACTGACGGGGGAACTGATGAGGTGCGCGTGTGTCCCCCGCCGGCGGGCGGGGGCCCGAGTCCTCGCGCATGGCCGGAACGTCCCTCCCTCACCTCTCTTGGTGCCGTCATCCGGTGCCCGAGACAGGGATAGGAGGGGGAATGCCGATGAGTGCAGTGAGCGCCGCCAAGCCGACGTATCCCGGTGTCTACGTCGAAGAGCTTCCCAGCAGCACCCGCACCATCTCGACCCTGACCACTTCGGTGACCGCCTTCGTGGGCCACACCCGCCGCGGTCCGCTGAACGAGCCGGTCCGCGTCACCAGCTTCACCGAGTTCGAGCGCCGCTTCGGGGGGCTGAGCGCCCAGAGCGCCGTCGGCTACGCCGTTCACCAGTTCTTCGGCAACGGCGGCACCGTCGCCGTGATCGTCCGGGTCGCCAAGGCCGGCAGCGGCAAGGCCGCCCGCGTCACGCTGGAGTCCACCGAGGGCCACAGCGAGTGCGACGTCCTCGCGGTGCACGCCAAGGAACCCGGCGTGTGGGGCAACGGCCTGCGCGTCGCCGTCGACTACGACACGCCCCGCCCGGAGGAGACCTTCAACCTGCGGGTCCACGACGCCAAGGGCGAGGCCCGCGAGAGCTTCACCGGCCTGTCCACCGACCCGTCCCACGGCCGGTACGTGCAGACCGTCGTCAACGCCGGCTCCCGGCTGGTCCGCGTCGAGGTCGTGGGCGAGGGCCGCCCCGACCCGTCCGGCACCGTCTCCAAGCCCTTCGGGCACGACCTGCCCGACCTCGCCGTGGACCTCACCGTCAAGATCGGCGACGTCGAGCGGGAGTTCACGCTCTACGACCCCGACTGCGACGGCGAGGCCCCGCACTCCGTCGCCGAGCTGGCGCTGCTGCTGGAGCGCAAGCTGCGCGCCCTGCCCGACGCGCCCGGCAAGCACGCCTTCGCGGGCGCCGAGGTCACCGCCTTCGGCCGGCGCATCCAGGTCGTCGCGGGCTCCACCGACCCCGAGGACGTCGTCCGCTTCCTCGGCGAGTGCGCCAACGACCTGGGCCTGGAGGCCTCCGTCAACCCGCCCGTCTTCCCGCTGGAGGGCGGCGAGGACGGCGAGGCGCCCGGACCGCGCGACCTCATCGGCTCCGAGGCCGACAAGTCCGGCATCCAGGCGCTGCGCGGCGTCGCCGACGTGAACCTCCTCGTGCTGCCCGAACTCGCGGGCTACGAGAAGACGGAGGACGCCGTCACCGTCGTCTCGGCCGCCCAGCGGCTGTGCCAGGAACGGCGGATCTTCCTGCTGGTCGACGCGCCGGGCACCTGGGTCAGCGTGGACACCGCCCGGGCCGGGCTCGCCGCCTTCGACGCCGTGCGCGGCAACCACGCGGGCCTGTACTTCCCGCACCTCCAGCTCACCGACCCCCTCACGGGCCGGCTGCGCTCCTTCCCGCCGTCCGGCGCCGTCGCGGGCGTCATCGCCCGTACGGACTCCGAGCGCGGCGTGTGGAAGGCCCCGGCCGGCACCGAGGCCCGGCTCGCCGGCGTGCACTCGCTCACGGTCAACCTGACCGACCGCGAGACCGGCCTGCTCAACCCGCTCGGCGTCAACTGCCTGCGCACCTTCCCGGTGACCGGCCCGGTGGTCTGGGGAGCGCGCACGCTGGAGGGCTCCGACGCACTCGACAGCGAGTGGAAGTACGTGCCGGTGCGGCGGCTCGCCCTGCACGTCGAGGAGAGCCTTCAGCGAGGCCTCCAGTGGGTGGTGTTCGAACCCAACGACGAGAACCTGTGGCAGCAGATCCGGCTCGCCGCCTCCTCGTACCTGCACACCCTCTTCCGCCAGGGCGCCTTCAAGGGCGGCACGCCCCGCGACGCCTACTTCGTCAAGTGCGACAGCGACACCACGACCGCCGAGGACATCGAGAACGGCATCGTCAACGTCCTGGTCGGCATCGCGCCGGTCCGCCCGGCCGAGTTCGTGATCGTCAAGATCCAGCAGACGTCCGGGCAGTTCGCGCTCTGAGCAACGCTCCAAGGAATCCCTGAGGACATTTTCGATGGCAGAGTTCACGGTCAACGCCCATCGTTTCGACCCGTACAAGAACTTCAAGTTCCTGGTCCTGTGGGACGGTCGGACGGTCGCCGGCATCAGCAAGATCAGTCCGCTGAAGCGGACCACCGAGGTCGTCAAGCACCGGCACGGTGGCGACCCCTCGTCCCCCCGCAAGTCGCCCGGCCGCTCCGAGTTCGAGGGCATCACCCTGGAGCGCGGCGTCACGCACGACCCCGAGTTCGACCGCTGGGCCAACAAGGTCTGGCAGGTCGGCGCGGGCCTCGGCTCCGAGGTGTCCCTCGCCGACTTCCGCAAGGACATCGTGATCCAGGTCCTCAACGAGGCCGGCCAGGTCGCCGTCTCGCACAAGCTGTACCGGACCTGGCCGAGCGAGTACCAGGTCCTCGGCGAACTGGACGCCAACGCCAACGCGGTGGCCATCCAGTCGCTGAAGCTCGAGTGCGAGGGCTGGGAGCGGGACTACGAGGTGCCCGAGCCGGAGGAGCCGTCGTTCCTGAACCCGGCGTAAGCGCTCCGCTGGGAAGCGCCGGGTGGGGTTGTTGTTCGTCTGCGGGTTCGTGGGGGCTGGTCGCGCAGTTCCCCGCGCCCCCACGGGGCACGTGTTGGGGGAGGCATGGCCATCACACAGGCGGCCGAGTTCCTGGTCACCTGGGAGTCCGGGCTCGGCCAGGCACCGGCCGGGCGCGCCCTGCTGCTGCACCGGGCCGCCCGCCCGGACCTGGGCGATGACCCACAGGCCCTGCTGTCGCTGCCGGTGGGGGAGCGCGAGGCGGATCTGTTCGCCCTGCGCAAGGCCCTGTTCGGCGAGCGGATGCAGGTGCGCCTGGAGTGCGCGGCGTGCGGCACGGACATGGAGTTCGAGCTGGACGCCGGGGAGTTCGCCCGCACCCTGGCCGACCGGGGCGATCCGCTGGTGCGGGTCGCCGAGGACGGCTGGGAGGTCGAGTTCCGGGTGCCGGCCGTCGCCGACCTGACGGCGGCGGCCCGGGACGCCGACCCGCGCCGGGCCCTGCTCGCCCGGTGCGTGGTCACCGCCGTACGCGACGGGCAGCCCGTGTCAGCGGACGCGCTGCCGGTCGCCGTGCAGCGCCGGATCGCCGAGGCGGCCCGGGCCGCGGACCCGGGCGGCGACGTCACGCTGAACGTCGCCTGCCCCGAGTGCGGCGAGGCCACCCGGGCCGAGCTGGACATCGCCTCCTACCTGTGGACCGAACTGGACGCATGGGCCCGGGACCTGCTGCTCGACGTCCATCTGCTCGCCACCGCGTACGGCTGGAGCGAGCCGGAGATCCTGGCGCTCAGCCCGCTGCGGCGCCGCTACTACCTGGAGCTGTGTGCGGATGCCTGAGTCCACCGGGGACGATCGCCCGGAGCCCGACTTCCTCGACCGGCTGCTCGCCCGGCACGCGGCGCCCGCCGCGCGGCGTCCCGGCGTGGTGCGCGTACGGCCCCGGCTGGCCGGACCGTTCGAGCGGATCGAGGCGGTACGGGGCGCCGCGCCGGACCCGGACGGCACCGAGCCGCTGTGGCCCGTCGCCGCCCCGGCCGCCGTCGCCCGGCCGGACCTGGCCCGCCCGGCGGCCCGCGAGGTCGTCCGTACGGAACGGGAGCGGACGGTCGTACGGACCGAGCAGGCACCGGCAGCGGCCGAGAGCGGGATGCGTCCGGCCCGGCCGGCCGAGCCCGAGGGGCCGCTGCTGCGTCCCGTCACCCCGACGGGCCCCGCGCTGCGGCCGGCCACCGACACCGCGCGCCGCGCGGCGGGCCGGGGCCGTACCGAGCGGGCGGCCCCCACGAACGCGGCGTCCGTGCCAACCCCCCCTGGTGCGGACGCCGCTCCGCCCACCGCCGTGTCCGCCGCGCTGCTCCCCAGCGCGGCGGACACGGCGGCCGCACGGGACGCCGTCCGGCAGGCGGCGGCCCGGCGGCCCGGGCGCCAGACCGAGCAGGTGGTGCAGGTGCAGATCGGGCGGCTGGAGGTCACCGCCGGCGGCCCGCCCCAGCGCGGTGGCGGCAGGCCCCGGCCGACGGGCGCGGAGCGCCCGCGGGCCGCGGTCAGCCTGGCGGACTACCTGGCCAGGGGGCGCGAGTGAGGACGACGAGACCGACCGGCGGGACGAGCAGGACCAGAGGGACCGAGGACAGGACCGGAAGGACCGGGGAACCGACGCCATGAGTAACGCACTTGCCATCGCCCATGTCACCCAGGCCCTCGCCCTGCTCATCGAGACCAACCTGCCCCCGGACATCGACATCGCCGTCAAGGTCGAGCCGCGCAAGCCCCCGGCCGACCCGCCGACCGAGCCCACCATCACCGTGTTCCTGTACCAGGTCACGCCCAACACCGCGCAGCGCAACACCGACCTGCCCACCCGCGCCGCCGACGGCACGCTGGTCCGGAGGGCGGCCGCGCCGCTCGACCTGCACTACCTCATCAGCGCCTACGGCGAGGAGGCGGAGCTGGTCGGGCAGCGGCTCATCGGGTCGGTCGTACGCACACTGCACGAGATCCCCGTCCTGCCGAAGGACATCATCGAACTGGCGGGCGAGCGCGCCCACTTGTCCGGGAGCGACCTGGCCGAGGCGGCGCAGCGGGTGCGGTTCACGCCCACCGTGATGGACATCGACGAGACGTCGAAGCTGTGGGGGATGCTCCACCAGACGCCGTACACGCTGTCGGTCGTCTACCAGGCCGCCCTGGTGTTCATCGACGGCCGCGAGGTCCCGGTGCCGGGCAAGCCGGTGGAGCGGCCCGAGGTACGGGTGCTGCCGTTCGGGGCGCCCGGCGCGCCGGTGCCGCCGAAGCTCCCCGACGGGGGAGAGCAGCCGATGGCGCGGCCCGGGGCCGGCGCGCCGCCCGAGGCCGGGCGGGAGGCCGGCGCGGCGGTCGCGAAGGCGGCTCCTGCCAAGGCGCCCGCGACGGCGGCTGCGAAGGATCCCGCGAAGGCCCCGGCCAAGGCCGCCGCCAAGGCTCCGGCGCGTGGACGCCGGACCGCGACCGCGAAGAAGGCCGCCGCCAAGTCCTCTGCCGAGGAGACCAAGGACGCCCCGGCCCGGGCCGACGGCGGCGAGAACGCGGAGAGCTGAGGCGGCACATGGCAGCGACGGGGGCAGGAGACGACATGGGAGCGCACGGTTCGCACGGGGTGCGGGAGCCGCGGGCGGCCGCCGCACACGCCGGCGGACCGACGCTGACCGCCGAGATCAGGCGCGTCCTGGCCCGCGTCGACACCCATGCGGAGCGGGCCAGGGGCGGTGACGGTGGGGCGTCCGGGACGGCTTCGGTGCCGGCCGACGGCGATGCACGTGCTGCGGCCGGAGCCGCCCCGGTCGCCGCTGCCGGTCCCGGGACCGCCGCTCTCGACGCCCTCGTCACCTGCTTCGGACTCACCCCCTTCGAGCGGGACCTCGTCGTGCTCACCGCCGCCCAGGAACTCGACCCCACGACCGCCGCCCGCTGCGCCGCCGCGAGTGCCGACCCCGAACGGGCCCACCCGACCTTCTCGCTCGCACTGGCCGCCCTGGCGGAACCCCACTGGAGCGCCCTCACCCCGGTGTCGCCCTTGCGCCGCTGGCGGATCGTCGAACTGGAGGACGAGACCCGGCTGACGACCTCCCGGCTCCGGCTCGACGAGCGGATCCTGCACTTCCTGCTCGGCTCGCCCTACCTGGACACCCGGCTGCACGGCCAGGCGCGCCGCACCCCCGTACCGGACCGGCTGCCGCCGTCGTACGACGTGGCCGCGAGCCGGGTCGCGGCGGGCTGGGCGGACGGCGCCCGGCCCGACGCGCCGCTGCTCGTCGAGCTGGTCGGCGGCGACCTGCGCAGCCGCGCCGACATCGCCGCCGCGGGCGCCGCACGCGCCGGGCTCGGCCTGTACACCATGAGCGCCGAGGACATCTCCACCGACGCCGCCGAGCGCGACCGGTTCGCCCGGCTGTGGCAGCGCGAGGCGATCCTGCTGCCCGCCGCGCTGCTGGTGGAGGCCGGCGAGGTGGACCGGGACCAGCGGGCGGCGACCGAGGCGTTCCTGGCCGGGGCCGCCGTACCCGTCGTCGTGTCGAGCGCCGACCCGCGCCGTACCGACCGTCCGCACGGCACCCGCGTGTCCGTGCCGCCCCTGGACGACGACGAGCAGTTCGACCTGTGGGCGGACGCCTTCCGGGACGTGGCCGACCTCGACGACGGCGAACTGCGGTCGCTCGTCGCGCAGTTCCGGCTGCCGCCGCACGTCGTGCGTTCCGCCGCCGCCACCGTACGGCGCGAACTGCCCCACGAGGACGAGCTGGACGCCGTGCAGCTCGCCTGGCGGGCCGGTCTGGACGAGGCCCGGATCGGCATGGACGAGCTGGGCCGCCGCATCGAGCCGCAGGCCGGCTGGGACGACCTGGTGCTGCACGAGCGGCAGACGAACGTCCTGCGGGAGATCGTCGCGCATGTGCGGCAGCGCGCCACCGTCCACCAGGACTGGGGCTTCGCGCGGACCCTGCGCCGCGGCCTCGGCGTCACCGCGCTGTTCGCGGGCGGCTCCGGCACGGGCAAGACGCTCGCCGCCGAGGTGATGGCGAAGGAGCTCGGCCTCGACCTGTTCGTCATCGACCTCTCCCAGGTCGTCAGCAAGTACATCGGCGAGACCGAGAAGAACCTCCGCCGTGTCTTCGACGCCGCCGAGGCGGGCGGTGCGCTGCTGCTGTTCGACGAGGCCGACGCCCTGTTCGGCAAGCGCAGCGAGGTCAAGGACAGTCACGACCGGTACGCCAACCTGGAGGTCAGCTATCTGCTCATGCGGATGGAGGCCTACCGCGGGCTCGCCATCCTGACCACCAACATGAAGAAGGCCCTCGACAACGCCTTCCTGCGACGCATCCGCTTCGTCGTCGACTTCCCCTTCCCGGCCGAGCACGAACGCGCCGAGATCTGGCGCCGCGTGCTGCCGCCGCAGGCTCCCGTCAAGGACCTCGACCCGCGGCTGCTCGCCCAGCTCACGGTGGCGGGCGGCTCGATCCGCAACATCGCCCTGTCCGGGGCGTTCCTGGCCGCCGAGGAGAGCGAGGCGCTGCAGATGCGGCACATGGCCGCGGCGGCCCGGACCGAGTACCTGAAGCTGGAGCGCTCCTTGACGCCGACGGAGGTTCGCGGATGGGTGTGAACCGGGACGGCAGCAACCGGAGCGCGGGCACGGGCCTGGTCCCCGACGGGAACCACGCGCCGAGCGCGATCCGGGTGGACATCGGCGAACTCGTCCTCGACGGCTTCCGCGTGGACCCGGACCGGGTCTCCGCCGCGTTCGAGCGTGAACTCGACCGGCTGGTCCGCGAACACGGCGTACCGCTGGCGGCCGACGGCGCCCTGACCGTGGACACGCTGACCGGACTGCCGCCGCTGCCCGCCGGGCTCTCCTCCCGCCGGCTCGGCCAGGAACTGGCACGCGCCGTGCACGCCGGGCTCTCCGGCCGCGGGGAGGTGACGCGATGAGCGCGTCACAGACCCAGGACTCCCGTTCCGGACAGTCCGCCGAGCAGCGCCGCCGCAAGCGACGGGAGAAGGCGGCCAAGGCCCGCGGCCCGGAGCCCAAGAACATCGTCAGCGGCGCCGGGCAGCCGCTGGACGCGGGCGTACGGCGGGACCTGGAGGAGCAGCTCGGGCACGACCTGAGCCGCGTACGACTGCACACCGGGCCGGAGGCAGGGCGGCTGACGGAGCTGCTCGGCGCGGACGCGGTCGCGGTCGGCCAGGACGTCTTCTTCCGCGAGGGCGCCTACCGCCCCGGCACGACGGACGGCCAACGCCTGCTGGTCCACGAGTTGTTGCACACCGTGCAGAACCCGCACGGCCTGGGCGCGCTGCGGGCCGGGCGCGAGCCCGGCGCGGTCAGCCTGCCCCAGCAGGCGATCGAGCAGGAGGCCGAGTCCGTCGCGCAGGCTCTCGCGCGCCCGGAGGCCGCGGGGAACGGCCGGTCCGCCCCGGGCACCCCGGAGCTGGAGACGGGGCAGACCACGCCTGGCTGGCTGCGGTACGCCACCGTGGACGCGGACCGGAACCGGCTGGAGCAGATCGATCCGGCGACCATGCTGGACCGCCTGGCGAACTCGGTCGTACGGTCGCTGCGCGCCGACCCGGAAGACCTCTCGAAGCGTACGCGGCAGCAACTGGGCCGGCTCCCCGAGGAGTTGCTCGACCGGGTCCTGGAGCGCCTGGAGGACAGGCTGCTCGGCTCGGAGCAGGACAAGGTGCTGGACCTCGTCGAGGAGATCGAGGCCGACGCGGCGCTCGGCGGTGACGCGGAGCGTCCGCCGCTCGACGCCCCGGCCGTCGAGCCCGACGCGGCGGAGGAGTTGCGGCAGGAGCGGGAGAGCGAGCAGCGCTCCGTCGAGGAGGAACAGGCTCGCCAAGAGCGGCCGGCCCTGGCGCCGGGACCGGAGAAGGACCGTGCCGAGGGGGAGAACGCCCCGGGCAGCACCCCGCGCAACGGCGGGACAGCGGAGAGCGGAAGCACACCGCAGGGCGGGGGAGCGCCCCGGGGGTGGCAGGAGCCTGGGGCGGCCGCGGGCCACGAGCGTGCGCCGGCCGCGTCGCAGGGGCAGCCGGGGGCGGCCGGGGGACCGGGTGCTGCCACGAGCGAGCCGGCCGGTGCCTCTGCCGGGGGCGCCGGGCAGGCGCGGGAGCAGAAGTCCGAGGGCTCCGGCGCGGGCGCCCGGGAGGACAAGCAGGACGGCGGCGGGAACAAGCAGGGCGGCCAGGACAAGCAGGACGGCGGCGGGAACAAGCACGGCGGCCAGGACAAGCAGGACGGCGGCGGGAACAAGCACGGCGGCCAGGACAAGCAGGGCGCAAAGGACAAGGAGGAGGCCAGCCGGCAGGGCGCTGCCGCCGCGAACAAGGAGGAGTCCGCGGCCGAGAACCGCCCCGGAGCGGCCGAGCAGCCCACCGCGGGTCACAAGGTGCAGCAGGAGGACCAGGGCGGCAAGGAGAAGCCCGGGGGTCCGGCCACGGCGGCGGGAAGGGACACCGGGCTGCCCGGCAGGACGAGCAGGCTCGACGGCGTACGCAACCAGGATCTCGAAGGGCCCGAGGAGACCGCCGAGGACGACCCGTTCGGCTCGGGCAGCGAGTCGGAGGTGGACGTCGGCGGCGCCGAGAAGAGCGCCTGGGACGTCAAGCTGCAGCCGGATGACTTCCTGCCGGAGCAGGACCCGGACGTGTCCGGAGTGCCGACCGCGGACAAGCTCGACCCGTCCTCGTCCGGCGGGCAGTCCGCACCGTCGTTCCCCGCTCCCCCCGTGACCAGGGCCGACAAGGTGCAGGCCGAACGTGACGCGGAGGACGCCGAGGACGGGGCGGCCGGGCTCGAGCCCGAGGGGACCGATGCCGAGGCGCCCGCGGAGCCCGACCCGTCGGTGGAGACCGAGGGCGGCCCGGGGGACGGCCTCCTCGGCGGCCTGGAGGCGGAGCGGGACGGGGAGTCCCGGACCGGGCCCGGCGCACCGTCGAAGGACCCGAAGAGCGGAGACGACCCTAAGGCCGGGCCCGTCGCCGCGCAGAAGACGGTGCAGGAGGCCCCCGGGAACTCCGAGGGTGGCGGTGCTGAGAAGGAGGCAGCCGCCAAGGAGGCGGAGAACACCCCGGCCGCGGGCGACAAGGACCAGGGCGCGCAGGAGAAGCAGTCCCAGAAGGCGGCGGGCGGTACGGCGGCGGCGCCGGGGACCGCGGGCGAGGGCGAGCAGAAACAGCCGGGCGCCGCGTCCAAGGGCAGCGCCACCACCGGCCAGGCGCAGGCGGGCGCCGCCGGATCGGCGGGCGGCGAGGAGCAGGCGGCGGACGCCAAGTCGCCGTCCCCCGCACGCGGTACGCACGTCCCGGGCGGTTCCGGCGCCGACACCCCGGGCGGCGCGAGCAAGGAGGCGGCCGACGGGACGCAGAGCGGGTCGTCCGACGCGGGGCCGACGAGGAGCGAGGACGCGGCACCGGCGGCGTCGTCCGCGAAGGCAGCGGAGGCCCCCGCCCCCGCCCCTGCCGCACCTGTTTCGGCGCCGGCGCCGAAACAGGCCCCCGGCGAAGCCCCCAAGGACGCTCCGAAGGCCTCGAAGGAGGCGCCGGCGCCCGAGGCCGCGCCCGCGCCCAGGGCACCGCGCGGCGGAGGTGGTGGCGGTGCTGCCGGGGTTGGTGGCGGCAAGGGGTCCGCGTCCGGCAAGGGCAGGAAGAAGGACTCGGCACCGGCGCCGAACCTCTCCCAGGTCTCCCCGGAGGCCGGTCTGTCCACGGCGTCGAAGCTCAAGCCGCACACGGCACTTCAGGCGATGGGCGGCGTCGGTGGCGCGGTGGACCGCACGGTCGGCGACGAGCATCAGCAGCTCGCCGCGGCGCCGCCGACGATGCAGCGCCCGGCGGGCGCGCCGCAGACCCTGGAGGGCAAGCCGAAGGCCGACGCACCGGCGCGGTACTCACAGGACCCGGCGCGGAAGTCCGAGGCACCCAAGGACGAGAAGGCCGAGGTCACGGGCGAGAAGAAGCCCGAGGGCCAGATCGAGGCGGAGAAGGCCGAGGAGCCCGGCGGCTGGGACACCTTCAAGATGGCGCTGGGCTTCGTCGGCGCCAAGATCGTCAACGGGGTCACGAGCTTCTTCGGCGCCGACGAACCGGTGGTGGATCCGCAGGAGCTGGCCGCCAAGTTCGCCGGGCTGCCGACCAAGGACGAAGCCCTGAAGCAGGCCCAGGCCGGCAACGCGCCGGGCGTGGGGATGCAGGGCGCCGCCGAGCAGACGGCCGGCGAGCAGGGCGCCGCGGTCGACAGCAAGGGCCGGGAGACCGTCGCGACGGGCAAGGACGACGCCGCCCGCCCGATGGGGGAGAACCAGGTCTACCCCAACGCTCCCGAGGAGCAGTTGAAGGGGAAGGTCCCGGGGCAGCAGGGCGGCAAGGGCGGTGTGCCCGGGGGCGAGGGCGCGGGCACCGGCGCCGTGCCGGCCGAGGCGGCGTCCGAGGTGGCGGAGCACGACCGCGGCCCGGAGTTCCAACGGGCTTTCACCCACGGCCAGAAGGGCATGTCCGAGGGCCGCCAGGTCAAGGACAGGGACTTCCGCGACTCGCAGCAGAAGCACAAGCAGCAGGTCGACAGCGAGGTCGGCAAGAACACCGACGCCCAGGCGAGCGAGCGCGGGAAGACCCTCGACGAGGTCACCTCGCAGCGCGCCGACTGGCGCACCGAGCAGGACGAGGAGCTCAAGAAGCTCGGTACGAAGAAGACCGAGAAGCACGAGAAGGTACGCAAGGACGTCAAGGAGCGGGAGAAGAAGACCGACGACGACGTCGAGCAGGAGAAGAAGGACAGCGACAAGAAGATCCAGGACAAGGCCACCACGGCGGAGTCGGACGCGAAGAACAAGACCGACACGGCCGCCAAGGAGTCCGGCAACTGGGTCACGAAGGCCTTCGAATGGCTCAAAGAGAAGGTCATCGAGATCAAGAACGCGATCGTCCGGATCATCCGGGCGGCGCGTGACGCGGTCGTCGGCTTCATCAAGAACTTCAAGGAGAACGCCGAACGCTGGATCAACGAGGCCCGCGCGTTCATCGTCGACACGGTCAAGAACCTGATCAACGATCTGATCGAGTTCGCCAAGGCGATGGTCCGGGCCGTCATCGAACTGGCCAACCGCGTCAGGAAGTTCATCACCGACCTCATCGCGGCGGCGATCGCGTTCGTCACGAAGCTCGCGGCACAGCTGAAGCAGATCGTCTCCGACCTGCTGAACGCCATCGCGAAACTGCTGAGCGACATCCTGAACGTCCTCAAGAAGATGCTCATGGACGTCGTCAGGGCGGTCGTGGACGCCGTCAAGACGGTGCTCGACTACGCCTCGAAACTCCTGGCGGGGCTAGGCGAGTTCATGATGATCGCCGTCGACTTCCTCTCCGACCCGGGCGGCTGGCTGGGCGGCGCGAGGAACTCCGCCGTGGACGGTGCGAAGAACCACCTGTTCCGTGAGGTCCAGGCGGCGGTGAAGTCATGGTTCCAGTCCAAGATCGAAGAGATCATCGGCATCCCGAGGGCGATCCTCGACAAGCTGATCAAGGGTGGCTACACCCTGGAGAAGATCGTGAAGGAGACGTGGGACGCCATCGTCCCGCAGCTCCCCTTCATCATCGGCGAGATCGTCATCACCAAAGTCGTCGCCAAGCTGATCCCCGGCGCCGGCTGGGTCATGGCGGTCATCGACGCGATCCGCACGGCCATCGGTGCCCTGGGCGAGATCCTGCGCGCGATGGGCGCGGTCCTCGACTGGCTGAAGGCGGTCCGCCAGGGCGGCGCGGGCGTCCTCTTCGCCAAGGCGGTCGCGGCGGGCATCGTCGCCCTCCTCGAACTGGCCTACGAGGCGCTCCTGAGCGGCATCGGCAAGTACGTCGCGAAGGTCGGCCGCCGCCTGAAGGGTGTGGCGGCGAAGCTCGGCAAGCCGGACAGGGGCGGCGACAAGCCGAAGCCCGCCCGGGGCGACGACCCGAAGCCGGCCGACACGAAGCCGGCCCGGCCCGCTTCCACCGACACCTTGCCCAAGCCGGGCAAGGCCACGGGCCCCGGCACGAAGCCGAACGCGAAGCCGGAGCCGAAGGCCGATCCGAACAGGCCGACGAGGCAGGCGCCGGGCAGGAACAGGGGCCCCGGCAAGGACCAGGACACGACTGCGGGCAAGCCCAAGGACGACATTACCGGCGGTGACAAGAGGCCCACGGGCAAGGACGGGCCGGGCCGGCCCGCAACGGACAAGGACGCCCCGGGCAAGCCGGACACTCGCCCGACTCCGGCCCCGAAGCCGAAGCCGAAGCCCGAACCCAAGCCGAAGCCGAAGCCCGAGCCGGACGCGAAGCCGAAGCCCAAGGACGACGCCTCGGGCAAGCCCAGGGACGACAAGGACACGACCAGGCCGAAGGACGACGGCAAGACTCCCCCCAAGGACCAGGACCCGGCCAAGCCCACGTCGGACGAGCCCAAGTCGGACGAGCCCAAGCACAAGGGCGCCGACCGGGACCCGAAGAAGCCCGCGTCCAAGGGTGAGAAGGACGGCGGCAGGAAGCCGAAGCCCGAGGACCGGGACAAGGGGCCGAAGAAGCCGACGGACGGCAAGCCCAAGGAAAAGGGTCCGGCTGAGGAGAAGCAGAAAAAGAAGGACGAGCGCAAGAAGGAAGAGGACTCGAAAGAGTCCAAGGACGCCCGACTCGAGAAGATCGTCGCACGCCTTCGCCCCAAGCTCACCGGTGTCACTCAACGCGGTATCGGGAACCTGCCTCTGCGGGCACTGCTCAAGACGTTGCGCTCCTGGTACCGGCTCACCGCTCTCCAGCAGCAGAAGACCGGCGAGCAGGAGAAGATCACCGCTGTCCTGAACCCGCAGAAGGATGCGCGTGACCACCTCGAGCACGCTCGCAACATCATCGAGGGCAATGAGCCTGATTTCGCTCGAGCCATCGGTAGCCAGGCCAACAGGGTTGCCACCGACCCACGTGTCGCCGGACTGGCGGCCGCCGTCAACGCGGCCCAGGCCCAAGGGCAGAGCGCGCGGGATGCAGCGCGCAAGGCCGCACGTGAGCAAGGGGAACGGGACGGCCTTTCGGACAAGCAGATCAAGGATCGGGAGCGCCAGGCAGCTGCCACCGTCCCGCCGCGCCCGGCAGCCGCACCCATCGTCGAATCCGTGGCCATGCGGACGGGTGCTCGCCCCATTGGCTACGAGACCATCGACATGGCGGCGCGTTCCCACATGGCCGCCATCGTCGGGGAGCTGCACAGAGGAGCTCGCGGGAAGTCGAATCCGGCCAACACCCAGGTGCAGACAGGTCTGGGCAGTGGCCACTACCACCAGAAGCCTGCAAAGGCCGGGGGTACGCCGCGGGATGCCATTCCGCAAAAACTGCAGAAGCTTGAGGACGCCATCGTCCGGGACATGCAGGGCACCACGCTCAGCAGCACCCAGAAACACGCCACGGCAAGGGAACGGATACAGAAGGCATATTTCGAGATCCTGCAAGGCCGCATACCTTCGGACAAGTTCTTCCGTCAAGACCCCGAGGCTGTAAAGACCATCGCGGGCGCTGCGCGACTCATGGGCGTCGTGGAAGGTGGGCGACACATAACGGCGTCCCTCACCGGCATAATGGCGTGGAAGGCCTCCACGATTCCGGACGTAACCTGGGAGAACGTCGTAAACGACATGAACTACATGGCGCCCAAGGATGCCCCGAAATCGGCCGACTACATGTATGACCCTGAGCAGCTCGCCAGGGACCACTCGAAGAAGACGGAACCCGGACTGACGAGTCATGGCCGAAAGATAAACACCGCAACTCCGAAGATGCAGGCCAGGATGACCAGTCTGCTCATCCACAGCTTTGCCCAGTACAAGGCCGAAAACATTTACCTGGGTAAGCAGCAGCTCATCGACGAGTTCCCGGACTGGGTCCTGAAGAATTCCGTGCCGTATCTTTCACCCGAAGGCGGCCTCAAGGCTTCCAGCGCCCCAGGGCCCGGCTGGGTGCAGACGGGTGACGGTCTGTGGGTCCCGCAGTGATCTCGAACCAAGGAAGACAGGAAATGACTGACCTCGTTCGCCTCGTGCCCAGGATGCCCTTCGGCAGGGACGAGATGAAGCAACTCGCCGAGCGCTTGGGGTGGACCCTGCATGCTGTCCAGGAGGGGGAACCCGACGCGCCCGAGGGCGTGCCGTTCGAGATGATCTGGATTTCCGTCGACCAGAAGTCAGCGATTCACTGGATCGAGGACCATCTGCTGCAGGTGAACTACATCGGGATCACCGGGCCTTCTCGCGCGCACACGGAAGTACTGCTGCGCGACGTCTTGGACGTCCATTCTCCGAACTCCATGACCGACCTTTTCGACAGTGCGCGCGATGCTGATTCCCTTATGAACTCCGTGAGGATGCTCAGCATTCAATGTCAGGGGGACTACGACCCGCAGTTGTTCGCCCTGTTGCGTTGGGCAGTGAATGACCCGTCACCGATTGTTCGGCGAGTCACCCTGCTGGCCGCTTCCACGATCAGCTGGGCTGAAATCGATCCGCTCGTGCAGTACGTGCGCGACCACGACCTGGACGAGACGGTCCGCGCCGAAGCGGCTCAAGTGCTCGACATCATCCGAAGCCGTGCAACTCGCGCCGCGACCTCTGAGAAAACGGGGGGCGAAGAGTGACCCGCTACGCAGACATCCCCAAACCCATCCGCTCCGGCATAGTCCTCGTGGACCCCGAACGCGGCACCCCCCAACGCATCATCGTCCTCCAGTTCAACCCCGACACCCTGGAACGCAGCCTCTCGCCCCAGTCCGCAGGAGGCAGCGGTGACTCCGCAGGAGGCGGCAGTGGCAACGGGGACAGGAACGAGGCCCTCCGCCTGAAGGGCCCCGCGCAGGAGACCTGGAAGTTCACCGCCGAGATCGACGCCACCGACCAGTTCGAGATCGCCGCGCCCGACGGTATCCACCCCCAGCTCGCCGTGCTCGAAATGCTCGTGCAGCCGACTTCCGCGCAGCTCAGGGAAGCGAGCCGGCTGTCGAAGAAGGGGACCATCGAGATCAGTCCGATCGAGATGCCGCTGACCCTGTTCACCTGGGGCAGCAAGCGCGTCATGCCCGTGCGGCTGACCGAGCTGTCCATCAACGAGTCCGCCTTCGACGTCGACCTCAACCCCATCCGGGCCTCCCTGAGCATCGGCCTCAAGGTGCTGACCGTCAGCGATCTGCCGCTCGGCCACCCTGGCGCCGAGCTGTACTACGCGCACCTCGCGCAGAAGGAACGCCTCGCCGGCGCGGCACGCACCGCAGGACTCGGATCGCTGGGGCTCAGGCCCGGCGACATCACGGTGGGAAGGGGCTGAGTACCGGACATGGCCGGCATCGAACCGTACGAGAACGCACTCGACGCGATACCCGGGGCGCACCCGTACCCGCGCACCAGCCGCTACCACGACGCCGAGATCGGGGTGCACCGACAGCCCGACGGGACCGAAGTGCGCTACACCAAGCGCCGGTTGCTGCCGCCCCTCGAGGAGAGCGAGGACACGCAGGCTCATACCGTCCGCACGGGCGAGCGCCCCGACCTCCTCGCCCGGCGCTACTTCGGCGACCCCGGCCAGTGGTGGCGGATCGCCGACGCCAACCCCGTGCTGGACCCGCGCGAGCTGACCGCCGAACCGGGCAGCGAGGTCGACATCCCGCTCGCCGGGCACTTCCCGCGGGGGGACCGGCGTGGCTGAACTGCCCGTGGGCCGCGGCCCCGTTCACATCACGCTGCACATGGGACCGCAGCTGGTGCGTCCCGTGCCCGCCGAGGTGACCGAGGCCCTGCTGTCCGCCCAGATCACCGCCACCGCGGGTGAACGCAGCGGTTTCCAGCTGGCCTTCGACCTCACCAAGAACGGCCTGATCAACCGCACCCTGCTGCCCGAGGGCTTCTTCGATCCGAAGACGCGTCTCGTCGTGACCGTCACCGTGCGCGGCACGCCCGAGGTGCTGTTCGACGGCCTGATCGTCCGCCAGGAGGTCGGGGCCAGCAACCAGCCGGGCCACTCCACCCTGACCGTCACCGGAGAGGACCTGGCCCTCGTCATGGACCTGGAGGAGCGCACGGACCGGTACCCGAACATGCCGCCGTCGCAGCGCGTCCTCACCCTCCTGCGCCGCTACTCCGACTACGGCATCCGGCCCGACGTGTACACCGAGAAGGTCACTCAGCCCCCGCACCAGGACCTCCGCGTCCACTACCAGACGGGCACCGACCTCCAGTACATCAACGAGCTCGCCAGGGCGAACGGCTACACCTTCTACCTGGAGCCCGGCCCGACCCCAGGACAGTCCAGCGCACGCTGGGGACCCGAGGTCCGCCTCGGCATCCGTCAGCACGCCCTCAACGTCAACATGGACGCCCACTCCACCGTCGACCAGCTGACCTTCGCCTACGACGGGACGGCGCGGGAGGAACCGCAGGCCCGCTGGCAGGACCCGGGGACCCGGCAGTCGACCCTGCTGCCGCAACCGCCGATCAGCCCGCTGCGGCCGCCCCTCGGCAAGCGGCCCACCCCCGCCCTGAAGCGCAAGACGCTCTCCGGCACCGCCAAACAGCAGCGGGAGCAGGCCGAGGCGGAACTGCTCGCCCGGGCCGCCGTGTCCGCCGACGTCATCTCCGGTTCCGGCTCGCTCGACGTGAACCGGCACGGCTACATCCTCCAGCCGCGCCAACTGGTCGGCGTGCGCGGCTCGGGCCGTACGTACGACGGCGACTACTACGTCAAGTCCGTCACGCACACCCTGCGCCCGGGCTCCTTCCGGCAGAACTTCACGCTCTCCCGAGAGGGACTCGAAGCCCGCAGCGCCCACGTCAGGCCCTGATCCACCCCGAACCGAACATCACGACCAGGAGCAGTACACATGGCGGCATCCGGCAATCGCTACCTCGGCAAGTTCCGCGGCCGAGTCGTGGACAACAACGACCCGCTGCACATCGGCCGCATCACCGTCGAGGTCCCGGACGTCCTGGGCGACGAGCCGTCGACCTGGGCGCTGCCCTGTCTGCCGTTCACGGGGCCCGAGGCCGGGCAGTTCGTGGTGCCGTCGCCCGGGGCCGGGGTGTGGGTCGAGTTCGAGCAGGGCGACCCCAGCTTCCCGGTGTGGACGGGGTGCTGGTACGGGGAGCAGGCCGAGCTGCCGCCGGACGCCCGCCGGCTCGTCCAGCCGGCGTCCCAGGCCAAGCCCCTCGTGGTCCAGACACCCGAGGCGCACAAGATCGTGATGAGCGATCCCCCCGGCACCGACCAGGGGATCCTGCTCCAGGCCCAGGGCGGGGCGTACATCCGCATCACCAAGGAAGCCATCGTGATCTCCAACGGCCTGGGCGCGGAGATCACCCTGCGCGGCGACCAGGTCGACGTGAACGAGGGCCAGTTGACCGTCGCGTCCAAGCGATAGATACGGGGGAACGAAGAACGTGTCCGGAACATCCGGGAGTCTGCTGGACACCGCCGCCGTGATCGGCTGCCCGCACGGCGGGCGCGTCACGGCGGCCACCCCACCGGCCGGCGGCGTACGCGTCGCGGGCGCCGCCGTCGCCACCACCGCGCACAGCTACGTGGTCACCGGCTGCCCGCACACCGTCGACCGTGTGCCCGTGCCGTGCGTCACGGTCCGCTGGACCGCGGGCAGCAGCGGCATCACCGTCGACGGCGCGCCCGTGCTGCTCGACGTCTCCGCCGCCCAGTGCTTCACCGCGGCCTTCGTCCCGCAGGGGCCGCCCGTCGTCCAGGGCACGCAGCGAAAGGTCACCGTCCGATGAGTCCCACGAGCCGCGGCACACGCCCCCGCAGCGACATCGCCTTCCCGTTCCGCGCGGACCGCCGCGGACGCACCGCGCACGCCACCCACGGCGAACACGTCCACGACCTGATCGAGCAGTTGCTGTTCACCAGCCCCGGAGAGCGCGTGATGCGCCCCGACTTCGGCTGCGGGCTCCTCGACCTGGTGTTCACCCCCAACAGCCCGGAACTGATCAGCACGCTCGAACTCTCCGTGCAGGCCTCGCTCCAGAGCTGGCTCGGCGACCTCATCGACGTGGAGGCCCTCGACGTCGTCAGCGACGACCACGTCGTGCGCGTGTACCTGTCGTACGCCCTCCGCGCCACCGGCACCCGGCACGAGGACGTCTTCGAAGGGAGGGCCGCATGACCACCGGCACCACCACGTCCCGCCGGGCCCGTGTACGGGCCGCTCAACTCAACGGAGTCGACACCGTCGAGGCCGGCGACGACGGTCTGCTGCTCACCGTCACCTTCCTCGGCAAGGCCCCGCACGGCCTGGGCCCCGAGAACGTCCGCATCGACGGCGGCCGCCGCATCACCGGCATCACCGCCGTGGACGTCAGCGTCGAACGCGAGGAGGACCCCGAGCTCGACGACCGGCTCTACGTCACCCTCGACCAGGCCGGCGACACCTCCCGCTACCGGTTCTCCCTCGTCGAGACCGACCCGTACGGACGGCCCGGCACCGAGCCGTACCGCGGCTTCGACCAGCGCTACCACAGCGCCACGTTCTCCTTCCGGCCCGACCGCCCCACCCCCTTCGACTGCAAGGACGACGACCGGGCCGAGCCGGACTTCCCCGCCGCGCCCGTCATCGACTACACGGCCCGCGACTACGACACCATCCGCAAGCTGCTCCTGGACCGGCTCGCGCTCACCACCCCCGACTGGGTGGAGCGCAACCCCGCCGACCTGGGCACGACCCTCGTCGAGCTGCTCGCGTACACCGGCGACCAGATCAGCTACCAGCAGGACGCGGTCGCCACCGAGGCCTACCTCGACACCGCCCGCCGCCGCGTCTCCGTACGCCGCCACGTCCGGCTCATCGACTACGCGATGCACGACGGCTGCAACGCCCGCGCCTACGTCACCGTCCGCACCGCGGACGACCGGACGCTCGCCCCGGGCACCTTCCGCTTCGCCTCCGTCGACGTGCGCAGCCTCGACCCGCACGACCGCCCCGAGCCGGGCACCGTCATCGACGAGACCGAACTCGGCGACCTCGACGAGCGCGGCTCGGTGGAGGTGTTCGAACCGGTCGTCGCCACCGACCCGCTGGAGCTGCGGGTCGCGCACAACGCGATCCGGCTGTGGACGTGGGGCGGCGAGGTGTGCGCCCTGCCGCAGGGCGCCACCGCCGCGACCCTGCGGGACGCCTGGGTGGACCCCGAGACCTGCCGCGAGCGCCGTCTCGACCTCAAGCCCGGCGACGTCATCGTCCTGGAGGAGGTGAAGGGCCCGCGCACCGGCACCCCCGGCGACGCCGACCCCGCCCACCGCCAGGCCGTCCGTCTCACCTCCGTCACCCCCGGCCTCGACCGGATCGAGGACCAGCCGGTCCTGGAGGTCACCTGGGCCGCCGAGGACGCGCTGCGTTTCCCGCTCTGCCTCACCACACGCGGCGGACGCGACTGCCTGCCCGTCGAGGACGTCACGCTCGCCCGCGGCAACGTCGTCCTCGTCGACCACGGCCGGACGCTGACCGGGCTGCCCGAGACGGTCACCGTGCCGCCCGCGCCCGCCGTGACCGCCCCCTGCGACCCTCCGGCCTTCGGCTGCCGGGACACCGAGGAGGGCAACGCGCCCGCGCGCCTGATCAACTCCCTGACGGACAAGACGCAGTCGGGCCGGGCGCTCGTCCCCGACGACGTCCGGGAACTCTTCGAGGTCGTCGGCGAGCGCGCCACCGTCCGCGCCGGCCTCGGCCTGGAGAGCGCCGGGCAGCGGCACGAACAGGTCGTCCCCGGCACGGCGTACGCCCAGGCCGCCGCGCTGCGCACCCTGCTCGCCCAGTCCGTCTACCCCGGCATCGCGCCCCGCTTCCGCCCGGTCCTCGGCCGTACGCCCGTCACTCAGGCGGTGCCCTTCCCCGACCCCGGCACCGTCGCCGCCGGGCAGGCCGAGCGGATCGCGGCCGTCCCGGGCCGGATCCGGCAGCGGCTCGTCGAGCTGTGGCGCAGCGCCCGCGACCGGGACGGGCTCGGCGAGCAGGAGATCGCCGAACTCGCCGTGGTCTACGGCCTGACCGTGCTGGAACGCTTCGAACTACGCCGCCACCCGGTCCGCGCCCTGCGCGAACTGCTGTACCACAGCGACCAGTTGCTCGACACCAAACTGCGCCGCGTCGAGGTCCTCGCCGCCCGGGCCCGCGCGGGCACGGTCCTCGACGGGCACATCGCCTGGGAGATCGCGCACAGCTGGGGCCCGGCCTACGCGGCCGGCCTCCACCCCGAGGAGACCGTGCTGCGCGGCTCGGCGACCGCCGCCCTCGCCCAGGATCCGCGCCGGGCTCTGCCCGCCGTGCGCGTCCACGGCGACGACGAGACCTGGGTGCCGCGCCGTGACCTGCTCGACAGCGGACCGCGCGAGCGGCACTTCGTGGGCGAACTGGAGGACGACGGCCGCCTTGCCCTGCGGTTCGGCGACGGCCGGCACGGCGCCAGGCCCACGCCCGGTTCCCGTCTCACACTGCGCTACCGGCTCGGCGGCGGCACCGCCGGCAACGTCGGCGCCGAGGCCATCAACCACCTCGTCGTGCAAAGCGGTTGCGAAGCACCGGCCGTCGTCGTGCGCAACCCCCTGCCCGCAGCCGGCGGCACCCAGCCCGAACCCGTCGAGCAGGTACGCCAGCTGGCCCCGCTCGACCTGCGCCGCACCCGGCTGCGCGCCGTGACCGCCGAGGATTATGCGGCCCTCGCGGGTGAACTGCCGGGCGTGCAGCGCGCGGCGGCCGAACTCCGCTGGACGGGCAGCCTCCAGGAGGCGCACATCGCGATCGACGCCTACGGCACCGCCGCCCCGTCGCCGGACCTGCTCGACTCGGTCGCCCAGGTGCTGGAGACGTACCGGCGCATCGGCCACGACCTCGTCGTGGGCCCCGCCCGCCTGGTACCGCTCGACATCGCGCTGACCGTGTGCGCCCGGCCGGGCCACCAGCACGGGCAGATCCTGGCCGAGCTGTACCGCGTGCTCGGCAGCGGGCGGCTGCCGGGCGGACGGCTCGGCTTCTTCCACCCCGACGCGCTCACCTTCGGCGAACCGGTCCGGCTCAGCCGCCTGGTCGCCGTCGCCGCGGCAGTGCCCGGAGTGGAGAGCGTTGAGGTCACCCGGCTGCGGCGGCTGTACGGACAGGACCGAGGAGAGAGGGAGGACGGCGTGCTGCGGCTCGGCCCGCTGGAGATCGCCACCTGCGACAACGACCCGGACCGGCCGGAGAACGGCCTGCTGGCGATATCCCTGGGAGGTGCCCGATGACGGACCCGCACCCGGTCACCGCGACCGACGAGTGCGGCTGCGGCGGCGCCTGCCGCGGCGGCCACGACGAGCGCCTCGCGCCGGCCCCGTTGCACAACCCGCCCGGCCGCACCGCGCTGGACTACCGCGTCGGCGAGTACGGCTCCTTCCTGGCCGCCCAGCTCGACCGGCTCGCCTCACCCGCCTACCCGGCGCTGAACCGGCTCACCGTCCGCACCCCGGACGACCCGGCGATCGGCCTGCTCGACGCCACCGCCGTCCTCGGCGACCTGCTCACCTTCCACTCCGAGCGCATCGCCGACGAGGCCTACGTCCGCACCGCGAACGAGCACCGTTCCCTGGTGCTGCTCGGCCGGCTCGTCGGGCACCGGCCGCGCCCCGGCGTCGCCGCCGCCACGCACCTGGCGTACACCCTCGAACGCGACCCGCGTGCCGAGGCCCACAACGTGCTGATCCCGCGCGGAGCGCGCAGCCACAGCGTGCCCGCCTCCGCCGACGAGGAGTCGCTGACCTTCGAGACCAGCCGGGACCTGACGGCCCGCTGGGACTTCAACGAACTGAAGGTCCGCCGCCGCCGTCCCTCGCTCCTCACGCCGAAGGACCTCGAGAAGCGCTCGGAGCTCTTCGTCGAGGGCACCGCGCACTCCCTGCGGACCGGCGACCAGTTGCTGTTCGTCTTCGGGGAAGGCGCCGGCGGCGAGCGCAAGCTGCTGGCGGTGGCGGACACGCGCGTCGACCGGGACGACGACGTCACGGCGATCTCCCTGCCGAAGTCGGCGCCGCCGAGCCTGAAGGAACTCGTCGACGAGGTACGGCGCTGGACGGCTCCGCCTGCAGCCCCAGGCGAGCCCGGTGAGGAGCCTCCCACGCCGGAGGTCCCCAACCCGCGGCCTGTCAGCAGGCTCATCGAGGACCTCGAGGACCAGGTCCTGGAGCCCTTGCGTGACGACCTGGACGGCGTCAAGACCCCCGAGCGGCTCGCGGCCCGCCTCGCGGAACCCCTCGCCCGGCTCGGTGAGGCTCAGGTGCTGGCCGAGCCGTATGAGGACGTGGCGGAGTGGTTCGGGCAGTTGGAGGCGGTGTTGGCGGAACTCGCCGAGCGGGCACTGGAATTGGCTCCGGCGCAGACGGATGCGGTGGGTGCCTCGACGGGCCGTCGAGCGTCTGCGGCGCCGTCTGGGCTGGTCGCGCAGTTCCCCGCGCCCCTGGAGGGCGACTCGCGGGCTGCCGCTCTGGAAGCCCTGGGCGCCATACTTCCCGCCCTGCGCGCCACCGCCACCCGGGGCGCCACCACCGCCCGTCAGCTCCCCGGCACCGACACCGCCCGCCTCCTGTCCGTACTCAACCCCGGCCTCGGCAGCCTCTACCCGGCCTGGCGCACGGCCGCCGCCCCCGGCGCCCCGCAGCTCCTGCGCGAACTGCTCGCCCTGCGCGTCACCGCGGCCCCGTTCGGCGCCACGGCCCCGCTCAAGCCGGTCCAGGACGACCGCGGCCGGGTCGTCCGCACGGCTGACTGGCCGCTGACCGGAGCGGTGCTGGCGACCCTGCGCGTCGTGTACGACACGGCGGGCAGGACCCCGGTCCGGGCCGAGTTCCAGTATGTCGAGGGCAGCAGCTCCGACCAGCGCGCCGAGAACCTGCCCGTCACCCAGCCGGTCACCTTCACGCTCGGCCCCGGACAGGTCGAGCTGTCCGTGCGCTCCGGCCAGGACCGCGACCTCAGCTGGCTCAACCGGCGGCCCGCCGACTCCCAGGAGCCCGGCGTCACCGCCCGCCTCCACTCCGGCCTGCCCGAGCGCACCCTGTTCGTGTCCCGGCCCGACGACGAGGGCCTGATCCACGTCGGCGTCCACAACGGCACGTCCGAGCAGATCGCCCTCCGGCCGGGCGCCAGTGAGCAGTTCACGCACGGCGAGCACGAGGTCGGCCTCAGGTACACGGTGGGCGGCACCGAACCCAACGTCGAGATCGTCATCGCCACCAAGCCGGAGCCCGTCAACCGCCGCACGCTCCAGCTGGACACCGTGCACGAGGGCGTCACCGTCGGCAGCTGGGTGGCGATCCGGCGGCCCGCCAAGGGCTCCGAGGGGGGCGTCCCCGGCGATCCGAAGCTGGCGTTCGTCACCACCCAGGTGACGGCCGTGCGCACGGCCGCGTACACCAACTACGGCATCACCGGCCGCGGCACCGAACTCACCCTCGCCGACCCCTGGCTGGACGAGTTCGACGTGCTCCTGTCGCACATCCGCGACACCACCGTGCACGCGGCGGGCGAGCCCCTGCGCCTCGCCGACGAACCGCTCGGCGAGGACGTGCACGGCAACGAGATCGAACTCGCCGAGCTGTACGACGGGCTGCGCCCGGGCCGCACGCTCATCGTCGAGGGGGAACGCAGCGACATCCCGGGCACGGCGGGCGTCCGGGCCACCGAGGTGGTCACCGTCGCCGCCGCCGACCCCGCCGCGGACCCCCGGCTCCCCGGCGACCACGTCCACACCCGGCTCACCCTCACCGCCGACCTCGCCCACCGCTACCGCCGCGAGACGGTCCGCGTCCTCGGCAATGTGGTCGAGGCCACCCACGGCGAGAGTCGCGAGGAGGCCATCGGCAGCGGCGACTCGGACCGCGTCAACCAGACCTTCGCCCTCTGGCAGTCCCCGCTGACCTGGCTCGCCGACGACAACCCCCTCGGCGCCACCCCGGTGCTGGAGGTCCGGGTCGACGGTGTGCTGTGGCACGAGGTGGACAGCCTCGCCGGACGCGGCCCGACCGAGCGGGTCTACATCACCGGCTCCACCGCCGGCGGCCGGACCACGGTGACGTTCGGCGACGGTGTGCACGGCGCCCGGCTGCCCTCCGGCCACGAGAACGTCCGCGCCCGCTACCGCTTCGGCACCGGCAAGGCCGCGAACGTCCCAGCGGACCGCGTCACCCAGCCGCTCACCCGGCCCCTCGGCGTCACCGCGGTCACCAACCCGCGCCCCGCCACCGGCGGCGCGGACGCCGACGGCCCGGCCCTGACCCGCCGCACGGTCCCGCTGGCCGTCTCGGCCCTGGACCGGCTGGTCTCCGAGTCCGACTACGAGGACTTCGCCCGCTCCCGGGCCGGCATCGGCCGGGCCTCGGCGCGCGAACTCTTCGACGGGCGGCGGCGCGTACTGCACGTGACGGTCGCCGGCACCGACGACGTGCCCATCGCGCCCGACTCTGACACCCTGCGCGCCCTGCGCGGCGCCCTCACCGAGTACGGCGACGCCAGTCTCCCCGTCCGTGTGGACGGCCGCGAGCTGGTCCTGCTGCTGATCGCCGCCAAGGTGAAGGTGGCCCCCGACCACGCCTGGCAGACGGTCGAGCCGCGACTGCGGCAGGCCCTGCTGAACCGGCTCGGCTTCGAAGGCCGGGAGCTGGGCCGCCCCGCCCGCCTCTCCGAGGTCCTGGCCACCGCCCACACCGTGCCCGGCGTCGACTACGTGGACGTCGACGTCTTCACCGGCGTGCCCGCCTCCGCCACCCCGCAGGAGCTCACCGAACTGCTCACCCGGCCAGGCCCGCCCAGGGCCTCCGTCCCGGCGCACCCGGCGACGTACGACGAGAAGACCCACACGGTCCGCGCCGACAACGGCGAGACACTGTCGGAGATCTGCGCCCGCCACGGCGTCCCGCTCGCCGAACTGCTGCGCCTCAACCCCGACATCACCGACACCCGGCGCCTGCCCAGGGGCCGGTCGGTGTACGTCTTCCGCGGCATCCGCCCGGCCCAGCTCGCACTGCTGTCGCCCCGGGCCGCGGACACCCTGATTCTGACGGAGGTCAAGTGATGTCCCCGGACACCCAGTTGGAGACGCCGGCCCCGGTGGTGCCCAGGGAACCGGACGGGCTCGCCGAACTGCTGCCCCGCTGGCACCTGCTGCGCGACGCCGAGGAGGGCGAGCCGCTGCGCGCCCTGCTCGCGGTGATCGCCGAGCAGCTCGACCGCGTCCGCGACGGCGTCCAGCAGGGCTACGAGGACCTGTTCGTGGAGACGGCGGCCCCCTGGGTGCTGCCGTACCTCGGCGACCTGGTCGGCTACCGCACCCTGCCCGGCTACGAGCGCGTCCTGACGACCGGCCTGCACGGCGGCGGCCGGGCGGCCCTGGCCGAGGCGGTCGCCCCGCGCCGGGACGTGGCCGCCACGGTCGGCAACCGCCGCCGCAAGGGCACCCTGCACCTCCTGGAGGAACTGTCCGAGCGGGTCGCGGGCTGGCCCGCGCGGGCCGTCGAACTGTCCCGGCAGGTCGCCCACACCCAGCCGGTGAAGCTGTACGGCACCGGCCCGCACCGGGGCGAGCGCGGCCGCCTGGCCGACCTGCGCGACGGCGCCGAACTCGCCCTCGGCAGCGGCCCGTTCGCGAACTCGGCCCGTACGGTCGACGTCCGCCGCGCCGAGTCACGGCACCGGCAGGGCGGCTGGAGCCCGGCCGGCGTCGCGCTGTTCGTGTGGCGGCTGAAGGCGTACGCACTGACCCGGACCCCGGCCTACTGCATCGACCGGGCCCGCAACCTCTACACCTTCTCGATCCTCGGCAACGACACCCCGCTGGTCACCAAGCCGTTCCCGGAGCCCTCACCGGCGCACATCGCCACCGTCGACAACGTGCCGGCGTTCATCACCCGCCGCCTCCTGCACGACCGGCTGCTCGACTACTACGGCCCCGGCAAGAGCTTCGTGATCCGCCTCGACGGCGAGGACAACCCCGTACCGCCCTCGGACATCGTGGTCGCCGACCTGTCGGACTGGCGCTACCGACCCAAGCGGGGCCAGGTGGCGGTCGACCCCGAGCTGGGCAGGATGGCGTTCGGCTCGCGCTCCGCGCCCCGGCAGGGCGTGTGGGTGGACTACCACTACGCGTCCGCCGCCGACATGGGCGGCGGCGAGTACGAGCGCGACCGCGAACCGCGGCCGGACGCGGAGTTCTACCGGGTCGGGCCGGGGCAGCCGTACCGGCAGATCATGGACGCCTACCGGGCCTGGCAGCACGACCGCCGGGCCGACCGCACCGGGCCCGCCGGCATCATCGAGATCACGCACAGCGGCGCCTACCAGGAGCAGCTGGACTTCGACCTCGACCCGGGCGACCGGCTCGAACTGCGCGCGGCCGAGGGCACCCGCCCGGTCATCCGCCTGCTCGACTGGTACAGCAACCGCCCCGACGCCCTCAACATCCGTGCGGTGTCCGACGACTGCGCCCCGCACGAGCGGCCGCGGGTCGTGCTCGACGGGCTGCTCGTCGCCGGGCGCGGCATCAACGTGGCGGGGGCGATGGGAGCCGTCGTCGTACGGCACAGCACGCTCGCGCCCGGCTGGTCCCTGGAGCCCGAGTGCGAGCCGCACTCGCCGGAGGAGCCGAGCATCGTCCTGGACCGCACCACCGCCTGCCTCCAGATCGAGCACAGCATCCTCGGCACCATCGAGGTCATCGGCGACGAGGTGGGCGAGGACCCCCTCGACATCCACCTCCGCGACAGCGTCCTCGACGCCACCGCCGACGACCGCGAGGCCCTGTCCGCCCCGGACTGCCGCCACGCCCACGCCGTGCTGCACCTGCACCGCACCACCGTCATCGGCGAGATCCACACGCACGCGGTGCAGATCGCCGAGAACAGCGTCCTCACGGGCCGGCTGCACGTGGCCCGGCGCGGCATCGGCTGCCTGCGCCACTCCTACGTCCCCACCGGCTCGCGCACCCCCCGCCGCCACCGCTGCCCGGACACCAAGCCGTTGTTCACGTCGCTGCGCTACGGCACGCCCTGGTACGGCCTGCCGGCCGACCGCTGCCCCGAGGAGATCCGGCGCGGTGCGGACGACGGCGCCGAGATGGGCGCCTTCCACGACCTGTACCGGCCGCAGCGCGAGGACGGCCTGCGGGCCCGGCTCGCCGAGTACACGCCCGCGGGCACCGACGCCGGGATCTTCTTCGTGACGTGAGGCGCACACCCGCCACCGATCTTGTGAACCCGCACTTCTGAACCAGGGGGACACCCTTCATGCACGCAGACCTCTCCCGCTCCACGTTCCGCCCGGAGCGGCACTACTCCGCGGTCGTCGCCCAGCAGGGCCGCGTCCAGCTCGACGCGGACCTCAACGAACAGACCGCGATCCAGCTGCACCAGGCCCGCAGCCTCGCCGCCGACCTGATCGGACCGCACGGCGGGCCGCGCGACGCCGCCGGCTTCCGCATCGAGTACGTCGGCGGCAAGCACGAGATCGACACCCTCCTGATCCACGGCGGCCGTTACTACGTCGACGGCATCCTGTGCGACGCCGACCGCCCGGCGCCCGGGGTCCCCGTCGCCGACGAGGACGGCGAGGAGTCGGCGCCACAGCCGCCCGCGCACTGGACCTACTGGGACCAGCCCGACGGCTTCCGCGACCCGGAGAAGCCCGGCGACCGGCTGCCCTCGCCCGCCCAGACGCCGTTCGTCGTCTATCTGAACGTGTGGGAGCGCTCGGTCACCGCGGCCGAGGACCCCGCGCTGCGCGAGGTCGCCCTCGGCGCGGCCATGCCCGACACCGCCGCGCGCGTGAAGGTCGTCTGGCAGGTGCTGCCGCTGTCCCTGGCCGCGCTGGAGATCGAGGAGACCGACCCCTCCAAGGAGGTCGTCCGCGCCGCGTTCACCCGCTGGGCGCAGCGCCGGTCGGCCCCCTCGGCCCGGCTCGCCGCCCGCAGCGAGCGGCCCGACCACGCCGACGAGGACCCGTGCCTGGTCAAGCCCGACGCCCGCTACCGCGGTCCGGAGAACCAGCTGTACCGGGTGGAGGTGCACGAGGGCGGCGAGGCGAAGGACGCCACCTTCAAGTGGTCCCGCGAGAACGGCTCAGTCGTCTTCCCCGTCGACGAACTCGACGGCACCTGGGTGCAGTTGGCATCCCTCGGCCACGACGACAAGCTGGACCTGGACGTCGGCGACCACGTGGAGTTCGTCGACACCGCCTACGCCTCCCGCCTGGAGCCCCTGCCGCTGCTGCGGGTCGAGGAACTCGACCTGCCGGGCCGCCGCGTCCGCCTGTCCGCCGAACCCGCCCCGGGCGTCGGACGGCTCGCGCACCTGAACCCGTACCTGCGCCGCTGGGACCACCACGGCGGCCCGAAGCGCAAGGGCCGCACCACCGCCCTGCGCGGCGGCGCGGTCCCCGTCACCGAGGGGGAGTGGCTGCCCCTGGAGGACGGCGTCGAGGTGTACTTCGCCAAGGGCGGCGCCTACCGCACCGGCGACCACTGGATCGTCCCCGCCCGCACCGCCACCGGCAGCGTCGAGTGGCCCGTCGACGCGGCCCGGCGCCCCCTGCTGAGGGGACCCGCCGGCATCGCCCGGCACTTCGCCCCGCTGGCCCTGATCAAGGGCGAGGGCAGCGCCGTCGACCTGCGCCTGGCGTTCGGCCCGCTGGCGAGCAGCATGCCCCCCGCGGACGAGGCGACGCTCGCCGCCGAGGAGCAGGCCCACCGCGAGGAACTGGCCGCCGAGGACCCCTCCCACGGGCGGTCCCAGACCACAGCGGAGGCGGAAGCCGCCGTGGACGGAGACAACTGATGGCCAAGCCGCTGAGCGCGTCCAAGCTGGTGGAGATCCTCCGGGCCGAGGGCCTGACCGTCCACGAGGTCCGCAACTGGCGCACCCACAACCGCAACAGCAAGGGGCCCTGGGGTCCCGTGAACGGCGTGATGATCCACCACACCGTCACCTCCGGCACCGCCGCCTCCGTCGACATCTGCTACGACGGCTACTCCAGCCTGCCCGGCCCGCTCTGCCACGGCGTCATCGACAAGAAGGGCCATGTCCACCTGGTCGGCAACGGCCGCGCCAACCACGCGGGCCTCGGCGACAGCGACGTCCTGCGCGCCGTGATCAACGAGTCGAAGCTGCCGCACGACAACGAGGCCGACACCGACGGCAACCGGCACTTCTACGGCTTCGAGTGCATCAACCTCGGCAACGGCAAGGACCCCTGGCCAAAGGCGCAGATGGAAGCCATCGAGAAGGTGGCCGCGGCGATCTGCCGCCACCACGGCTGGTCCGAGCGCTCCGTCATCGGCCACAAGGAGTGGCAGCCGGGCAAGGTGGACCCGCGCGGTTTCACCATGGACAGCATGCGGTCGCGCATAGCCCGGCGGCTGAAGCGCGGCGGCGGGGGCGGTGCCGAGCCGGACCCCGATCCGAAGCCGGCGCCCAAGCCGTCCTACGAGCCGTTCCCCGGCGCCGCGTTCTTCCACGTCGGGCAGCGCTCCCCGATCATCACGGCGATGGGCCGCCGCCTGGTCGCCGAGGGGTGCAGCCGCTACGAGGAGGGGCCGAGCCCCGACTGGACCGAGTCCGACCGCCGGTCCTACGCGCTCTGGCAGCAGAAGCAGGGCTTCTCCGGCAAGGACGCCGACGGCATCCCCGGCAAGCTCACCTGGGACCGGCTGAAGGTGCCGAAGTCCACGTGACCGGATGCGCCCCTCCGCTCGGGAGGGGCGCCCGCCCGTCACCAGCGGGGGAGCCTCAGCTCGTACTCCGGCCGGAACCGCCGCATGTAGCCGGTGTCGTCCCTGCTGCGCATCCCGGAGTCGACGTAACGCCGGTGCAGCTGCTCCAGCTTGTCGTGGTCGAGCTCGACACCCAGCCCCGGCCCGGTCGGCACCCGGACCTCCCCGTCGCGCAACTCCAGTACACCGGGGACGATCACGTCGTCCGCCGAGTTCCACGGGTAGTGCGTGTCGCAGGAGTGGTCCAGGTTCGGGATGGCCGCGGCGACATGGGTCATCGCGGCGAGGCTGATGCCCAGGTGCGAGTTGGAGTGCATCGACAGGGCGATCCCGAACGCCTCGCACACGGCGGCCAGTTCCCGGGTGCGGCGCAGCCCGCCCCAGTAGTGGTGGTCGGTGAGCAGGACCTGGATCGCGTTCTGCTCGATCGCCGGCTTCAGGTGGTCCCAGGCGATCACGCACATGTTCGTCGCGAGCGGCAGGGGCGACTCCTTCGCCACCTCCGCCATGCCGCCGATGCCCTTGGTCGGGTCCTCCAGGTACTCGAGGACGCCGTCGAGTTCCCGGGCGACGTACGTCGACGTCTCCACCGTCCAAGCCACGTTCGGGTCCAGCCGCAGCGGCTGCCCGGGGAAGGCCTCCGCCAGTGCCCGGATCGCGGCGATCTCCTCGTCGGGCGGGAACACGCCGCCCTTGAGCTTGAACGACCTGAATCCGTACCGCTCCTGCATCAGCCGGGCCTGCTCGACGATCCCGGCCGGGTCGAGGGCCTCGCCCCAGTCGTCGCCGATCGCCGGACGGCCGTCGAGAGCGGGATGCTCGGCCCACTTGTAGAAGAGGTACGCGGCGAACGGCACCGCGTCGCGGACCCTGCCGCCCAGCAGATCGCTGACCGGACGGCCGAGCAGCTTGCCCTGCGCGTCGAGGCAGGCCACCTCCACCGCCGACGTGGTCCAGCCGCGCTCGTGGGAGCTGGGCACGGTCTGCAGCAGGGCCGCGTCGATCGCGGCGGCGACGGTGGTGGTGTCGAAGACGTCCATCCCGGCGACCACCTTCGCCGCGGCCTGAAGCCGCTCCAGCCGGGCGGTGCCGCCGGGGGACTCGCCGAGCCCCACCGTGCCGTCCTCCAGGACGAGTTGCAGGATGATCCGCAAGGCGAGCGGCTCGTGCACGCCGTTGGAGTTGAGCAGCGGCGGGTCGCCGAAGGCGATCGGGGTGACGATCAGCTCCCGGATGCGCGTGTGGCTCATGCGCCGACGACCTCCAGACCACGGTCGATGAGTTTGGACAGCCGGGCGATGTGCTCCGCCGTCGGATCCAGCAGCGGAGCCCGTACGCCTCCGACGTCCAGGCCGCGCAGCGTCACCCCGGCCTTGACGAGCGACACGGCGTACCCGGGAACCTCGTCGCGCAGGGCGACCAGCGGGCCGTAGAACTCGTCGAGGAGCCGGGAGACCAGCGGCTCGTCGCCCTCGGCCAGGGCCCGGTGGAAGGCCAGGGCGATCTCCGGGGCGAAGGCGAACACCGCCGAGGAGTACAGGTCGACGCCGATGTCCCGGTAGGCGGGCGCGGTCATCTCGGCGGTGGGCAGGCCGTTGAAGAACTGGAAGTCCTCCGTGCCCGGCACGGCACGCACCGCGCGGACGACGCGGTGCATCCGTTCGATGTCCCCGACGCCGTCCTTGAGTCCGACGACCCCGGGCAGGGCGGCGATCTCGGCGGCCGTGTCCGCGGTGAGCCGGGCGGTACCCCGCTGGTAGAAGACGACGGGCAGATGGGTGGCCGCGGTGACCTCCCGGACGTAGCGCAGCAGGCCCTGCTGCGGGGCGCCGACCAGGTAGGGCGGCAGCAGCAGGATGCCGTCGGCGCCGGCGCGTTCGACGCGGGCGGCCTGGTCCCGGGCGACCGGCACAGGACCGCCGGCGGCGGCGAAGACCGGGACGCGTCCGGCCGTGGTCCGCACAGCCACCCTGGTGGCCCGCTCGATCTCATCGGCCGACAGGGCGTGGAACTCGCCGGTGCCACAGGCGACGAACACACCTCCCGCGCCCGCGGTGACACCCGACTCGATGTGCTGGGCGAGCCGTTCCTCGTCCAGTGAGCCGTCCGCCGCGAACGGCGTGACCGGGAAGAACAGCACTCCGTGGAACTTCATGTCTCCCTCATACGTGGGGGGTGGGTGGTCAGCCCTTGGTGGCACCGGCGGCGATGCCGGTGACCAGCGAGCGCTGGAGGAGCAGATAGACGATCAGGCTGGGGACGAGGGCGATCACCGCACCGGCCAGCACCACCCCCGAGCCGACCTCGGGGTCGGTGCGCAGGATGGACAGGGCGACGGTGACCGTGTAGTCGGTGGGGTCCTTGGCGGCGATCAGGGGCAGCAGGTACTGGTCCCAGATCATGATGAAACCGAGCACCCCGGCCACCCCGAGCGCGGGCTTGCACAGCGGCAGGATGACCTGCCACAGCATCCGCAGCTCACCGACGCCGTCGATCCGGGCGGCCTCCTCGATCTCGGCGGGGATGTCCTTCATGAACTCGGTGAGCACCATCACCGAGAAGCCCCAGGCACCGAGCGGCAGGATGACGCCCCAGACGGTGCCCTTCAGATCGAGGCCGACCACGGGCACATGGCCGAGGACCAGCGACAGCGGGATGGCGATGACCTCCTCCGGGAGCATCATCGTCAGCATGAACAGGGTCAGGATCAGCGCCTGCCCGCGGAACTTGTGCCGGGCCAGCGCGTACGCGGCGAGCGTGCAGACGACGAGCTGGAGCAGCAGTCCGCCGCCCGCGATGACCAGGGAGTTGCCGAAGTAGTCCCAGATGCCGCGCTCTCCCGCCACCTGGAAGTTCAGCAGGGTCGGGCGGTGGGGGAGGAACGACAGGGTGGAGCCGCTGGCCTTCTCGCTGAACGAACCGGAGAAGACGGTCAGGAACGGCGCCGCGAAGACGCCCAGGGCGAGTGCGCAGAGCAGGACGCGCAGCGCCCAGGCGGGGCCCGGCCGGTCGCTCCAGCCGAGGGCGGTGTCGAAACGGGCGGGGGTGGTGCGCTGCTTCCCGGCGGACTTCCCCGCGGGCGAGGCGGTCACCGGGGTCCGGACGGGATCGATGGCGGGCGCGCTCATCTCACGTCTCCCCTCTTGCGGAAGTAGTTGACCGTGACGGTGAGCAGCAGCGTCACGCACAGCAGGAGCACGGAGGCGGCCGAGGCGCCGCCGATGTCGTTGCGGGAGAAGCCGAGGGTGTAGGCGCGGGTCATCCAGACGTCGGTGGACCCGGCCGGGCCGCCGCCGGTGAGGACGTACACCTCGGTGAAGACGCGCAGTCCGCGGATGGCGGCGAGGGTGAGGACGATGCCGAGGGCCGGGCGGATGGCGGGCAGGGTGATGTGCCGCAGTCGCTGCCACAGCGAGACCCCGTCCATCGCGGCGGCCTCGTACAGCGAGCGGTCCACACCCGCCAGTCCCGCGAGGATGATCACCATGTTGTAGGGGGCGAGCATCCAGATGCCCATGGCCATGGTCGCCCACAGCGCCGTGTCGGGGTTGTCGAGGTAGGGCACGGGCCCCAGGCCGAGGAGCCCGAGACCGCTGTTGATGAGGCCGTCGGAGGTCGGGTAGTACATCAGCCGCCACATCTCGCCGACCACCGCGGTGGCGGTGACGACGGGCAGGAAGACGGCGGTACGGATGATCCTCAGCGAGCGGGCCTGACCTTCGAGCAGCAGGGCCAGCAGGAAGCCGGCGACGATGCCGCCGAGGGACATGCCGATGCCCAGGACCAGCGTGTGGCTGATCGCGTCCTGGAACCGGTGGTCGGTCAGGACCCGTGTGTAGTTGTCGAGGCCGACCCACTTGTCACCGAGGAAGGGCCGCACGTCGAAGAAGCTGAGCCAGACGCCCTTGCCCATGGGGAGGAACTTGAAGACCAGGGCGAGCAGCAGACCCGGCGCGAGGAACAGCCAGGGAAGTACGGACTTCTTGCCGAGGAACCGGGCTCTGCGTGGCCCGGGCGTCGTCACGGTCGCGGTCATTTCAACAGGTCCTGGTCCTTGAGGTCACCGGCGAGGGTGTCGTTGAGTTCCTTGAGGCCGGCCTTGACGTCACTGCCGCAGTACGTGAAGAGCGCGTTGAGTGCGTCGGCGGTGTCCTGCTTGATCGGTGCGAAGTCGGGGGCGTTGGGGAACTGCACGGAGGCCGTCTCGTACGCCTTCTGCACCACGCTCCAGCGCGGATCGTCGCGCACCTTCGCCGCGTCCAGCGTGGAGTTGACGGGGATGCGCACGACGGGCTGGTGGTCGCCGGTCATGGCGAGCTCCTGGCCCTCGGGAGAGATCAGGAAGGCCGCGAGGGTCTGCTCCAGCCTGGCCTTGCCGGTCTTCGCGCCGAAGTAGATGTTCTCGCCGTCGGCGAGCACGTCGTTGTTGCCGGCCGGGCCCGACGGCGCGGGCAGGACCTCGTACTTGTCCTTGCCGAGCGCCTTGTCGAAGGTGGAGATGTTGTACGGGCCGGTGAGGTACATCCCGGCGTTGCCGTCCTGGAAGTTGGTGGTGTTGGCGGTGACGGAGGTGAGGGCGCTGGGCTGTATGACACCGTTGTCACCGCAGAAGAGGTTGTCCTTCATCCAGGTGACGGTGCGCAGGGCGGCCGCCGAGTCCATGGCGGGCCGGTAGCCCGTGCCGTCCTTCTCGATGATCCGCACGCCGCCCTGCCACAGCCAGCTGGCGCCCCACCAGGCGACATAGCCGTTCTGCGCGCTGCCGGGCACGACCATGCCGTACGTGTCCTTCTTGCCGTCCCCGTCCGGGTCGCGGGTGGCGAAGGCCTTGGCGAGGGCGAGTGTGTCCTGCCAGGTCTTCGGCTGCGGCAGGCCGAGCTTCTCGCGCCAGTCCTTGCGGACGAACAGCGTCATGGCCTGACGGGAGTAGGGGATGCCGTAGTGCCTGCCGTCGCGGCCCACGGTGGACGACCAGGACTGGGCGGTGATCTCGTCGTGTCCGGCGATCGAGGCCGGGGTGATGGGCTTGAGCAGCCCCTGGGCCTGGTAACTGCCCATCAGCGCAGTGTCGTTGATCATGACGTCCGGCAGGTCCTTGGTGGACGCCCGGCTCTGCAGCTGCTGGTCGAAGTTCATGACCGGCTGGTAATCGATCTTGATACCGGTCTTCTTGGTGAAGGCGGCGAACACCCGCTCGTAGGTCTGGGCGGACTCCGGATCGCTCCGGGTCCACACCTCCAGCGTGTTCGGATCACCGGCCCGGGCGCTGCCGGAACCGGAGCCGCAGGCGGCCGTTCCGAACAGGAGACCCGAGACGGCGAGCGCGGCGGCCAGGCGTCGGCGATCCCGCATGGATGGTTCTCCGTTCATATTCGTGAACCAACTTCACGAATCTAAATGATCGGCCAAGCTAGGATCGTTTCATCACCCTGTCAATACATGGCTGAAATGTTTCACCGAGGTCACACGAGGCCACACGAGGCCGTGCGCCGGCCCGGAGAACGACAGCGGCCCCAACCGGATGGACCGGTTGGGGCCGTCTGAGAGAAGGGCCGAGGTCAGCCGCGGTGCTCGGCGCGCTCGGCGTTCTTCTTCTTGATGCGGGCCGCCTCCTTGCGGACCTCCGCCTGCGTTGCGCGCTCCCGCTCCAGCCAGGCGGGGTTCTCCTGCTTCAGCGTCTCGATCTGCTCGGTGGTGAGGGGCTCGGTGAGGCCGCCGCGGGCGAGACCCGCGATGGAGACGCCGAGCTTCGCCGCGACCACCGGGCGAGGGTGCGGGCCGTTGCTCCGCAGGTCCTGAAGCCACTGCGGCGGGTTCGCCTGGAGCTCGTTCAGCTCGGCGCGCGAGACGACACCCTCCCGGAACTCTGCGGGTGTGGCCTCGAGGTACACACCCAGCTTCTTCGCCGCGGTCGCGGGCTTCATGGTCTGGGTGCTCTGGTGCGACGTCATGGCACCCAGCGTATCGAGCGTGTGCACGACCCCCGACCACGGCCGGTAACCTGGCCAGGTGACAGGCTCGGATGAATCTCCCTCGTTCCGGCTCGTGTACGTCCCCGGGGTGATGCCCGACAAGTGGGTGCGCATCTGGAACGAGCGGCAGCCCGATGTCCCGCTGGCCCTGACGCAGGTGCCGGCCGCCGCTGCGGCCGGGCGGCTGCTGGGCGGGGACGCCGACGCGGGCCTCGTGCGCCTCCCCGTCGACCGTACGGTGTTCAGCGCGATCCCCCTCTACACCGAGCAGACGGTCGTCGTCGTGCCCGCGGACCACCTGGTCACGGCGGTCGACGAGGTGTCCCCCGAGGACCTGTCCGACGACATCGTGCTGCACCCTCTCGACGACGTCCTCGACTGGGAGGACATGCCCGGGCGGCCCGCCCTCGAACGCCCCGCGACCACGGCCGACGCCGTCGAACTGGTCGCGGCGGGGATCGGCGTGCTCATCGTCCCCCTGTCGCTCGCCCGCCTCCACCACCGCAAGGACCTCACCCACCGTCCCCTCGGGGACGCCCCCGAGTCGAGCGTGGCGCTCGTCTGGCCCGAGGACGCGACGACGGACCTGGTGGAGGACTTCATCGGCATCGTCCGCGGACGCACGGTCAACAGCACCCGCGGCCGCCGGCAGCCTTCGGCGCAGGAGAAGCCCAAGCGGGACGACCACCGCAAGCAGCCGGCCAGGCCGTCGGGCGCGAATCGCCGCGGGTCCTCCACCGCCACCCCCAAGGGCGGCAAGGGCGGCGCCAAGCGGGGCAAGCCCCGCCGGCGCTCCTAGGAGACCCTCCTGCCACGCGGTTCCCGGGCCTCGCTCACCCGGCCGACGGCGACGGCTGGATTGCGTTCGGAGCCTCCGTGCGCAGGTCCTCCAGCCCCTTGGGGATGTTCAGCGTCAGCACCGGCGCGCCCGGCTGCGGGGGCGGCGGCGTGGTCTGGTCCTCCGGCATCTTGGGCGGGCTCGTCTGCTGGAGGTTGACCTGCTCGTGATTGACCAGGCCGGTCTTCTCCAGGATCGTGATGTGGTCCAGCACCGTGGAGTTGGCCTGGTCGGCGAGCTGACGCACCAGCGTGTTCCGTGTGTTGGCACGGATCTTGGCGATCGTCGAGAAGATCTGGCCGTGGGTGACCCGCATGATGCTCACCGCGGTCGAGTCGAACTCCTGGCCCTGGGCGCCCTCCACCGTCGCCACGAACTGCTGCTGCTGGGGCGACGCCTGGTTCGGCAGCGTGATGCCCAGCTCCGGGGCGACCTTGCGGCAGGCGGCGTCCAGCCGCCCGTGTCCGACGACGAGGTGCTCGCCGGCCTCCTTCATCGCGGCCGACCCTCCGCGCTGCATCACCAGCAGACCCAGCGGATGCTCCCACAGCCCGGCCGCGCGCACCTTCACCACGAAGTCGCGGTCCGCCTCGGTCAGCGGACCGTACTGGGTGTTGGCGATGATGCGGTCCTGGCCGGAAGCCGTGTTCTGCACGCCCAGCATGCTCGGGTAGGCGAGCGCGGTGAGCGTCAGGATCATCGCACCGCCCACGAACGCGGTTCCTGCCGTGCTGCGCGAGATGCGCATCGTGCCTCCTGGGATATGAACGGCCCAACGCCAGGAGGTACGTATGCCAGGGGCGAAACAATCACCGCTGACGCAAAGAATTTGGTGAACCGACCGGGCCCGGTGCCGAGTGCGGCACGGCACCGGACCCGGTCGGAAGGGCTCAGGGCCGGTACGAGGCCGTGCCCGCCGTGCTCACCACCTTGTCGCCGTCGGCCCTGCTCAGCAGCCCGGCCGCCACCCACGCGTCCACCGTGGAACGCACCCGCGCCACCAGCGCCCCCTTGTTGCGGAACGGGGCCCCGGCCCACACCTCGTCCAGCAGCGTGGTGCCGTCGGCCTTCGCCGGGTTGGCCACGCCCGAGTCCCGGCCGCCGAAGACGACCTTCGGCTCCGAGCGCCGGAAGTAGGCGTGCGTCGGATCCTCCGTCCCCTCGAAGAACGGCGCCCACTCCGTCCCGTCCAGCGTGAAGTGCAGTGGCTCGCCCGGAACCGGCGTGAGGGAGTGCGAGAGGTCGCCGGACAGTCCGGCATCGCGGTACAGCCCGACCTTCAGGTACTCCGTGGCGGCGTCGCGTGCGACCAGGTTGACCGGGCCGTGGAAGAGGGTCTGCAGGGACGGGTCGTCGAGGGCCTTCTCCACCCGCGTCCGGAACGGCATGGCGATCCGGACGGTATCGCCGGCCCGCCAGGTCCGGGACACCTCGAAGTAGTTCCCGGGCTTCGGAGTCCCGGACACCGCCCGCCCGTTGACGGTCACCCGGAACCCTGCGGTCGCCCACGACGGCACGCGCAGCCGCAGCGTGAAGGAGGCCCGGCCGCCCCCGAAGGCCAGCGTGCTGCCCTGCTCCTCGGGGAAGCCGGTGGTCTGCGTGACCGTGACGCCCTTCTCGGCCCAGGTCAGCGTGGACGGGCTGTACAGGTTGACGTACAGGGCGCTGCCGTCGGCCTTCGCGAAGTACACCGAGTCCTGGTACTTCGTGGCGCTCTCCATGCCGGTGCCCTCGCAGCAGGTCGTGCCCTGCTTGGGCGTGTAGTCCCGGACGTGACCGGGCGTCAGCCCGATGAAGTACGTGACGAGCGGCTTCTCCGCATCCGGCTTGTCCTGCTTCGAACCGAGCACCTGGTTGTACAGGGCCCGCTCGTAGTAGTCCATGTACTTCGGGTCCTGCTCGTGGAAGAACAGGGTCCGGCTCAGCTTGAGCATGTTGTACGCGCAGCACGTCTCCGCGGTGGTCGCGCTGATCGTGCCCGCGATCACGTCCCGGGCCTTCCAGAACTCCTGGGTACTGGTGCCGCCGATGCCGTACATGCGGTGGGGCACGACCATGTCCCAGAAGTTCTTCGCCGACGTGAGGTAGCGCTCCTCGCCCGTCTCGTCGTAGAGCCGAACGTACCCGGTGAAGATCGGGATGTGCTGGTTGGCGTGCAGTCCGTCGAGGATGTCGGTGTTCGCCGCGCACGCGTCGATCAGCCGGTCCAGGTCGAACAGCTGGGCCAGCGCGAGGTGTTCGGCCTTGCCGGTGATCGTGTGCAGGTCGCAGACCGCCTCGACGATGCCGCCGAACTCGCCACTGGAGAAGATCCCCCACATGCGCTGGAGCGTGGACTCCGGCAGCTTGGACAGCCGGGAGTGCATCCAGTCGCACATGCCGGACGCCAGGTCGAGGGCCCGGTCGTCGTCCGTGGCGCCGTACGCGTCGAGCAGCCCCCTGAGGATCTTGTGCGCGGTGTAGTACGGCGCCCACACCTTGGTGTAGTCGGAGGTGGTCCGCGACTCCAGGTCGATGAACTGCGTCTCCGGGTAGGCCGCGAGGAACCCGGGGTGGCTGGGCCCGCCCCAGGTGCGGCGCAGGGTGGCGGTCAGGTTCCGGCCGGAGACGTCCGTGAACGTCCCGCCGGCCGTCTCGTCGAAGGCGTACGACGCGAGATCGCCCCGGCCCGTCGAGGCGTCGGCGGCCCGGCGGCTCTGCAACTCGGTGATCTCGGCGGCGGTCAGCGCCCGCGAGAACACGTTGAACTCCTCGTAGGCTCCCGCGAAGACCGGGTCGGCGGAGTAGTTCGAGCGGCCCAGCCAGTTGTTCTTCAGCGCGCCGAGGGCCGCCGGGGTGAGGCTCATCGCGGTGTTGCGCGCGACGGCGGTGCCGTTGACGTAGAGAGCGCCGGTGCCGCCCGCGATCGTGACCGCCAGGTGGCTCCACTGGTTCAGCGGCAGCGCGGCCGTGCCGTCGAGACCCTGCTCGCCGCCGGCGCCCGACGTGGTGATGGCGAAGCGCGGCACTCCGGCCTGGTTGCGGGCGGCCAGGTACAGGTAGCGGGTGGTGTCGTCGCCGAAGTCGAAGACCCGGGTCCAGTTGGCGTCGTGCGTGGGCCGCACCCAGACGGAGAGGGTGATCGCCGAGGCCCCGCCGAGTACGTCCGCCGGAAGATCCACGTACTGGTAGGAGCCACGCACCTGATCCGCGGCGGTCCCGAACTTCCCGGGAACGCTCAGCACCGCCGGGTCCCGCCGCAGCGCCGCGCGCACCTCGGTCAGCGCCCCCACCATGGTGCCTATCCGGTCGGCGAACACCCGCTCCTTCGTACCGCGGTACGCCTGCGCCAGCATCGTCAGGAAGTGGCCGGTGTAGTGACCCCGCAGGTTGCCGTTGGCCTCACCGTCCAGCCCCTCCCAACCGCCGGGGGCGACCGCACCGCCGGTGGGGAGACCGGCGTTGGCGCGGAACACCTGGAGCAGCCGGTTCACGTCGTAGCCGCGGGCGTGATCGAGCATCAACCGCCGCTTTTCGGCGAACAGCCCGGGCCTGAGAGCCACGTCTTCGAGGGCGAACGGCTGGACGGTCCAGGCGGACGGGGCGGCGGCCACGGCTGTTGCCTCCTGAACGGTGGCCGCGGCTCGGCCGGTCGTGGTGAGGGAGACCGCGGGAGTCGACGCCGCCAGTGCCGCGGCCTGGAGAAGGGATCGTCTGGAGAGGGGCGGGGCCATGTGCTCCTCCACGAAGGGGCATGGTTCGAGATTGCGAACGACGTGCGGGGGGTCGGCCAGACGTTATGCGTGGGGTGAGGAGGCGTCAACGGTGTGGACGGGATTGGTGCTCAGGGGTCGGCGCGGGGCACGCGGGCCAGGGCGGCTCTGATGGTCTCGGCGGGGTCGGGGACGGGGATGCCGAGGTCGTTGAGCAGGGAGACGATCTGCCGGAGGCCGGTGCGCTTGCGGAGGGCCGTCCGGTGCAGGTACTGGAGCGGGAAGTCCTCGACCGCGGGCACCTCGCCTTCGTCGAGCTCGTCCGCGCGGATGAGTCTGCGCGCCTCGCTGAACGAGAGGCCACGGGGGAGACCGTCGTGCGAGGTGGCGATGTTGCAGGCGCGCAGGCGCTTCGCGATCGTCGCGGGCTGGGCTCCCAGCTCCCGTGAGGCCATGAGGATCTGGGCGAACGGCACGGCCTCGTCCGTGCGGGTGAACCACCAGTTGAACGGGCCGCTCTCGCACAGCAGTTCCCGGTCCAGTGAGGTGGGCCGGCGCGGCACCTCCAGGGCGATGTCGAACCCGTAGCTGCGCATGCGGCGGATCTTGAGGCGGAGACCGTCGAGGTCCTGGACACTGCTGAAGACGTTTCCGTAGGGAATCGGCCCCGGCGGGACGAGGAAGTCACCGTAGAGCTCGTCGTCGAGCGCCCAGAGGTCGTCCGTGGAGGCGTCGGCGGGGAACGGATCGGGACGGGCGAAGCCGAGCGCGCAGAGCCTGGCCAGGACCTCCGCCGGCGCCAGGCCCAGTTCCTCCGCCGCATGCAGAGCGTGTCCGGGCGGTGGCGTCCGCGCCCGGTCCAGCCACGGCGGTTCACCGTCCACATTGCTGCTCAGCAGGAGGACGGTCTGCAGCGTCGGACGGTCCGGCAACCCGGCGGGATCCGCGCGCAGGCCGTGGGCGGCAAGCCGTCGGCACACGTCCTGCACGGACAATCCGAGCCGGAGGCTCGCCTGCGCGATGTGCCCCGGCGGGACCTCGGCGCCGGGGTCCAGACAGCCATCCTCGGGCTTCTCCCTGTTCAGCCACAGCAGTTCGTCCTTCTCAGCCGCCTGACATAGCGTCACGGTCGTGTCCGACAGCTGGAAGCCGAAGCCCCGCAGGCGTTCGGCCGTCGCGGCGACGGAGTCGTTCGCGCGTGCCGCTCTCCCCATGAGGTCGGCGGACGTCAGTGGTTCGTGCCTGGTGAGGACTTCCCCGTACTGCGAAGTGAAGGTGGCGCTGTCGGCCGTGGTGAGCTCCGCCCCGGGGGACCAGTGCCGGGGGTCGGCCTCGGGAAAGCCGAGCGCGGCCAACCGCGCGGCCACCTCGCGCGAGGGACGCTGAAGCGCGTCGGCGGCCCGGGCGATGTCGCTCAGGTCGAAGGGCCCGCGGCGCCACCTGCGTGAGTGACCGCTCTGACGGTCGTGCATGAGCAGCCACTGGTCGGAGGGAACCGGCCGCAGGACCGGACGCGGGTCGTCGATCTCCGGACACACCTCCGCGAGCTTGCCCAGAGCCCCTCGGCGGGCGAGGAGCCGCCAGAGGTACACGTGGTCCGGCGCGTGGCCTTCCACATGGCCCCAGGCCCCACCGCCGTAGCGGTTCGCGTCGCGGGGCTCGCCCGGGACGAGGGTGAGGTCCCCCGCGAAGTACCCGGCTCGCGGACCGCCGAACTTCACTCCCCGCAAAGCGGGTTCCCGCCCCCGCGAGAACAGCGCGGAGTCCACGATGTCCGCCAGTGCCGCGCTGTCGTCGGCCACCCTGTTCAGCCACTGGACACCCGGCAGATCGTCTTCCTCGCCCTCCGCCAGGACACCGCTCGCCTTCTCCAGCAGCTCCCGCACCACGGCCGTGACATCGTCCAGCACATGTCTGCGATCCACCGACAGACGCGCCGGAGCCGACGGGCCCCGCAGATTCACCACCGCACCGGTCAGCCCGGGACCCGTCGCCGGGAAGACCCCCTTGCGCACCGTCGGTTCCACCACCACGCCGTCCACCAGCAGCGCGCCACCGTGCTCGCACCACACGACCTGAGCGTCCTGCGGTCCGTCGTCCCAGTCCAACTGGGCTCCGTACGCGTTGAGGCCGGTGTCGGACCGGTCGGGTCTCTGCCGCTCCTTGAGCCGCCCGGGCTCCCATGCGCTGCTCAGCCCGCCCTTCCGGGCCGACGTCGGGAACTCCGCGATGGCGAGCACGCGTTCCAGGACGTCGATCACGGACCAGTTCTCCGGGGCGACGTCGGCACGCAGGTACAGCCGGACCCGGGTGCCCGGCTCGCGCCCCCGGGCGGCCTTCTGCACGATCCGGAAGAGGTGGCCCGGACCGCAGATGGAGACCTCGTACACGGGCCCGGGAACGCCGTCGGCATCCATGCGGCACGTCGTGACCCGGATCTCCTCGGCGAGCATGAAGTAACTCAGCACGCCGATCCCGAACCGGCTGTTCGGGTACAGCGTCACCGGCGGATCCAGCGACTCCCAGCGGGCCCGCTCCAGCTTGAACTCCAGCTGCTCCGCGAAGCGTGCGCCGGCATGGGAGAACACCCCGCGCAGTTCGGCCTCGCCCATGCCGATGCCGTCGTCCTGGCAGTCCAGATACGCCCGGCCGTCCTCGTCGGTGTCCTGCACGAAGGAGATGCGGCCGGTGTACGGCGCGCCGAACGGTTCCGTCGTGCGGTCGAGGCACTCCTGCCGGGCACGCCGGTAGCGGCAGGCGTCGAGCGCGTTCTGGTACAGCTCCCGCACGGCCAGGTCGCGGTCCTTGTACAGCTCGATCCCCATCGCGAGATCGAGGACCCGTCGCCCGTCGCTCCGGAACCTCGCGTAGCCGTCGAAGGTGCCGCGGCTCGGAACCACGCCGTCGGCGGAGAGCCGGGTGGGGAGGTCCGGCATGGGCTGGTTGACCCGTTCCCTGACGGTGCGCCGTATCGCGTGCAGCACGGTGTCGGCCCGGGCGGTGTACTCGCGCAGCCCCTCGACGACCGCCTCGTGACGGCACTCCGCACGGAGCACCGGCAAGTCGCGTGACCCTCCCCAGTGCGCCTGGGTGAGGGTGTGGCGCAACAGGGGCACATCCACCGGATACGGGATGGCGAGGTGCTCGGCGACGATGTCCGGCAGCGTCGTCATCTCGACGGACATGCCGTGGGCGAGGGCGGCGAGGAGGCCGACGCGCTGGTAGCGGATCTGCTGGTGACCGGGGCCGCAGCGGACGCGTTCGTCGGCGGGCAGCAGACCCAGGAACTCGGGGTGACAGATGTCGGGCCCCCTGCGGAGACCGTGCAGCAGCACGGTCACCCTGTCGGCGGTGAGCGCAGCGCCCAGCTCGGCGGCGGACTCGCCCAGTTCCTCGAGAAGCCCGGGGACGGAATCGGCTTCCGAGAACTCCTCGTGCTGCGTGAGCCGGCGGTGGCAGAGCCACCAGCCGACGAGCGGTTCGGCCTCCGGGTCCCGCAGCGCCCGCTGGACGAGCGCCTCACTCTCCTCCGCGAAGATCTCGAACGCCTCCCTGTCCGGCCCGGCGTTGCTCTCCGGGCGCAGGGACCAGGGACGGACCTCCGCGAGCCGCACCGCCCGCCGCAGATAGTGGACCCGGTGGAGGAAGGGGAGCAGGACGAGGAGAGACGCCTCGGCCGGATAGAGGTCGAGGCCGGCCGCCCCGTCCTGGGCGGGCTCACCGAGCAGCCATTCGACGTGGTCCAGGAACGCGGTGGCGATTCGCGCGTCGCACCAGGGATCCTGCTCCAGCGCGCCTTCCAGCTCGTCCCGCATGCGGGCCAGCCGGGCCGCGAGGGCGGTGACGTGCCGCCGGTGGTGGCCGGTGTCCCGGCCGGCCGGCACATGCTGCCAGACGCAGGAGTCGCCGGCCCGGCGTTCCCACGCGTCCATGGCGACGGATCCGGGTGTGGACCCCGTGGGCGGGGCGGCCGCGTGCACGTGCAGTTCGCGGATCGACCCGGCCTGGACGACCGCGCCCGCCACCGTGTCGCCGCTCACGACGTTACGGGTGCCACCCTCCGTCAACCTGCCGCTCCCTTCTGGCGCTTGGCGAAGAATCTATGAGGAGAGCCGCTCGGGTGTGGCCGGTTTCGGCCGAATGGGCAACCGCTGGTCAGTGACTCGACGGGGCCGGCGGTGAAAACGTCGCACGGCTACGGCGTCCGGCACAGCCAGTCGTACGCCGCCCGCGCTGTGAACTCCTCCTGGCCGCCCCGCAGCAGCAGACCGGCGGTGGCGAACTCCGGGGCGTCGGCCTGGGCGGCGACGTAAGGGAGGGCGATGCAGCGCATCCCCGCCGCGTGCGCGGCGGCGGCGCCCGGGGCGGCGTCCTCCAGTACCACGCAGGCCGCCGGGTCCGCGCCGAGCCGGCGGGCAGCCTCCAGGAAGACGTCGGGTGCCGGCTTGCCGTGCGCGACCTCGTCCGCCGAGACGACGGTCCGCAGGTGGGCGTCCAGACCCGTGCCCGCCAGGACCGCCTCGATGGCCTCGGGCGAGGACCCCGAGGCCACGGCCATGGGAACGTCCTCGGCCGCCAGCAGCTCGACGAACTTGCGCATCTCGGGGTAGGCCCGCGTGGAGCTGCGCGCCAGTTCCAGATAGCGGCGGTTCTTGGCGGTGAACAGCTCCTCGACGGAGGCCCGCAGGCCGTACCGCTCGATCCAGTCCGCGACCGTCTCCCGCGTGCTGATGCCGACGTACCGCTCGTGGTCCGTCCAGCTGAAGTCGGTGACGCCGTGCTCCGCGAGGGTCTGCCGGCCCGCCTCGTAGTAGTTCGGCTCGCTGTCCACGAGCGTTCCGTCGAGATCGAAGATGACCGAAGTGCCGCCGAGATTGCTCATGGTTCCAGCATGTCAAAGACCATGATCCACAGACCTCCAGGGGGTCAGGGCCGGACCGCGCGGCCGATCGACTCCACCAACGGAAGCAGCCGGTGGGGGACGCGCTCGCGCAGGGCGATCTCGGTGCGGGTGCGGACGACCCCGGGCAGGCTGATCAGCTTCTGGACGACGTCCTCCAGATGCGCGTTGTCCCGCGCCACGACCCGGGTGAGCAGATCCCCGCCGCCCGTGATGGAGAACGCCTCCACGATCTCGGGCACTGCCGCCAGCGCGTCGCCCACCTCGTCGAGATGACCCTGGGTGACCTCGATGTGCACGAACGCGAGCACCGGATGCCCGAGCGCGGCCGGGGAGAGGGCCGGTGCGGTGCCCGTGATCACGCCGTCGCGCTCCAGACGGTCGAGCCGGGCCTGCAACGTGCCCCGGGCGACGCCGAGGATACGGGCGTACTCGCGCACGCTCGTGCCCGGCTGCTCCAGCAGCAGCCGCAGGATGCGGGTGTCGAGCTCGTCCACGGCCACGCCGCGCCCTCCTCGTCCGTTGGTCCTGCTACGGCCGCTCTCCGGTCCCCTCGGGTGTGCCAATGGCCCAGTCTAGAAGGAGCCTGTTGAGCCAGTGGCGTCCGGGATGCTGATATGGATGCGTCGATGGCGCTGCGGACCCCGCGGCGCCTTTTTCATGCTTTCTCATCCGGCGTTCCGATCCGGTGTGTCGAAGGAGGCGGTAAGTGGTGCTGAAGAGGGTGTTCGTGGCTCCGGATCCGGGGCGGACGCGGTTGCGGTTCGCCGCGCGTGCCGTGCTCGGCATCGCGCTCGCGGTCGCCGTGTGCGGCAGCGCCGGGCACTCCCTCACGGGGGCCGTCACCGGCGGTCTCGCCGCCCTGCTCGCCCTGTTCACCGTCACCGACGCCACGGTCCGCGGGCAGGCGGTCACCACCGCGCTGCTGCCCGCCGTCGGACTGCCCGTGCTCACCGCCGCGGCCGAACTGCACGACCATCCGGTGGCCCGCGACCTCACCTTCCTCGCCGTGGTCGGCGCGGGCGTGTACGCGCGCCGCTGGGGGCCGCGCGGGCACAGCCTCGGCGTGTTCGCGTTCATGACCTTCTTCGTGGCGCAGTTCCTGCACGCCACCACGGACCAGCTGCCCGAGGTGTACGCCGCCGTCCTGCTGTCCGTCCTCGCCGCCGCCGTCGTGCGCTTCGGGCTGTGGTGCTACGAGCGCCGCCTGCCCCCGCCCGCCGCGCCCGCACCGCCGGGCGGCACCGGCCTGGCCCGGGTGACCACCCGGCAGGCGGTCCAGGCGACCGTCGGCGCGGGTTTCGCCCTGCTCGTGGGCCAGCTGGTGTCCGGGCAGCGCTGGTACTGGGCCGTCGGCGCCACCTGGTGGATCTTCGTCAACACCACCTCGCGCGGCGAGACCCTGGTCCGCGGTTTCCGCCGGCTCCTCGGCACGGTCATCGGCATCGCCCTCGGTCTGCTCGTCGCCGTACCCGTGCACGGCGATCCGACCGTCACGGCCGTCCTCGCCGCCTCCTGCGTCTTCGGCATCTTCTACACGGCCGCCGTGTCCTACACCTGGATGATGCTCTGGGTGACCCTCCTCGCCGGGCTGCTCTACGGCCTCCTCGGCGTGCTCGGCCCCGGCCTGCTCGCCCTGCGCCTCGCCGAGACCGGCGTCGGCGCGCTCGGCGCCGCGCTGGCAGTGATCCTCGTCCTGCCCGTCACCACCCACAGCGTCACCGACGCCTGGATCCAGCGGGCCCTGCGCTGTGTCCACGCCTGCACCGCAGAGACCGCCCGGCGCCTGGCGGGCGCGGCCGACGCCGACCCGGCCCCGCGGGTGGCCGAACTGGAACAGTTGCTCGCCCGGGTACGGCTCTCGGTCGCCCCGCTGGTGCACCCGCTGAACCCGATGCTCGGCCGCAAGCGACGCGCCCGGCACGTGCTCGCCCTCCTCGACGACTGCGCCCGGGAGATCCGGGGCCTGGTCGCCGTCGCCGCCGACCCCGAGGCCTCCCACGACGCCCGTCTGGCCGCCGCCTGCTACCGCGTGCAGGCCGCGGTCGAGGCGCTCACCGACGGCGGAGACGTCTCGGTCCAGGCGAACGACCCCGCCACGACGGAACCCGCCCTGGCCCACCTCCACGGTCTGGAACGGGCCCTGGCGGAACTCGCCCGACCGCTCCGCACCCCGTCGGGTTCGCCCTTGGTCGGGGCCTGAGCGCTGCGCGCCCCTGGCAGGTCCGGCCCAGTCCTTGACCGTTTGGTCTAGACCGCGCATGATCGACTGCGCGGTCATTCCGGACGGTCGAGGGACGAGTGCGGGGCGAGAGGGGACAGCGGTGGCTGACGACGGCAGGCGGCGGGCGTACATCGGGTCGTTCACGGCGGCCCGCGATGCCGACAGCGGCGCACTGACCGTCCTGAGCAGCGTCAACGCCGTCCCCGACCCCGCCTACCTGGCTCTGTCCGCCGACGCCGACATCCTGTACGCGGTCAGTGAGACGGCCGAGGGCGCCGTGGCCGCGTACCGCGTCGACGGGGAGAAGCCCGAGCCGGCCGGGCCGCCCGTGCCGGTCGACGGGAACGGGCCGACCCACCTCAGCCTGTTCGCCGGACACCTCCTGACCGCCAACTACGGCTCCGGCAGCGTCACCGCCATCCCCGTCCGCTCCGACGGCACCCTCGCCCGGTCCGCCGCCCACGTGCTCCAGCACACCGGCGCGGGCCCGCACACCCCGCGCCAGCACGGGCCGCACGCCCACCACGTGCAGCCCGACCCGAGCGGCCGCTGGGCCGTCAGCGTCGACCTCGGCACCGACTCCGTGCGGGTGTGCACGCTGACGGACGGCACCCTCGCCCTGCACCGGGAGACCGCCCTGCGGCCCGGCTCGGGCCCGCGGCACCTCGCCTTCCACCCGGACGGGTCGTACGCGTACGTCGTCAACGAACTCACCCCCTCCGTCACCGTCTGCCGCTGGGACGCGGCCGAGGGCGTGCTGACACCGCTGACCGAAACCCCGGTGCTGTCCGGCGCACCGGCGCGCGACGCCTACCCCTCGGGCATCGTCACCTCGCCCGACGGCCGCTTCGTGTGGACCGCCACCCGCGGCGAGGACGTCCTGTCCGTGCTCGCCGTCGAGGGCGAGGAGCTGCGGCTGATCGCCACGGTGCCCTGCGGCGGCCGCTGGCCACGCGCCCTCACCGCGTCCGACGGCTTCCTCTACGTCGCCAACGAACGCTCCGGCGACGTGACCTGGTTTTCCACCGATCCGCGCACGGGCATCCCGCGACGGGCCGGCACGATCGGGGTGACGGCGGCATCCTGCGTGATCCTCGGGTGACCGGGGTGTGGGGTCCCCGCGACGACGAAGGCCCGCCCCGAACCGGGGCGGGCCTTCTCGGTCGTACCGGGGAACGTCAGCGAACCGGCGTGCCCTGAGCCTGCTGCGGCGTGATCCCCAACGCCGTCGTGTACTTGGCCAGCGCCAGCTTCCCGATCGCCGGGTACGGCCCGAGCGACTCCGCTGCGGAGCACTCCGCCTCCTTCGCGGCCTCCTCGACCAGCCCCGGCTCGATCTCCGGGCCGATCAGATACGGCGCGAGGGCCAGCTGCTGCGAACCCGAGGAACGAAGCTGCTCGGCGACGGACGCGATGGATCCCTCCTGGTCCAGGGCCGCCGCCATCACCGGCACGGCGAGGCGCGCGGCGAGCAGCATGCCGGTGATCCCGGCCGCCTGCACGGCCTCGTCACCGCCCACGGACGCCAGGATGATGCCGTCGGCGGCGGTCGCCACGGTGAACAGCCGGGCCCGGTCCGCGCGGGCCAGACCGGCCTCCGAGAGCCGCACGTGCAGCGCCTCGGCGAGCAGCGGGTGCGGGCCGAGGACATCGGTCAGCTCGGCGGCGATCCGGCTCTCCATGACGGCCTGGCGGACCCGGCGCAGCAGCGCGCTGTCCGGGCCGGCGAGCAGCGGCACGACGACGGCGACGGGCCCGTCGGGCTCCCTGACGTCCATGCCGGCGGCCCGCGCCTGCTCGAAGCGGGCGGTGCGCTCCTCGGCGGCATACGTGAGCACGGCCTGAAGCGAGGGGAACTCCGCGTTGTCCCCGTCGAGGTACCCGATGCGGGCGTCGAGGCCGGGCAGCTCGGAGCGGGCGATGCTCACGACCTCTTCGGCGAGGCTGCGGGTGGCGCTACTGGGCGTGCCCGGCACGGCGAGGACGAGCGCGGGCGCGCCCTCGGGAGCCACCAGCGGCTCCGGACGGCGGTGCCGTCCGGGCTGGCGGGGTCGCGGCATTCGTACTGGCAGGCCGGACTCGGGTCCAGTGGGGGAACTCATGGCGCCGCATGTTACTGGCTTCTTGGGCTCCCTTGTTCGGGGAGGGGGCAGGTGAGCGGTATCCGTCCGGTTTTGTCTGATGAGTTACGTACGGATGGAATGACGTGCTGATGGTGTGCGACCGGATCAGTCACCCGAGAGGGTTGTCACGCTGAGCATGGTCCCGTCACCCGGCAGGGTGAGCGGACCGGCGCTCAGCTCGGCCGCCATGCGCACCGAGCCGTGCAGCGGATCGCCCTCGGCCGGCAGCCGCCGCGCGTGGGGGAGCCGCTGCGCCAGTTCCTCGTCGAGGGGTACGAGGAGCGGGGCGCCCATCCTGAACAGGCCGCCGGTGACGGCGACGCGCGGCTCGCCGCCGGACGGGCACACGGCAGCCGCGGAGTCGGCCATGTGCCGGGCTGCCGCGCGCAGGATGCCCGCCGCCACGGGGTCCCCGTCCGCGCAGGCGGCCACCTGAGGCGCGAACGAGGCGAGGACGGCGGGTCGGTCCGGCCGCGGATACAACGCGCCGGGCAGCCCCGCCACGGGACCGAACACCTCCTCGGCGCAGGCCAGCAGCCGGGCCGAGCCGTCCTCCCGCCCGTCGTGGGCCCGCAGCGCGGCCTCCAGCCCGGCCCGCCCGATCCAGGCACCGCCGCCGCAGTCGCCGAGCAGATGCCCCCAGCCGTCCGCCCGACGCCAGCCCGCCAGGTCGGTGCCGATCGCGATCAGTCCCGTACCGCCGGCGATCACGGCACCCGGCCGGGGCCCGAGGGCACCCACGTACGCGGTCACCGCGTCGGCGGCCAGCGCGACCCTCCGTACACCGAACTCCCGGGCCAGGGCGCCCGGCAGTTCGGCGCGCAGACCGTCACCGAGGGACGCGAGCCCGGCCGCGCCGACGACGGCGGCGGTCAGTCGCACCGGACCGGCCTCGGCGGTCAGGGCGCGCACCAGGGGCACGAGCCGCGCCATGAAGTGCTCGGGGTCGATGCCCCGGTCTCCCGTGCGCACCGGCTCGTCGGACGCCCGCCGGGCGAGCGGTCCGCGCTCGGCGGTTCCCACCACCACTCGCAGTCCGGACCCGCCGGAGTCCACGGCGAGGAAGCCGGAGCCTTCCGGCGCCCTGGTCACGGCAGGCGCCAGTCCACCGGTTGGCCGCCCTGGCGGATCAGCAGGTCGTTGGCCCGGCTGAACGGACGGGAGCCGAAGAAGCCCCGGTCCGCCGACATGGGGGAGGGGTGGGCGGATTCCACGGAGGGCAGGTCGCCGAGCAGCGGGCGCAGGTTGCGGGCGTCACGGCCCCACAGGATGGACACCAGCGGCTTGCCGCGCGCCGCCAGGGCCCGGATCGCCTGCTCGGTGACCTCCTCCCAGCCCTTGCCCCGGTGGGCGCCGGGCTTGCGCGGGGCGGTGGTGAGCGCCCTGTTGAGCAGCAGCACCCCTTGCCGCGTCCACGGCGTGAGGTCACCGCTGGACGGCTGCGGCAGGCCCAGATCGGCGTTCAGTTCCCGGAAGATGTTGATGAGACTGCCGGGCAGCGGCCGCACCTCGGGCGCGACCGAGAACGACAGCCCCACAGCGTGTCCCGGGGTCGGATACGGGTCCTGACCGACGATCAGGACCCGTACGTCGTCGAAGGGCTGCTGGAAGGCCCGCAACACGTTCGGCCCGGCCGGGAGGTAGGTGCGCCCCGCGGCGATCTCCGCGGAGGAAGTCCCCCATCGCGGCGACGCGTTCGGCCACCGGTTCCAGGGCCTTCGCCCAGCCCGCTTCGACGATTTCATGCAAGGGTCGTGGTGCCACGGGCGTCACCCTACTGCCGTACGGGCAGCGGCGATCAACCGGTGGCCAAGGGCCGCTCGTAAGCTCATCCCCGCCCCGTCCCCCGCCTCATCCCCTGTCTCGTCCTCCCCCTCAGCCGACGACCGCGGCCCGCACGCACAGCACATCCGGCAGATGCGAGGCGAGCTGCTGCCAGCTGTCGCCGTCGTCCGCCGAGGCGAACACCTCGCCGTTGCGGTTGCCGAAGTAGACGCCCGCCGGGTCCGCGTCGTCCGTGCACATCGCGTCGCGCAGCACCGTGCCGTAGTGGTCCTCCTGGGGCAGACCCGCCGAGAGCGGCTCCCAGCTCTTGCCCGCGTCCGCCGTCCGGTAGACCCGGCACCGGTGGTCGGCCGGGACCCGGTCGGCGTCGGCGTTGATCGGGAAAACGTACGCGGTGTCGCCTCTGTGCGGATGCGCGGCCGCCGCGAAGCCGAACGTGGACGGCAGGCCCTCGCCGATGTCCGTCCACTGCGCGCCCGCGTCGTCGCTGCGGTAGACACCCCAGTGGTTCTGGAGGTAGAGCCGGTCCGGGTTCACCGCGTCCCGCGTCACCTTGTGCACGCACTGGCCGAACTCCGGGTTCGGGTCGGGCAGGAACACCGCGGAGACGCCCGAGTTGGAGGGCGCCCAGGTCGCGCCGCCGTCCAGTGTGCGGAACACACCGGCGGTCGAGACGGCGACCGTCACCGCCTTGGGGTCGCGCGCGTCCGTGAGCACGGTGTGCAGGCCCTCACCGCCGCCGCCCGGCACCCACTTCGACCGGGTGGGGTGCTCCCACAGGGGCCGGACGAGCTCGAACGTCTCCCCGCGGTCCGCCGAGCGGTACAGCGCGGCCGGTTCCGTGCCCGCGTACACCACGTCCGGCTCGGCGGCGGCCGGGTGCAGCTGCCACACCCGCTCCAGGGACGCCCCCGTCTCCTTGGGGAACTTGACAGCCGGCCGGGCCGGTTCCGTCCAGGTCCGGCCCAGGTCGTCGGAGTGGAACACGGACGGGCCCCAGTGCGCGCTGTCGCCGCCGGCCAGCAGCCGCGGGGTCGCGGTGCGGGTGTCGATGGCGACCGAGTACACGGCCTGCGCGTTGAAGTAGGGACTCTCGTCGAACTCCCAGGCGCCGCCGTCCCGCCGGCGCCCGATGAACAGGCCTTTGCGCGTGCCCACGGCGAGCAGTACCTCGGTCATGCCGATCACCTCCGCGGCGTCGTCGTCGACGCCCTCGTCTCAGACACGGGCCAGTCTGCACCCCACCACTGACAGTCACCCCCGGAGCGGACTCCGGCGCAGGTCAGGGCCGTGTCGGCGGCACGTGTGGGCGCCTGTCGCCCCGGCCGCCGAGGGTGCCGCCACCGGCCCCGGCGCCCTCCCCGGGTACGTGCAGTGAGCATCCAGCGGCCCTCTTCCGTATGGGGAGGGCGGCGGGATGGTCGTGCGCTCGTGAGGAGGATGCCTTCGATGGCGTTACGTGGTCCGAAGGTGTGGCTGTGGCGCTGGCGGCGCAATCCGCTCAAGCGGCGCGCCGACAGGGTGGAGGCCTGGGTCGTGCTGGGCGTGTGGCTGCTGACCTTGTTCGTCGGGGTGCTCGCCGGCATGACGGTGAGCCGGTCCGTCGAGAACGGCCTGGCCCGCGAGCGCGTCGAGTGGCGCCCCCTCGTGGCCCGGCTCGCCGAGCGGGCTCCCGGGACGGCCTCCGAGAACGGCGACGTCTCGCGCGCCGAGCACGTGTGGGCGGAGGCACGGTGGACCGCCGCGGACGGTTCCTCGCACTCCGGCCAGGTGCGGGTCCTGGCGGGCAGCCGGGCCGGTTCGCCGATCACCGTGTGGACGGACCGCGAGGGCCGCCAGGTGACCCGCCCCGTCTCCGAGTTCCAGGCCCGCGTACGCGCCTTGCTCATCGGCGGGGTGGCGGGCGTCTGCGCGGCGACCGTGCCACTCGCCGGTGGCCGCGCGCTGCGCCGCCGCATGGAACGCCGCCGCATGGACCAGTGGGACGCCGAGTGGTCCCGCTTCGGCCCGCTGTGGGGGCGCACGGCGGGGTGACCGGGGAAGGCGGTCACCTGCTGACGGGCGACTGGTTCCCTTGCGGTGGGCAGGCTTGTCTCATCGTGACGGGGCGGCTGGTTCCCTTGCGGTGGGCAGGCTTGTCTCATCGTGACGGGGCGGCTGGTTCCCTTGCGGTGGGCAGGCTTGTCTCATCGTGACGGGGCGGCTGGTTCCCTTGCGGTGGGCAGGCTTGTCCCACCGTGACGGGGCGACCGGTTCCCTTGCGGTGGGCAGGCCTGTCCCCTCCTCGCGGGGCGGCCGGCCCTTTCCGGTGGGGCGGGTCGGCCAAGTCCTACGGGGCAGGTCGATCCCAGCCTGACGAGGCGGCCGGCCCCCTTCCGACGGCGCAGGCCTGTTTCACCGGGCGGCGGTCCATCGGGCCGGCGGTCGCGACGGAAGGGGCCGATCCCATCCCGACGGGACAGTCGGTCCCCTGCCGACTGGACAGGCGATTGCGTCACGAGGGGAGCGGACCGTTCCCGTCCCGACGGGCAAGGCCGGTCCCACCCCGACGAGTCCGGGCCCGTCCCGCCCGGCCGCCTTTACCCACCGCCCTGCCGGGCCAGCGCCTCCCGACACAACCGCAGCAGCCCCTCGTCCTCATGGATGTCGTGACTGTCGTAGCCGCCGGAGTCGGCGCGATGCCGTCGGGGCGACGTGAGCTCCGCTCGGAGCAGGTCGTGCAGGGGCGCTCCCCTGGGGCCCAGCGCCGCCACGCACCCGGCGATCGTCGTGCGGGTGCGCGGGTGCTCCGTCCACGCGGCCCGGAGGACGGGAAGGACCTGCTCCTGCTCCGGCTCCCCGGTGATGCGCCACACCGCGCACGCCGCCGCGGCCTGTTCCGACGCTTCCCCGGAGCCGATCATCCGCCGCAGCCCGGGCAGGGCCGCGCGGGCCGCCGGCCCCATCCGTCCGAGCACCTCCGCGGCCGCCGGGGGGCGATACCGGCCACTCCCGGGGTCCGTCAGCCTCCGGAGCAGTACGGGCGCGACGGCTTCCGCCTCCCCCGTGACCGACCACAGCGCGTCCGCGGCCGCGACGGCGCAGTCGGTCTCCAGCAGCCCGCGCAGGTCCGGTATCGCCTCGCGCGCGGCGCTGCCGAACGCCCCGAGGGCACGGACCGCCGCCCCCGTGACGGCGTCGCGCAGCCGCAGCCCGTCCGGCATGCCACGCAGCAGGCGCAGCACCGACGGCAGGGACCGGGCGTCGCCCAGTGCGGTGAGCGCAGAAAGGAGGGGCACGGCCCGCTCGTGCGTGTCGGGCCGGTCGAGCGGAACGCGGGCGAGGCGTCGCCGCAGGGCGGGTGTGAGCGGCGCGGCGGCGCGGCCCAGGTGGGGTATCACCAGGCCCAGGTCGTGTGGTACGACCGGGCCCGCCAGCACCTCGGCCAGCAGGGGCGTGGCCCGCGCGTCCCCGGCCCTGGCCAGCGCCTTGAGCGGGCCGCCCAGCGTCGGTGCTCCCCGCTCCCCGTGACGTATCCGAAGCTCGGGACGGCGGGTCACCAGGGCGTGGAGGTGGTCCGCGGCGGGCAGGGCCAGTTCGCAGAGCTCCACCAGGACGGCGACCGCCGCGTCGTGCAACCGGCCTTCCTCGGCGCCCAGTTGGGCACCTATGAGGGCGACCGGCTCCGCCACGCCGGTGCGCCACTCGCGGAACAGCCCGGCCGACATCCACACGGCGTTGCACCGGTCCAGCGGATCCGGGCTGGTCAACTGCCCGCACAGCAGGGCGACCCGGTCGGCCACCCGGCCGCCGAGCGCGGAGTGCAGGGTCCGCAGCAGCCGGGAGCCCTCCTCGTCCGAGGGACGCAGCCGTCGCAGCCGCCCGGCGAGGGTGTCCACACCGGGACCGCCCTGTGCGCGTCCTCCGCATACGCGCTGCCCGGACCTGTCCCGGAGCAGCCGGACCACGGTCGGCACGAGATCCGCGGGAAGCGACTCCGGTGCGCACCGCGCCAGCTGCCCGAGCGCGGCCAGCCGCAGCCCGGGCCCGTGAGGCGGCCCGCTCAGCGCCGCCAGCAGGCCCACGGCCTCGGCGGCGTGGGCGTCGCCGGCCGGCAGGTGCCGCCGGGCGAACAGGCCGAGGCCCTCGGCCAGGGCGAGCAGGACCCGGTCGTCCCGCTCCACGGTGATCCGCTCCCGCAGCAGGGCGAGCACACGCTCCGGCCGGTCGAGGAACCGCACGAGGGCCGCGGGAGCCGCCCGGCGCACTCCTGCGTCCGCGTCCCCGGCCAGCCGGACGAAGACCTCGGCACCCGCGCGCAGGACGGCACGGGCCCTCGCCGCGAGATCCTCCGACCCACCTCCGCCCCCGTCGGCCCCGCCCTCGTCCCCGTCAGGCCCACCGATGCTGACGAGGAGTTCCACGACTCCCGCCCGGTCGCACACCTCCTCACGGACGGCGAGCGCGAGGAGAAACGGAACACAGGCGAGCGTCGAGTCGTAGACGCCTCCCTGGTGGTGCACGGCGCCGTACATCCGGTCGAGCGCGGTCTCCCGCTCGGCCGGGTCGGCGGAGGCCAGTGCCCGGAGCAGTCCGGGCACGTCCTCCGCGCTGCCGCAGGCGTGCCGCAGCGAGGCCCAGTCGACCTCGTCGATCCCCCTGAACACGTTGTCCTCCCCAGGCGAAGTGCCAACTGACGGGGAGTCTGCACCACGGCACTGACAATGAAGCGGAATCGGGAGATGACTGTGCGCGAACTGTGCGCCCGTTGGCCGACGGCGGCTCGGTCGCCCCGGGCAAGGGGGCTCAGTCGCCGCCGGGCAGCGCGCGCTCCACGATCGCGCCGAGGCCCGCGCCCTCCGGCAGCGTCCCGAACGCGTACCCCCAGTCGCCCCCGAGCCGGCTAGCGCAGAACGCGTCGGCGACCGCCGGCGGGGCGTACCGGACGAGGAGGGAGGCCTGGAGCGTCAGGGCCATCTCCTCCACGAGCCGGCGGGCCGTCGTCGGCGACGCCTCGGACAGCCGGTTCCCGAGCCGCGTCACGGCCGCGTCCAGCCGGGCGTCCGCCCCTCGGGCGAGAGCGAACTCGCTGAACAGGGCCTCGGACGTGCCCGGTTCACGGCTCAGCGCCCGCAGCACGTCGAGGGCGTTGACGTTCCCCGAGCCCTCCCAGATCGACAGCAGGGGAGCCTCGCGGTAGTGCCGGGGCATGCCCGAGTCCTCGACGTAGCCGTTGCCGCCGAGGCACTCCAGGGCCTCGGCGGTGAAGGCCGGGCCCCGCTTGGTCACCCAGTACTTGCCCACGGCCGTGGCGATCCGGCGGAACGCGGTCTCCTGGGCGTCCCCGCGGATCGCCCGGTCGGCCGCCCCGGCCAGCCGCAGGGTGAGCGTCGTGGCGGCCTCGGACTCCAGCGCGAGATCGGCCAGAACGTTGCGCATCAGCGGCTGGTCCACCAGCCGTGCGCCGAACGCGCTGCGGTGCCGCGCGTGGTGCCCTGCCTCGACGAGGGACTTGCGCATCAGCGCGGCCGACATCATCACGCAGTCCAGTCGCGTGCAGTTGACCATCTCGATGATGGTCTTGACGCCCTGGCCCTCGGGACCGACGAGCCAGGCGACGGTCCCGTCGAACTCGGGCTCCGAGGAGGCGTTGGACCGGTTTCCCAGCTTGTCCTTCAGCCGCTGGATGCGGAACGTGTTGCGGGTGCCGTCGGGCAGCACGCGCGGCACCAGGAAGCAGGACAGCCCGCCCGGGCCCTGCGCGAGGACCAGGAAGACGTCGCACATCGGCGCCGAGGTGAACCACTTGTGCCCGCGCAGGGTGTACACCCCGGGTTCGGACGTGGGCGTGGCCGTCGTGGTGTTCGTCCGGACGTCGGAGCCGCCCTGCTTCTCGGTCATCCCCATGCCCGCCAGCAGCCCGCGCTTCTGAGTGGGCACCCGGAGCCCGGGCTCGTACTCCCGGCTCGTCAGCAGCGGCTCGTAGACCTTCGCCAGCTCCGGCTGCCTGCGCAGCGCGGGGACGGCCGCGTACGTCATCGACGTCGGGCAGCCGTGCCCCGCCTCCGTGTGCCCCCACACCAGTCCGCCCGCGGTCCGGGCGACATGGGCGCCCGGCCGGTCGTCCGCCCAGGGGGACGCGGCCAGTCCTTCGGCGACCGCGGTGCGCATCAGGTGGTGCCAGCTCGGGTGGAACTCGACCTCGTCGACGCGGTGGCCGTACCGGTCGTGCGTCCGCAGCTCCGGCTCGTGGCGATTGGCCAGATCGGCCCATTCCTGCGCCTGGACACTGCCGGCCTTCCTGCCGAGCCGCCGCAGGTCCTCCTCGGCCCACCCGGCACCCTCCCGCCGCAACGCTTCCAGCAGGGCAGGGTCCTCGGAGGCGTCGTACGGGGTGAGCGGCGGGGCCTGGTTGGTGACCTCGTGCGTGGCGGGTCCGCCGTACGCCTGCTGTGCGTCGAGTGTCGAGACCATGCGTCGAGTGTTGCACTATCTCTACGGCCGCAGCAATCCTGCAACGCGGAATTCCGCGGCGTACAGTACGTGACCATGCCGATGAACGTCCCGGCGCGGCCCGGCGCGCTCGATCTGCGGCCGCTGTCCGCGCGGTCGGTGGTGCTGAGCCTGCTGCTCGGCACGCATCCGCCCGAACTGCCGGTCAGGCAGCTCGTGCGGCTCGTGGAGGGGTTCGACGTCGGCGGCTCCACGCTGCGGGCGGCGCTCAGCCGGATGGTGGCCGCCGGTGATCTGCGGCGCACGGACACCGGCTACCGCCTCAGCGACCGGCTGCTGGAGCGCCAGCGCCGCCAGGACGACGCCGTGCACCCGCGCACGCGCCCGTGGGACGGCGAATGGGAGATGGTCGTGGTCACCGCGACGGGACGCGGCCCCGGCGAACGCGCCGACCTGCGCGCCCGGCTGACCGCCCTCCGGCTCGCCGAACTCCGCGAGGGCGTCTGGCTCCGCCCCGCCAACCTGGCCCGCACCCTCCCCGGCGACCTGGACCGGGTGGCCCAGCGCTACACGGCCCGCCCGGGCCGGCCGGCCCGCGAGCTGGCCCGGAGCCTGTGGCCGCTGGACGCCTGGTCCGCCACGGCCCGCGCGCTGCTCGCCCACATCGCCGGGGTGCCCCGCCCGGCCGACCGCCTGACCGCCTTCGCCGCCGTCGTGCGGCACCTGCTGGCCGACCCGGTCCTGCCGCCCGGACTGCTGCCCGCCGACTGGCCGGGAGCCGGGCTGCGCGCCGCCTACGCCGACTACCAGCGGGAGCTGATCGGAGAGGTACGCGCGCGCGTGCGGGGCGCATGACGCGAGCGGCCGTGCGCAGCGCCCGCCGGGCGCTGCGCACGGCCGCCTTCACCGTGGGGGGGCCTGAGGGACTACCTGTAGGTGATGTCCGAGGTGGAGTAGAGGCAGTTCTTGCTGTCGGGTCCCGACCCGACGGCGGTGTTGTTGTTGTACTTCTGGCAGGGGACGACCTTGCGGCCGGAGTCGTTGCGGATCGTGATGCCCCGCAGCGTCGCCACGTCGTTGCGGTTGACGTTGATGCCGACGAGCCGGGCGGTGGTGCCCGTGCCGGTCACGTCGATGGTGTTGAGGTTGACCTTGCGGGTGTACTGCGTGGAGCAGTCGCCGCAGGAGCGGTAGAGCGTCTTGAACTCCTGCACAGCGAAGTTGGAGATGTTCAGGGTGCCGCCGCCGTTGTGCTGGAAGACCTTGTCCGCCGCCTTCTTGGCGCCGCCGCCGATCACGTGGTACGTGGCCCCGGTACCGCCGCGGAAGGTGGCGGCGTCCTCGCCGACGTCCTCCCACCAGACGTTCTGGAGCGTGCAGCTGCCCTCGCAGTGAATGCCGTCGGCGGCGGGGGCGCCGAGGATGACGTTCTTCAGCACCGCGCCGTCCGCGAGCTTGAAGATCGGGTCCTGGCCCTCCTCCTGGCCGTCACCGGCCAGGTCTCCGGTGCCGTAGAACCGCTTCATCCCGTAGTCCTTGGTGCCGGACACGGAGATGGTGGAGGAGGTCCCCTGGCTGCCGTTGGGGGTCGGCCAGGTGGCGGCGCTGGCGGTCGGCGCCTGTGTAGTCATGATCATGCCAACCGACAGGCCGAGGGTGGCCAGCGCGCCGGTCAGCGCGCGCCTGCGGGTGCGCGGACGTGTCGCAGAAGTCATGTCCCGATTCCTTCTGTCGTCTGAGCGAATGGGGGTTGCCGAGCGGATGGGGTGTCAGAGCTTTCCGGCGCCCGCACCCGACGTCACCGAGGCGACGACGGACGAGGCCGGCTCCGCCGTGTAGGCGTACGGCGGGCTGGTGAAGCTGCCGACCCGCGAGATCTCGGTGGCGGCTCCTCCGAGATCGTTGCCGCGCAGGTTGGCGTATCCGTCGACGTCGCTGCTGCGGTTCGTGGTGACCGCGACCTTCGTCGAGCGGAAGACGTTGTTCTCGACCAGCATCTGGGCGCCCATGCGCGAGTGGCAGGCGGTGTCGGCGCCTTCGACGTAGTTGTTGTAGAAGTGCCCGGTGCCGAAGCGCAGGCTGGGGATGCGCGAGTACACGTCGGCGAAGTGGTTGTGGTGGTACGTCACCTTCAGCCGGCCGGTGTCCTGGCTCGCGTTGTTGTCGCTGTGGCCGACGAGCGAGCCCTTGAAGTGGTTCTTGAAGGTGTTCCAGGACACCGTGACGTCGTCCGCGCCGTGGTTGACGTCCAGCAGGCCGTCGTAGTGGTCCTTGTCGTGATCGCGGTCGGCCGAGAAGGAGTTGTGGTCGATCCAGACCTTGCTGGACGCCTCGACGGTGATGCCGTCGGCGGGCGCCACCGGCTTGCTGATGTTGAGGTTGCGGATGACGACGTTCGAGACCTTCTTCAGCCGGAGCCCGCCACCGGTGAACCCGGACGCCGAACCCACGCCCAGGACGGTCGTGTTGGACCCGACGTCGACCTGACCGCTGAGCGAGATCAGGCCGTTGACCCGGACGACCTTGGCCGAGTTGCCGGTCACGGCCGACTTGAAGGCGCTCAGCGTGGAGACGGTGACCGCGGAAGCGCTGCCGCCGCCGGTCGTCCCCGCGCCGAACCCGACCGGCGAGGTGTCGGCGGCCCCGGCCGGCTGGGGAACGGCCAGGACCGTCACGGTCGCCAGTGCGGATGCGGCGGCGAGCGCCAGGGTGGATCTGCGGACACGTGTACGTGGGGGATGAGTACGCATGTGGGGTGCGTCCCTTCGTGGTGCCTTCATGGTGCCAGGTCGGTCATGTACATGAATGACGTTCGCCATGTTGCTCACCGTGCGCGCTGTGTGCGGCCGGTCCGGAGGTCCTGCCATGCCTCGGGGGTGCACTTCCCCTGGCCCGGCGGGGTCCGGCGGGCGCCCTGGCGGAGGCGCTTCCGGGTCACACTGCTGAACGGAACGTAGGGGGCAAGCGCTTTCTAGTCAACGCCTCGCGCAGAACACATTCGGCCGGACCTGGTCGGAGCGACGGCGCTGCGGGGAAGAAGCGTGGGAGCGCTTCCATGAGAGCCATGCCCATGTCACCATGCCGATCGGACGCTTCCCTTCACGAGAGGGCGGGTCGATGGGGACTCCGCGCATGCGTACGTTCGTCAACGCGCTCGTGTTCATGCTCCGGGCCGCCGGTCCTCTCCAGGGGATGGGCCCCGCCGCGAGCGGCGAGTACCGCCGGCTGCCCTGGCGGCCGGCCCTGCTGACCCGGACGAACTCCACCTGCTGAACCGCCGCACGACGTCCTGCGAGCCGCACCCGACAACCGAAGGGACCCGGACGTGCCTGCCACCCCCCAGCCCATGACGAGGAGACCGCTGCGGTCGATGCTCCTCGCGCTCCTCGCCGCGCTGCTGCCGCTGCTCGCGGCCACCGCGCTCACCGCGCCGACGGCCGCCGCCCGCGAACCCGCCCCCGAATCGTCCCGTGAGAAGGCCGTACCCACCGCGACCCTCACCGAGGTCACCAACTTCGGTACGAACCCCAGCAACCTGCGGATGTACCTGTACGTGCCGGAGAGCGTCACGTCGAACCCGGCGGTCGTCGTCGCCGTGCACTGGTGCACCGGCTCGGGCCCGGACATGTACAACGGCACCGAGTACGACACCCTGGCCGACCGGTACGGGTTCATCGTGCTCTACCCGTCCGTGACGCGCAGCAGCAAGTGCTTCGACGTCTCCTCGCCCCAGGCACTGCGCCGCGGCGGCGGCAGCGACCCGGTCGGCATCAAGTCGATGATCGACTGGGTGACCCGCACCTACGACGCCGACACCCGCCGGGTGTTCGCCACGGGCATCTCCTCCGGCGCGATGATGACGAACGTCCTGCTCGGCGACTACCCCGACGTGTTCGCGGCGGGCGCCGCCTTCTCCGGGGTGCCGTTCGCCTGCTTCGCCACCACCGACGGCTCCGAGTGGAACAGCAACTGCTCGGGCGGCACCGTCACCCACACCCCGAAGGAGTGGGGCGACCTGGTCCGGGGCGCGTACCCCGGCTACAGCGGGCCCCGTCCGCGGATGCAGATCTGGCACGGCACCGAGGACGACGTGCTGCGCTACCCCAACTTCGGGGAGCAGATCAAACAGTGGACGAACGTACAGGGCGTGAGCCAGACTCCGGCCGTCACCGACACGCCCCAGTCCGGCTGGACCCGCACGCGCTACGGCGGCACCGGTGACCAGGCCCCCGTGGAGGCCGTCAGCCTCCAGGGCATCGGCCACAACGTGTACGCCCAGGGCATGGCATCCCGCGTGCTCACCTTCTTCGGCCTCGACAAGTCGGGCCCGGCTCCCCAGCCCCAGCCCGGCGCCTGCAAGGTGACGACCGCGGTGAACGCCTGGAACACCGGCCTGACCGCCTCCGTGACCATCACCAACACCGGTACGACGACGGTCAACGGCTGGAAACTCGGCTTCACGCTCCCGGCGGGGCAGACGGTCACGGGCGGCTGGGGCGCCACGTACACGCCCTCGTCCGGGTCGGTGACCGCGGCCAACGTGTCCTACAACGGCACCATCGCGCCGGGCACGAGCGTGACCATCGGCTATCAGGCCGGTCACGGCGGCAACAGCGCCGCTCCGGCCGCGTTCACCCTCAACGGGACGGCGTGCGCGACCGGTTGACGCGGGCGCTATGCCTCGAAGTGCGGGTGCCGGCTCAGACCGACCGGTGGTACTGGTCCGGCACCCGCACCTCACCGCCGAGCTCCCGCGCCGCCTGCCGGGCCCACGACGGGTTGCGCAGCAGTTCGCGGCCGAGCAGGACCGCGTCGGCCTCACCGTTGGCGAGGATCTTCTCGGCCTGCTCGACATCGGTGATCAGCCCCACCGCGGCGACCGGCAGCGTCGTCTCCTGCTTCACCCGGGCGGCGAAGGGCACCTGGTAGCCGGGGCCGGTGGGGATGCGGACGCCGGAGGCGTTGCCGCCGGTGGAGACGTCCAGCAGGTCGACGCCGTGAGCCCGCAGGTCGGCGGCGAAACGGACGGTGTCGTCCGCGGTCCAGCCGCCCTCGTCGAGCCATTCGGTCGCCGAGACACGGAAGAACAGCGGCTTGTCCTGCGGCCACACCTCCCGTACGGCGTCGACGACTTCCAGTGCGAAGCGGGTGCGGTTCTCGTACGAGCCGCCGTAGGCGTCGGTGCGGTGGTTGGAGTGCGGAGAGAGGAACTCGTTGATCAGGTAGCCGTGGGCACCGTGGATCTCCGCGATCTCGAATCCGGCGGCGAGCGCGCGGCGGGCCGCGGCCGCGAACTGGCCGACCACGTCCTTGATCTGGTCGACGGTCAGCTCGGCCGGGACGGGGTGCCGGTCGTCGAAGGCGATCGGGCTCGGCGCGACGGACTCCCAGCCGTGGGCGTCCGGGCCGACCGGCGCGCCGCCCTTCCAGGGGCGGTCGGTCGAGGCCTTGCGGCCGGCGTGGGCCAGCTGGATCGCCGGCACCGTGCCCTGTGAGACGAGGAAGCGGGTGATGCGGCGGAACGCCTCGACCTGCGTGTCGTTCCAGATGCCGACGTCGTACGGCGAGATGCGGCCCTCCGGGGACACCGCGGTGGCCTCGACGATGATCAGGCCCGTGCCGCCGGTGGCGCGGGCGGCGTAGTGAGCGAAGTGCCAGTCGGTGGGGACGCCGGTCTCCGGGCCCTCCGGTGCGGCCGAGTACTGGCACATCGGGGGCATCCACACGCGGTTCGGGATCGTCACATCGCGCAGGGTGTAGGGCTCGAAGAGCGCGGTCACGGCGGACTCCATTCGTCACGGGGCCGATGTCGACTCGTACGATAGGCATCGTAGTACGGAGGATGTCAAACTACGAGGGTTCTCGTACTATGGGATCCCCGAAGGAAAGTGGAGCCGCCGTGACCTCTCCCGCCGTCAGCAGCCGCGACCTGCCGCATCCCGTGTGTGACGAGATTCGGCTGGAGGGGGTGCTGCATGCGCTGTCCGACCCGATGCGGTTGCGGATCGTGCGGGAGCTTGCCGGGGTCGGCGGGGAGCTGTCCTGTTCGCACTTCGACCTGCCGGTCACGAAGTCCACGACCACGCATCACTTCCGGGTGTTGCGGGAGAGCGGGGTGATCCGGCAGGTGTACCGGGGCACGGCCAAGATGAACGGGCTGCGGCGCGATGATCTGGATGCGCTGTTCCCGGGGCTTCTGGACGCGCTTCTCGACGCCGCGGCTCGGCAGGCCGTCCGTGGTGGCTAACCCACGTCGCCGTGCGCGGCGGTCATGAGGGACTGCCAGTCCGGAAGCTTCACCACGTTCCTGCCGAGTGACGCTCCCAGCACTGCCTCTGCCTGTTCGATCGACTGCCAGCCCGTCCACTCGATCGGGTCGGCTCCCGCTGCGCGCAGTGCCGCGAGCGGGTCCTCGGGGACGTCCTTGTGGATGAGGACCGGGGCGTCCTCCAGCAGGGACGTCGCCGTCTCCTTCGCGCAGGGGCGGTTCGTGCCGATGACGCCTGTCGGGCCCCGCTTGATCCAGCCGGCCACGTACTCGCCCGGTGTGACGACGCCCTCGCGCAGGACGCGCCCGGCCAGATTCGGCACCGTGCCGCTGTCCGCGTCGAACGGCAGCCCCTCCAGCGGCACCCCGCGATAACCCACCGAGCGCAGCACCAGCTGGGCCTCGATGTCCTCGAACCGACCCGTGCCCGCCACGCCGCCGTGCCCGTCCGGCGCCGTCCGCTCGAAGCGCACCGCACCCACGTGGCCCTGCTCTGCGAGCAGTTCGACCGGGCGGAGGAAGAAGCGCGGCCGGATCCGGCGCGGGGCGCCGCTCGGCGGTGTCTCGGACCAGCCGCGCAGTACCTCCACGTTGCGGCGCTGCGGGGCGGGCAGGGTGGACGGGTCGGCGTATCCGGGGTCCAGGGCCAGCTCCGCCGGGTCCACGGTGACGTCGGTCTCCGGGAGGGTGCCCAGCTCGCGCAGTTCCTTGGTGGTGAAGCGGGCCTGCGACGGGCCGCGCCGGCCCACCATGTGGATCTCGGTCACCCGGCTCGCCGCCAGTGTCGTCAGGGCCGCCTGAGGCATGTCGGTCGGGCTGAGCTCGGCCAGGCCGCGGGCCAGCATCCGGGTGACGTCCACGGCGACGTTCCCCACGCCGATCACCACGGCCGACCGGGCGTCGCGCAGGAACCCGGCGTCCACGGCGTCCGGGTGGGCGCTGTACCAGGACACGAACTGTGTCGCCGACCAGCTGCCCGGCAGGTCCTCCCCGGGGATGCCGAGATGCCGGTCGGTGGCGGCGCCCACGCAGTACACGACCGCGTGGTAGAGCTCCCGCAGCCGGGTGACCGGCACGCCACCGGGGCCGGCATGGACGCCTCCGAGGAACCGGACCCGGTCGTGCTCCAGGATCGTGCGCAGGTTGTTCTGGAGCGACTTGATCTTCTCGTGGTCCGGGGCCACGCCGTAGCGGACCAGGCCGTACGGGCACGGCAGCCGGTCCAGGACGTCGACGCGCACCTCGGGGTCCTGCTGGACCAGGCTCTGGGCGGTGTAGCACCCGCTCGGCCCGGAGCCTACGACGGCGACTCGCAGCACGGCGGAACTCCTTACCCGGGGATTCCGAAGGCTCTCACGAGAGCGCTCATGCCTCCAGCATCGCACCGGCCGGGCTCCGCTGACAGGGTGCTGTGCTCCGCTCGGGCGCGTGTCCGATCTGTATGGAATGTGATCATTCGGTTACGTTCTGTGTGTGCTGGAAGCATCCTTTCTTAATCTGTCTGATCGCTCTCCGGTGGACAGCGCGGTGTCCGTGCGGCCCGCGTGGGAGGTGCGGGAGAACGAGAACGCCACGCGATGGTTCGACGTCCGGCTGGCCTTCACGGACGGCGCCCACGTCGAGGCACTGGCCGTCGTGGCCGGGGGATGCGTCGGCGTGGAGGACGTACGCGCACAGCCCGCGCTGTCCCTCGACGACCTGGCGGTGCTCGCCGACTGGATCGAGGACTCGCTGGCCGAGGCGTGCGACGCCGGTGCCGGGACGGCTCCCGGAGGCCGCGCAGGCCAGGGGCGGCGGGCCCGGCCGGCCTGGCCGCGCGGTGCGCAGGGGCGGTGGCTGGTGGCGCAGGAGTACCGCGCTGCCCAGCAGGACGGTGCAGATCCGGTCCTCGCCGTGATGTGCGCGACCGGACACAGCCGTCGGACGTCCCTCAGGCTGATCGGCCAGGCCCGGGACGCCGGGCTCCTGGCACCGCGCCGCGCCCGGCGCTGAACGGGCCGGCGCCGGGTGCCGCCAGAGTCCGCTGGAGCATGTCCCGCATCCGTGTGATCTCGCTCGTCTGCTGGGCGATCACCTCGTCGGCCATCTCCTCGATACGGATGTTGTTGCCCTGCCCCTTCACGTCGGTGGCCATCGTGATCGCGCCCTGGTGATGGGTCGTCATCAGCGTCAGGAAGAGCTGGTCGAACGCCCTCCCGTCGGCCGCTCGGAGCTTCTTCAGCTGTGCCTCGGTCGCCATGCCGGGCATCACGGAGTGCTCGTGCCGCTCCGCCTCCAGCGGCTTGCCGTACGACTTCAACCAGCCCTTCATGGCCTCGATCTCCGGCTTCTGGGCGGCGGCGATCCGAGCGGCGATCCGTTTCACCTTCGCCGACTCGGCGCGCTGCGGGGCGAGTTCGGTCATCACCAGGGCCTGGGCGTGGTGTTCGATCATCATGCGGGCGTAGGAGACGTCCGCCGCGTTGGGGGAGTCGTTCTCCGAGCGCCGGCCGGCCTCCTCGGCGGACAGGGTGCGGTTCGGCTCGCCGGGCTCGCCCGGTGCGATCACGGCGGGCCCGTCCGCCGCGGCAGGCTTCCGGTCCGGGCCGGAGTCGCAGCCCCCGGTCATGAGCACGGCCAGGGCGACCAGCCCCGTCGCGACGACGGACGTACGGGACGCGCGGCGGAAGAGCACAACGACCTCCTGTGGCAGGCGGGTTGGTGGATACCTCGTGATGCTGACGACCGTTCGGGCATGCTCCGCGGGTCATTGACCGAGTGGCTTCTTTACGATCCTGTTGGCGCCTGTTGGTATGTGCATGACGAGGACGATACTGCGTGGTGCGTGAACCGTTCCGCAGCGAACGGCACCAGGGAGGAAAACAGTGATCCTGTTGAACGACCGCAGAACACGCCGCAGACGCCTGGGAGCCTGTGCGATCGCCGGCGGACTGCTGGCCGCGCTCCTCGTGGCGGCGCCGGCAGGGGCCACCCCCGACCCGGGGGACGTGCCGCCCACGCCGAAGGAAGTCTCCAAGAGCGCGCAGGCCGAGGCGCGCGAGGCCATCGAAAGCGGCGAGATACCCGGCCAGGACGTGATCGTCCACTCCGCCAACATCGAGCACCTCGCCAACATCCCCAAGGACGTGCTGCCCGGCACCAACACGGACCTGGCCTTCCAGGGCAGATACGCCATCGCCGGCAACTACGACGGCTTCCGCATCTTCGACATCAGCAACCCGAAGTCGCCGAAGACGGTCGCCCAGGTGCTGTGCCCGGGCTCGCAGAACGACGTCTCCGTCTCCGGCGACCTGCTGTTCCTGTCCACCGACTCCTCACGCAGCGACAGCAGTTGCAGCAGCACCACGCAGCCGGCGACCGAGAAGTCCTCGTGGGAGGGCATGAAGGTCTTCGACATCAGCGACAAGCGGAACCCGAGGTACGTCGCCGCCGTCGAGACCGCCTGCGGCTCGCACACCCACACGCTGGTGCCTCAGCGGCGGAACGTCTACGTGTACGTCTCGTCGTACTCGCCGAGCGCGGCCTACCCCGACTGCCGGCCACCGCACGACGGCATCTCCGTCATCAAGGTGCCGCGCAACGCCCCCGAGAAGGCGGCGGTCGTGGGCTTCCCCGTGCTGTTCCCCGGTGAGGGACCGGACGGCGGCGGCAATCCGGGCGGGCCCACAAACCCGGGCGTCTCCAAGACCACCGGCTGCCACGACATCACCGTGCTGCCCTCGAAGGACCTGGCCGCGGGCGCCTGCATGGGGGACGGCATCCTGTTCTCCGTCGAGGACCCGGAGCACCCGAAGGTCATCGACCGCGTGCAGGACAACGTCAACTTCTCCTTCTGGCACTCGGCGACGTTCAACCAGAAGGCGAACAAGGTCGTGTTCACCGACGAGCTGGGCGGCGGCCCCGCGGCCACCTGCAACGCGGCGACCGGGCCGAACCGCGGTGCCGACGGCATCTACGACATCGTCGGCAAGGGTGACGAGCGCAAGCTCGTCTTCCGCAGCTACTTCAAGATCCCCCGCCACCAGGCGGACACCGAGAACTGCGTGGCCCACAACGGCTCGCTGATCCCGGTGAAGGGCAGGGACCTGATGGTCCAGGCCTGGTACCAGGGCGGTGTCTCCGTCTGGGAGTTCACCGACTCGTCGAAGCCCAGGGAGATCGCCTACTTCGAACGCGGCCCGATGAGCACCGACCGGCTGACCTTCGGCGGCTCGTGGTCGGCGTACTACTACAACGGCTACATCTACTCGAACGAGATCACCAAGGGCTTCGACGTCCTGAAGATCAAGGACCGGCGCACGGACCCGGCACGGTGGGTCCACCTGCGTGAGCTCAACGTGCAGACACAGCCGGACTACTTCGGCTGACCCTGCGGACCGCACCCCGGTGCGTCCCCGGTCGCGAAGAACCGCGACAGATCCCTGTCGCTCCTCCCGCCGGAGGCTCCGGCCTCCGGCGGGACACCCAGCTCCCAGTCGAGCCGGTAGCGCTTGAACAACTCGGCCCGCAGCACCGGGACCGGCATCGGAACACCCGGCACCAGGGCGGCGTACACGGCACCCATCAGCAGGGCCCGCAGCATCGGGTAGTCGCTGTCGACGTCCCGTGACCCGTGCCGGGCGACGGTGTCCCGCAGCAGTTCGGCCAGGCGCCGCTGTTCCGGGCAGGGCATGAAGCCCTCGGCCTGCAACAGCCCGGCCATGTGCTGGCGCATCAGCACGGGCCGGTCCCTGGCCAGCCCCAGGATCGCGTCGATGGCCCGCGCCATCCGCTCCCGGCCGTCCTCGGTACGCGGCTCGCGCTCCAGCGCCTCCTCCAGCGTGCGGTGCATCAGCCGGTGCACGGCGGACTGCACGAGCTGGCGCTTGCCCGGGAAGTAGTACGAGACCAGACCGCGGGCCGAACCCGCCCGGTCGGCGATGTCGCCGAGCGTCGTGGCCTCGAAGCCGCGCTCGCCGACCAGCTCGACCGCCGCCTGGAGAAGCCGCTCCTTCGAACGCCTCCGCAACTCTTCATTGACCGAGGCGCTGCGCGGGGACATGCTGTAACTCCTGCGTTGACTGGCTGCCAGCCAACTATACTCGTAGGCGTCCGGCCAGGACCGTGAGGTCCGGACCGGCGATGCCGTCTGCCTCGGGCGACACGGGGGATCGTCCGAGGCGGGCGAGCAGACGACCTGGTGGTGGCCTCGGGCTACTGGTTTCCGCGGGGTCAGCTCACCAGGTCCAGGACCGGCCGCAGCCCGTCCGGCCGGTCGGTCACCGGCAGGTGGTCCACGAAGTGCACTTCACACCCCAGGGCGGCGGCCCCGCCGTCCGCCCTGCGGTCGTCGCCGACCATGAGCGTCCGGCGCGGATCCGCGCCGAGCGCCTCGCAGGCGGTGGCGAACAGCCGCGGGTCGGGCTTCTGGATGCCGTGCTCGTACGACAGGACGTACGCGTCGACGTAGCGGTCCAGGCCGTGCTCGCGGAACACCGGGCGCAGGTCCCAGCCGATGTTGCTGACCACCCCGACGGGGACGCCCCGCTCCCGCAGCGTGCGCAGCACCTCGACGGCGTCCGGGTACGGGGTCCACGCCGCCGGTGTCATGTGGCGGTCGTACAGCGCGTCGTGCCACGCCGGGTCGGGCAGCGTGACCTGGCGGGAGAGGCCGGTGTAGGCGGCCCGGTGCAGTGCGGCACTCTGGTCGCGGATCAGCCAGGCGTCGGCCAGTTCCTCCGGCACCCGAGCGGGATCGCCACCGCCCGGCAGCGCCCCGACTGCCTCCAGCGCCTGCGCGGTGACGGTGAACTCGGCCTCTGTGAAGGGGACTTCGGCATCGGCCACGACACCGCGCAGCCAGGATTCGGTGGACTCGACGCGGAAGAGCGTTCCGGAGAAGTCGAACAGCACAGCCGTCATGGGGGCGATCCTACGAGGCGGTGTCCGGGTGGGTACGCGGCTGCCGGTGCTCGTGCGTCCACACCGCCAGAGCCACCACCAGCGCGCCCAGCAGCCAGCCGCCCACCACGTCCGTCGGCCAGTGGACGCCCAGCCAGACACGGGTGAGTCCGACACCGATCACGGACACGACGGCCACGGTCACGGCCGTACGCCACACGGCACGGCCGACGCCGTGCCGGTGCAGGAGCCACAGGAAGAGGCCGCACACCACCGTGGCGGTCATGGCGTGGCCCGACGGGAAGGCCGAGTAGTGGGCCGAGTCGACGGGGTCGGGCCAGACCGGGCGGGGGCGGTCCACCAGGGCCTTGAGGGCCTGCTGGAACAGCGTGCCCAGCGTGACGGCCAGCGCCAGCCACGCCGCCGTCCAGTGCGCCGCGAGGCGCACCACCAGCCACACGACCACGACCGCGCACAGCGCGCGCATGGTCCACGGGTCCCACACCCAGTCCGTGAGGATGCGGCACGCCTGGGTGATGCCGGATTCCTCGACCGCCCAGCGGTGGGTGGTGGCGGAGATGTCTCCGTCCGCGTTGATCAACGGGCTCCATCTGGCCGCGACGAGGGTCAGCAGCAGAGCGGAGCACAAGGCCAGTACGCCGGCCGACCGGGCGGCGGTGCCGTGCTGCGGGCGGGGCGGGGAGTCGAGGGACCGGGTGTGCATGATGCGATCCTCGCCGAACCGGGGGCTCCGGATCCAGTACGGAGCCGATCTTCGCTACCCGAACCGCACACTCCGGCCATCGGGACGCGATCGTCACGCCTTTGGCATCGGCACGGATTTCACCGGCGCCCCGGACCATGCATTCGGGCTATCCCAGCGCCCGCAGCCCCGGTACGAACGCCACCAGCACCGGCACCACGGGCACCAGGGCGGCAGCCGCCGTCAGCCGCAGCCGGCGTGCCGGGGACAGCCGGTCCGGGGGAGTGAGCAACCGGTGCACCCGCGCCGGGACATGTGCCTGCGGCGTCGGGCAGGGGCCGAACACGCCGCGGTGCTCGTTGAGTTCGACCAGGGCCAGGGCCGTGGTCAGGCGGCCGAAGCGGCGGGACGCCGTGTCGTCGGCGGCGAGTTCGACCAGGCGGTGCATCTCGTCGCGGAACGCGGCGAACACCGGCACCTGCGGAAAGCCGCCCGCCAGCGCGGAGGAGCAGTTCAGCAGCCAGTCGTGCCGCGCCCGCGCGTGCCCCTGCTCATGGGCGAGCACGGCGTCCAGTTGCCGGCCCTTCAGCCGGCGCAACGCGGCCGTGGTGACGACCAGTTGCGGCGGAGCGCCGGGCTGCCACCAGGCGTCGGGCCGCTCGCTCTCCAGGACGACGAGTCGGCCGGACACGGCCACCTCGCCCGGCAGCAGCGGCGCCCTGACCAGCAGATCGGCACGTCGGCGGCGGCGCCGGGCGCGTGCCCCGCCGATCTCGCGGACCAGCATCGCCGCGCTCCACAGCCCGCCGCCGGCCAAAGCCACGGCGGTGGTCGCCGCCCAGGGGCCGGCCGTACCGAGGGCGTAGGCCTCGACGACCGGGCCCGGCGCCGTCGCGAAGACGTGCCCGCCGACCGCGTGCCAGGCGGCTGCCGCGCTGAGCGTCATCGACAGCGCACAGCACACGAGCAGGGCCACCACCACGCACTGCCACACCCACAGCGCCACGACCGGCTCACGATCCGGCCAGTCCGCCCGGGCGAGCAGCCGGGGAGCGGCCACTGCGATCAGGGCGCCGAGCAGCAACAGTGCCGCGGGGAGCATCATGAGGCGCAGCCTACGAGTGAGGCACGGCTCAGGGGTACGACTTGTGGCGCCAAAGTGACGCAGGCAACGGATCCGTACGGCCCGCCGGGACGGTCCTGCTCACAGCGTCAGCAGCATCGCCACCATCGCGATCCCCATGGACAGCCGGCAGGCCCGCGCCAGTTCCGGCCGGTCGCCCCACCCGGCGGACCCGCCTCCCCCGGCCCCGCTGCCCGCCACGGCGGCCACCGGCACCAGCCGGACGCCGGTCAGCAGCACGTACCCGGCGAAGTAGAGCAGCAGCGCACCGGTCAGCAGCGGGACCCCAGATCCCCCCTGACCGTGCGCGTGGGCGGGAGCGCCGGCCATGACGACGGACATGTAGACCATGGCCCCGGCCCCCACCAGGTGGTGGAGGTGGTGCGCGCCGGCCCGCGCCGCCCACAGCGCGGGGACCGCGGCCGCCCCGAACACCACCGCGTAGGCGGGCCAGGCCCACGGCGGCGGAGTGAACACCGCCGCCGGCACCGCCATCGCGGCCATCCCGAAACCCATCAGCGCCTCACCGCCCGCGGTGCTGCGCTGCTCCCCGGCGCTGCCGCGCATCCGCACCAGGCAGTAGGCGCCGGTCACCGCGCAGAGCACCACCAGTAGCCAGCCGGACGAAGCCGGTCCGTGCACGCGCACCCTCCCCGCTCGACGGTCGGTCAGCTCGGCAGTCGGTCCATCGATGCCCGGGCCATGCGGCGCGCACGCAAGCGCAAGGGTGTACACGGGGAGCATTCGAGGGAGCACGCGAGGTGACAGCATGTCTTTTATGAGTAAAACACCTGCTAACCTTGTCTCCTATGAGCAGTGCGACCCCCGTCCCCGTCTCCCCACCTGCCCGGCGTCTCCCGCTGGCGGGCGTGCTGCGCGTCGGCCGTCCCTCGGACATCTGGTTCAAGCCCGCGCTGAGCGTGGTCGCGGCGATCGCCCCTCCCAACCTCACCCTGCTGGCGCTCGGCCGGCTCGACCTGGCGATGTACACGATGGCCGGATCCCTGTGCGCGCTGTACGCGCACAACCGGCCCTACGCCGCCCGGGCCGGAGCCCTGGTGTGGGTGGTGCTCGGCATGCTCGGCGGGCTCGCCGTCGCCCTGGTCGCGGCCTCGCTCACGGGCAGCGCCGTGGTCCTGGTCACCGTCGGCGCTCTGCTGGCCGCCGCGCAGAAGGTGCTGTGCGACGCGACCCGTGTCGGGCCACCCGGCCATGTCGTCCTCACGTTCGTCAGCTCCGCCTCGCTGTTCGTGCCGCAGACCCTCGCCCAGGTCCCCGGCCATCTGGCGTTGGCCGCCGCGACGGGTGTCTGGGCCTGGCTGGTCTGCATGGCCCCCGCGCTGGTCCGCCCGCACGGGCCGGAGCGCCGCGCCACCGCCGCCGCGCTGAAGGCCGCCGCCGCGTACGCCGACACGGGCGGCACCGGCGAGGGCCAGGCCCGGGCCCGCGCCGCGGGCTACGCCGCCGTACAGGCCGCCTGGCAGTCGCTGTCGTCCACCAGCGCCCGTTCCCGCACCCGGCGCGCGCTCGAACGGCTCGTCGTCCGTGCCGAGGTGGCCCTCGCCGCGCCGGCGGAGGCGGACGCCGGCCGTCTGCGGGCGTGGGCCGGCGCGCTGCGCGGTACCGGGCCCGTCCCGCAGGCCGGGCTGCCGCGGGCCGCCGCCGACGAACTGCTCGGTGTCGACACGGCCCGCGGGCTCTGGGCGCGGCTCGGCCCGCTGACTCCGCTCGCCGTACGCACCGCACTCGGCTGCGCGCTCGCCGGCTACGCCTCCCTGGCCCTCGGTATCGGCCGCCCCTACTGGGCCCTGGTCACCGCCGCCTCGCTCTACCAGGCGAACATCGCCCTGACCTGGAGCCGGGCCGTCCAGCGCGTGGTGGGCAACGTCGCCGGAGTGCTCGTCTTCGCGGCCGTCGTGCCGCTCGCGCACCTGGGCCAGGCGGCCCTCGTGGTGTGCTGCCTCGCGTTCAGCTTCGGCGCCGAGCTGCTCATCAGCCGCAACTACTGGCTGGGCAGCGTCTGCGTGACCCCCATGGCCCTGCTCGTCACCGAGTTCGCCGGGTACCGGGAGCCCGGCGAGCTGATGACCGAGCGGCTCGTGGACACGGTCGTCGGCGCCCTGGTCGGCTTCGTCGCCGCAGTGGCCGTCACCAACCGGCGTGCGGGCGACCGCGTCGAGCGCGCCCTCACCGCCGCCGACCGGGCCCGCGAGCGCACCGCCCGCCTCCTGGCCGAGCCGCACCCCGACGCCGCCGCCCTGGGAGCCGCCCGTCGCGGCCTCGCCGTCGCCCTGGCCGATCTGCGCGCCACCGCCGACGCGGCGGCCGGCGAATGGTGGCAGCGCGCCCTGCCCCAGGAGCGGGTCGTACTCGCCGAACAGTCAGGACACCGTACGCTCGCCGCGACGGCACGACGCCAGGGGCTGCTCCCGGACCGGGGCACGGACACGCAGACGGAGGACGCACGGCCATGACGGCGACGGATGGACCATCGCCCAACGGGGGCGGGCCGGGGGACGGCCCGGAGCCGACGACGGGGGCTTACGGGGCCTCTGCGGCCGGAGGGAGCCCGGGCGGTGAGACCCCTGCTGCCGGAGGGGCCCCGATCGGTGCGGACCCCGGCGGTCACCGGCAGGGCGACACCGTCGCCGCCGTCGTCCGGCAGTGGCAGGCCGTTCATCCCGGGCTCGACACCGGGCCGATGGAGATCATCGGGCGGATCAACCGTTGCGCCGCCCTCCTTCAGCAGGCCGAGGACGCGCCGCTGCGCAGGGCGGGGCTCAGCCGGCCCGAGTTCGATCTGCTCGGCGCGCTGCGCCGCACCGGGCACGAGCTGACGCCCGGGGAGCTGGCCCGGGAGACCTTCTCCTCGGGCGCCGCCGTCACCAAGCGCCTCAAGCAGCTGACCGAACGGGGCCTGGTCGAACGCCGCGGCGACACCCGCGACCGCCGTGTCGCCCACCTCCGCCTCACCGACGCCGGACGCGAACTCGTGGACGGCGTCCTGCCCGCCCAGCTCGCCTACGAGACCGCCGCCCTGTCCGGCCTGGACGCCCCCGGGCAGGGCGAACTGGCCGCCCTGCTCGGAGAGTTGCTCGCCCAACTGGAGGGCCGCCTGGGCGCGCTGCGGAGCTGAGCCGTCCACCGGCGGCGGCCGGCTCGGGCCGCAGCAAGCCCGGGCCACGGGTCAGAGCACCTCGTGTGCCGTGCGGCGGTGCGTGGAGCGGCGGTCCTCGATGGCAGGCCAGCGGTCGCCGTAGATGTTCCGGGTGATGGCCGGCTCGCGGACGAAGTCGTGCGGGAAGCCGAGCGGCACCGCGCTCACCTGGTCGAGGCGGGCGAGGGCGTCCGCGTCGAGACGGACGTCGACGCTGCCCAGATTGTCGGCGAGCTGGCTCTCCTTGGTCGCCGCGATGATCGGGACCACGTTGCCCGGCCGGGCCAGCAGCCAGGCCAGCGCCACCTGGGCCGGACTCCAGCCGCCCTGCTCGGCGACCTCCAGGACGGCACTGATCACCGCCTCCTCGCGCGGGTCGACGTCACCGCCCGTGGCGCCCAGCCGTCCCGCCTCGCCCCTGCGGTACTTGCCGGTGAGCTTCCCGGCCGCGAGCGGTGCCCAGGCCAGCACCGCCAGGTCGAAGGCCCGGGCCTGGGGCAGCAGTTCGCGCTCCGGGGTCCGCTCCAGCAGGCTGTAGCGCAGTTGCGAACCGGCGAACGCGGTCCAGCCCCGCAGCTCCGCCAGCGTGTTGGCCTGGGCGATCTCCCAGGCCGGCCAGTCCGAGACACCGACGTACAGCACCTTGCCCGTGCGGACGAGGTCGTCCAGGGCCCGCATGACCTCCTCGACGGGCGTGAAGTTGTCCCGGGCGTGCACCCACAGCACGTCCAGCCGGTCGGTGCGCAGCCGCTGAAGGCTCGCCTCCACCGACTGGACCAGGTTCTTGCGGTGGTTGCCCGCGGCGTTGACGTCGCCGTCGCGGATCCCGCAGGTGTACTTGCTGGCCAGCACGAACGTGTCGCGCCGGCCCTGCAGCAGCTCACCCAGGATCCGTTCCGAGCTGCCGTCGGTGTAGTTGTTGGCGGTGTCGATGAAGTTGCCGCCCGCCTCCGCGTAAGCGTCGACGATCCGGGCGCTGGCCTCCTTGCCGGCGCCCCAGCCCCAGTCGTCGCCGATGGTCATCGCGCCGAGGCTCAGCTCGCTCACGCGCAGACCGGTCTTGCCGAACAGTGTGTAACGCACGGTCTCTTCCCTCCGGGCAGGTCGTCCGCCCGACGCTAGAAGCTGGAGCGCACTTCAGCGCAAACCACGGCCCCGGCGGTCACACACCGTCGCCTCAGCCCTCCTCGCCCGCCCCGTACACGCCGAACATGGCCCCCTGCGGGTCCCGCAGCACCGCGATGCGCCGACCGCCGGGCAGGGAGGTGGGGACCATCAGGACGTCGCCCAGCTGCTGGACGACGGCGGTCGTGGCGTCCACGTCCGCCACGGCGAAGTACGGCAGCCAGTGCGCCGGGACCTCGGGCGGGAACTTGTCGTCCATCGTCACCATGCCGCCGAAGTCCGCCCCGCCGACGCCCCACTGGGTGTACCGCTCCGAGGCCTTGACGGTCCAGCCGAACACCCGGCCGTAGAAGGCCACGGCCTGCTCGGGGCCCCTGGTGTACAGCTCGGCCCAGCCCAGCGAACCGGGCGCGTTGAACAGCCCGGCGCCCGGGAAGGTCCCCGCCTGCCACAGCTGGAACACGGCACCGGTCGGGTCGGCGGCCACCGCGAACCGGCCCGCGTCGAACACGTCCGTCGGGCCGAACAGCACCGTCCCGCCCGCCTCGGTCACTTCACGCACGGCGGCGTCCGCGTCGGTCACCGCGAACGCCACGTTCCACGCGACCGGCTGCGATGGCTGGTACAGCGGGGCGAGCGCGGCGACGGCCGCGTCCCCGAGGTGGGCGACGGTGTAGCCGCCCGCCTCCTGACGCGGGTCCGTCTCGGGCCGCCAGCCGAACAGCCTCGTGTAGAACCGCTGGGCCGCCTCCAGGTCGGTGGTCCCCAGCTCGGTCCAGCAGGGCCCGCCGGTCACCGGTGCGTCGAGCTTCATGGCGTTCCTTCCGCAGGGAGTCCCCGGGCATGAGCCCCTCCAGCACGCTAAGCCGCAGCCCGTCGTCCCTGCCATCCGGGGAAACCCACTGGTGTGCCGCACCGGCCCCGGCATACCCTCGTCCCCGTACCGCACCGCGTGGCGGCCTCCAGCTCCTTCACCTGCCCGGAGGTCTCCCATGCCCGCGCTCGAGGTGCGCCCCTTCCGCCGAGCCGACCGCGACCAGCTGACCGACCTGGTCAACATGCACGTCGCGGCCGTCGTCCCCCGCGTCTCCGTCTCCGTGAACACCGTCCTCAGCGACCTGGAACGGCAGCCCGGAGAATTCATCACCGACCCGTGGGTGGCCGAGCGGACGACGCTCGTGGCCGAGCAGCGCGACTGCGTCGTCGCCGCGGCCCACCTGCTGCGCTACCGGGCCGACGCCGCGGTCGGCGAGTCCTACCGGGACGCCGCGGAGATCAATTGGTTCGTGTGCCGTCCGGCGGCCTCCTTCTGGCCGGACGCCGACCAGGCCGCGGACCTGCTGATGCGTGAGTGCCTGGCCCGGTGCGCCCGCTGGAACGCCCGCGTCCGGTACGCCGACGGCGCGCTGCCCGCCCCCCTCGTCTACGGGCTGCCCCGCAACTGGCCGCACATCCGGGCCGTCTACGAACGCGCGGGCTTCCAGCACGTCGGGGACACCGAGGTCATCCTGATCGCCCGGGTGGCCGACCTGCCGGAGCCCGAGCCCCGGCCGGGCGTCACGATCGAGCGCACGCTGGGGGAGTGCGGCACCCGCTTCACCGCCCGCGCCGGCACCCGCGCCCTCGGCTTCGTCGAGATCGACACGGCCCTGGCCCGCCCGGAACGCCACGCCCGTGCCGCCGGCCTGGCCGACATCGGCAACCTGCACATCGACCCCGCGCAGTACGGCACCGGTCTGGAGCGCCGGCTGCTCGCCGGGGCCGCGGACTGGCTCCGCCTGTGTGGCGTGGACCGGCTCGTCGCCTACGAATCCGCCGCCGACAGCACCATGCTCGACCATCTGACGGGCGCGGGCTTTCGCGAACTGACCCGCACCGACCGGGGCTGGGAGCACCGCCCCGGAGGGCCTCAGATGCCCGGCCGGTAGCGCATCGGGTGGTCCGCCGGGACCTCCACCAGCACGATCGGCGTCCCGTCCGGATCCGCGATCCACATCTCGACCAGCCCCCAGGGCTCCTTCACCGGCGGCCGTACGATCACCACGCCCTTCGCCCGCAGCTCCTCCTGCGCCGCCGCCGCGTCGGCGACCTGGAGCCACAGGCGCGTGACAGGCGCCGGTGGGGTATCGGACCGGCCGGAGACCTCCAGGAAGCCACCGCCGAGGAAATAGACCGTCCCACGGTCCGGCCCCGTACCGAACTCCCGGTACACGGCGAGCCCGAGCTGTTCGCCGTAGAAGGCACGGGACCGCTCGGGGTCGGTGGGACGGAGCAGGATCCGGCTGCTGAGTACATGCACCATGCAGCGGAGCCTAGTGGTGCAGTTACTCTCATCCCTGCCCGAGCGCGCCACCGAACGGAGACGTACGCCCATGGACACCGACGCCACCGGACTGACCTTCCGCGATGCCACGGACGCCGACGTGGACGAGCTGGTCGCATTGATCGAGTCGGCGTACCGGGGCGACGCGAGCCGAGTCGGGTGGACCACCGAGGCGGACATTCTCCAAGGGCAGCGGACCGACCCGGAGGGGGTGCTGGCCGTCATCAAGTCGCCCGACGGCCGGCTGCTGACGGTGGAGCGGGCGGGGCGGATCGTCGCCTGCTGCCAGCTGGAGCACCGGGGTGACCACGCCTACTTCGGGATGTTCGCGGTCAGTCCCCGGCTCCAGGGCGCCGGCCTCGGCAAGGTGATCATCGCGGAGGCGGAGCGGCAGGCCCGCGAGACGTGGGGCGCGACGGAGATGCACATGACCGTGATCTCCGTACGCGAGGACCTCATCGCCTGGTACGAGCGGCGCGGCTACCGCCGTACGGGACGGACGACCCCGTTCCCGTACGGCGACGAGCGCTTCGGCATCCCGCAGCGCGACGACCTGAAGTTCGAGCTGCTGATCAAGGAGCTCGCCTAGGGGACACCCCGTGGCCGGGTCCCCCCTGGCCACTACGCCGTGAAGCGGCCCGTGCGCTTGATGTCCGGGTGGTCGGTGGTCGCGCCGTCCAGGCCGAAGGCGCGGACGAGACGCAGATGGTCCTGCGTGTTGACCACCCAGCCGATGATCCTCAGGTCGGCCTTGCGGGCGCGCTCCACGATCTCCAGGGTGAGCCGGCGGATGTTCAGGCAGACGGTCTCGGCACCGGCCTCGACGGCGCGGTCCACGATGTCGGTGCCGTAGCGGCTGGCGATCAGCGCGGTGCGCACACCCGGCACCAAGGGCTTGATCTCGGCGATCGCCTCGTCGTGGAACGAGGACACCTCCACCCGGTCGGCCAGCCCGCGCCGGTTCATCACCTCGGCCAGCGCCCGCGCCGCCTGCACGTCCTTGATCTCCGCCTGGAGCGGCGCCTGCACGGCCTCCAGGACCTCCTCGAAGACCGGTACCCGCTCGCCCCGGCCCGCGTCCAGGGCCCGCAGCTCGGCGAGGGTCTTCTCGGCGATCGGCCCGCTGCCGTCGGTCGTGCGGTCCACGTCCGTGTCGTGCATCACGACGAGCGCGCCGTCCTTGCTCAAATGCAGATCGAGTTCGATGGCGTCGAGGCCGGCCTCCTGCGCGGCGACGAAGGACCGGAGGGTGTTCTCGGGTTCCACACCCATGACTCCGCGGTGACCGATGGTGAGGAAGTTCAATTCGCGACTCTCTTCCGTCGACAGGCGGCACTGGGGGCCTGACGGCCCCCCTGACCGTATCGCCTGTACCCGCCCTGTGCAGAGGGTGAGGGCATGGTCGGCGCGCGTGCGGGCACAAGCATGGTCGACAGGAAAAAGTGCGGTGAAGGCCGGGGTAGGGCAGGATATTTTCCCGAGGTAGCCCTTGCTGGGAGGAACCTCGTGTGTATACGGTCGGGTTACGCGAGATTCTCCCGTGGAAGGTGGGACATGACGGAAATTCTTGTGCAGGTGGGTTCGGAGGAGCGGGTTCCTCCCGTGGCCAGGGTGGCGGACCACCCGGCATGGCCCGTGCTCAAGGATGCCGTGGAGCGGATCCGGCCATGGCAGTCCAAGGACGGGTCGATCGACTTCGACGCCGACGGCGCGCCCGACCCGGCCGACGCCGAGCTCGCCGTCCGCCAGGTCACGGACGCGGTCCTGGAGCTCTCCCCGCTGCTCCCGCACGACCGCGCCTACCACGAGGCCCTGGCCAAGGACCTGACCCGGTGGGCCGACGGCGGCTTCCAGGTGCCCGACTTCCTCGACTCGCTGCTGGCCTTCCAGCCCGCCGCGAACCGCGCGGACGGCCTCCAGCACCTGGTCGTCTTCCCGATGTACACGCAGAACGGCAATCCGGACCGCAACCTCGAAGCGGTCGTGCTGCGCATGGTCTGGCCGGACTGGCTGGCCGAGCTGGAGCGCACCCGCTACGACAACCCGCTGTTCTGCGGCATCAAGTTCGAGGACTTCACGGCGGGCTACGACACCAACTCCGCCGTGCTCTTCCCCGAGACCATCGCCGTGCGCGAGGCCCCCGAGCGGTTCAGCTGGGGCGGCATCTTCTGCGACCGTGAGGCCGCCCGCTTCCGCCGCGTCACCGACGCCGCCGTCGAGATCCTCGGCCTGGAGCTGCCCGAGGACATCGCCGCGATGGTCCACGACCAGAAGCGCTGCGAGGAGGCGTTCGTCCTGTGGGACATGGTCCACGACCGCACCCACAGCCACGGCGACCTGCCGTTCGACCCGTTCATGATCAAGCAGCGCCAGCCGTTCTGGATGTACGGCCTGGAGGAGCTGCGCTGCGACCTCACCGCCTTCAAGGAGGCCGTGAAGCTGGAGAAGGACGGCGTCCCGCAGGCCCGTGACGTGCAGGTCGCGGTCCTCTTCGACCGTATGTTCCGCTTCCCGGTCACCGGTGAGCGCGTGCGCAACTACGACGGCCTCGGCGGCCAGCTCCTCTTCGCCTACCTGCACAAGCACGACGTCGTCCGCTGGACCGACAACAAGCTGTCCATCGACTGGGAGCGCGCCCCGCAGGTCACCAACGAGCTGTGCGCCGAGATCGAGCAGCTGTACCGCGACGGCATCGACCGCCCCAAGCTCGTCCACTGGTTCGCCGGGTACGAGCTGGTCTCCACCTACCTCGCGCCGCACCCGGGCTCGAAGTGGGCCAAGGGACCCGAGGCGCTGGACGTGACGCAGCCGCCGCGGAAACTCGTCGATGACGTGCTTCCGGACGAGTTTCCGCTGAGCATGTTCTATGAGGCACTGTCCAAGAAGCTGAAGAACGTGATCGCCTCCACCAAGGGCATCACGGCGGACGGCGCCGAGCGGATCGCCGCGTGAGCGATCGGCGAAGCCAGAACACTGCTCAGGAGGCGAAGACCATGGCGGGGAACGGGGCGCTCAGCGGCGCGGTGATCGCGGTGGCCGGAGCGGGCGGGCCCGCGGGCCGGGCCGCGCTGCTCAGGCTGGCCGAGGCGGGGGCCACCGTCATCGGCTCGGACAACGACCCGGAGCGGCTGGCGGAGGCGGTGGACGCGGCGAGCTACGCGACCGGCGGCGCCACCGTCACCGGTGACACGGTCGACCTGCTCGACCTGCGGGCCACCCGCGACTGGGCCACCCGCATCGAGAAGGACTTCGGCCGCGTCGACGGCCTGGTCCATCTCGTCGGCGGCTGGCGCGGCAGCGAGACCTTCACCCGGACCAGCCTCGACGACTGGGACTTCCTGGAGATGCTGCTCGTGCGTACCGTGCAGCACACCTCCCTGGCCTTCCACGAGGCACTCCAGCGCAGCGACCGCGGACGGTACGTGCTGATCAGCGCGGCGGGCGCCAGCAAGCCCACCGCGGGCAACGCCGCGTACGCCGCCGGCAAGGCGGCGGCCGAGGCGTGGACGCTGGCCATGGCCGACTACTTCCGCAAGGCCGGGGGCCCCGAGGGCCCGACCTCGGCGGCTACGATCCTGGTGGTGAAGGCACTGGTGCACGACGCCATGCGCGCCGACCGCCCCAACGCGAAGTTCGCGGGCTTCACCGACGTCAAGGACCTGGCCGAGGCCATCACCGGCATCTGGGAGAAGCCCGCCGCCGAAGTGAACGGAAACCGTCTGTGGCTCACCGAGAAGCCGTGAACCCGCCGAAGACCGACGCCCGTCGCCATCACGACCCCGAGGTCCGCGGTTTCGCCAGCGACAACTACGCCGGCGCCCACCCGGAGGTGCTCGCCGCCCTGGCCCTGGCCAACGGCGGGCACCAGGTCGCGTACGGCGAGGACGCGTACACCGAGAACCTCCAGAGCGTCGTCCGCAGCCACTTCGGGGCCACCGCCGAGGCGTTCCCGGTCTTCAACGGCACCGGCGCCAACGTCGTCGCCCTCCAGGCGGTCACCGACCGCTGGGGCGCGGTGATCTGCGCCGAGAGCGCGCACATCAACGTCGACGAGTGCGGGGCGCCCGAGCGGGTCGGCGGCCTGAAGCTGCTCACCGTGCCCACGCCCGACGGCAAACTCACGCCCGAGCTGATCGACCGGCAGGCGTACGGCTGGGACGACGAGCACCGCGCGATGCCCCAGGTCGTCTCCATCGCCCAGGCCACCGAGCTGGGCACGGTCTACACGCCGGACGAGATACGCGCCCTGTGCGAGCACGCCCACGCACACGGTATGAAGGTGCACCTGGACGGCTCCCGGCTGGCCAACGCCGCCGCCACCCTGGACGTCCCGATGCGCACGCTCACCAACGCCGCCGGCGTCGACATCCTCTCCCTGGGCGGCACGAAGAACGGCGCCCTGTTCGGCGAGGCGGTCGTGGTCCTGAACCAGGACGCCGTCAGCCACATGAAGCACCTGCGCAAGCTGTCCATGCAGCTCGCCTCCAAGATGCGCTTCGTCTCGGTGCAGTTGGAGGCCCTGCTCGCCCGGGACCTGTGGCTGCGCAACGCCCGCCGCTCCAACGAGATGGCCCAGCGCCTCGCCGAGGGCGTACGTGCCGTGCACGGCGTGGAGATCCTCTACCCGGTGCAGGCCAACGCGGTGTTCGCCCGCCTGCCGCACGACGTGAGCGAGCGCCTCCAGAAGCGGTTCCGGTTCTACTTCTGGGACGAGGCCGCCGGCGTCGTCCGCTGGATGTGCGCCTTCGACACGACCGAGGAGGACGTGGACGCGTTCGTGGCGGCACTGAAGGAGGAGATGGCCCGCTGAGACCGTCTCCTCCCGAGCACCGCGTCAGTTGACGACGATCCGCGCGCTGTTGTTGCGCAGGTTCGGGTCGAACTCCCTGATGCTCAGCTCTGGGTCGTCGTTGAGCGTGGCGACGGTGGTGTGCGCGCCGCGCACCACGCGGTCGATCCGCAGCGGGATCTCGAACGTGTACGACGCCTTGTCGTGCAGGTATATAGGCGTCCGGCAGAAGTGGGTGGTGGGGGACGTCCCGTCCTCCGCCGTCCAGCAGTCCTCCTCCGGCAGGGGGCCGACCGTGGTGCCCTCCGGCGCCCGGAACCGCACCGTCGCCACGGCGGCGCCCGCGCCCAGCGACGCCACCCAGGCCGGACCGCGGTTGAGCACGGTGACACGGGCGGTCACGGTGTCACCGGCGGCCCCGCCCACCCTGCTGCCGCCGAGTTTCAGGTCGGCGGTGTTCCGGGCGTTGAGCATGACGGCCCGGTAGTTGTCCTGTGGGTCGAGGTCGGGGTCCGCCGCCGCGGCCCGGGCGGCGGCCAGGGGACGCAGGTCCAGCTCGGCGCCCGTGCCCCGGGTCCACGTCCAGTCGCCGCGCATCTCCTCCAGCGCCTCGTCGGAGTACGGGTGGACGGAGTGGTCGAACCGCTCGTACAGCGCATTCCGGCCCACGCCGAGACCGGTGTTCAGCGCGTATCGCTGCCCGGGTGCCACCGCCTCGTCCAGCACGCACAGAGCGGACGTACCGGTCTCGTGCGCCCGGTACTCGCAGTTGGCGTGCCGCTGTTCGAAACGCAGCCCGTACGAGGCGTCGAGCCACAGCAGCGTGCGGTCCGCGGTGCGGTTGCCGCTGTTGGACAGCGTCGCCCGCACGCTCGTCCTCGAGCCGGGCCTGAGGCCGTGCTGGTCGTCGGCCTGGCTGAGCCCGAGGTCCGGCCCGTTGCCCACGCCGACCCGTGTCTCTGCCGGGTGGGACGTCGCCTCTCCGGCGACGGCCGAGTAGCGCACGTACCCCGAGGCGCCGACGTCCGCTCCGGGCAGCGCGCGCAGCCCGAACGTGGCGGCCGGCACGCTCTCCGTCCCGGCGGGCATCTCGGGGACGTCGCAGACCGCCTTGACCTCCGACTCCGGCTCGCAGTTCGCCGGCCACGACACCCGCGCGAAAGAGGCGATCTCGCCGACGTCGACGGTCAGTCGCCCCGCAGGCACCCTGTCATCGGCCACGTCACGGCTGACCCGCACGGCCAGGCTGCGCTCGGGCGCGCCGCCGTCCGCGTCCGCGCCCGGCAGTACCGTCTCGTACGGCGCACTGATCCACAGCTGGTTCTCCTGGGCGTACGCGGGCCCGGCCCCGACTCCGGCCGCCAGGGCGCAGCTCACGAGTGCGGCGCCGAGCAGGCGCTGTGGGTCCTTCATGTCTTCCCCCTTGTCACGGACCTGCTGAGGCCGAGACCCGTGGCGCGGGGGAAGGGTTGCGGCGGGGCGAGTGGTTGCGGCGGTGTTCAGCCGTTCTTGCCAGTGATGCATGTTTATGCAGTAAACGGAAAATATATTGACCTGGTGGCGATCTCGTCCCTATGCTCTGCGTGCATGCAGCTGATCCAGGAAACCCCCGATCTCTCCGCCTACTTGGCCGCTGACGAGGCGATAGACCATCATCATCCGCTGGTGCGCGAGACAGCGGCCACGTTGGCCAGGGGTGTGGCGAACTCGTATGAGTATGCGCGGGATGCGTTCGAGTTCGTGCGCGACACCATCCCGCACTCGCAGGATGCGGGGGACCTCCGCGTCACCTGGCGCGCCTCCGATGTCCTGGAACAGCGCACCGGCATCTGTTATGCCAAGGCCCACGCGCTCGCGGCGCTGCTGCGGGCCGAGGACATCCCGACCGCGTTGTGCTACCAGAAGTTCGATGTCGTGCACGGTCTGGTCGCCGTGCGGTTCAACGGCGCGTGGCACCGGCAGGACCCCCGGGGCAACAAGCCGGGAGTGGACGCGCGGTTCTCCCTCGACGGTGAGCGGCTCGCCTTCACGCCCGACCCCGAACTCGGCGAGACGGACTGTCCGGTCCTGTACGCCGCGCCTCACCCGGTCGTACTCGACACCCTCAAGTCGGCCGGCGACCGGCCTCACCTGTGGAGGACACTCCCCACCGCGCTCTGAGGCGGGACCGGAGCCCGGGCCGGCCGTGCCCGGGTGTCAGTGCGCCTCGGCCTCCCGGACCTGCTCCGGCGTCGGAGCCGTGCCGCCGAGGTGGGCCGGCATCCACCAGGTGTCGTCCGGGCCCTTCGGGCGTACGGGATAGGCGCGCTGGGCGGCCTCCAGGAGTTCCTGGACGCGCTCGCGCAGCTGGCGGGTGATCGCGCCCGCGTACTTGTCACGGGAGGCCTCGATCGCCTCGCCGACCCGGATCGTGATGGGGATGTGGCTGCGCTTGAAATTGCGGGGGTGGCCCTTGGTCCACAGCCGCTGTGTGCCCCACACCGCCATCGGGATCAGCGGGACACCGGCCTCCTGTGCCAGGCGCGCGGCGCCCGACTTGAAGCTCTTCAGGGTGAACGACTGCGAGATGGTCGCCTCCGGGAAGACCCCGACGATCTCGCCCGACCGCAGCGAGTCCAGGGCGTGCGCGTAGGCCGCCTCGCCCTGCTTGCGGTCCACGGGGATGTGCTTCATCCCGCGCATCAGCGGGCCCGAGATCTTGTGGCGGAAGACGGACTCCTTCGCCATGAAGCGCACGAGACGTTTCTGCGGCAGTGCCGCCAGGCCGTTGAAGACGAAGTCCAGGTAGCTGATGTGATTGCTCACCAGCACGGCGCCGCCCGAGCGCGGGATGTTCTCCGAACCCTGACAGTCGATCTTGAGGTCCCACGCCTTGAACAGCGTGCGGGCGAAACCGACGACGGGACGGTAGACGAGCTCTGCCATGGGCGGGTCGGACCCTTCCTGCTCTGCCTGGGAAGGGATTCCCAGTGGAAAGTTACGCAGCCGTAGGTTTACGGCTTGTCGCAGATCGTGCCCGAAGAACGGCCGGGTAGCCAGTCCCCGTGCCCGCCCGTGAGGAGATTCTCGTCACGTCGCCGCCGGATCCCACCTCGTGCTTTTACGCCCCCATTACTCCGCGCGTACCGTCACCCGCCGCATGAGCAGGTACATCTCGCACCCGAGGCAGTACCCGAACACGGCGTTCAGGAAGGCGGCCGCGAGCGCTGCGCCGGTCGCCGCGAGACCCAGCCAGCCGGGTCCCAGGCTGTAGCCGACGAGCCCTAGTCCGGCGAAAACCAGCCCCACCGCCTGGGCGAAACGTGGCGGTTCGGGCGGCTCGAAGGCGGTCGGCGGCCCGAGCCGCGGCCGTACGGCCTTGGCGAAGAGCAGGCCGTAGGGCGACCGGGTCACCCCGCCCGCCGCGCCCAGCAGGAACGCCAGCGTCTGCCAGGCCAGCAGCCACGCGTTCCCCGTGACCAGGACGACCGCCAGGACGACGGTCGTCACGGCCGCGCCGAAACGCGGCCCTCGTGCATCGATGTCCATGGGAACCAAGCATTCCGCAGCACGGCCCGATTGGGTGGGCGGGAATCTTTGCGGTCTCGTGAACGCTTGCAGCAGGTGATGACCGGACTGGTGGTGTGCGTACTGGTGCTCGCGGCGGCGAGCGCCTATGGAGTGCTGCAACGGCGGCGGAGCGGGAGAGTGCGAGTGCGCGGGCGGGACGACGGCAAGCGGCTGGACCCGGCCGAGCTGGGCGCGGAACTGGGCGAGCGGGCCACGCTCGTGCAGTTCTCCAGCGCGTTCTGCGCGCCCTGCCGGGCGACCCGGCGGGTCCTCGGCGAGGTCGCCGGCATGGTGCCGGGTGTCACCCACGTCGAGATCGACGCCGAGGCCCATCTGGACCTCGTGCGGCGGCTGGACATCCTCAAGACCCCGACCGTGCTGGTCCTCGACGCCGACGGCCGGGTGGTGCGGCGGGCCACCGGGCAGCCGCGCAAGGCCGATGTGATCGCCGCGCTGGGGGAGGCGGTGTGAGGGACGCGACCCGGTCAGTGAGCCATCTCCCACATCCGGGAACGAACTTGACTGCGCCAACCATTTATCGTCAGCCTGACCCCATGCCTGCGGACCTTCTCGCCACGCCCGACCTCCTGCGCTCGGTCTTCCGACGGCACGCGGCAGGGGTCGCCGTGATCACGGCCCGTGGCGACGCCGGCCCGGTGGGCTTCACCGCCACCTCCCTGGCCTCCGTCTCCGCCGAGCCGCCCCTGCTGTCCTTCGGGGTCGGCACCGGCTCCTCCAGTTGGCCCGCGATCGCGGTGGCCGAGCATGTCGGCGTGCACATCCTCGGCGAGCACCAGCAGGAGCTGGCGGCCACCTTCGCCCGCAGCGGCGCCGACCGCTTCGGGCCGCCCACCGCCTGGCGGGACGGGCCCGAGGGTGTCCCGGTGCTCGACGGCGTGCTGGCCTGGCTGGTGGGCCGGGTCGTCGCGCGCGTGCCCGCCGGTGACCACCGGATCGTGATCGCGGAGGTCGTGCGCGGCGACTCCACGGGCACCGCCCGGCCACTCCTCTACCACCAGGGACGTTTCAACCGCCTGCGCGACTGATCCGCGTGTCCCCCGTGCTGCGGGACCGTCGAGTTCCGGTTACGCTGCGTTGCGAAGGTCACAGTTCAAAGCGCTTGCTTAGCGGGAACGAACTGGGTGTACTGACGAGTAATATTCCGCTCGGAGCGTGGGTCGCCCCGACCGGGATCGGCCGCTTGAGGCGCCTATGCTGCCTGCAAGTAGGCAGCATGGAAATGACGATGCAGTAGGAGAGCCGGCGTGAGCTTGAGGATCGTTGTCACTGTGAAGTACGTGCCCGACGCCACTGGCGACCGGCACTTCGCCGATGACCTGACCGTCGACCGGGACGACGTGGACGGTCTGCTCTCCGAGCTCGACGAGTACGCGGTCGAGCAGGCGCTGCAGATCTCCGAGAACTCCGACGACGACGTGGAGATCACCGTCCTGACGGTGGGCCCCGAGGACGCCAAGGACGCCCTGCGCAAGGCGCTGTCCATGGGCGCCGACAAGGCGATCCACGTCGAGGACGACGACATCCACGGCACCGACGCCATCGGCACCTCCCTGGTCCTGGCCAAGGCGATCGAGAAGGCCGGCTACGACCTGGTCATCTCCGGCATGGCCTCCACCGACGGCACCATGGGCGTCGTCCCCGCGCTGCTCGCCGAGCGTCTGGGCGTGCCGCAGGTGACCCTGCTCTCCGAGGTGTCGGTCGAGGACGGCACGGTCAAGGGCCGCCGCGACGGCGACGCCGCTTCCGAGAACCTGGAGGCGTCCCTGCCGGCGGTCGTGTCGGTGACCGACCAGTCGGGCGAGGCGCGTTACCCGTCCTTCAAGGGCATCATGGCGGCGAAGAAGAAGCCGGTGGAGTCCTGGGACCTGTCCGACCTCGACATCGAGGCCGAGGAGGTCGGCCTGGAGGGCGCCTACACCACGGTCGACAACGCGGCCGAGCGTCCGGCCCGTACCGCGGGCACGATCGTCAAGGACGAGGGCGAGGGCGGCAAGCAGCTCGCTGAGTTCCTCGCGGGCCAGAAGTTCATCTGAGCCCCGCATTCGCTGACCGCCCCTCATCTTTCGCAAGCAGGAGAGAAGAAGTCCCATGGCTGAAGTTCTCGTCTACGTCGACCACGTGGACGGTGCCGTCCGCAAGCCCACCCTGGAGCTGCTGACCCTGGCCCGCCGCATCGGCGAGCCGGTCGCCGTCGCGCTGGGCAACGGCGCCGGTGACACCGCCGCCACGCTCGCCGAGCACGGCGCGGTGAAGGTCCTCACGCACGAGGCCGCCGAGTACGCCGACTACCTGGTCGTACCGAAGGTGGACGCCCTCCAGGCCGCCCACGAGGCCGTTTCCCCGGCCGCCGTGCTGGTCCCGTCCTCCGCCGAGGGCAAGGAGATCGCCGCCCGTCTGGCGCTGCGTCTGGGTTCGGGCATCATCACCGACGCCGTCGACCTGGAGGCCGGCGACGAGGGCCCGGTGGCGACCCAGTCGGTGTTCGCCGCGTCCTTCACCACCAAGTCCCGTGTGTCCAAGGGCACCCCGGTCATCACGGTCAAGCCCAACAGCGCGGCCGTGGAGCCGGCTCCGGCCGCCGGTGCGGTCGAGGCGCTGTCGGTGTCCTTCTCCGCGCAGGCCACCGGCACCAAGGTCACCGGCCGTACGCCGCGTGAGTCGACGGGCCGTCCGGAGCTGACCGAGGCCGCGATCGTGGTCTCCGGTGGCCGTGGCGTCAACGGCGCGGAGAACTTCGCGATCATCGAGGCCCTCGCCGACTCCCTCGGCGCGGCCGTCGGTGCCTCGCGCGCCGCCGTCGACGCCGGCTGGTACCCGCACACCAACCAGGTCGGCCAGACGGGCAAGTCCGTCTCGCCGCAGCTGTACATCGCCTCCGGCATCTCCGGCGCGATCCAGCACCGTGCCGGTATGCAGACCTCGAAGACGATCGTGGCGATCAACAAGGACGCCGAGGCCCCGATCTTCGACCTGGTCGACTACGGCGTGGTCGGCGACCTCTTCGACGTCGTCCCGCAGCTGACCGAGGAGATCAAGACCCGCAAGGGCTGATCGACCCGGGCTGCAGAAGGCCCCCGTGACCGCACGAACGGTCACGGGGGCCTCTCTCATCCCAGGGTCATCGAGGCCTGCACCGGCAGATGGTCGCTCGGATACGTCCCGTCCACGCTGAAGGTGTTCATCCCGGCCCAGTGCGTGGTCACCCCGGGCGTGGTGAGGATCCAGTCGATGCGCCGCCCGCCGGGCCTGAGCTCCCGGTAGCCGTGGTGCGTCCCGTACGCCGGACTCCGTGAGGCCGCCGCGTCCCAGGCGTCCACCAGTCCGATGTCCAGCATGAGGTCGTACACGCGGTTGTCGTGGGCGGCCGCGTTGAAGTCGCCGGTGACGATGACCGGTAACGACCGGTCCCACCCGGCGATCGTCTCGCCGATGAGTCCCGCCGAGCGTTCGCGGGCGTACTGGCTGACACTGTCCAGGTGGGTGTTGAGGACGTAGAACTCCCTTCCCCCGTCGGCGAGATCGGCAAAACGGACCCAGGTCACCATGCGCAGCCAGTCCGCGTCCCAGGTGTTCGAGGCGATCGTGTACGGCGTGTCGGACAGCCAGAAGTGGTCGAACTCGACCGGGTCGAGTCTGCGCGTGTCGTAGAAGATCGCCATGAACTCGTCCTTGCTGCCGCCCCCGCGTCCGGTGCCGATCCACTCGTAGTGCCCGCCGAGATCCCTCTCGATCATGCGCACTTGCTGGTAGAGCCCTTCCTGGGTGCCGATGACGTGCGGTCGCTCGCGGCGCAGCAGTTCTCGCATCACCGGCCGGCGCACGGCCCAGCGCGGTGTCTCGTCGACGACGGTCGCGAAGCGCACGTTGAACGTCATGACGTTCAGGGCGCCCGCGTGCTCGCCGGCGGAAGCGGGGTGTGTGGGCCCTGCGGTGGTGAGCAGCGGTCCTGCGACGGCGGCGGCCGCCGCTGCCTTGAGTCCGTGGCGGCGCGTCACTCCGACCTCGTTCGGCACGTGTTCTCCCTCCCCTTGCACGTCAGGATGAAGCTTGCCTTGTGAATACGGAAGATGCGGGCGGGTCGGCAGTGACAGAGGGTGAAGGATAGGGAATCCCGTCGCAAGACGGTGTTGACCAGCGGGAAGGTCGGCCGATAGCTTCGCTCTACGGATTGTTGATTCCGTACAGCGGAAAACAGGAGGGTCTCGGAATGGGTCAGGGCCAGCAGGAGAAGGTGGCGACGAGCCTCGCGGGCGCCGTCAGCGAGGAGATCAGCGCCTCCCTCGCGCCGGTCGACGCCGAACTGGAGCGCCGCTACCCCGGAGACCCCGGCACCCGCCAGCCCGTCCACACCGTCTACGTCCCCGGCGACGTCTTCGTCGCCGACACCGTCCGCTCCTGGGGCGATCGTGCCCTGGCCGCCCTCGACGAACACGCCCCGGACGCCGCCTCCTTCGCCGCCGTCCTCGGCCTGGCCGACGAACTCGCCGAGCCCGTCCACGCGCGCGTGCGCGCCAAGCTGGAGCGCGAGCCGATCGAGGACCTGCGCGTCGACTTCGAGGACGGCTACGGCAACCGCCCCGACGCCGAGGAGGACGAAGCCGCGGCCCGCGCCGCCCGGATCGTCGCCGAGGCGTACGAGGACGGCACCGCGGCCCCCTACATGGGCATCCGCATGAAGTGCATGGAGGCGCCCGTACGGGCCCGGGGCATCCGCACGCTCGACATCTTCCTCACCGGCCTGATGGAGGCCGGGGGGCTGCCCGACGGACTGGTGCTCACCCTGCCCAAGGTGACCTACGCCGAGCAGGTCACCGCGATGGCGCGGCTGCTGGACGCCTTCGAGAAGACGCACGGCCTGGAGCCCGGCCGGATCGGCTTCGAGATACAGATCGAGACCAGCCAGTCCGTCCTCGCCGCCGACGGCACCGCCACCGTCGCCCGCATGATCCAGGCCGCCGAGGGTCGCGCCACCGGCCTGCACTACGGCACCTTCGACTACAGCGCCTGCCTCGGCGTCTCCGCCGCCCACCAGGCCAGTGACCACCCCGCCGCCGACCACGCCAAGGCCGTCATGCAGGTCGCCGCGGCCGGCACCGGCGTGCGCGTCTCGGACGGATCCACCAACGTCCTGCCCGTCGGCCCGACCGAGAAGGTGCACGCCGCCTGGCGCCTGCACTACGGCCTCACGCGCCGCGCCCTGGCCCGCGCCTACTACCAGGGCTGGGACATGCACCCCGGCCACCTCCCCACCCGGTACGCGGCCGTCTTCGCCTTCTACCGCGAGGGCTTCGAACAGGCCGCTGCCCGCCTCGCCCGGTACGCCAACCGCACCGGCGGCGACGTCATGGACGAACCCGCCACCGCCAAGGCCCTCAGCGGCTACCTGCTGCGCGGCCTGGACTGCGGCGCCCTGGACATCGGGGAGGTCGCCCGGCTGACCGGCCTCACCCGCGCCGACCTGGAGAGCTTCGCGGCACCCCGCCGGGGCGACCTGACGGCGTCCGCCTGACGGTTCCTCTCCCACGGTCCGGCCCTACGTACCGGCCCTGTCACAGCAGTCGCCACCGACTCTCGTCGTCACCGCCGCCCCGTAGTCTGTACGCCACGTACGGACGTGTCAGTGGACCCTGTGGGGTCGGAGGAACGGGGCAGCGGTGTCTACGGGGGAGTACGTGCAGGGGGACGGGGCCGGCCGGCTGCTGGCGGGCCGCTACCGCGTCACGGCCCGGCTGGGGCGCGGTGGCATGGGCGTCGTCTGGAAGGCCGTCGACGAGGTCCTCGGCCGTGAGGTGGCCGTCAAGGAACTGCGCACCTACACCGACGCGGCCGGCCCCGAACTGGCCGATCTGCAACTGCGGATGCAGCGCGAGGCGCGTGCGGCGGCCCGGGTGCGCCACACCGGTGTCATCGCCGTGCACGACATCGCCGAGGTCGACGGCCGCCCGCTCATCGTCATGGAGCTGGTCGACGGGCCCTCCCTGGACGACGTGCTGCGCGACCGCGGCACGCTGGACGCGCGCGAGGCGGCCGGAATCGGCGCCAAGGTCATGGACGCCCTGGCCGCCGCCCACCGCGCGGGCGTCCTGCACCGCGACGTGAAGCCCGGCAACATCCTGCTCGACCGCTCGGGCCGGGTCGTCCTCACCGACTTCGGCATCGCCACCATGGACGACCCGGGCGACGGTTCGGCCACGCACCTCACCCGCAGCGGGGAACTCGTCGGCTCCCTCGACTACCTGGCCCCCGAGCGGGCCCAGGGCGCCGACCCGGGCCCCGCCTCCGACATCTGGGCCCTGGGCGCCACGCTCTACGCGGCCGTCGAGGGCACCTCGCCCTTCCGCCGTACGTCCACGTTCTCGACGCTCACCGCGATCGTCACCGAGCCGTTGCCCGAGCCCCGCCGCGCCGGCCCTCTCGCCCCCGTCCTCCAGCAGCTGATGGACAAGCGCCCCGAGGGCCGCCCGAAGGCCCACCAGGCCCGCGAGATGCTCCAGGCCGTCGCGGACTCGGGCGGCACGGACACGCCGACGTCATCATTGCGAGGGCCGGTTCCCTCGCCCCCGCGGCCTGAGACGGAGCGCAGTGTCCCCTCGGTACCGCCGGGATTCGGACCGCCCCAGCAGGTCCAGCCGGGTGCCGCCGGGCCGCCCGAGGACGCGGGCACACCGGGCTTCGGCACCGCTGCCGCCTTCCGGTCCACCGGCACGCCGGGACAGCCCGGATCGGCCCCGGGCTTCGGGCCGGCCGGGCCGGGCAGTACCGGCCAGGGCGCCTCCGCTCCCACCGGCCCCATGAACTCCCGCGCCACGCCTCGCCGTAAGAACCGCGTCCTCCTCGTGGCCGCGGCCGTCACCGTCGTGCTCGCGGCGGCAGGTGCCACGGTCGCCGTGCTGAGCGATTCCGGCGGCACCGATCCGGGCCCGCGAACCGACGCCGCCCGTGCGGATGGCGCGGCCTCCGCGTCCGGGTCCGGTCGTACCGACGACGGTTCGAACGCCCCCAGGCCCGAGGGGCAGGGCGACGAGCAGGGGAAGGCCCCGTCGAAGAAGCCCGGGGGCGGGAAGGGGTCGGAGCCCACCGGGCGGGCGACCACCCCGGCCCCCGCCGAGTCCTCCGGCGGCACCATCGGAGGGACCTCGGACGGCGCCCCCGGAGGCGGCGGTTCCGGCGAGGGCGGCGCGACAGGCGGCGGCTCCACCACGCCCGCCCCGGTCTGCCACGCCATCGGCGGCGGCAAGTACAACTGCCAGGTCTGGAAGACCGCCACGTCGTACACCGCCTCCGGCGCCGAGGCCGGCGTCCTCAAGGCGGGCACCAACTACTTCTACTGCCAGCAGAACCTGGGCCGGCGAGAGACCGACGGCCGGTGGACCAACGTCTGGTGGGCGAAGACGGACGACGACAGTGGCAACACGGACGTCTGGGTCAGCGACGTCTACATCAAGGGCGGCGACAACGACGCGCCCGTCCCCGGGCTCCCGGTCTGCTGAGCGCGCAGCGACACCGCCGCGTACCGCTCCAGCCCCGAGGCCGTCACCAGTTTCTCCTCGACGAACAGCCGCGTGCCCCGTTCGCACAGCCGCCGGTCGGAGCGGGCCCGCGCGCAGAACTCCTCGGGCACGACACCGAACAGCTCTCGGAAGCGGGGCAGGCCGACGAGCAGCTCGGTGAGCAGCACCCGCTGGCCCGGGTGGGCGCGCGGCACGCCGGTGCCGTCGTGCAGGACACCGTGCCGGTTGACGTACGCGTACGCGCCGGGCAGGCGGGTGCCGTCCGCGAGGTCGACGCGCACGTCGGGCGCGGGCAGCCAGGCACGCTCGTAGTTGCCGGCCGGCAGCGGCACGCCCTCGCTCGCGTCGATCACGGCGAGCTGCTCGGCGTCGAGCCAGATGACGAACAACTCCCGCACGGTGTCGGGGGCGCTGACGGGCGAGGCCGACACGTACCCCATGCGGCTCACATGCGCCGACACACCGGCGTCGACGCCCGTCACCCGGGCCTTCACCATGGGGATCGGCGACATGATCCCGAACTCCTCCATCTTGTGCCGCAGCTGCCCCGGGCAGGCGTTCGAGCCGATGGCGAGAACCGGGGTGCGGTCCTCGTGCACCAGCCGGTCCAGCGGCAGGAAGCAGTCCCCGTCGAGGAGCCCCGAGTCGGCGGGCCACGCGCCCGGATAGGTCAGGGGGTGCTCGCGCGGGGCCCCGGCCAGGCCGAGGGCTCGCAGCGTGCGATCGGTGAGGTGCTCCATGCGCTCCGTATGCTCCATGGGCCGCTCAGTCCGCCGGGGGCAGCTCGCCCGAGCCGCGGGTGATCAGCCGGGTCGGCAGCTCGATGCGCTCGGGGGTGACGAGGGTGCCGTCCAGCTGCCGGAAGAGGCGTTCCGCGGCGGTACGGCCGATGGCCGCCGCGTCCTGGGCGACGACGGTGACGCCCGGCTGGAGCAGGTCGGCGAGCTCGATGTCGTCGAAGCCGACCAGGGCGACCCGGCGGGCCTGCTCGGCGAGCACGCGGATCACGGTGACCGTCACTCGGTTGTTGGCGGCGAAGATCGCGGTGACCGGGTTCCGGCCGGACAGCATCCCCTCGGCCGCACTGCGCACCCGCTCGGGGTCGGTGGCACCCAGGGACATCCAGGAGTCCGCCACCGGTATGTCCGCGTCCTCCATCGCCGCCCGGTAGCCGCGCAGCCGCTCGGCTGCGGTGTGGATGCGGGGCATGTCGCCGATGAAGCCGATCCGGCGGTGCCCGTGCGCGATGAGGTGGGCGACGCCGTCCCGGGCACCGCCGAAGTTGTCCGAGAGGACCACGTCGGCGTCGATGTGCCCGGCCGGCCGGTCCACGAACACCGTGGCGACACCAGCCTTGAGCTCCGGCTCCAGATACCGGTGGTCGTCCCCGGCCGGGATCACCACCAGCCCGTCCACCCGCCGTGCGCACAGGGCCAGCACCAGCTCCTGCTCGCGGTCCGGGTCCTCCGCGCTGGAGCCGTTGATCAGCAGGGCGCCGTGCGCGCGGGCCACCTCCTCGACCGACCGGCTCAGCGGTCCGTAGAACGGGTCCGCGAGGTCCTCCAGGACCAGTCCGATGCTCGCCGTACGGCCCTTGCGCAGCACCCGCGCGCTGTCGTTGCGGCGGAAGCCGAGGGCGTCGATCGCCTCCTGGACACGCCGCTCCGTCTCCGGGGTCACGCCCGGCTCCCCGTTCACGACGCGGGAGACCGTCTTGAGCCCGACCCCGGCGCGTGCCGCGACGTCCTTCATGGTCGGCCGGGTGCCGTAGCGCGGTGCGGATCGGAGGTTGGTCTCGGGCACGGTGCGGTGTCCTGTCCTGTCGTCTACTGGAGTGCGTCGGTCCTGGATTTGTATGAGGATGTGGCGTCGAGCATAGAGCCTGGACAACGTTGTCAGGCTCGGGGGAGACTGTCCACCGCAATCTCCGGACCGTGCTCCGCTGCTGGCCGGCCAGTCCTTTCACCGTAGACGGGGAGTTCCGACACTCATGCACACCGACCTCGTGGCCGCGCTCGACATCGGCGGCACCAAGATCGCCGGCGCTCTGGTGGACGGCCAGGGACGGATCCTGGTCCGCGCCCAGCGGCCGACGCCCGCCCGCGAGGACGGCGACACCGTGATGCGGGCCGTGGAGCAGGTGCTCGGTGAACTCACCGGGTCGCCGCTCTGGGGACGGGCCACGGCCGTCGGGATCGGCAGCGCCGGCCCGGTGGACCGGTCGGCGGGCACGGTGAGCCCGGTGAACGTGCCCGGCTGGCGCGACTACCCGCTCGTCGGGCGCGTCAGGGCCGCGGCCGGGGACCTGCCCGTCGAGCTGATCGGTGACGGTGTGGCGATCACGGCGGCCGAACACTGGCAGGGCGCAGCCCGCGGCCACGACAACGCGCTGTGCATGGTCGTCTCCACGGGCGTCGGCGGCGGCCTGGTGCTCGGCGGCCGGCTGCACGCCGGGCCCACCGGTAACGCCGGCCACATCGGACACATCAGCGTGGATCTCGACGGCGATCTGTGCCCGTGCGGCTCGCACGGCTGCGTGGAGCGCATCGCGAGCGGCCCCAACATCGCCCGGCGCGCCCTGGAGAACGGCTGGCGGCCCGGTCCCGACGGCGACACCTCCGCCGCCGCGGTGGCCGCCGCGGCCCGGACCGGCGACCCGGTCGCCGTCGCCTCCTTCGAGCGGGCCGCCCAGGCCCTGGCCGCCGGGATCGCCGCGACGGCGACCCTCGTGGAGATCGACATCGCCGTGATCGGCGGGGGAGTGGGCAAGGCCGGCGACGTCCTGTTCGCCCCCCTGCGCAAGGCCCTGAGCGCCTACGCGACGCTGTCCTTCGTCCGGCACCTGACCGTGGCCCCGGCCCAGATGGGCACCGACGCCGGGCTGGTGGGCGCGGCGGCGGCCGCACTGGCGAGGCGGACGGACGCGGCCGCGGCGGGGGTGTGAGAACGGGCAGGAACGTTCAGGCGGGCTCTCCGGCGCCCGGCACATTCCTGAGCCCGGAACGTCCCTGAGCCCGGCATGTTGTGATGCGGAGGGAACCACTCCGCCGCGGGCGCCATCTGGTCCGGCGTGGGTGTCGGAATCCTGTTCTTCGGGCTCGCCTTCATGGGCGGATGGGCGGCGGCGATCGGCGCGCTGGTGTACGCCGCCGTCACGCTCGTGCGCGTCTGGCCGGAGCACTGGATGCGGCGCCGCGGACACCCCGTGGCACGGCTGCTGGTGCCGGCGCGCGCGTACCTGCGCTTCGACGTGGCGCTCGCCGTGACGGCCCTGCTGGCCGACCTGTGGCTGGTGTCGGCAGCCATCGTGTTCGGGGCGGACGGTGTCTTCACCGAGGACTGGATGGGCTACCCCGGCATGACCGACCCCACCGGGCAGGGGTACCAGGCCGGAGTGGTGAGTGCGCTGCGCACCACGGCGTGGTGGACCTTCGGGGTCGCGGTGTTCGGCCGGTGCTGGATCACGGCCGGCGTGCAGGTGTGCCTCCTGCCGCTCGCCGCGTGGTGGATCGGATCGTTCGACACGTACTACACCTGACGGGCGCCGGACCGGGATACCGGGCTTTCTCTCGGAAAGGGACCGAATGTCCGTGCGATGTGGCACGATCGCGCATGTGAGCAGCAGACCCGCCCCGGCGCAGCGCCTGCGCGACCTCGCACTCCTGCGCCGTGTCAAGGACCGGATCGACCGGGAGTACGCACGGCCGCTGGACGTCGAGGCGCTGGCCCGGGGTGTGCACATGTCGGCCGGCCATCTCAGCCGCGAGTTCAAGCTCGCCTACGGCGAGTCTCCGTACAGCTATCTCATGACGCGCCGCATCGAGCGCGCCATGACGCTGCTGCGCCGCGGGGACCTCAGCGTCACCGAGGTGTGTTTCGAGGTCGGCTGCTCGTCGCTGGGCACCTTCAGCACCCGCTTCACCGAGCTGGTCGGCATGCCGCCCAGCGCTTACCGGCGCCAGGCGGTCCTCGCCACCGCGGGAATTCCGTCGTGCGTGGCGAAACAGGTGACCAGACCGATCAGGAATCGAGAAGCGCCCACCCCGGGCCGAAACTAGCGTGATGGCCATGGACCTCACCATTCACGCCAGTTTCCTTCCGCACGACGACCCGGACGCCGCCCTGGCGTTCTACCGCGACACCCTCGGCTTCGAAGTGCGGGGCGACGTCGGATACCAGGGCATGCGCTGGATCACGGTCGGCCCCGTCGGCCAGCCCGGCACGAACATCGTGCTGCATCCGCCGGCCGCCGACCCCGGCATCACCGAGGACGAGCGCAAGACCATCGCCGAGATGATGGCCAAGGGCACCTACGCCAGCATCGTGCTGGCCACCCGCGACGTCGACGCCGCCTTCGAACGGGTGCAGGCGGGCGATGCCGAGGTGGTCCAGGAGCCCACGGACCAGCCGTACGGCGTTCGTGACTGCGCCTTCCGCGACCCCGCGGGCAACATGGTCCGCATCCAGCAGCTCAAGCCGTGACGGCCCGGCAGCAGCCGGCCCACGGATCCACCCGCACCACCCCCGCGCCGCACCTCCGGGCCGGCGCGGGGACACCAGATCGTCCGACCGCGGCAGCCCCGCCCGACAGATGGAGACCGATGAGCATGGCCACGAGGACGGACAGACAGTCGTCCGGGCCGCACGTCGCCGACAGCCACGATGTGATCCGTGTGCACGGCGCGCGCGAGAACAACCTCAAGGACGTCAGCATCGAGATCCCCAAGCGCCGGCTGACGGTGTTCACCGGCGTTTCCGGCTCGGGCAAGAGCTCGCTCGTGTTCGACACGATCGCCGCGGAGTCGCAGCGGCTGATCAACGAGACCTACAGCGCCTTCCTCCAGGGCTTCATGCCCAACCGGGCCCGGCCCGAGGTCGACGTGCTCGACGGGCTGACCACCGCGATCGCCGTGGACCAGCAGCGGATGGGCGGCGACCCCCGTTCCACGGTCGGCACCGCCACCGACGCCAACGCGATGCTGCGCATCCTCTTCAGCCGGCTCGGCAAGCCGCACATCGGCCCGCCCAGCGCGTACTCGTTCAACACCGCCTCGGTCCGGGCGAGCGGCGCGATCACCGTCGAGCGCGGCGCCAGGACCAAGGCCCAGAAGGCGACCTTCGAGCGCACCGGCGGCATGTGCAACCGCTGTGAGGGCCGCGGCAAGGTCTCCGACATCGACCTCACCCAGCTCTACGACGACTCCAAGTCGCTGTCCGAGGGCGCGTTCACCATCCCCGGCTGGAAGTCGGACAGCCAGTGGACCGTGCAGCTCTACGCCCAGTCGGGCTTCGTCGACCCGGACAAGCCGATCCGCGAGTACACCAAGAAGGAGATGCACGCCTTCCTCTACGGGGAACCGGTCAAGATCAAGGTCAACGGCATCAACCTCACCTACGAGGGACTGATCCCCAAGATCCAGAAGTCGTTCCTGTCCAAGGACAAGGAGGCGATGCAGCCGCACATCCGGGCGTTCGTGGAGCGGGCGGTCACCTTCACCGTCTGTCCCGAGTGCGACGGCACCCGGCTGAGCGAGGGCGCCAGATCCTCGAAGATCGACGACATCAGCATCGCCGACGCCTGCGCGATGGAGATCAGGGACCTGGCCGAGTGGGTCCGGAAGCTCTCGGAGCCCTCCGTGGCGCCGCTGCTCACCGCGTTGCAGGGGACGCTCGACTCGTTCGTGGAGATCGGCCTGGGCTATCTCTCGCTCGACCGGCCGGCGGGCACGCTGTCGGGCGGCGAGGCGCAGCGCGTGAAGATGATCCGCCACCTCGGCTCGTCGCTCACGGACGTCACCTACGTCTTCGACGAGCCGACCATCGGCCTGCACCCGCACGACATCCAGCGGATGAACGACCTGCTGCTGCGGCTGCGGGACAAGGGCAACACGGTGCTCGTGGTGGAGCACAAGCCGGAGGCGATCGCGATCGCCGACCACGTCGTCGACCTCGGCCCCGGCGCCGGCACGGACGGCGGCACGGTCTGCTTCGAGGGCACGGTCGAGGGGCTGCGGGCCGCGGACACCGTCACCGGCCGTCATCTCGACGACCGGGCCGCCGTCAAGGAGACGGTCCGCAAGGCCAGCGGCGCGCTGGAGATCCGGGGCGCGACGGCGAACAACCTCCGGAACGTCGACGTCGACATCCCGCTCGGAGTGCTCACCGTCGTCACCGGTGTCGCAGGCTCCGGCAAGAGCTCCCTCCTGCACGGGTCGGTCCCCGCCGATGCGGGGGTCGTCTCGGTGGACCAGAGCCCGATCAAGGGCTCGCGGCGCAGCAACCCCGCGACGTACACCGGGCTGCTGGACCCGATCCGCAAGGCGTTCGCCAAGGTCAACGGTGTGAAGCCGGCCCTGTTCAGCGCCAACTCCGAGGGCGCCTGCCCCACCTGCAACGGCGCCGGCGTCATCTACCTCGACCTCGGCATGATGGCCGGCGTCGACACCCCCTGCGAGGACTGCGAGGGCAAGCGGTTCCAGGCCTCGGTGCTGGAGTACCGCCTCGGCGGCCGTGACATCAGCGAGGTGCTCGCGATGTCGGTGGCCGAGGCCGAGGAGTTCTTCGGCGCCGGCGAGGCGCGCACCCCGGCCGCGCACAAGATCCTGGAGCGGCTCGCCGACGTCGGACTCGGCTACCTCACCCTCGGCCAGCCGCTCACCACGCTCTCCGGCGGCGAGCGACAGCGCCTCAAGCTGGCCACGCACATGGCGGACAAGGGCGGCGTCTACGTCCTCGACGAGCCGACCACGGGCCTCCACCTCGCGGACGTGGAGCAACTGCTCGGTCTGCTCGACCGGCTCGTCGACTCCGGCAAGTCGGTCGTCGTCATCGAGCACCACCAGGCCGTCATGGCGCACGCCGACTGGATCATCGACCTCGGCCCCGGCGCCGGCCACGACGGCGGCCGGATCGTCTTCGAGGGCACACCGGCCGACCTCGTCGCGGCCCGCTCCACCCTGACCGGGGAGCACCTGGCGGCGTACGTGGGCGCCTGACGCGGGTCCCAGGGACTGCCGTGAGGCGAGTGCGCCACGGTGTACGCGGCCGCACGGCAGTCCGCAGCAACCCATCCTTCACATAAGTCGCAAAAAGGGCGAATAGCGGCACGCTTCGAGGGCACTCCGTCTGCGAAACCCCACACAGAACGGAGCCGCTGATGATCATCAAGAAGATGCACGAGATGGGCGTCCGCAGCGAGCACGCCTACATGGCCGCCATGGCATCCGTCGGCCTCAGCGTCGTCGCCTGGATGGGCTCTCTGAAGGTGGAACCCGGCACCAACGTCGCCCGCGCCGACCGCTGGGGCATCTTCGTCGGTGAATGGGCGCCCACCTTCTTCGGTCTCGGACTCGCCCTGTCCCACTACGAACAGCAGGACGGCACGCTCACCGCCGACGTCCACGAGTTCCGCCAGGCGCAGAAGGCCGGCTGAACGGCCCACTCCGGCGAGCGCCCGGCGCCGTTCCCGCGCACCCTGGTGCCATGGCGTCCGTGAAGCCCGTCGTGGTCTACCCGCCCGCCGCGGACGGTGGCCGGCGGGTACGCGTGGACGACCAGTTCCTCGGGATCGCGTACGGGCTGCTGGATGTCGCAGAGTTCCTGCGGCGGGCAGGGATCGAGGATGCCGACGAGGCGTACGTGGCGGCGACGGGCCTGATCGAGTGGCGCGGCGGCGGCCCCGGCACCTGGGGGTAAGGGGCCCGGGTGAAGCCGACCGCTTCCCCCGAACGGCCCAGCGGCGTGACCCCGGAGCGGGTCCGGCCGTTGAGTCGGGCATGAAGAAGCGCAGCATGCTCGCCATCGCCTCCCTGGCCACCGGCTTCGTCGTCGCCGCGGTCACTCCGTCGCACGCCATCGGGGAGAAGCTCCCCGCCATCAACGTGGACGAGACCCTCAAGACGCTCGACCAGGCCGTCGGCAAGGACGGCCTGTCCGTGGCCGGGAAGGATGGCGTCCAGAAGAAGAAGGGTCCCCAGAAGAAGGGCACCCAGAAGAACAAGGGCTGACGGGCCGCTCCGGCCCCGGCCACGGCGCCGTCGCTCCTCGCTCGCGGGGGGCGCCGGCGCCGTCGTCATGCGCCCTCAACTGCGGCTGGTTTCCGTGGCAGGGTGGAGCGGGCAAGCCTCAGGGGGCCAACAGAAGAGGGGGACCTGTGACCGTCGTCTGGATCAACGGCGCGTTCGGTGCGGGGAAGACCACCACCGCACAGGAACTGATCGAACTGATCCCGAACAGCACGCTCTTCGACCCCGAGGTCATCGGCGGAGCGCTCCGGTATCTGCTGCCGCCCAAACGCCTCGCGGAGGTCGGCGACTTCCAGGACCTGCCGATCTGGCGACGCCTCGTGATCGACACGGCGGCCGCGATGCTCGCCGAGCTCGGCGGGACCCTGGTGGTCCCCATGACGCTGCTGCGCCAGGAGTACCGCGACGAGATCTTCGGCGGCCTGGCCGCCCGCAGGATTCCGGTCAGCCACATCCTGCTCGCTCCGGCCGAAACGATACTGCGGGAGCGGATAGCGGGCCGTGAGGTTCCACCGGACGCGCCCGACGGCGAGCTGCGAATACGCCAGTGGTCCTTCGACCACATCGAGCCGTACCGCGCCGCCCTCGCCTCCTGGCTCACCGCCGACGCCCACCCGGTCGACACCAGCGACCTCACGCCCCACGAGACCGCCGCCCGGATAGCCGAGGCCGTCAACAGCGGATCCGTGCCCGTCTGCGACATCGTGCAGACGCCCGAGCCCACCGCCGAGACACTCGCCGCCGGAGTGCTCCTCTTCGACGAACAGGACCGGGTGCTGCTCGTCGACCCCACCTACAAGGCCGGCTGGGAGTTCCCCGGTGGGGTCGTCGAACCCGGTGAGGCGCCCGCCCGCGCCGGTGTGCGGGAGGTCGCCGAGGAGACCGGCATCCACCTCGACGAGGTACCGAGCCTGCTCGTCGTCGACTGGGAGCGTCCCTCGCCCCCCGGGTTCGGAGGACTGCGGCTGCTCTTCGACGGCGGCCGCCTCGACTCCGCGGAGGCCGGACGGCTGCTGCTGCCCGGGCCGGAGCTGCGCGACTGGCGGTTCGTCACCGAGGAGGAGGCCGCCGACCTGCTCCCGCCGGTGCGCTACGAGCGGCTGCGCTGGGCCCTGAGGGCACGCGAACGCGGAGCGGCGTTCTATCTGGAAGCCGGTGTGCCGGTCGGCTGACGTCGAGCTCTCCGCTCGTGCCCTTTACCCGGCGCGGGGGATTCCGAGGGAAAAGCAAAAGGAAACGTCCGAGGGGCCACTGCCAATCGCTGCCCAAGGAATCTCCCGCACTCCCTCACGCGGCGGGTAATCACATTCCCATTGCTCGTCAACACTTTTCCATGACCGCAAACAATCCCTTTTCTGGCCCCTGCGCGGCTTGACCGGACTCGCACGTCGTTGCGAAAGTCCGCAGAGTCTCACGGCGGCGCTTACGACCGCCACTCAATTTCCTTGCCTCAGGGGCAGATCCGGGATGTCCGTACGATGACCACGCAACACCAGCCGGCCGACGCCGGCGGCGGCACCGCGCTGCTGACCGAGCCGTCGACGCAGGACCTCCGCCCCGCCGACACGGTCGTCGCCGGCCGCTCACCGGCTCGCATGGCCTGGAAGCGGATCCGGCGGGACAAGGTCACCATGGCCGCCCTGGTGGCCACCCTCCTGTTCATCGCGATCGCGCTGCTCGCGCCGGTCCTCACCGCGCTGACCAGCTGGGGACCGATCACCCCCGACAACAAGGCGATCAACCCCGACACGGGCAACTTCCCCTACGGATCCCTGGGCGGCATCAGCGCCCAGCACCTCCTCGGCGTCGAACCCGGCACCGGCTACGACCTGTTCGCCCGCATCGTCTACGGCCTGCGCACCTCCCTCTACGTGGGTTTCGCCTCGGCCGTGCTGTCCACCGCGGTCGGTGTCGTGGCAGGGCTCGCGGCCGGCTACTTCGGCGGCTGGGTCGACTCCCTGCTGTCCCGGGTCATGGACGTGATGCTGGCGTTCCCGCAGCTGCTGTTCATCATCGCGCTCACCCCGGTGATCCAGAACGCCCTCCAGACCAACAGCCACGGCGGTACCGACGAGAACCTCCGGCTGCTCGTCCTGGTCCTCAACATCGCCGTCTTCGCCTGGGCGTACACCGCCCGTCTGGTGCGCGGCCAGGTGCTGTCCCTGCGCGAACGGGAGTTCGTCGACGCCGCGCGGCTGATGAGCGCCGGCCGGCGGCACATCCTCTTCCGGCAGCTGTTGCCCAACCTGTGGGCGCCGATCCTGATCTCCTTCGCCCTCGCCGTCCCGCAGAACATCACCACCGAGGCGGCCCTGTCGTACCTGGGCGTCGGCGTCATCCCGCCCAACCCCGACTGGGGAGCGCTGCTGTCGGACGCCTCCCAGTTCTTCCTCCAGGACCCCATGTACCTCTTCGTGCCCGGCGTCCTGCTCTTCCTCCTGGTCCTGGCGCTCAACCTGCTCGGTGACGGGGTCCGGGACGCCCTGGACCCCCGCGCCCGGCGCGGCTGACAAGCCACCCCTTCCCGAGTGTCGGCCCGGCGGCCCCACGAACGGCCGCCGAGCCCGTAGCAAGAAACGGAGTTTCCTCAATGACGCGCAGCACGCGCAGATCGCGCACGGTCGCTCTCACGGCAACCGCCGTGGTCATCGCCCTGGGGGCCACCGCATGCGGGGGTTCCTCCAGCAACACCGGCAGCGGCTCCCCGTCGAAGGGCGGCACGCTGACGATCCTCGACGACGCCGACTTCAACCACATCGACCCTCAGCGGACGTACACCACCGAGGGTTCGAGCATGGACTACGAGCTCGTCCGCACCCTCACCGGATGGGACGAGACGGGGTCCCAGCCCAAGCTGGTCGGCGACCTGGCGACCGACACCGGAACACCCACCAAGGGCGCGACGGTGTGGACCTTCCACCTGCGTCACGGGGTCAAGTGGCAGGACGGCTCCGAAGTCACCGCCCAGGACGTCAAGTACGGCGTCGAGCGGGCCTTCTCCCCGGACATCAACGGCGGTCCGCCGTACGCCAGTCAGTGGCTGGTCGGCGGCGACTCCTACAAGGGCCCGTACCAGGGCAAGCAGCTGGCCTCGATCCAGACGCCGGACAAGTACACCCTCGTCTTCCACCTCAACCAGCCGGTCGCCGACTTCAACGAGACGACGGCCATGACCGGGTGGTCGGCGGTGCCCAAGGCCCACGACACGGGTGCCACGTACGACACGCATGTCTGGTCCGACGGGCCCTACATGATCAAGTCGTACACCAAGAACAAGGAAATGGTCCTCGTCCGGAACAAGAACTGGAGCCAGGCGACCGACCCGATCCGCCAGCAGAACCTCGACGAGATCGACGCGAAGTTCGGGCAGGACCAGGCCGCCATCGACCAGCAGATCAAGTCCGACGGCGGCTCCGCCCAGACCGCGATCACGCAGACCCCGATCGCCGGCTCCGACCTGACGACGATGGCGGGCGACCCGTCGCTCAAGTCGCGCTACTACAAGATCCCGGCCCCGGGCATCAACTACATGGCGATCAACATGAACCGGGTCAAGGACATCAAGGTCCGCGAGGCGATCGAGTACGCCGTCGACAAGACCACCGTGCGCGGTGCCTTCGGCGGTTCGGCCTACGGCAACTACGCCACCACGATGCTCGCCCCCGGCATCGACGGCCACAAGGACTTCAACCTCTACAGCAGCAACCCCGCCGGTGACCTCACCAAGGCCAAGGCCCTGATGAAGCAGGCCGGCAACCCGAAGCCGACGATGTCGCTCGCGGTGGAGAACATCCCCACGCACGAGCACTTCGCCGACGCTGTGAAGACCGCGCTCGCGAAGATCGGCATCACGGTGAACATCACCCCCATCGACAAGAACAACTACTTCAGCACCGTCGACAACGTGAAGAACCAGTACGACCTGACCTGGGGCGACTGGATCGCGGACTGGCCCAACGCCTCCACCGTGCTGCCCACCCTCTTCGACGGTCGGCAGATCAAGAAGCTCCCGCAGTCCAACAACGACCTCTCGTACCTGAACGACCCGAAGGTCAACGCGCAGATCGACAAGATCGGCAAGATGACCGACATCAAGCAGCGCAACGCCGCCTACGGGGACCTGGACGAGCAGATCCTGAAGGACGCCGCCGTGGTCCCGCTGATGTACATGAACTTCAGCGAGGTGAGCGGCTCGAAGGTCGGCGGTGTCATCGACGACTCGATCATGGCCGAACCCAGCCTGGTGCACGCCTACATCAAGCAGTGACGCATCCCCTCTGAACCCCGCCGGCGGCAAGGGCCGCCGGCGGGCATCCCCCTCACGTCAGGTCCCGGCACCCCATGTTTCGTTACCTCATCAGACGCCTGCTGGCAGCAGCCGTGATCATGCTGGTGATCACCACGATCACCTTCTTCATCTTCTTCGCGCTGCCGTCCAACCCCGCCCTCCTGGCCTGCGGAAAGACCTGCTCGCCCTCCCGTCTCGCGGAGATCAAACACTCGCTGGGCCTGGACCAGAGCTACCTGACGCAGTACTGGGAGTTCGTCAAGGGGCTGGTCGTGGGCCGTGACTACGGCGACCAGAGCGTCCGCATCCACTGCGGCGCGCCCTGCCTCGGCATCTCCTTCCAGACCGACACCCCCGTCCTGACCACCCTGCTCCAGGACTTCCCGGCGGACCTGTCCCTCGGACTCGGCGCCGCGGTGGCCTTCCTGGTCCTGGGCGTCGGCCTCGGCACCGCGGCAGCGGTCCGCAGGGGCCGGGCCGCCGACAAGGCGGCGGTGGGACTCGCCCTGTTCGGCGTGTCGGTGCAGATCTACTTCATCGGTCTGCTCCTGCTCTACCTCTTCGTCGACAAGTTCCAGATCCTGCCGACCTCCGGATACACGCCGATCACCCAGAACCCGGCCGCCTGGTTCCAGGGCCTGATCCTGCCGTGGACCACCCTGGTCATCGTCTACCTCGCGATGTACACCCGGCTCACCCGCTCCTCCATGCTGGAGGTCTTCGCCGAGGACTACATGCGCACCGCCCGCGCCAAGGGCCTGCCGGCCGCCACCGTCGTCCTCAAGCACGGACTGCGGGCCGCCATCACCCCGATCATCACCATCTTCGGCATGGACGTCGGCTCCCTGATCGGCGGCTCCGCGGTCATCACCGAGTCGGTGTTCGGCATCAACGGCATCGGCAAGCTCGCGGTCGACTCCGTCCAGAACTCCGACCTGCCCGTCATCCTCGGCACCACGCTCTTCGCCGCGACGTTCGTCGTCCTCGCCAACGTGGTCGTCGACCTGGTGTACGGGCTCGTCGACCCGCGCGTGCGCCTCGCCTGAGACCCTCTTTCGTCCTTAGGAACACCCGTGTCCGTTCAGACCTCACCGCAGCCCGCGGACGTCACACCCGCGCCCGCGCCCTTCCTCGACGTACGCGACCTGAGGGTGCACTTCCCGACCGAGGACGGCCTCGTCAAGTCCGTCGACGGCGTCTCCTTCACCCTGGAGAAGGGCAGGACCCTCGGCATCGTCGGCGAGTCCGGCTCCGGCAAGTCGGTGACCTCGCTGGCCCTGCTCGGACTGCACAAGGGCACCCGCGCCCGGGTCTCCGGCGAGATCTGGCTGGAGGGCAGGGAACTCGTCGCGCTGCCCGAGGCCCAGATGCGCGAACTGCGCGGCCGCACGGTCTCCATGATCTTCCAGGACCCGCTCTCCGCGCTGCACCCCTTCTTCACCGTCGGCTCCCAGATCGCCGAGGCCTACCGCGTGCACCACAAGGTCTCCAAGAAGGAGGCCAAGGACCGCGCGGTGGAGATGCTGAAGAGGGTCGGCATCCCGCAGCCCGAACGCCGGGTCAGGGACTACCCGCACCAGTTCTCCGGCGGCATGCGCCAGCGCGCCATGATCGCCATGTCCCTGGTCTGCGACCCCGCCCTGCTCATCGCCGACGAGCCCACCACCGCCCTGGACGTCACCGTCCAGGCGCAGATCCTGGACCTGATCCGCGATCTGCAGGAGGAGTTCGGCTCCGCCGTCGTCATCATCACGCACGACCTCGGCGTGGTCTCCGACGTCGCCGACGACATCCTGGTCATGTACGGCGGCCGCCGGATCGAGTACGGCACCACCCGCGAGGTCCTCAAGCAGCCCGAGCACCCCTACACCTGGGGCCTGTTGCAGTCGATGCCGCACCTCACCGGCGACGTCGGCGAACGGCTGAACCCGATCCCCGGCACCCCGCCGAGCCTGATCAACCTGCCGGACGGCTGCTCCTTCCACCCCCGCTGCGCCTACAAGGGCTGGGCCCCGGAGGGACGTTGCACCGTGGAACGGCCCGAGCTGCGCCTCGTCTCCGGCACCGGAGGGCACCTCGCCGCGTGCCATCTCACCGACGAGGCCAAGCAGGAGATCCGCGGCGGGACCGGCCCGGACGACCGCGGCGCCGACGCCGCACGGGCCGCGCAGTGACGGCGGCGGACGAAAGGGAGCATGACGTGAGCACCACCCAGCCCCTCACCGGGCAGACCACCGACCGCCCCACCGGGGAGAACCTCCTCGAAGTGCGCGGTCTGCAGAAGCACTTCCCCCTCCGGCAGGGCATCATCTTCCAGCGGCAGATCGGAGCCGTACGAGCCGTCGACGGCATCGACTTCTCGGTCGGGCCCGCCGAGTCGCTGGGCCTGGTCGGCGAGTCCGGCTGCGGCAAGTCCACCACCGGCCGTCTCATCACCCGGCTGCTGGAACCCACCGGTGGCTCCATCGTGTTCGACGGCGAGGACATCACCCACCGGCCCGCCGCGCGGATGCTTCAGGCTCGCCGCAACCTCCAGATGATCTTCCAGGACCCGTACTCCTCGCTGAACCCCCGGCACACCGTCGGCACCATCATCGAGACGCCGATGCGGCTCAACGGCATCAACCCGCCCCAGGGCCACAAGCGGCGCGCCCAGGAACTCCTGGAGACGGTGGGACTCAACCCCGAGCACTACAACCGCTACCCGAACGAGTTCTCCGGCGGGCAGCGCCAGCGCATCGGCATCGCCCGCGCCCTCGCCCTGCGGCCCAAGCTGATCGTGGCCGACGAACCCGTCTCAGCGCTGGACGTCTCCATCCAGGCGCAGGTCGTCAACCTGCTCCAGGACCTCCAGCGGGAGTTCGGCATCGCCTTCGTCTTCATCGCCCACGACCTCGCCGTCGTACGGCACTTCTCCGAACGCGTCGCCGTGATGTACCTCGGCAAGATCGTCGAGGTGGCCGATCGGGAGTCGCTCTACACCCGGCCACGGCACCCCTACACGCACGCGCTGCTGTCCGCCGTGCCCGAGGCCGACCCGGACGCCACGCAGCGCCGCGAGCGCATCAGGCTGGCCGGCGACGTGCCCTCGCCGATCGACCCGCCGTCCGGCTGCCGCTTCCGCACCCGCTGCTGGAAGGCCCAGGACAAGTGCGCCACCGAGGAACCGCGACTGGTCAGCGCCGAGGGCAGCCCCGCGGGCCATCTGACCGCCTGCCACTTCCCCGAGGAGCCGACCGTCGCGGCGCGCGAGGAGGACATCGTCCTCGATCCGGCGCTCGGCTAGGCGCGCGCTGCGTTCCTCAGCGCCCGGGCCGCCTGCCCCAGCACCGGGTCCCCGTGACCGAAGCAGGCCACGTCCGCGTCGAGCTCCGCCAGTCGCCCGCAGGCGGCGAGGATCTGGCCGCGATCGAGGTTGAACACACCGGGGATCACCGAGCCGTCCACCGGTGACGCCGCAACCGTGTCACCCGTGAACAGCACGCCGTGCTCCGGGAGATGGAGCGCGATGCTGCCCGGCGTGTGGCCCGGCACGTGGACGACGTGCGCGCCGCCGCCCACATCCAGCACGTCCCCGCCCGACACCGCGGTGACCGTCCCGGGCCGGACGTGGTCGCCCTCGGGCAGGTGCTCGAGCGCGGGCTCGTGCAGCTGCCGCTCCCAGTCCTCGAACACCGGCTCAGGGCCCGGGACTTCGCCCCGTACGACGGGCGCCTCCAGCCGATGCGCCAGCACCTCCCCACCGCTGAGCGCGGCGAACTCGCCCGCGCCGCCCGCGTGGTCCCAGTGGAAATGGGTGAGCACGATCCGCCGTACGTCCCGCGGATCACGGCCGAGCGCTGTCACGGCCTCGGCGATCGGGGCGCCGGAGCGGGGCGGCCCGGCGTCGATCAGCGTCAGCTCGCCGTGGCCGGCGCGGTCGTCGCCGTCGCGCCAGAGGTAGGCCTGGCCGACCGGGAAGCGCAGCAGGTGGAGACGGGGGAGGAGCTCTACGACGTCCATGGGACGACCGTAGAAAGGGCCCCCGTCCCCGGACGAGGGCCTCTGCCGAGGGCAGAGCGGTCAGCCCGCCGCGTAGTTGCGCAGGAACAGCGCCTCCGCCACCGACAGCCGCTCCAGCTCCTCGGGGGAGACGCTCTCGTTCACCGCGTGGATCTGGGCCTTTGGCTCGCTCAGCCCGATGAGCAGGATCTCCGCGTGCGGATAGAGGGCGGCGAGCGTGTTGCACAGCGGGATGGAGCCGCCCTGACCGGCGTACTGCATCTGCTGCCCCGGGTACGCCACCGCCATCGCGTCCGCCATGGCCTGGTACGCCGGGCTGGTGGTGTCGGCGCGGAAGGCCTGGCCCTGGCCGATCTGCTCGGTGCTCACCCGCGCACCCCACGGCGTGTGCGCCTCCAGGTGCGCCTGGAGCAGCTTGGTCGCCTCGGCCGCGTCCACGCCCGGCGGCACCCGCAGGCTGATCAGCGCCCTGGCACTCGCCTGCACGGACGGGGTGGCGCCGACGACGGGCGGGCAGTCGATGCCGAGGACCGTCACGGCCGGGCGCGCCCAGATGCGGTCGGCGACCGTCCCGGAGCCGATCAGCCCGACGCCGTCCAGCACCTTGGCGTCCTGCCGGAACCGCTCCTCGTCGTACTGGAGCCCCTCCCACGCCGAGTCCCCGGTCAGTCCGTCGACGGTCGTCGAGCCGTCCTCGGCGCGCAGCGAGTCCAGCACCCGGATCAGGGCGGCCAGCGCGTCGGGCGCGGCACCGCCGAACTGGCCCGAGTGCAGATTGCCGGCGAGCGTGTCGATCCGCACGCGGACGAGCGTCATACCGCGCAGGGTGGACGTGACGGTCGGCAGCCCCACACGGAAGTTGCCCGCGTCGCCGATGACGATCGTGTCGGCCTCCAGCAGGTCGGGGTGCGCCTCCGCGTACCGCTCCAGGCCGCCCGTGCCCTGCTCCTCAGAGCCCTCGGCGATCACCTTCACATGGACCGGGACGCCGCCGTTCGCCTTGAGCGCGCGCAGCGCCAGCAGGTGCATGACGACGCCGCCCTTGCAGTCGGCGGCCCCGCGCCCGTACCAGCGCCCGTCCCGCTCGGTCAGTTCGAACGGCGGGGTCGTCCAGCCGGCCTCGTCCAGCGGCGGCTGCACGTCGTAGTGGGCGTAGAGCAGGACGGTCTTCGCGCCCTCCGGGCCGGGCAGGTAGCCGTAGACGGACTGCGTGCCGTCGGGGGTGTCGAGCAGGGCCACGTCCTGGAAGCCCTCGGCGGCGAGCGCGTCCGCGACCCAGCGGGCGGCGCCCTCGCTCTCGCTCCTCGGGAACTGGTCGAAGTCCGCCACCGACCGGAAGGCCACCAGTTCGGTGAGCTCTTCCTTCGCCCTGGGCATCAGCGAGGCGACGGTCTCGGCGACCGGATTCGACGACATGGGCACGCTCCTTGTAGGTGCGACGTTGTAGCAGTGAGTGCCGTAGATCCTCCCACAGCGGCCTTCGGCGAGGTCCGCCGTAGGATGCGGGAGACAGCAGGGGCAGGCGGCTTGATCGGGAGCAGTAGACCATCGTGAGCAGCGAGAACTCTTCGGCGGACGACGTGCGACAGGTGTGGGACGTCGTCGTGGTGGGCGCGGGACCCGCGGGCGCTTCGGCCGCGTACGCGGCGGCGGTCGCCGGCAGACGCGTGCTGTTGCTGGAGAAGGCGGAGCTGCCGCGGTACAAGACGTGCGGCGGCGGCATCATCGGCCCCTCGCGCGACGCCCTCCCGCCCGGCTTCGAGCTGCCGCTCAGGGACCGTGTGCACGCGGTGACGTTCTCGCACAACGGCCGCTTCACGCGCACCCGCCGGTCCAAGCAGATGCTGTTCGGGCTGATCAACCGGCCCGAGTTCGACCAGCAGCTCGTCGAGCACGCGCAGAAGGCGGGCGCCGAGCTGCGTACGGGTGTCACGGTCCAGCGGGTCGAGCAGCACGGCTCGGCGGTGCCCGACCGGCGCACGGTCGCCGTGATCCTCCAGGGTGGCGAGGTCCTGCTCGCGCGGGCCGTGGTCGGCGCGGACGGCAGCGCCAGCCGCATAGGGGCGCATGTCGGGGTCAAGGTCGACCAGGTGGATCTCGGCCTGGAGGTGGAGATCCCGGTGCCGGAGACCGTGGCCGAGGACTGGCAGGGGCGGGTGCTCATCGACTGGGGTCCCATGCCCGGCAGTTACGGCTGGGTCTTCCCCAAGGGCGACACCCTGACGGTCGGGGTGATCTCCGCGCGGGGCGAAGGCGCCGCGACCAAGCGGTACTTGGAGGAGTTCGTCGGGCGGCTGGGCCTCGCCGGCTTCGAACCGAGCATCTCCTCCGGGCACTTGACCCGCTGCCGGGCCGACGACTCGCCGCTCTCGCGCGGGCGGGTGCTGGTGTGCGGGGACGCGGCGGGGCTGCTGGAGCCGTGGACCCGGGAGGGCATCTCCTTCGCGCTGCGGTCCGGGCGGCTCGCGGGGGAGTGGGCGGTACGGATCGCCGAGGCGCACGACGCCGTGGACACGCGCCGGCAGGCCCTCAACTACGCGTTCGCGGTCAAGGCCGGGCTCGGTGTGGAGATGAGCGTCGGCAAGCGGCTGCTGGCCGTGTTCGAGCGCCGCCCCGGCCTGTTCCACGCCGCGGTGACGAGCTTCCGCCCGGCCTGGAGGGCGTTCAAGGAGATCACGCAGGGATCGACGTCGCTGGGCGAGATCGTCCGCACGTATCCGGTGGCCCAGAGGGCCCTGACCGCGCTGGACCGCCGTCCCGCCGCGACGGGCGACGAGGTCAGCCCGTCACAGTGATCTCGAAGACCGGGTGGTCGGGGGCGATCCGGCGCAGCTGGTCGTCCGGGGAGTCGGGACCGACGCCGTTGAAGAAGACCCCGACCTCCGCCTTCCAGCGCTTGAGGTAGGCGCGCAGGATCGGGGTCTTGTCGTCGTCGGCCACCTCGGCGGCGGTGAAGGCGTCCACGCGCTTGCCGAGGTGCAGTTCGCCGCCGCCCGCCGCGCGCATGTTGTGCGTCCACTGGACGTGGCCGCGGGGTGCGACCAGGTACTGCCGGCCGTCCAGGGTCAGCAGGTTGACCGGCGTGGTGCGCCACTGGCCGCTCTTGCGGCCGCGGACGGCGAGGACGCGGGAGCCCCAGACGCTGATGCCGCGGCGGGTCAGCCAGCTGACGAGCCGGTTGAAGACGTTGACGGTGAACCAGCCGGGCTTGCGGACGTGCGTGGACATGGGGTCCCCCCTGTTGGGTGTGGAGCGGTGCTCTCTTTTGTGAGCACTGCTCTCGCTCGGTGGTGCCAGTCTGCCCCAGGCCGACACCCCAAAGCAAGAGCACTGCTCTCATTTATGTTCACCGATCTCGTTCATGGGCACCGCTCACGTTTGTGTGCACTGCTCTGCTTTCATGGCACACTGCCCCGCATGAGCACCGCACACGGCGCCCGTGCCCGGGCCAGGATCGAAGTCACCGCGGCCATCAAGGACGAGGCCCGCAGACAGCTCGCGGCCGAGGGCGCCACCAGGCTCTCGCTGCGGGCCGTCGCCCGCGAGCTCGGCATGGTCTCCTCCGCGCTGTACCGCTACTTCCCCAGTCGTGACGACCTGCTGACCGCCCTCATCATCGACGCCTACGACTCCCTCGGCGAGGCCGCCGAGGCCGCCCACGACGCGGCCGCAGGCTCCGGCCCCCTGCAACGCTGGATCAGCGTGTGCGAGGCGGTGCGGCGCTGGGCGCTCGGCCATCCGCACGAGTACGCCCTCATCTACGGATCACCCGTCCCGGGCTACACCGCCCCCGACACCACCGTCCCGGCCGCCGCCCGCGTCGGTCTCCTGCTCATCGGCATCGTGCGCGACGCGTACCGCGGCCTCGGCCTGGCCCGGCCCTCGCTCCCGGCGGACCTGCGCCCGGAGGCCGAGCGGATGGCCGCCGACCTCGCGCCGGACCTCCCGCCCGAAGTGGTGACGGTGCTCGTCGCGGCCTGGGCCCAGCTGTACGGGCTGGTCGGGTTCGAACTGTTCGGGCAGTTCAACCGGGTGGTGGAGAACCGGGAGGCGTTCTTCCGGCACGCGGTGGGGCAACTCGCCCATGGGGTGGGGCTGGTGTATCCGCAGAACGGGCCTGCCGCCGAGAACCCGGTGTCCTGACGGACGCCCTACTTCCCGGACGTCGTACTTCCTCGGGAGTACGCGTGATCACCACGCCCGGGTGACGCCGCCGTGGGCCGGCGGCGTCTAGCGTGGCCGGTATGGACGAGCAGCGGGTGCGGGGCGGTCCGCCTCAGTGGTGGAGGCACGGGCCTCCCTGGTGGGACCGGTGGGGGGAGGGGGAGCGTGCGCCCCGGTGGCCCTGGCGGTCCACCGTCGCCGTCACGGTCTTCGTCCTGGTCGGCTCGAACTTCGCCGCTCATGGCCAGGAGGGCGAGCGGGCGGCCCTGGACCCCTTCGCGCGGGTGCTGCTGGTGGTGGCCGGGGCGCTGCTGCTGTGGCGCAGGCGGTATCCGGTGGCCGTGGTCTTCGGTACAGCGGGTGCCGTCATGCTCTACCTGGGGGCCGGGTATCCGTACGGGCCGGTGCTCTTCACCGTCGCGCTGGCGTGCTTCAGCGCGATCGTCGCCGGGCATCGCCGGGCGGCGTGGGCGGCGATGGGCACGCTCTGGGCCGGGCACGTCCTGGTGGCGCACTGGCTCTACCAGTGGTTGCCGCCGTCGGGGGACTCCGCCGTCTCCTGGGGCGAGGAGTTGGTGGTCGCCACCTGGGTGGTGGCGATCGCGGCGGTGTCGGAGCTGTTCCGGGTCCGGCGCGAGCAGTGGATCCGCGAGCGGACCGAGCGTGCCGAGGCCGCGCGGCGGCGGGCCGACGAGGAGCGGTTGCGGATCGCGCAGGAGCTGCACGACGTGCTCGCCCACAGCATCTCCGTGATCAATGTGCAGGCGGGGGTCGGCCTCGCGCTCCTCGACTCCGATCCCGAACAGGCCCGTACGGCGCTCACCACGATCAAGGCCCAGAGCAAGGAGGCGCTCGGCGAGGTGCGCCAGGTGCTCGACACACTGCGCGCGCCGGGTGACGCGCCGCGCGCCCCCGCGCCCGGGCTGGACCGGCTGCCCGAGCTGGTGGAGCAGGCGGCGAGCGCGGGTCTCACGGTGGACGTCGAGGGGGAGCTGCCCCGGCTCGCGCCCGGCACGGACCTCGCCGCCTTCCGGATCGTCCAGGAGGCCCTGACCAACGTCGTGCGGCACTCGGGCTCGCGGCACGCACGCGTGCACCTCGCGCACGACGCGGACGTGCTGCGGCTGCGCGTCGACGACGACGGGCCCGCGACCGGCGCGGAAGCGGGCGGCAGCGGCAACGGGCTGGCCGGTATGCGCGAGCGGGCCGCCGCGCTGGGTGGCACCATCGAGGCGGGACCGCGCCCGGACGGCGGTTTCCGGGTGCTCGCCGTACTGCCGCTGACGGCTTCCGCCGGCAAGTGAGCAGGAGACGGGCCGCAGAACCGCCTGCCGGAGACGAACCACAGAACCATCTGAGGAGGACCGGTGATCCGCGTACTGCTCGCCGACGACCAGTCACTGGTCCGGGCCGGGTTCCGGGCGCTGCTGGACGCGCAGCCCGACATCGAGGTGGCCGCGGAGGCCGCCGACGGGGAGGAGGCCGTGCGCGGGATCCGCGAACTGCGGCCCGACGTCGTCCTGATGGACATCCGCATGCCCGCGCTCGACGGCCTGGCCGCGACCCGCCGGGTCACCGAGGACCCGGACCTGAAGGACGTCAAGGTGGTCATGCTCACCACCTTCGAACTCGACGAGTACGTCTTCGAGGCGATCCGCTCGGGTGCCTCCGGCTTCCTGGTCAAGGACACCGAGCCGGACGAGCTCCTGCGCGCCGTACGGGCGGTGGTCGCGGGCGACGCGCTGCTCTCGCCGGGGGTGACGCGCCGCCTGATCGGCGAGTTCGCGGCCCGCTCCAAGGAGCCCGCGGCGGCCGACGCGCTGGCCGGGCTCACCGAGCGGGAACGGGAGGTGATGGCCCTGGTCGGCATCGGCCTGTCCAACGAGGAGATCGCCCGCCGCCTGGTCGTCAGCCCGCTCACCGCGAAGACCCACGTCAGCCGCACGATGGTGAAGCTTGGCGCCCGCGACCGGGCCCAACTGGTCGTGCTCGCCTACGAGTCCGGGCTGGTACGGCCGGGCTGGCTGGGCTGATCCGCCGAGCGGAACCGGACCAGCACACTGACGACCCGGGCGACGAACAGGACGGGAGTGAGCACCAGTCCGGTGTGCAGCAGCAGACTCTCCGGCGTGTCCGGGAGGTCGAAGAGCAGCGCGGGACCGGCCACGGCCCCGAAGACGACCGCCGCCGCGAAGGCCGCACTGCACAGCGCGTACCCGATCTCGACGGTCATCGCATCGCGTTCGGCCTGAGTGCGCCGTCCCCCGTGACTGGTCATACGGCGAGTCAAACAGCAGTGTGCCCGGCGGGCAAGGTGTCCCGCCGGGCACACTCGGAGGCGTTCCCCCTAGTCGCGCACGGCGACGCGCTCCGCCTCCTTCGGGGTGGCCTTGTCCTGCGGGGTGGACTTGGCGACCACGACGGACGGCTGTTCCCGCCGGGTCTTCAGGCCCGTGAGGGTGATCAGCAGGCCGGCGAGGGCGATGAGCGTCACGACCAGCAGTCCGGGCCGGTAGCTGTCGAGGACCGCCTGCGGGGAGGGATCGCCGCCCTCGGGGGAGTTCGCGGTCACCACCGCCGTCACCACGGCGAGGAAGATCGCGCCGCCCACCTGGACCGAGGTGTTGAGCAGGCCGGAGACCATGCCCTGCTCGTGCTCGTCGACGCCGTTGGTGGCCTGGACGTTGAGGGACGGGAAGGTCAGCGCGAAGCCGGAGCCGACCAGCAGCATCGTGGGCAGGATCACCGCCGCGTAGACCGGGTCGAGGTCGATGCGCAGGAACAGCACGTAGCCGGTCACCATCAGGGCGAAGCCCAGCACCATCAGCCGGGCCGTGCCGAACCGGTCGATGACGGCGCCCACCTTCGTCGCGGACAGGGCCACCAGCGCGCCCGCCGGCAGGAAGGCCAGGGCCGTGTGCAGCGCCGACCAGCCGAGCAGCTGCTGCATGTAAAGGGTCACCAGGAACTGGAAGCCGATGTAGCTGCCGACGAACGTCAACGCGCCCAGCTGGGCCCGCACTTGCGGCCCAGAACGCAGCACGCCGAGCCGGATCAGCGGGCTCGGGCTGCGCCGCTCGACGGCGACGAAGGCGGCCAGCAGGACGGCGACGGCGGCGAAGGACAGGATGGTCCGGGCCGATCCCCAGCCCACCTCGGGAGCCTCGACGACGGTGAAGACGAGCAGCAGCATCGAGGCGGTGCCGAGGACGGCGCCGGGGATGTCGTAGCCGCCCTTGCCGCGCTCGCGCTCGGTGCGCGGCAGCAGCTTCAGGCCCACGAGCAGGGCGATCAGCGCGATGGGAGCGGGCAGGAGCATCGTGAGCCGCCAGCTGGCCTCCGTGAGCAGGCCGGAGAAGACCAGGCCCATCGAGTAGCCCGTGGCGCCGCAGGTGGTGTAGATAGCCAGGGCGCGGTTGCGCAACGGGCCTTCGGGGAACGTCGTGGTGATGATCGACAGGCCGGCGGGGGCCGTGAAGGCCGCGCTCAGGCCCTTGACGAAGCGGCTGGCGATGAGCAGCGGTCCGGAGTCGACGAGACCGCCGAGCAGCGAGGCCAGTGCGAAGACGCCCAGCGCCACCAGGAAGACCTGGCGCCGGCCCAGCAGGTCGGCGGCGCGTCCGCCGAGGAGCAGCAGGCCCCCGTAGCCCAGGATGTAGCCGCTGACGATCCATTGCAGGGCCGAGGTCGACAGGCCGAGGTCGGCACCGATGGAGGGCAGCGCCACGCCGACCATGGACACGTCCAGGGCGTCCAGGAACATCGCGGCGCAGAGCACCAGCAGGGTGCCCCACAGCCGGGGAGTCCACCGTCCTTCGGACGTGGGAGAGGTGAGCGGAGAGGTCATGCCCGAGAGATTACATGCGTATGCATGAGATGCAAGCGCATTTAATTCAGGTGCAACAATCCCGGTTCTCTGTTACGGTGCGGCGCATGGCGGCGAAGCAGGCCGAGCAGGCGCTCGTGGAACAGTGGCGCGACATTCTGGCGCTGCATGCGCGCACACAGTGTGAACTCGACCGGGTTCTGCACGAACACGGCCTGTGCGCCAGCGACTTCGAGGTGCTCGACGTCCTCGCCGGATGCCGGGCGGCGAAGGGCACTCCCTCCTACCGCGTCCAGGAGATCTCCGAGCGGGTCCATCTCAGTCAGAGCGCGCTCTCGCGGCTGATCGCCCGGCTGGAGAAGGAAGGGCTCGTCGAGCGCTGCATGTGTCCCGAGGACCGGCGGGGCGTCCGCGTCGCTCTCACGGCGAAGGGGCGCTCGCTGCACGGTGAGCTGCTGCCCGTGCAGCGTGCGGTGCTGGCGCGGATGCTGGCGGACGGCTAGGGCCTCCCGAGCGACAGGCCCCGGCCCGGTCAGATCCCTGAGGTCTCCCGCCACAGCTCGGCGAGCGCCTGGTCGCCCGTGACCGACGGCAGAGGAGCCCGGTTCCACAGTGCCAGGTACAACTGCTCGGCCGGGCCGGACAGTTCGCACTCGGCGTCCCCGGACGCGCCCGGCGTGGTCACCGGCGGCTCGGGTGACAGCCGTACGGTCCACACCGCGCCGGTGTCGTCGGTGCGCACGTGCAGGACGCGCGGCTCGGGGGTGCGGACCCGGCTCCTGGCGCGGGCGTGGAAGCCGCGCAGCAGTTCGTCGATGCCGTCGGTCGCGAAGTCCGGGGTGACGGCGGTGACGCCGGTCCCGCGTGCGGACTCCGCGTCGACCCGGTGCACCGCCGTCTCGTGTGCCTGCCGCCGGGTCCAGAAGGCCAGCGCGGACGGCGCGGGCAGGAAGGACCAGCACTCCACATCCGGTGCGGCGGCGGCCAGCGTGCCGACGAGGCGGCGGTGGCTGTCGCGGTACCAGGCCACGAGCTCCGCGCCGTCTAGGTCCGGGGCGTCACCCAGTGGACGGCGCTCGGTGTACCGCTCGGTGACGTACGACGCGGCCCAGCGGTGCACCGCACCCGTGTGCCGCAGCAGATCGCGCACGTGCCACTCCGGGCACGTCGGCACCTTCGCGTCGGTCCCGGCCTCCTCGGCGGCCGCGGCCAGCAACCGGCCCTCTGTCTCCAGCGCTCGAAGGAACTCGGCGGTCTCCATGGCGCGAGTCTGCCGTATGGAGCGCACTCCAGGCCCCGGAATTTTCGCCGGGGCGCTACGGCAGCGGTGTGCCGCCCGTGGCGTTGACGATCTCGGCGGTGATGTACGACGCCTCCTGGGAGGCGAGGAAGACGTACGCCGGTGCCATCTCGGCGGGCTGTGCGGGCCGCCCGATGGGTGCCTGCTTGCCGAACTTCTGGGTGTCCGGCATCGTCGCCGGGATGAGCGGCGTCCACACCGGGCCGGGCGCCACGGCGTTGACGCGGATGCCCTTGTCGATCAGCATCTGCGCCAGCCCCTGCGTGAAGGTGACGATCGCGCCCTTGGTCGTCGCGTAGTCCAGCAGATGCGGACTGGGCTTGTAGGCCTGCACGGACGTGGAGTTGATGATGCTGCCGCCCTCCGGGATGTGCGGCAGGGCCAGCTTGCACAGCCAGAACATGCCGTACAGGTTGGTGCGCAGCACCCGGTCGAACTGCTCGGTGGAGATCGCCTCGATGCCCTCGGGCTGCGACATCTGGTACGCCGCGTTGTTCACCAGGACGTCGATCCTGCCGAACTCCGCGACGGCACGGTCGATCAGCGCCCGGCAGTTCTCCTCCTCCCGTACGTCGCAGGAGACGGGCACGGCACGCCGCCCGGCCTCCTCGACCAGGCGGGCGGTCTCGGCGGCGTCGTCCTTCTCGTCGTCCAGGTGGGTGAAGAGCACGTCGGCTCCCTCCCGGGCGAACGCCAGGGCGACCGCGCGGCCGATCCCGGAGTCCCCGCCGGTGATCAGGGCCTTGCGGTCGGCCAGCCGGCCGCTGCCCCGGTAGGACTCCTCACCGTGGTCCGGGGGCGGGTCCATGGGCCCGGTCCAGCCCGGGTGCGGCTGGTCCTGGGAGGGAAACTCCGGGGTGGGGTGCTGCTCGCCGGGGTGCTGTTGATCGGTCACGGGTCTGCCTCCTTGTCCATGGCGTACGGCCCGGTGATCACAACGGGCGAGGCCCCGGGTACCCCGATGCCGGGGTACGGATCACCTGGCTGTGGAAAGGTGGCGATGCCGTCGAGCCGGATCAGCGTGCTGCGGCGCGACGCGTCGCGAAACCGATGGCCGCTGCCACGGCGGCGAGGATCGCCACGCTGGTGAGCGCGGCCGGGAGGGAGAACCAGTCCGCCATGAACCCGATGGCGGGCGGCCCCATCAGCATGCCGCCGTAACCCAGTGTGGAGGCCGTGGCGACTCCGCTGGGGCCGGCGAGCGCGCCCGCGCGTTCCACGGCCACGGGGAAGAGGTTCGCGAGGCCGATGCCCGTGACCGCGTATCCCAGCAGGGCCGCCCACAGGGCGGGGGCGAGCGAGCCGAGCAGCATCCCGGCCGCCGCTGTTGCGCCACCCGCCACGACGGTCCGGGTCTGCCCCAGACGCTCCAGGAGCGTGGTGCCGGTCAGACGGCCCACCGTCATGGCGAGCGCGAAGCAGGAGTAGCCGAGGGCCGCGGCACCCGGCGAGGCGTCCAGGTCCTCTTCGAGGTGCAGGGCGCCCCAGTCGGCGAGTGCCCCCTCGCCGTACGCGGTGCAGCCGGCGATGAGACCGAAGACGAGCACCAGTCCCCGGGTGCGGCCGTCCAGGCGGCGCGGGGCGTCCTTTGCCGGCCGTTCCCGTTCCGTCGGCACCGGTGGCTCGTGCCGGAGCAGTGTGGGGGCCGCCACGGCGGTCACGAGCAGTCCGACGACGGTGAGCAGCAGCAGGTGCCGGGTGGGGGAGAGGGAACCCGCGACCAGGGCGCCCAGCCCCGCCCCGAGCATGCCGCCCAGGCTGAACGCGGCGTGGAAGCTCGGCATGATCGGCCGCCGCATCGCGGCCACGAGGTCCACGGCGGCGCTGTTGAAGGCGACGTTGATCCCGCCGTACGCGGCGCCGAAGACCAGCAGGACGAGGCCGAGCGCGAGGGCCGAGTGGGTCAGCGGGGGCAGGGCGACGCTGAGGGAGAGCAGGACGGCGCAGACGACCGTGACCCGGTGGTTGCCGTAGCGGCGGCACAGGCGGCCGGTGAGGATCATGGTGACGACGGCTCCGGCGGAGACGCCCAGGAGAGCGAGGCCCAGGGCGCTGGCGGAGGCGTCGGTCTGTTCCTTGATGGCGGGGATGCGGACCACCCAGCCGGCGAAGACGAAGCCGTCGAGGGCGAAGAAGACGGTGATCGCTGTGCGGAGTCCGGTGAGGGAGTTGCCGTTGCCCGGCACGGCACTGTGCGTTCGGGATTTGTTTATTTGCGGCACAAACTCAGGCTAGGTGGGTGCGGGCGCCACGACAAGGTGCGACGCTGGGACGAGAGTCATTCGCCGAGGGAACTCGGGAGCGTACATGGGACGTGACGTGCCGGCCCTGGTGTTCACGCGGGAGGACCGCCGTCGGTACCGGGCCAAGATGCACACCGACCTCGAAGTGCTGGCGCGGATGCTGCGCGAGTCCAGCTTCGAGAGCGAGCGGCCCCGGGTCGGGCTGGAGATCGAGCTCAACCTGGTGGACGACCACGGGCTGCCCGCGATGCGCAACACCGACGTGCTCCAGGCGATCGCCGACCCCGCCTGGTCGAGCGAGCTGGGCCGCTTCAACCTGGAGATCGACATCCCGCCGAGGGAGCTGACGACCGGCGGCCCCGGCGCCTGGGAGCAGACGATCCGGGACGCCCTGAACCACGCCGAGGACCGCGCCGCGGCCGTCGGCGCGCACCTGATCATGGTCGGCATCCTGCCCACCCTGGACGAGGCGGACGTCAGCGAGGCCGCCCTCTCCGGTGACCCGCGGTACCGGCTGCTCAACGAGCAGATCTTCGCGGCGCGGGGCGAGGACCTGCGGATCAGGGTCGACGGCGTGGAGCGCCTGTCGACGTACGCCGACACCATCACTCCCGAGGCCGCCTGCACCAGTACCCAGTTCCATCTCCAGGTCGCCCCCAAGCAGTTCGCGGACTACTGGAACGCGGCCCAGGCCATCGCGGGCGTGCAGATCGCCCTCGCGGCGAACTCGCCCTTCCTGTTCGGCAAGGAGCTGTGGCGCGAGACCCGCATCCCCCTGTTCGAGCAGGCCACCGACACCCGCCCCGAGGAGATCAAGGCCCAGGGCGTACGGCCACGGGTGTGGTTCGGGGAGCGCTGGATCACCAGCGTCTTCGATCTCTTCGAGGAGAACGTGCGCTACTTCCCGGCCCTGCTGCCGCTGTGCGAGGACGAGGACCCGCAGCAGGTGCTCGATCGCGGCGGCGCTCCGCAACTGGGCGAACTGACCCTGCACAACGGCACGATCTACCGCTGGAACCGCCCCGTCTACGCCGTCACCGAGAGCGGGCCGCATCTGCGCATCGAGAACCGGGTGCTGCCCGCCGGTCCCACCGTGGCCGACATCATCGCCAACGGCGCCTTCTACTACGGCCTCACCCGGGCCCTCGTCGACGAGGACCGGCCGGTGTGGACGCGCATGTCCTTCGCGGTCGCCGAGGAGAACATGCACACCGCGGCCCGCGACGGCATCGACGCCCGCCTGTACTGGCCCGGCGTGGGTGAAGTGCCGGTCACGGAACTGGTGTTGCGGCGTCTGCTGCCGCTGGCCCACCGGGGTCTGGAGCTGGCCGGCATGGACGCGGCCTGGCGCGAACCCCTGCTGGGCATCGTGGAGCAGCGCTGTGTCACCGCCCGCAACGGCGCCCTGTGGCAGGCGGAGACGGTCCATCATCTGGAGAAGGCCGGCGTCTCCGACCGGCGTGCGGCGCTGCGGCAGATGACCAGGACGTACATGGACTACATGCACATGAACGCACCCGCGCACACCTGGCCCGTGGACTGACCGCCGTGACATCGCCGGGTCACGCGGGGCTGGGGGCGGCCTGGCCTCCCCATTCCTCGGCGGCCGTCAGCGGGACGGCAGCGGGCGGCCGCGCCGAGGTCGTCAGCTCGATCCGCCGCCCCTCGGCCGACGAACGCAGCAACGCGGTCATCGTCTCCAGCACGTGCAGGGCGAGTTCGCCGTTCGCGCGCGGTGCCCGCTGCCCGTCGGCGGCGATGAAGTCGAGCAGCCCGACTCCGCGTGTCCCGTCGACGTAGCCCGCGGACGGCGGAAGCGTGCGCCACCGGGTGTCGCCGAGTCCGAAGAGCCGTACGTCGCCGTCGAAGCGGTTCGGATCCGGGACGGCGAGGGTCCCCGCCTCGCCGTGCACCTCGATCGGGGACGCCGTGGTGGCCACCCCGTCGAAGCTCGTCGTGATCGTCGTCAGCGTCCCGCCCACGTGCTCCAGCACACCGGAGACATGGCTGTCCACCTCCACCGGTATCCGCTCGCCCGTGCGCGGACCGGAACCGATGACCCGCTCGGCGCGCAGCCGGCTGGACGCCCCCGTCACGGCCCGCACCGGACCCAGCAGATGGATCAGGGACGCGAGGTAGTACGGCCCCATGTCCAGCAGGGGGCCGCCGCCCTCGGCGTAGTAGAAGTCGGGGTGCGGGTGCCAGCGTTCGTGGCCCGGTGTGACCATCACGGCCGAGGCGAACAGGGGGCGTCCGATGCGCCCCGCCGCCACGGCCGCCCGCGCCGTCTGGACCCCGGTGCCCAGCACGGTGTCCGGCGCGCACCCCACGCCGACACCCGCCCGAGCGGCGGCCGCCATGACGGCGTGGGCGTCGGCGAGCGTGGCGGCGAGCGGCTTCTCCCCGTAGACGTTCTTGCCGTGGCCGATGGCCCCGAGGGCGATCGCGGCGTGCGCCCCGGGGGTGGTGAGGTTCAGCACCGTGTCCACGTCCGGGCTGCTCAGCAGCTCCTCCACGGCCAGCGCCCGGACGCCGGGCAGTTCGGCGGCGACCGCTGCCGACCGGGCGGCGTCGAGGTCGGCGACCGCGGTCACCCGCACGGCGGAACGGCCGACGAGCGTGTCCAGGTACGCGCGGGAGATGACGCCGAGCCCTACGACGCCGATGCGGTGCGCGTCGCCCACAGCATGCCCCTCTCGATGATGGTGCGGACGTTGGGGTTCTCCAGCACGTCGACGCTGTGCCCCGGTGTCGTCACCACGATCCGCCCGGCGCCCCACCGGCGGGTCCAGACCGCCGGTGAGGTGACCGGCCGGTGCCAGGGCTCCCACGGCCGGGTGGGGTGCTTGGTGGTGGCCAGGACGTCGACGAGGTCGTCGTGGAGCACCCAGTACTGCTCGGTGTCCAGCTCGAAGTCCTCGATGCCCGCGGTGACGGGGTGCTCGCGGCCGGCCTCGGTGAGGGTGATGGTGTGCGGCAGGAAGTTGTCCTCCGGCCCGCCCCGGCGTTCGCACGGCTCCTTGCCCGGGTGCGTGGCGAACTGCCCTCCGACCAGGTGGAGATAGTCGGAGGAGGCGCGGAACGAGTCGGCGATGCCGCCGTGCCAGCCGGTGAACCCGGTACCGGCGACGACCGCGGAGCTCAGTCCCGCGAGCTGCTCGCGCGTGATCTCCGACATCGTCACGCACTGCACGATCAGGTCGGTGCCGGCCATCTCGGCCGCGTCGGCGTAGACGTCGGTCGACTCCTCGACCCGGACGGCGTATCCGTTGCTCCGCAGGAAGGGCAGGAACAGTTCCGTCGCCTCGACCGGCTGGTGCCCCTCCCAGCCGCCCCGGACCACCAGTGCTCTCTTCTGCGTCATCGTGATCTCACTATGCGGCGGGCGCCCGCGCTCACGAAAGGGGGCCGGGCGTCACGAAAATTTCGCTGTCGAGGCTCGGGCGCCGACCGTCCAACAGGCCGCGGTGAAGCGGACTTCCGAGCCGTGCACGAAGGGATCGAAGGCGGCACGGACCGTCTCGACGACCCGGGCGCGGGTCTTCTCGTCCACCTCGGGCAGGTACATGCCGAGCGCACCGAGCCGGGTGAAGTAGCGGACCAGTTCCTTCTCGGGCAGGGTGCAGACCACGTCGACCGGCCGGATGTCGATCGCGGCCCAGCCGCTCTCCGTCAGGATGCGCCGGACCTTGTCCGGGTCCGCGAAGGCGAACTGTCCCGGCTCGTCCGGCCTGGGGACGGGCAGCTCCGGGAGCAGGGGTGCCGCGGCGCGCTGGGCCGTCGTCATGAACGGGTTCTCGGACGGATCGCGCCAGACGACGAACCGGAGCGCGGCCTCGTCCCGGGCGGCGCGCCGGAGGTTGGCGAAGGCCCGTACGGAATCGCGGAAGAACATGACGCCGAACCGCGAGATGACGGCGTCGAAGGTGCCGGGATCGAAGGCGTGGTCCTGCGCGTCGTCGCAGATGAAGGACGCCGGTACGGCCTCCTGTTCGGCGTACTCCCGGGCGGTGGAGATCATCGGTTCCGAGATGTCGATGCCGACACAGCGGCCGGCCGGGCCGAGGCGTCGCGCGACGGCCAGCGTGATGCCGCCCGTGCCGCAGCCCACCTCGAGTACCTGCCTCGCCTGTTCGGCCGCGACGGCATCGACGAGGAGCTCCTCGAAGGGCCGGAACATCTCGTCCAGCACCCCCTTCAGATCACCCCAGGCGTGACCGGCGCGCCCCTTCCAGCGTGCTGCCTGCTCGTCGCCGGCCCTGCGCGCAGCGTCCATGAGTCTCTCCTTCTGGTTGCCTTCGGCGTACCGGGATGACAGCGTTCTACTTCAAGTCGACTTGAGGTCAAGGCAATGACAGAGCTGGACATCGCCGAAGTGGCGCACCGTGCCGGGGTTCCGGCCTCCACACTGCGCTATTACGAGGAGAAGGGGCTGATCTCCTCGACGGGCCGGCGGGGCCTGCGCCGGCAGTACGACCCCGGCGTACTGGAGCGGCTGGCGCTGATAGCGCTGGGGCGAACGGCCGGGTTCTCGCTCGACGAGATCGCGCACATGTTCGCGCCGGACGGACGGCCGCGGATCGACCGGCAGAGGCTGGCGGCCAAGGCGGACGAACTCGACCAGAGGATCCGTGAACTGGGTGTCCTGCGTGACTCCCTGCGGCATGCCGCCGCGTGCCCGGCGCCGAGCCACCTGGAGTGCCCCACGTTCCGCCGTCTTCTCGACGCCGCGGCGTCCGGAGCTGTCGCGCCGCCGAGGAAACGGGCTCCGAAACCACCGTGAAACCCCTGGCGCAGACCATGCGTATTTCAAGAATCATCCTGAATCTCATGAGAATTCTCTTGAACAGGGTTCGTACGGCATAACCGGCCGACGCGGTGCCGAAGACTGTTCTCCATGGCTACGACAGTGCTCGCCGCAACACCCCCTTCCGGTACCGGACGTCGCCCTCCCTGGAGATCCCCTGAGGGTGAACCCGGTTATGCACGCCCAGCGCTGATCGTCGTCACCGTGCTCGCCGCCGTGCTCTACGCATGGGGGATCAACCACAGCGAGTACCACACCTTCTACGCGAACGCCGTCCGCAGCATGACCGAGAGCTGGAAGGCCTTTTTCTACGGCTCATTCGACCCCGGAAACTCCATCACGCTCGACAAATTGCCGGGATTCCTGTGGCCCCAGGCGCTCTCGGCCCGGATCTTCGGGTTCCACCCGTGGGCACTGACCCTGCCCCAGGTCCTCGAGGGCGTGGCGAGCGTGCTGGTGCTGTATCGGGCGGTGCGCCGCTGGGCCGGTGTCAACGCGGCACTGGTCGCCGCCACGGCGTTCCTGCTGACGCCGGTGGCCGTGGGGCTCTTCCGCACCGCGGTCGAGGACCCCGCCTTCACCCTCTGCATGCTGCTGGCGGCCGACGCCACCCAACGCGCCGCCCAGAGCGGCCGGCTGCGCCCGCTGCTGCTCGCCGGTGTGTGGGTGGGCCTCGGCTTCCAGGCCAAGATGCTGGAGGCGTGGGCGGTGCTGCCCGCGCTCGCCCTGGTCCACCTCCTGTCGGCGCCGCTCCCGCTGCGCAGGCGGCTGGTGCACCTCGGCGTGTCCACCCTGGTCATGACCGCCGTCTCGGCGTCCTGGATCCTCGCGGTCACCCTGACCCCGGCCCAGGACCGGCCCTATGTGGACGGCACCACCGACAACTCCGCGGTCAGCATGGTGGTCGGCTACAACTTCCTGAACCGGTTCTCCTCGCTCGGCATCAGCGCGGCCTCCACGGGCAGCGTGAGCGCGACGCAAGGAGGGGGAGCCGGAGGGGCGGGCAGCGGCGGCGGCCGGTACGGCGGCAGCGGAGACCGTGAGGACCACGGCGGCAGGTCCGACGTCCCGAAGGCATGGGCCGGAGCGCAGCGGGCCGGTGAGGGTGGCGGTCGCGGCGGATGGGGCGGTGGCCAGGACGGCTGGTCGAAGATGTTCGGCGCGTCGCTCGCCTCGCAGACCGGCTGGCTCTACCCGATCGCCGCCGTCGCCGTCGTGTGCGGACTGCTCTGGCGCCGGGGCACACCGCGCACCGACCGGATCCGCTCCGGATTCGTCCTGTGGGGCACCTGGCTGGCCACGTACTTCCTTGTCTTCAGCGCGGGCAGCGTCGGCGGCCACACGTACTACATGGGCATCGTCGCGGTACCGCTCGCCGCGCTCACCGGTGCTGGGATCGCACTGCTGTGGGGCGCCTACCGGGCAGGCGGCCGCCGTGCCTGGGTGCTGCCCGGCGCGGTGGCCGCCACGGCGGCGTGGAGTGCGTATCTCGCCGCCGCGTTCCCGTCGTTCCTGCCGTGGCTGGCGCCCGCGGTGGGTGTGCTCGGTCTCGCCGCCCTCGTCCTGTTGGCGCGGGCCCGTCCCGGACGCGCTCCGACCGTGGGGCGGCTCGCCCTCGCCGGGCTCGCGGCGTCCCTCGCGGCGGTCCTGATCGCGCCGAGCGCGTGGGCCGTGCAGGTCTTCAACCCCGCCTACGGCAGCACCGGTATGGGCTCGGTCGGTCCCTCCGGCAGGAGCGGCGGGCAGGGCCTGGTGCGGTCGGCGGCGGTGCGGACGGGCCGACTGCCCTGGGGCGGCGGGACGGGGCGCGGCTATCAGGCGACGTTCGGCAACAGGGCGACCGCCGACCACCAGGCCACCCGTGGGGGCACGGACGGCTTCGGCGGCATGCCCGGCACGGGTGGCACGCGTGGCACCGGCGGGTTCGGCGGGTTCGGCGGGTTCGGCCTGAACGGCCGACTCACCGCGTCCCAGCGCGAGTTGCTCGACTACACCACCGCGCGCCAGGACTCGGCCGCATACGTCTTCGCCACCACCAGCTGGAGCACCGCCTCCCCGTACATCCTCGCCACCGGCGCTCACGTCCTGCCGCTCGGCGGCTTCAGCGGCAGCGTGCCCTTCCCGACCGAGGCGGGGTTCCGGCACCTGGTCGACGCCGGCAAGCTCCGGTTCGTACTGCTGGGCGGCGGCCGAGGCACGCGCGCCGTGTTCGGCGGTGGCAAGGGGACGACGGACGCCGACCGGATCACCGACTGGGTCCAGTCCGCCTGCACGCGCGTGCCGGCCTCCGCCTACGGCGGCACGGACTCCGCCACGGCCCCGACGCTGTACCGCTGCGCCCCCGGCGACTGACAGGGCCGAATCGAAAAGGCGGCGTCGCCACTTGGTCCAATCCTGGACCGCGCTTTGCTCATTTTCCGTTGTCCACTCCGCAGTCCGAGCCTAACCTCGGCTGCGAACTGCGGGAGGCCGTAATGCTGACGACCGTCAGAGAACAGGCAACGGGTCTTACCAAGGACCAGCGAAACGCCTTTGTCGCCGCCTATTTGGGCTGGATGATGGACGCGTTCGACTATTTCCTGGTAGTCCTCGTCTACAGCGAGATAGCCGACGATTTTCACGTCTCTCTCACCGATATGGCCTTCCTGACCACGGCGACGCTGGTGATGCGGCCGGTCGGTGCGCTGCTGTTCGGTATGTGGGCGGATCGCCGTGGCCGCCGCATACCGCTCATGGTCGACGTCGTCTTCTACTCGGTCGTAGGTTTCGCGTGTGCCTTCGCCCCCAACTACGCCGTGTTGCTGGTGCTGCGGCTGCTGTACGGCATCGGGATGGGCGGCGAGTGGGGCCTGGGCGCGGCGCTCGCCATGGAGAAGATCCCGGCCGCCAGGCGCGGCTTCTGGTCGGGCCTGCTGCAGAGCGGCTACTCGCTGGGCTATCTGCTGGCCGCCGTGGCCTTCTTCGTCGTCGAGCCCGTATTCGGCTGGCGGGGACTGTTCGCGTTCAGCCTGCTGCCCGCCCTGGTGTCGCTGTGGGTGCGCAGCCGGGTGAAGGAGAGCGAGGTGTGGGAGAAGAGCGTCCAGCTCAACCGCACCCCGGCGTACAAGGTGTTCAAGGACCCCGCGGTGCTGCGGCGCTTCGTCTACCTGGTCGCGCTGATGACCGCGTTCAACTGGATGTCGCACGGCACCCAGGACATCTACCCGACCTTCGTCAAGAAGGGCCTGGGCCTGTCGGCGAACACCTCGATCGCGATCGCCGTGGTCTACAACATCGGCGCCATCATCGGTGGTGTGGTGCTGGGCGCGTACTCCGAGCGGCTGGGCCGCCGCCGCACGATCATGATCGCGGCGGCGGGTGGCCTGGTCGTGGTGCCGTTCTTCGTCCTGTCCAGCACCACCGGCTGGTTGATGCTCTCGTCCTTCCTGATGCAGGTGTGCGTACAGGGAGCCTGGGGCGTCATCCCGGCCCATCTGACCGAGATGAGCCCGGACGCCGTCAGGGGCTTCTACCCGGGCGTCACGTACCAGCTCGGCAACCTGATCGCCGCGCTCAACCTGCCGATCCAGGAGGCCCTCGCCGAGCGCCACGGGTACCCGTCGGCGATGGCGTGGACCGTCGTGCCCACCCTGGCCGTGGTGATCGTGCTGAGCGCGATCGGCAAGGAGGCCAAGGGCATCCGCTTCGGAAGCAGCGGTCCGCAGGCCCCGAGCACGGCGGCGACGAGCACGGCCCAGCCCTGACGGGCAGCACGCGGCTCACGCCGGGCGAGGCCCCGCCACCGCGCAAGCTCCTGGGCCCCCGGGCAGTTTTGTTCGGATCACCGGGCGGACCAGCACCGCTCGAGGGTGTTGCGCTGCTTGTGGGTCTCGCGGTCGAAGGCCGGGGTCTGCTGCCTCGGCTGCCCCGACGGAGCCGGTGGCTCCGCTGTGGGGCGTCCTCGCCGATGGGGAACGCGTAGGCGGGCCATGACGTCGGTGAGGCAGGTGCGTCGCCGGCCTGTCCGGCGGTGATGCAGCGGGCATCGGCAGCGAGGCGGATCCATGTGGTCAGTCCGCCGCGGGACCGACCGATGGCGTGGTCGTCCGGTTCGCCGGCCGGGGCCCTCTGCAGGCCCCGGCCGCGTGCTGGTGGGCCTCGTGGAGTCGACGGAGGCCCGCCCGGTTGAAGTCCTCCTCCGCATCGGCTTGGGCCACCAGCGTGGTGAACACCCGCTCCCGGATGCCATCGACGGCCCACATCCGCCGCCGGTTGTAGACACCCCGCCAGTTGCCGTACTTCTCCGTCAGGTGGACCCACTGCGTCCACCTGACGGTCGCGGCGCCGGAGGGCGGGCTGCTGGCCTGAGACGCCCTCCCCCGGGTGTCTCACGCCGTCGGTAGGCTCAGCATCCGGTACGCCGATTCCGGGGAACGCTCATCACAGCGCACCTAGCCGGCAATACAGCACCAGCGAAAGCTGGCCGAGTTTTTGACGACTTCTTTTGCCGCTTATTCCGTTCCCTCGACAGGAGGGTGGTCTCCTGTTGGATAACGTGGGCCCGAGCCATGGCCGGAAATCAGAGGCCCGGGGTTCCTGATTCGCCCCACATCACGCCACGCCGATGTGATGCTCCCCACGAGCCCCGAATGAAAGAGGGCGATCGGGCAAGGCTCACGTTCATGTCTCATATGCACACCCCTCGGCGGGGGACGTGACGGCGGCCGCGACCGGGGCGACCGGGACCCTGCCCGCCGCAGCGAACACGGCCGGGGCCGCCCCCACGACTCCGGTGCCCTCCCTGCCGTCACTCACGGGACTGCGATGGATGGCCGCGCTGCTGGTCTTCGGGCTGCACGTACGCAATCTCGGCTACTTCGGGGGCACCGGCCAGCACATCGCGACGTGGGGGTTCGGGGCCGGGGCCACCGGGGTGTCGTTCTTCTTCATCCTCTCGGGCTTCGTCCTGATGTGGTCCGCACGGCCCGGTGACCGCGCGCCGGCGTTCTGGTGGCGGCGCATCGCCCGGATCTACCCGGTCCACCTCGCCACCGCCGCGGTCGCGCTGCTCATGGGACTCACCCTGGCCCGTCAGACGGAGCCCACGCCGGCCCAGGCACTGGCCAATGTGCTGCTGCTGCACTCCTGGTGGCGCCCTTGGTGGCAGACGCTGGACCCCGTCAGCTGGTCGCTGGCCTGCGAGGCCTTCTTCTACGCCGTCTTCCCGCTGCTGGCGCTCCCGCTGCGCCGCATGGGCGCCCGGGGGTCCGCCGCCCTGGCCGGGGCGTCGGTGCTGGCCGTGCTGGTCCTGGCCTGGGCGGACGCGCAGCACTGGCTGGGCCAGCCGCTCTACTCCTTCCCCGCGGCCCGCCTGCCCGAGTTCGTCCTCGGTGCCGCTGTCGCCCGTATGGTGCTGCTCGGCCGGTGGCGCGGGCCCGGCCTGGAGGCCTCGCTCGCGGTGGCGATCATCGGCTACTTCCTCGTCCCCCACGTCCCCGGCGGATACCCGGCCGCAACCTGCACCATCATGGGATTCGCCCTGCTCATCCCGGCGGCGGCCGTCGCCGACCTGCGGGGCCTTCCCTCGCTGTGGCGGCACCGAAGGCTGGTGCGGCTGGGTGAACTCTCCTTCGCCTTCTACATGATTCACCTGCTTGTCCTGCGGATGGGCACCGACCTGCTCGGCACATCCCCGCATCTCGGCGTGCTGCCGGCGCTGACCGCCACGGCCGTCGCGTTCACCGTGGCGCTGGGGCTGTCCTGGGCCTTGTACGAGGGTGTGGAATGCCCTGCCAGACGACTGCTGCTGCGCGGCACCCGTTTCACAGCGGGAGACTCCGGCGTCGGGCCGGCCGACTGAACCGCCGAAGGGCCCCGCCTCAGACGCCCAACGGCGGGGGGGGGGGGGAGGGGGTGGAGGGCAGTCCTGGCCGAAGTACGCGGTCGACAGGTACATCCGCAGGATCTCGCTCTTGGGATAGGCGTGAGCGAGCTTGACGGCCAGCGCGACCTGCTCCAGCTGGTCGCGGCGGGTGCGTTGCCCGTAGGTGTAGAGCATCCTCGCGAGTTGCTGCACGAGGGTGGCTCCTCCTGCGTCGCCTCCGTGGCCGCGTGCCCACTCCACCAGGGCGCGCAGCACACCGACAGGGTCGATGCCGGGGTTGTGCCAGCAAACGCGCGTCCTCTGTGGCCACCAGCGCCGCGGCGACCTTCGGGGGCGTGGGGGCGTCGGTGTCGCTCACTGCGTGGGCGACGGGTTGCGCGCGCACCCGGGCCTCCGCGTCGGCCACCCCGGGTGTGGCTGCCAGGAGGACACCTCCCACGGCCGCGAGCACCATGACCGCGCTGAGGCCGAGGCCGCACACCCGGGGTGAGGAGACGGCGCAGCCACCAGGGCAGCGGGCGCCGGTGTACGAGCCGGTCGAACGCGGTACGCAACGGAAGACGGAGCGGGCGATACCGAAGAGCACCGCGGCTGCGGCGCCGGGGCACCGGCGGCCAACCTGCCGAATGGTCTGGGGCGACCGACGCGAGATACGACAGCCATCATGCTTGAACCCCCCTGGACTTGCCTTGATTCCTTATTACGCGCCTTCCGCGTGAAATTGCCATAAGTCCTTGGTAGGGAATCGTTGCGGTACTTCTCAGATGCGTCCCTTTCAAGGGTCAAGGTTTGGCAGCTTCCTTCTGGGAGCGTTCAGTTGGTCCCTAGGCTGACGGGTGACGCCGTACACGCCGGCCGACGAGGAGACTCCGTGACGACAATGAGGCGGGCGCCGGAAAAACGCCGGCCCATGAAGGAGATGGCGTATCTTGCCGCCTTCGCGGTGGTCTCGGTGCTCGCCCTGGTCGGGTGCGGAGCGAGCGCGAACTCGTCGGCGTCGCCCCGGCCAGGCGACATCACGATCAAGCCGGTCAGCGACGCGTCCGGCCGAGCCGAGCCGGATCAGCCCATTCACTGCGCGGCCACCCACGCGAAACTGACCAAGGTCGCGGTCACCCGCCCGAACGGGTCCCTTGTCGACGGCACCCTCGACACGGCGACCGGGACGTGGCGACCGACGCACCCGCTCGGTCTCGACGCCCGCTACACGGTCACCGCGACGGCCACCGGCTCGGCCGGCACATCGGTGACCAAGCGCCTGAACATCGAGACGATCGATCCGTCCGGCACCGTCACGGCGCAGTCCATCACCCCGGCCACAGGGGCCCAGGTGGGCGACGCCCAGCCGGTCGTCGTCGTCTTCACCAAGCCCGTGACCGACGAGGCCGCCCTGCAGAAGGCACTGTCCGTGACCGACACCCACCACGTCACCGGTGCCTGGCACTGGGTGACCGACCGGCGTGTCGACTACCGTCCCCGAACGTACTGGCCGCTGGGGGACAAGATCACCGTGACGGGCGACCTCGATGGCGTGAACGCCGGGAAGGGCCTGTGGGCGACCGGCGACTACACCCACACCTTCACGGTCGACTCCGACGTGCACGCCGTCGTCGATCCCGGCACCCAGAGCATGGCGGTCTACCGAGGTAGCCGACTGCTCCGGAAACTCCCGATATCGAGCGGCGGGGCGCACTACCGGACCTGGGGCGGCTACCTGGTGGTGCTGGACAAGGAGGCGAAGATCCGGATGACCTCGTGCAGCGTCGGCCTCAGCTGCACTCCCGGAAGCCCCGACTACTACGACCTGCCGGTCCTCTGGGACGTCCACCTGACGTGGACCGGTACGTACATCCACGACGCGTCGTGGGACAACGCGGCCATCGGCCGGGTGGACAACTCCCACGGCTGCGTCCACCTGAGCGCCTCCGACGCGAAGTGGTTCTACACCACCGTGACGCCGGGAGATCTGGTCCAGGTCATCAATCCGTCCAAGCCGGTGGCGCTCGACAACGGGGACGGGGACTGGAACCTGTCCTGGGCCCGGTGGAGCACCCCCGACGCCACCCGGTGAGGGCGCTTCCATGAGCTTCCCCCGTGCGACCTGATCGTGGTCGGATCCGGCCTGTACGGTCTGACCGTCGCGAACGCGCGGCCACCCGACTCGGCAAGCGGGTGCTCGTCCTGGAGCGCCGTCCGCACCTCGGGGGCAACGCCCGCTCCGAGCGCGAGTCGACGACGGGCATCGAGGTGCACCGCCATGGTTCGCACGTCTTCCACACCTCCAACGAACAGGTCTGGCAGTACGTGAACCGGTTCACGGAGTTCACGTCCTACCGCCACACGGTGTGGGCCACCGCGGGCGGGGCGGTCTACTCGCTGTCCGTGAACCTCGGCACGATCTGCGCCCACGCCGGCCGCCGCCTGGCCCCGAGGAGGCGAGGGCGATGATCTGCGGACTCGCGGAGGAGTCCGCTAGAGCCGCCCGCCGAGACCGGCCGTCTCGACCGGTACTTCGGGTACTGCGAGGGCCGGCTCGGGTGGCGGATCCTGGACTTCGAGCAGGAGCTACTGGGGGTCGGCGACTTCCAGGGCACGGCGGTGATGAACTCCACCGACGAGGAGGTGCCGTTCACTCGCATCCACGAGTTCCCGCACTTCCACCCGGAGCGTGACCACCCGAAGGACCGGACGGTGATCGTCCGGGAGTACTCCCGCTTCGCCGGTCCCGGCGACGAGCCGTACTACCCGGTCAACACGGCCCAGGGCCGCGCCGTCGTGGCTCGGTACCGCAAACTCGCGCGGAACGAGCGCGGGGTCTTCTTCGGGGGACGGCTCGGCGCCTACGCCTACTTGAACATGCGCATGGCCATCGCGTCGGCGCTGGCCCTCGTCCGCAACCGGCTGCAGCCGTACTTCGGGAAGCGCTGACGCGTCCGCCCCGGACCGTCGTACGGGCCGAGGCGCTGTCCGCGGGTGTGGCCGGTCGTGTCAGACGAGTTGCAGCCACTGCCAGCCCGCGGCGACCACGGGCTCCGCGGCATCGGCCAGCCGGCCCCGCAACGAGGCCGCCTCGGCACGGGCCGCGGTAATCACCTCCGACGGGAGCCGGTACTCGGTGATGGCCTGCTCGAACTCGTCCTCGTCCACGAGCAGGACGGTGCCGTCCGCGAGCCTGGCCAGGTCGAGTTCGAGGTCGACGTAACTCCAGCCGGCCGCGTCGAGGACGGGCGGGGTGCAGATGTCGACGCCGATCCAGTGCTCCTTTCGCCACCACCACGCAGCCCACCAGCCGGAGGCCGGCATGAGCTGCACACCGTCGCTGGGCACCACCAGCGGCCGGCCGTCGCTCCTGCGGTGCGTCTCGCCCTCGGCGCAGAACAGCCAGGTGCCGAATGCGTCGGTGCCCAGCACCCGGGCGTCCCACTCGGTCGCGAGCCGCGGCCCGTCCCCTCCCGGCAGAGCCCACTTGCGCTTCTGAACCCGGATGCGCGACCCGGTTCCCTCGGCTGTTCCGGTCACCGGAGAAAGCCCCTTTCCGCACTCCAGCCGTCGGCGGTGTCCGCCTCCAGCTGCCGCAATCTAGCAGTGGCCACCTGGTCGAATCCGTCCAGGAAGTACTCGTCGCCGGGACGCGGTTCGATCGGTAGACGTCGCCCAGCAGGTCGACCTGCACGGCGAGCTGGGGGTGGGCCGTCGGGTGCATGTCCCCGTGCGGCACGCGCACCAGGCGGCCGCCCGCCCCCATCCGCTCGGCGTGCAGCGCGTAACCGTGATCCACCCGCAGCGTCGGCGCCGCCGTCTTCTGCTCCGACTCCCGCGCCCCGGTGGGCACGGCGAGCCCCCTCGCCCCGGAGGAGGTCCGGCCGCCCGCGCCGTGGCGGGTGCACCGGACCCGGGTCAGCGAGTACTCGATGATCTGCCCCCGCGGGGAGGGACACTGCGCCGAACACGGGCCGGACTACGAACACCGCACCACCGTGACCCTGTGACCAAGGGTCACCCAGCGTCCGAAGTCCTCACGCCCCGCGTTTTGGAACAGCACTTCTCCTGCGCTGCATCAGCGCTGTACGAGCGCTGACCGGCCTCCCGCGACAGTGGGATCACCGCTCCCGCCAGGGAGGACGGAGACCGAAAGGGACCGCCACATGGGTACCGCGAGGACACCGCAGCGCAGGGCCATACTCACCGGCGGGCTGGCCGCCACCGCGGCCATGCTCACCGCCTGTTCGTCGAACCCGGACGCCTCGAACGCGGGGAAGACATCGGCTGTGGGCGCGGCGAAGTCCCCCTCTCCCTCGCCCGCGGCGGGCCCGCGACCGGACTCGCCCTGGGCGGCGTTCGCACGCCTGATGGACGGCAACAAGCGCTGGGTGGACGGAAAGCTCCAGCACCCCGACCGTGACCCGGAGCGGCGGGAGTTCGTCGCCGAGGCACAGGACCCCTACGGCGTCATCCTCTCCTGCATCGACTCCCGCGTCCCGCCGGAGCTCGTCTTCGACACGGGCCTCGGCGACCTGTTCGTGATGCGCACGGGCGGGCAGGTCGTGGGACCGGTGGTCGTCGGTTCCGTGGAGTACGGGCCGATGACCACCGGCACCCCGCTGATCGTGGTCCTCGGACACCAGCGCTGCGGTGCGATCAAGGCGGCTTACGAGGCGATGCGCGACGGCAAGAAGCTGCCCGGCAACCTCCAGGCGATCTCCGACGCCCTGCGGCCGGCCTACCGGGAGACCGCCAGGACGAAGCACACCGACCCCGTCGACGCCATGGTGCGGATCCACATCAAGCAGACGGCCGCCGAGCTGCGGAGCAACAGGGACCTCGCCCCGCTCGTCAAGAAGGGCGACCTGGCCGTCGTCAGCGCCTACTACTCGCTCGACACCGGCCGCGTGGAGGTCCTCACCGGCGCGCCCTCCGCCTGATGCGCAGGCAACGACGACCGGGCGGGAAAAAACGTTCACGCCCGGTCACGTTATACTTGCGGCGCCCATGAAGGCCACCGTCGTGCCTGGTCGCACGGCTGCAACAGCGAGGGGGTGGACGCCATTCCGGCACGCCCCGCCCGCATCCAGGACGTCGCGGCCGCCGCCGGCGTCTCGGTGTCCACCGTGTCGAACGTGCTCAACCGGCCCGAGCGCGTCACCGCACAGACCGCCGAGCGCGTCCGCACGGCCGTCGCCGCGCTCGACTACGTCCCCCACCCCGGAGCCGCCGGACTGCGCACCGGGCGCGCCTCGGCCATCGGCCTGGTGCTGCCCGACGTGACCAACTCCTTCTACGCGCGCATCGCCCGGGGCGCCGCGGACGCGGCCTACGACCACGGCTACTCCCTCGTCCTCTGCCACAGCGCGGACGCCCCGGAACGGGAGCAGGGCTACTTCAGCATGCTCGTAGAGCAGCGGGCCGTCGGCGTCGTCGTCGTGCCGCTCAGCGCGGACCCGGGCCGGCTCGCCCGGCTGCGCGAGCGGGGCATCCCGCTCGTCCTGGCCGACCGGGCGATGCCCGACCGGGACGGCTGCTCGGCCTCCGTCGACGACATCGCCGGCGGCCGGATCGCCGTACAGCACCTCCTCGACCGCGGGGCACGCGACATCCTCGTCGTCAACGGTGAGCGCGGCATACGCCAGTGCGCCGACCGCTACCAGGGCGCCCGGCAGGCCGTGCGCAGCCGGCGCGAGGCGCGGCTGGACCAGGTCGTCGCCGAGCGGATGACCGTCGCGTACGGCACACAGATCGCGCACGGGCTCGGCGAACTGCCCGACGGGGTCTTCTGCACCAACGACTTCCTCGCCGCGGGCCTGTGCCGCGGGCTGACCGACCGGGGCGCGCGCATCCCCGAGGACGTACAGGTGGTCGGCTACGGCGACCTCGACATCGCGACCTTCGGCGCCACCACGCTCACGACGGTCCGGCAGCCGGTCGAGGACCTCGGCCGGGCGGCCGTGGAGATGCTGCTCGACGAGATCGAGGCCCGCGCGGACCACGTCCACGAGACCCGGGTCTTCGCCCCCGGCCTCGTCCTGCGCGACTCCACCCGCCCGCCCGCCGACGACTAGGGCCTGTCGTTTGGATCACGTCGCAGACGCGGGGTCTGGCACGCGCATCTGCCGCGTTGTCGTCGATCGCCGACGCTCCGCGTCGACTCCCTCCTCCGCCTTGCAGCTGCACGCACCAGACCCCGCTCACCGGCGCTGAGCGGCACTGTCACTTCCCTGCGACCTGATCCAAACGACAGGCCCTAGCCCCCGCCGTCCGAGGACGGGATCAACAGCGTCACCGGCCCCAGCAGCCCCGACGACAGCTGGGAGTCGAACGCCCAGGCCGTCGGCGTGGCCTCCGCGAGATAGGGCGCCAGCGTGCCCCGGACGGTCACTTCCAGCCGGACCGTACGCCCGGCGGCGCCGCGCAACGGGAAACGGTACGGCGCGCAGAACGCCTCACCGGCCGGCTCCCCGTCGACCGACACCTCCACACTGCCCCGCACCCGCCCGAGATCCAGCACGGGATCGGGCCCCGAGGGCACGTCCAGCGACCGCGCGTAGGTCACGCCCCCGCTCCAACTGCCCAGCCCCAGTTCCCGCCAGTCCCCCAGGGGCAGTGGGGCCGGTATGGTACGCACGCGCACCGGCCCACGCCAGGCGGAACCGCCCCGCAGGACCGCCGTCGGCTCGGTGACCACCTCGACCGGCGTGGGCACCGGGAGTGACTGAAGCGTCAGCCGATCGCCCTCCAGGGGACGTTCGGGCCCGTCCCCGACGCGCACGCTCGCGCGCAGCGCCAACGGCAGGCCGAGCGACACCGTGCCCGTCGGCACGGTGAACCGGAAGCGCTGCGGCATCGCGTGCACATCGTCGGTGGACCGCGCCGGCCACACGGTCCCGCCGAGCACCGGCCGGCCGGTGAGCCACCCGGTGTCCGGCAGCGGGTGCGGCCGTACCACCGCGTGGCAGTGCTGCAACTCGCCCCGCCTGCGCTCGTCCTCGACGGTCCGCCCTTTCCAGTCACCCGACCCGGCCTCCCAGCCGGCGCCGCTGACCAGGGCCGTCACCCCGTCCCCGGAACGCACCACCAGGTCGACGAACACCGAGTCCCGGGCGTCGGCACCGTCGGCCACGACCTCCAGGGTGTGCTCGCCCGCCCCGAGCGCAGGTTCGTGGCGGAAGAACGCCGGCACGGCGCCCCAGTCCGCCTCGTAGTACTCCACCTTCTCCTGCCGCGCCACGACTTCCCCGTCGAGCAGCACGGTGACCGCCGAGGCGGCACCCACGACGAGCACCGCCCGGGCGTCGCCGCCCGGCACCCGGAGCCGCGCGCGGTAGGTGACGCGGCCGTCCGGCCGTACCCCGTCCGGTGGCCGCATGAACCGCGGACGCGGCCCGAGCCCGCCCGGCTCCGACAGACAGAAGAAGCTGCCCAGGGGTGTGCCGTCGGCGGCCGAGATCGTCGAGGGGCGGCTCTGCGCGCCGGACAGTTCGTACTCGAGCACGTTGCGGTCCCGGGCCACCGTGACCCGGGCGGAGGCCAGGTAGCCGCCGCCGTCCGGCTGCAGCGGCTCGCCGTTCCACCACACGCGCTTGGCGCACTCCGCGCCGACGTGCAGTTCGGCAGGCCCGCGGTGGCCGGTCTCCACGATGGCCCGGACCCGGGCGGCCGTTCCGCCGCCCGGCACCGGGACGCGAACGAACTCCTCGTTCACCAGCCCCTTGAGGCCCAGCAGCCCGCCCGGCTCCGGGATGCCCCGGCTCGGCGAGTACACGGCGACGTCCCAGCCCGCGTCGGGTGGTACGAGGGGCAGTTCACCGGCCAGGATCCGCTCCACTGACGCGGCGTCCAGGGGGTCGGGCGCCTGACCGGGCGGCACCGGCGGCAGGACACGGACCCGGTTGCCGTACGTGACCCGGGTCCGCTCCCACGTCCCGCCCTCGGTCCACTCCATGGTCCAGATCTGCGGCTCGTCCACCGGCGAACCCGGAGGCAGGGCCAGATCGCCCCAGGTGTTGTCCATGGTGGGGACCAGCCGGCCGTGCCAGCCGGTCGAGACGTCGATCACCTGCGCGGGCGGCTCCCGTCGAGGACCCGGGGGCGTCGGCCGGCCCTCGCGCCACACGACCAGGACCGCGGGGGCGCCGCCCAGCGGCACGTCGATGGTCGAGGCGGCGCCGTCGCCGGAGACGGTGACGTGCGCGGGGGTGCGGGAACCGGTCGCCGGATTCCAGACCTCGGCCTCGGCGACGGCGGCCCGCACGGTGACGGACGAGGGACCGGCGGCGGCACCCGACGGGGAGGTCCCGGTCCGCAGCGGATGCGCGCCGATCTCGGGGAAGGCCGCCGTGACCAGCGCCACCGCCTCGTTCCCCGTCCGCCTGACGAGCAGCGGCACGTCGCTCGTGGCATGACCGGCGGCGTCGGCCACGGCCGCCGCAGCGGTCTCCGGGTCGCGCGCCCGCTCCAGCCGGGGATGCTCCAGCAGGCCCGCCACCACCGCGTCGTCGCCCAATCGGCCGGCGGCCGTGGCCGGCGGCCGGCCCACGACGACGACGCGTCCGCCCGCGTCGAGCAGTTCGGTCAGCCGCCGTGCCGTCTCCTCCTCCAGCACGCTCGTCGACGGCAGCAGCACCGCGCGGTACGCCAGGTCCCTGATCCGCAGGGCGCCGTCGGCGGCCTTGGCACGCTGCACCGAGTCGTCGTCGACGACGTCGAAGGAGATGCCGTGCCGGTCCAGGGCCCCGGCGTGCGGGGCGAGCCAGTTGTTCGTGCCGCACAGGTCCAGGTAGTGGCGCTGTGTCTCGTCGGCGTCGGCGTGGCCGTCGCCCAGCCGGCCGTCGCCGAAGTGCCGGACGGGCGCGTCCAGCGGTACCAGGGCCTGCATGGTGGTGGTCGGGTGCAGGACCGCCACGTCGGCCACGTAGCCGCCCCAGGACATGATCGAGCAGATCCGGGCCACGGTCCGGGAGAACGCCGGGTACTGCTTCCAGTACGGCTGGCGCCAGTCGGTGGACGGCGGCGCCCACTCGAACCAGCCGCCCGCTGTGCCGAAGTAACTGGCGTGCGGGTTGTACAGGTTGGCGCCGCTGCGCAGGAACGGCAGCAGCCAGTGGTAGGTGTCCTCCAGCGTGCCGCCCCAGCCCGAGGAGTGGAACGCCTCGATCCACACCCGCTCGTGGCCGTAGAGGTGAGCCATGGAGGAGTGCACCTTGGCGTCGCCGTGGTGGTCGCTGCCGGCGGCGCCGTACCAGCGGTGGGTGCGGAAGTAGTCGGTGTAGATCTGTGTCGACTGGGCCGGGTAGCCGGCGCGAGCGGGGTGGCTCTGGTCGCTGCCCAGCAGCATCCCGCGCTCGCGGTGCCATGCGGCGAGCGGCCGGAAGAGGGCCTCTTCGGTGAGTTCCGCGCGGACCGCGTAGTAGTCGGCGCGGATCTCCGTCTCCGGGACGGTGGCGTCCGTGCCGAACAGGGCCGGCAGGTGGTCGAGCAGGTCGTAGCCGCGCCGGGCGCGGAACGCGTCGGCGAAGCGGTGGCTCCAGGCGTTCGTGCCCGGCAGTTCGTCCTGGAAGCTGCCCGCGATGACGGTGCCCAGGTGCTCGGGCACGCGGCGGTCGTACTCGTGGTGCACGGCGTCCATCAACAGCCCGACGGCGTGCGGGTCCAGGTAGTCGAACGCCGTGGGCACGGCGGTGACGAGCCGGACGCCGGTTCCGTCGGCAGCGGCGACGGCCAGGGTGTCCGGGCCGCCCGGGGCGAGGTCCAGGCGTCGGCCCCGCGGGGAGTAGGCGGCGATCGGCGTCTCGGCACCCCGCACGGCGACCGTGCCCCGGGAGACGGTGACGTCGCGACAGCGCAGCGCAAGGCCCCTGGCCTCTGGGTGACGCCGAGTCACACCGCCCTGCACATTGGCGCCGGAGAACCCGATCTGGTCGTAGAACCACAGGCGGGTGCCCAACTCCGCGGCGATCTCGCAGGCGTCGGTGAAGCGCGCCCACCACTCCTCGCCGAACCACGCCGGATCGTCGGCCCGGGCGCCGAACGTCGGGCCGGCGGGGGCCAGATTGATCACGACGAGGTTGTGCACACCGCCCTCGGCGAACGCCCGCAGTTGCCAGGCGAGTCGGTCGCGGGTGACCTTCGCACCCGACCACCACCACAGGGGAGCGGGGCCGAAATCACGGGGCGGGTCCTCGAACAGTTGCCGGAGCACGGGGGAGATCACGGACGCGGTCCTTCCCCTGAAACGTTTTTAGGCCACCTTCACCGTAGGCGACCTGGAACGGTCACGCCATAACCGAGGACGACACGGCGGAGGCCGACGCGCTGCCTCCGATGTCTGCGCGACACCTTGTTGCAACGTTTTTCTCGCCCTATATTCGCTGCGACCAGGCCCCCGGAACCGCGATGTCACCAGACGACGGAGTCGCATCATGGCCGGTACCCGCCCCATCCCCAAACCGCTCTGGAAGGCCGCCGCCCTGTCGGGCATGGCCTCCTATCTCGACGCCGGGCTGATCGTCGGCATCTCCGTCAACCTGGCCATCTACCGCGACAGTTACGACATGGGCGTGTGGATGGCCGGTGCGATCAGCGCGATCGTCACCGGCTGCATCGCCGTCGGATCCCTCGTCGGAGGCCGACTCGCCGACCTCTTCGGCCGCCGCCGTGTCTACAACTGGGACATCTTCTGCTTCGCGCTCGGGGCGATCGTCATCACGCTGGCGCCCGACGACATCACACTGCTGATCGGCGTCCTCGTTGCGGGACTCGCGGCCGGCGCCGACCTGCCGACGTCCCTGGCCGTGGTCTCGGACGCCGCGCCCTCCTGGGCCCGGGGGCGGCTCGTCGCCTTCACGCAGGTCATGTGGATGCTGGGCATCGCCGTCGCCATCTTCCTCGGCTTCGTCCTGTCCACCACGGGCATGACCGGGGCCCGGCTGATCACCGGACAGCTCGCCGTCGCCGCGCTCGTCACCTGGGCCCTCCGCTCCCGCCTGAAGCTGTCCGCCGCACAGGAAACGGACGAGGAGACGGCGCCCACCCCGGCCGGCGGCGCCCTGAAGAACATCTGGACGCGTGCCGCCCTGCTGCCCATGACGGCGACGTTCGTCTTCTACGTCACCTGGGGCCTCGGGGCCAACACCTTCGGCCAGTTCGGCACCTATCTGCTCGTCACCGTCAGCGACGCCTCCCAGAGCCTGGCCACCGGAATCAACCTGGCCTTCATCCCGATCGGGGTGCTGCTGACGTTCGCCTTCGTCCGCGTCGCCGACAGCCCCTGGCGCGACCGGCTGTTCCACGTGGCCGCGGTGGTGCAGATCCTCGCCTTCGTCATCGCGTCCCTGACCGCGGGCGCCCTCGTCGGCATGCTCGTCTTCTTCGTGCTCTACCAGCTCTCCAACCCCTTCGCCGGAGAGGCGAACTACAAGGTGTGGTCGCAGCTCACCCTGCCGGCGGACACCCGCGGCACCACCCAGGGCTTCACCTACGCCCTGTCCCGGGGGGTCTTCGCGGTCGCCGCGTTCTTCACTCCCGCCCTGGCCGACCACAGCCCGGCCGTCCTGCTCTGGACGATCACCGCCTGCATGACACTGGCCGCGTTCGCCGGCGTGTTCATCATCCGCGTCCTGGTCCCCCGGGCCACCGGCGCCCCGCGCGAGAGAGCGGACCTGCGCGTCCCCAGCACCTGAGCCGCCGCACACCCGACAAGGAGCACCGACCATGGCAACGACCGCGGACCGCACCGCCGTACGGGCCGCCACCCTGCGCGACCTGCTCCCGCCGGTCACCCGGCGCCGCACCCGGATCGGGCTGGTCGCCGGCGGACTCGGCACGTACTGGCCGCAGTTCCCGGGGCTCCTCCCGCAGCTGAAGGAGTCGGCCGCCTATGTCGCCGAGCGCTTCCGGGGGATGGACGCGGAGGTGACCGACGCCGGGTTCGTCTCCGACGCCCGGGAAGGAGCACGCGCCGCCGAGCAGCTGCGCAAGGCCGACTGCGACCTGATCGTGCTGTTCCTGACGACGTACCTCACCTCCTCGATGGTGCTGCCGATCGCGCAGCGCTCGCACACGCCGGTCCTGGTCATCGACCTCCAGCCGACCGAGAAGATGGACCACGCCTCCTTCGACACCGGCGCCTGGCTGGCCTACTGCGGCCAGTGCCCCGTCCCGGAGGTCGGCAACGTCTTCCGGCGCGCCGGCATCCCCTTCCGGTCGGTCTCGGGCTGGCTGTGGCAGGAGTCCGCCTGGCGTCGCATCGAACAGTGGATCCGGGCGGCGCACATCCGCGCCGCGCTCCGGCACGCCCGGCACGGCCTCATGGGGCACGTGTATCCCGGCATGCTCGACGTGCAGACCGATCCGACGCTGCTGTCCACGACGTTCGGCTCGCACGTGGAGGTACTGGAGTTCGACGACCTGCGGCACCGGGTGGAGCGCGTGACCGAGCAGGAGACCCGGGAGCGGATGGCGCTCGCCCGGCAGGTCTTCACCCTCGACGACAGTGTGGTGGAGGAGGACTTCGCCTGGGGCGCGACCGTGTCGGTCGCCCTGGACCGGCTCGTCGCGGACTTCCAGCTCGACAGCCTCGCGTACTACCACCGGGGCCTCGACGGGGAGCTGCACGAGCGGCTCGGTGCCGGCATGATCCTGGGCGCCTCCCTGCTCACGGCCCGGGGCGTGCCGGCGGCCGGGGAGTTCGAACTGCGCACCAGCGTCGCCCAGCTCGCCTCCCAGAGCGTCGGCGCCGGCGGCTCCTTCACCGAGATCCAGGCCCTCAACTTCGAGGACGGCGTCGTGGAGATGGGCCACGACGGACCCGCCCACCTCGCGGTCAGCGCCCGTGATCCCCTGCTGCGCGGCCTCGGCGTCTACCACGGCAAGCGCGGCTGGGGCGTCAGCGTCGAGTTCGACGTCCAGCACGGGCCCGTCACCCTGCTCGGCCTCGGCCAGGACGCCGATGGCAGTCTGTCCTTCGTCACCTCCGAGGGCACCGTCGTACCGGGGCCCCTGCTGGAGATCGGCAACACCACCAGCCGCGTCGACTTCGGCCGCGATCCGGGCGAATGGGTGGACGCGTGGAGCGCCACGGGTGTCGGCCACCACTGGTCCCTCGCGGTCGGCCACCACGCGGCCGACTTCAGGGCGGCGGCGAGTCTGCTGGGCATCGACCACCGCGACGTGTGACGGGGGAATGGGTGTCGCACCCACCCGGAGATGGGTGCGATCACCGATGGTGACGGGCCCGGGGCCCGTGTGAGGCTGGCAGGGTCGCCGAGGTTCGCGCCGATCGCCATGGCCGCGGCCTCGGCCGGTGCCCAGACGCGTACGGCGCCGTCCGACCCGGCCCCACGAAGGAGGAGCCCCTATCCATCCCTGCACGGTGAAACGATCCGCCCCCTGCGCGCCCACGAAGGCGGTGATCCGTGGGACACGCTGACAGCCTTCTCGCCATGGGCGGTGCCTTCCTGGCCGCCGCCTTCCTCGCCCGCCTCGGCGGCAGGATCGGACTCCCGACGATCCCGCTGTTCATGCTCGCGGGCATCCTGCTCGGACCGCACACCCCGGGCCTGGTCATCGTCGAGGACGCACACGACTTCGAGATGCTCTCCGCGCTCGGACTGGTGCTGCTGCTGTTCTACCTGGGCCTGGAGTTCCACCTCGACGACCTCAAGAGCGGCGGCCGGCGCCTGCTGACCGCGGGCGGCATCTATCTGCTGCTGAACGTCGGCGCCGGGCTGGCCTTCGGGTTCGCACTGGGCTGGGGCGTCCGGGAGGCGCTGGTGCTCGCCGGTGTCCTGGGGATCTCCTCGTCCGCCATCGTCACCAAGATCCTCATCGACCAGGGCCGCATCGGCCGCCCGGAGACACGTCTCATCCTGGGCGTCATCGTCGTCGAGGACATCTTCCTGGCCCTCTACCTCGCCGCGCTCCAGCCGGTCATCAGCGGCGCCGAGGGCGTCGGCGACATGGTCCTCCAGGGCGCCAAGGCCTTCGGCTTCCTGCTGGTACTGGCCGCGGCCGCCCGTTACGGCACGAAACTGGCCGGCCGTCTGATCGTGTCCCGCGACAACGAACTGCTCGTCATCAGCTTCCTCGGCGCGGCCGTCCTCGTGGCGGGAGTCGCCGAGGTCCTCGGGGTCGCCGACGCCATCGGCGCGTTCATGGTGGGCCTGATCCTGGCCGGCACGCCCTCCGGCCCGCGCATCCGGGAGCTCGTGCATCCGCTGCGCGACGCCTTCGCGGCGATCTTCTTCTTCGCCTTCGGGCTCTCCATCGACCCCGGCGACATCGTCTCGGTCGTCGGCCCGGTCACCGCGGCGGCGGTACTGACCGTCGTCATGAACGTCGCCGCGGGACTCCTCGTCGCCCGCGTGTACCGCTACGGCACGGAGCCCGCCGCCGAGATCGCCACCACCCTCGTGGCCCGCGGGGAGTTCGCGCTGATCCTGGCCGCCATGGCCGCCAGCGCCGGACTCGACGCCCGGCTCGCCCCGTTCATCGCCGGGTACGTCCTCGTCCTCGCGATCCTCGGCCCGATCGCCGCCGGCCAGGCACACCTGCTCGCCCGCGCGCTCCGGGCGGCCCAGGGCCTGCTGCCCGGCCGCACGGCCCCGTCGTACGACACCGAGCCGCGCTCCCCGGACGACAGCACACCGTCGTCCGCCACCGCCACCGCCGCCCTGCCGGCCGAGGCCGAGCGCTAGGTCCTGTCGTCACACTCCCGTCGTCCGCTGACACCCTGCGCGTGCCACCACTCATCCTCGGCCCGAACATCCGCCTTACGGCACGGCGTTCGTACAGGGCGGCTACCGGGAAGAATGAGGTGCGGGCCCCATGGCGGACGCCGCTGGAGGGGGGAGAAGCTGAAGCCCTGGTGAGACCGGCCGCGCCGCGCGTCGGCGGGCTGTCTGCCTCCGCACCGTCACGCGGCCCGACACCCCAGGACGTGCCATGGCCTCGGCCGTGCCCTGCCTCGAAGCGCTGTCGGGTTCCGGGAAGGAGAAGCCGTGCCCCAGTCCGAAGACGCACGTCTCGTCGACCTCGAAGCGCGACTCGAGCGGGAGGACCCCAGGTTCACCCGGGCCATGAGAGCCGGCCGCCCGGCCCGGCCCCGGGAGTACCGGCGTACCGGAGCCTGGTGGGCCCTGGCCCTCGGCGTGGCCGTCCTGGGCTCCGGCATCGCCCTGGCACAAGGGCTGATCATCGCGACCGGGCTGGTCCTCGTCGGCATGGCGGCCCAACTGGTCGACCCGGACCCGAGCCGCCTGGGGCGTCAACGGCAGAGGCGATGGTGAAGCGCGCGGCGGACAGGCCCTACGGGGAGGAGGTCGCCGATCTCGGCGCCGTCCTCGGACAGCCGCATCCCGGAGGCGGCTCCCGCGGGGCGGCGGGTGCCGCCGTCAGGGTGTGGTTGTAACCCGTGTGAACGCTCTGGATGGTGAGACGGCCCGGCATGACTGACGGTGGTTCACGTCAAGGCCGGTCTCGTGAGCTGGCGAGGCGTCAGCGCCCGGCCCGCGACGGAAGGACTCACCGATGCGCTCTGCCCGCATGCTGCTCGCGACGGCCACGGCCACGGCCGCCCTCGCGATCGCCGCACCCGCCGCCTACGCCGAGGCGATGGGTGACTGGGACCACGACAACACTTCCTACAGCAAGGAGCACGACAAGGACGGCAAACACCACGCGCCGCGCGGCGGGGTACACACGGGTGGCGGAGCCCTGGCCGCGGTGACCTCGGACGACTGGGACAACGCCAAGCACGACGAGCACGGCAAGGACGACGAGCACGGCAAGCACGGCAAGCACGACGAGCACGGCAAGCACGACGAGCACGGCAAGCACGACGAGCACGGCAAGGGCGACGAGCACGGCAAGCCGCATGGCGCGGTGCACACGGGTGGCGGAGCGCTCGCCGCGGTGACCTCGGACGACGACTGGGACAACGCCAAGCACGACCGGGACACCTACAAGGACGACGAGCACGGCGACGACCCCTGGGGCGACAAGCAGGACGAGGAACCCTGGGGCGACGAGCACGACGGCCAGGGCAAGCACGACGAGCACGACGAGGGCTCCTGGCAGGGCGACAAGCACGACAAGCCGCGCGGCGGCATGCACACCGGTGGCGGCGCACTGGCCGCCGCGCCGGGTGTCACGGCCGGCGGTCTCGCGGTGCTGGCGGTGGCCGGCACCGGCCTGTACGCCCTGCGGCGCCAGAAGGCCTCCCGGGGCGTGGCATGACGGAGGCCTGACCTCATGCCGCCGTGGCCGCCGCACGTGCTCCTCGCGTCGCGGCGGCCCGGCTCGTCCTCCCGCATGTCCTGTCCGCTGCCGTTTCCGTTCCGCTGCCGTGCCCGAATGAGGTGGTCTCCGATGGCAGCCAGCCCCGTCCCCCCTGCCGAGCCCGGCCCCACGCCGTCGAGGCGGCGGCTCCGTACCGTCGTGACGGTCCTGTGGAGTGTCGCCGCCCTGGTCCTGACCGTGAGCATGGTCGCCGGCCGTGGCGAGTCGGCGTCCGACGCCGGCGGCCCGCCGCACGCCCCACCGGCCGTCTCGTCGGCCTCATCCGCCGCCTCCGCCGTGCCCGACGCGCCGCCCTCGTCCGCGGCGCCGCACCGGCCCGCCGCGTCCGGGGCCGGCCGCCATCTGCCGCGGTCCCGGCCGGTCCGCCTGTACATCCCCAAGATCTCGGTGAACGCGCCCTTCACCGACCTCGTCATCGGCCGCACGGGTCAGCTCGAACCACCACCGGCCCACGACACCAACCTCGTCGGCTGGTACGCCAAGGGCGTCTCGCCCGGCGAGGCCGGAACCGCGATCATCGCCGGGCACGTGGACACCGCTACGTCACCGGCCGTGTTCGCGGGGCTCAGCGAGCTGAAGAAGGGCGACCGGTTCCACGTGGCGCGAGCCGACGGCAGCAGGGCGACCTTCGTGGTGGACGACGCGGAGTCCTTCGACAAGGACGACTTCCCCAGCGAGCGCGTGTACGGCGACACCCCCGACGCCCAGGTCCGGCTCATCACGTGCTCGGGTCCCTACGACCGCCAGGCCCGGGACTACACCGAGAACCTGGTCGTGTTCGCCCACCTCGTCTGATGTCGGGCCCCGGCCTGACTTGGTGTTTTAAAGTGACTGCCACCAGTTCAGGCGACTGTGGGACCTGTGAGGTATTCGCGAACCATGACGACTGAAACGTTTGAGTTCCAGGTAGAGGCACGTCAGCTGCTCCAGCTGATGATCCACTCGGTCTACTCGAACAAGGATGTCTTCCTGCGGGAGCTCGTCTCCAACGCCTCCGACGCGCTGGACAAGCTGCGCCTGGAGAAGCTGCGGGACGACTCGCTCGACGCCGACGTGTCCGACCTGCACATCGAGATCGACGTCGACAAGGAGGCCCGTACCCTCACCGTGCGGGACAACGGCATCGGGATGTCGTACGACGAGGTCGGACAGCTCATCGGCACCATCGCCAACTCGGGCACGGCCGGCTTCCTGAAGGAGCTGCGGGAGGCCCAGGACGCGGCGAATGCCGAGGGGCTCATCGGCCAGTTCGGCGTCGGTTTCTACTCCGCCTTCATGGTGGCGGACGAGGTGACGCTGGTGACCCGGCGCGCCGGCGAGAGCCAGGGGACCCGCTGGACCTCGCGCGGCGAGTCCACGTACACGCTGGAGAAGGTCGACGACGCGCCGCAAGGCACCTCCGTCACGCTCCACCTCAAGCCCGCCGACCCGGAGAACCAGCTCCACGACTACACCTCGCCGTGGACGATCAGGGAGATCGTCAAGCGGTACTCGGACTTCATCACCTGGCCGGTCCGGATGGTCCCGGAGAAGGGCGACGGCGAGGACGCGCCCGAGCCCGAGACGCTGAACTCGATGAAGGCCCTGTGGGCGCGGTCGCGCGACGAGGTGTCCGACGACGAGTACCACGAGCTGTACAAGCACATCAGCCACGACTGGCGCGAGCCGCTGGAGACGATCCGGCTCCAGGCCGAGGGCACCTTCGAGTACCAGGCCCTGCTCTTCGTGCCCTCGCACGCTCCGCACGACCTGTTCACGCGGGACTTCAGGCGCGGCGTCCAGCTCTATGTGAAGCGCGTCTTCATCATGGACGACTGTGAGGCGCTGCTGCCGCCCTACCTCCGTTTCGTGAAGGGCGTCGTCGACGCGCAGGACCTCTCGCTCAACGTCTCCCGCGAGATCCTGCAGCAGGACCGGCACATCCGGATGATGCAGCGCCGGCTGACGAAGAAGGTCCTCTCCACGGTCAAGGAGATCAGGACCAAGGACGCCGACCGCTACGCCACGTTCTGGCGGGAGTTCGGCACCGTCCTGAAGGAGGGCCTGGTCACCGACTCCGAGAACCGGGACGCCATCCTCGCCGTCGCGTCGTTCGCCACCACGCACGCCGAGGACGAGCCGACCACCCTCGCGCAGTACGTGGAGCGGATGAAGGACGGCCAGGAGGACATCTACTACATCACCGGCGAGTCCCGGCAGAGCATCGAGAACTCCCCGCACATGGAGGCGTTCCGGGACAAGGGCATCGAGGTCCTGCTGCTCACCGACGCGGTCGACGAGGTGTGGGTCGACGCCGTCGGCGAGTACGAGGGCAAGAAGCTGCGCTCCGTCACCAAGGGCGAGATCGACCTCGACGGCGAGAAGGACGAGAAGGCCGACGGGGAGCGGGAGAAGCAGGCCGAGGAGTACGCCGGGCTGCTCGGCTGGATGCGGGAGCAGCTCGACGAGGACATCAAGGAGGTGCGCCTGTCGGCGCGGCTCACCGTCTCACCGGCCTGCGTCGTCTCGGACGCGCACGACCTGACCCCGGCCCTGGAGAACATGTACCGGGCGATGGGCCAGGAGGTGCCGCGCACCAAGCGGATCCTCGAGCTCAACCCCGACCACCTGCTGGTGAAGAACCTGAACCAGGCGTACAAGGAGCGCGAGGACCGTTCGGGCCTCGTCGAGTCCGCCGAGCTGCTCCACACGCTTGCGGTGCTCGCCGAGGGCGGGCAGCCCAAGGACCCCGCGCGCTTCGTCAAGCTCGTGGCCGACCGCCTGGAGCGCACCCTGTAGGCAGGGCGCGCATCACCGGGGGTCCGGGGCGTCCGCCGCCCGCGCGCCGGGCGGGGTCGGGCCGGCGCCCGGCGGGACGATCTCGCCCTGGACCACCCGCGGCGCGGCGCCCGCCCCGGCCTCCTCGTCCTTGGCGGCGCGTGCCTCGGCCTTGAGGATGCGGGCGGACTGGCCCGCCGACCGGGCCAGTTCGGGCAGCTTCCTGGCCCCGATCACGGCTATGACGACGATGAGGATGATCGCGAGCTCGCTCAGTCCGAACATGGTGTCCTGTCCTTTCTCGCCCGGGCCGGGCACGGCGCGAGCGTATCGGGCCGGGAGCCCGGTGTGATCCCCGCCTCGGTGTGTGCGACCGCCGGGTGCCGGAGCAGATGGGGCAGCATGCCGTGGTCGAGCAGGGCCTGCCGCCAGGCGAGCCGGGCGTGTTCCACGCGGTCGGTCCGCCGGCCCAGGGCCGAGAGCAGGACCGCGCCCAGGGAGAGGAGGCCGGTCACGGCCGCGACGAGCGCCAGCGTCCAGCCGGCCGCGACGAGCGAGCCGGGCAACGGGCCCGGCGCGTCGGCGACGTGGAGCAGGCAGCCGAGCAGCAGCAGAGCCCCGGCGGAAGCCCCCGCCACGAGTGGCGTGAGCACCGCGAGGGCGGGCAGCAGACTGCTGGTGGCCAGCGGGCGCCGCGCGTCCTGCCGGGCGGCGGTCCGTACGGCGAGGTAGGCGCGGTACGGCTCGCCGGCCGCCGCCGTGATGTCGTCGGCGTGCGCGAGCGCGTGGGCGCGCAGGTGCGCCGCCGTCCGGCCGGTCGGGTCGGCGCGCACGGCGCCATGGATGTCCGCGGTGCTCAGCGCCTGATCCAGTACGGCTTCGAAGTCCGCGCGGTCCTCGGGGTGGAGGCGGGGCGGATCGGCCACGAGGTCTCCTTGTCGGTTGCTGTGTCGGACGTCGGTACCGAACACAGCAAAATCTACAGCACTGTAGAAGTGGAGGTGGCGCGGACCCGCGGATCTGTGCGATCCCCGCACGAGCACGGCCGGGCGGCGAGAGGAGAGGCGGGCCGACGGAGGCGTCGGCAAGGCCGCGATTCCGGCGCTGTGCGCGGTGCCGTACTGCCGAACGGCGTCTGCGTGGTCGTGCTCAGCCGCGCTGTCCGCCTTCGGTGAGACGGAAGTCGCCTCCGGCGCCGAAGCGGCCGGAGGCGACGAAGTCCTCGTACCGTCGGTTGCGGAGGAGAGCCGCTCGCTCCTCCGCAACCGCTCCCGTCAGCGTGCGCTTCAGCCCACGACCCGGCCCAGCTCGATCCGGTCGATGTTCGGCGCCCAGGCGCTCGCGTTGCCGAACGTCACCTTGTTCGTACCCTTCGCCAGATCGACGGGGACGCCGACGGTCCAGTAGTCGTCCCAGCTCCAGGTGTTCTTGAAGGTGACCCGCACCGGGTCCGCGGACCCGACCGTGATGTCCGCCGTACGGGACATGATGTCCGTGTTGTAGGCGTGGCCGTTGTCCCGGCGGTCGTTGTGCGCGTAGTGGACGACCAGCAGATAGCGGCCGGACCGGGGCACCTCCACAGGGAACTCGGCGGTGCTGGAGGGGCTGTTGCCGAGCCAGCCGATGTACGAGCCGGCGGACGCGTGCGGGGAGTCGACGAGCTTGGCCCCGCCGGCCAGCGTGGCCGAGGCGCCCTCGTAGGAGAGGGTGCCGGCGGTCGAGCCGTCGCCGGAGACGTCGAGGGAGCGGACGGCGGAGTGGCCCGACGTCATCGCGATCCGGTTGTTGCCCGCGACCAGGTAGAGCCGCAGCGGGCGGCCGGGCGCGGCCGTGACCGTCTCCCCGTGCAGCGAGAGCTTCACGGCCGCCGAGGCCCGCGGCACCACCGTGTAGTAGCCGTCGCGCGGGGCGTAGACGTCGAACACCGCCTTGTCACCGGAGCGCAGGACCAGGGAGCCCGTGCCCACACCGGCCGACGAGGTGTAGTCGTACGACGGCTTGCCGCTGATGTCCGCCAGCGTGGCCTCGTAGGAGGCGGCGGGCGCGCCCGTCCGGCTGGTGAGGTCGATCCGGTCCAGGGTGACCTCGGCGTCGCCCTTGGACAGGGTCAGCTGGTGCGTGCCCGCCTTCAGCTGGACACGGACGTCCTTCTTGGCGCGGTACGTCCAGTTCTCCGTCGAGGGGTAGGTGACCGTCACCGGGTCGCCGCCGTCGACCGACAGCTTCTGCGTGGCGGGGCCGCCGGACTGGTTGCCGTAGAGGATCGCCAGGTCGTACGTGCCGTCCTTCGGTACCGTCACGGAGAAGGCGACCTTGCTGCCGGGCTGGTTGAGCGAGCCGACGTCCTTGGTGCCGGAGGCCGCGTAGCCGTTGGCGTTCTGGACCGTGCCCTGCGTGTAGACCTTGCCGTCGGTGATGGCCGCGTCCTCGGCCTCGTACGACGCCGACCAGGGGACGGAGGCGGCGGACGGGGTGCCCGAGCCGCCGGGGGTGAGCACGACCCGGTACGCCGACATCTTGTGCAGACCGCGCAGCGGGACGGTCACCGAACCGTCGTCCGCGACCTTCACCTTGGTGCGCGCCAGGACCTGCGGCGCCGCGTGCTGCCCCTCGTATCCGGACCAGGCGGCCTCGGCCACCGTCGCGGTGACCGTACGGCCGAACACCGACCGGGGGACGCCTCGCACGACCACGTCCGAGTCACCCGCGGAGCCGCCCAGCAGGACCTGCGCCTGGCGGCGGGAGGTGTCGAGGGAGGCGAGCCCCTGGAGGGTGTCGATGGTGTTGGGCTGCGGCGGCGTCACCTTCACGGTGTCGCCGGTCATGCCCGCGTACCAGCGGAACAGCCACCAGCCGCCGTTGGGGATGTTCGACCGCACGACCTGGCCGCTGAGGTTGCCGGCGGCGTCCCAGTAGGCCATGTTCGCGTACACCTTGTTGCGCTCGAACATCGAGATCCACTGCACGAGCTGCCCGGGCACGGACAGGTCGCGGCGGTTGGCGTACTCGTCGATGTTGATCTTCAGCGGGGCGATGCCCGCCTCGCGCTCCAGCTCGCGGTAATCGTCGTAGTGCGCCTGGAAGTCGCGCAGCGAGCCGGAGCCCAGCTCGTGCCAGGTCATCACCTGGGGCAGCACGTTCTCCCGCTTGGCGAAGGCGAGGAAGTCCTTCAACAGGCGGGTGTGGTAGGCGGCTTCGTTGGGGCCGGCGATCCGTGCGTCCGGGTCGATCGCGCGGATGCGGTGGTACACCGTCTTCCAGTCCTTGAAGAACCGGTCACGGTTCTTCTCGTACTGGGCCTGGTCGGCGACGTCGAGCTTGTACCAGATCTGGTCGGGCTCGTTGAACGGGATGTAGACGAAGCGGTCGCTGTTCGGGTCGGCCGAGACCTCCTTGGCGATCTTGTCGACCTTGGGGAGGTAGTCGTCGATGCCGAGGTCCTCGTACGGCCACTTGGCGTAGATGTCCTGCATCATCACGTTGATCTCGCCGCCGCCGTTGCGGAAGAACGACTTCGAGACGGTGAGCGCGTCGCCGTTGGGGTGCTGGGCGCCGCCCTCCGGCTTCTGCGAGATGCTGGTGATCTTCAGCGGCTCCATCGCGGCGTCGCTGGGCACGCCGTCGTCACTGAGGCCGTACAGCGAGCCGTTGGCGCCGAGCATCACCGGGCCCTCGGAGGCGTTGAGGTCGACGGTGAGGCGCTGTGGGTCGGCTGCCGCTGCCGCGTTGCCGGCTGCGGGGAGAGTGGCTGCCATGGCGGCTGCTCCAAGTAGTGCTGCAGTCAAGGCGGTTCCGGTACGAGATCTCGTACGGGCTCTCGCGCGGGCGGGGGTGATCACGCTGCTGGACCTCCAGTCACTTCACGGCTCCACTGGTGATTCCGGACACGATCTTTCGCTGGCCGACGAGGAACACGGCGACCATGGGCAGGCTCATCACCACGACGTACGCGAAGACGAGATGCCAGTTGTTGAGGTAGAGCTGGGCGCTGGCGACCTGGTAGAGGTTGAGCGGCAGGGTCGCCCGCTCTCCGCCGCCGAGGACGAAGAACGCGTAGAAGATGTCGCTCCAGGCGTAGAGCATCACCATGATCGTCGCGGTGGCGATCACCGGCCGGAGCAGCGGCAGGACGATCCGCCAGAAGATGCGGGACGGGCTCGCCCCGTCCATCCGGGCCGCCTCCTCCAGCTCCATGGGGATGGCGCGGATGAAGCCGGTCATGAAGAAGATCGACGTCGACAGGTACATCCCGGTGTAGACGGCGATCATGCCGGGGCGGGTGTTCGACAGCCCCAGTTGCCGCAGCTCCATCACGATGGTGATGACGGCGGGCGGCAGCAGCAGTCCGCTGATGCACAGCGCGTACGCCGCCGAGACCAGCTTCGACGTGCGGCGGGCGAAGACCCACGCGGCGCCCGCGCCCAGGATCAGCACCAGCACCACCGAAGGCACCACGACCAGCAGCGAGTTGAGGAAGCCGCGCAGCATCTCGCCCTGGCCGACGGCGTCCGCGTAGTTGCTCGCGGGCTGCCAGTGCCGGGGCAGATCCAGGTTCGGCCTGATCGCCTCCGCCTGTGGCTTGGCCGAGGTGACGGCGACCAGCCACAGCGGCACGCCCACGGCCAGCGCGGCGAGCAGGACGACGAGGGAGGGGCGGCCGTACCGCCAGACCGCGGTCACAGCATCTGCTCCCTTCGCCGGAGCCCCACGACCAGCGGGATCGCCACGGCGACGACCACCAGGAACAGGACGAGGCTCATGGCGGAGGCCTGCGCGTACAGGCCCTGCCCGAAGATCCGGAACATGTAGATGTTGAAGACCTCCGTGGAGGCCGCGGGGCCGCCGCCGGTCGTGGCCTGCACGATGTCGAAGGTGTTCATCGAACCGATCAGCGCGGTCGTGACGTTGAAGGTGACGGCCGGCGCGAGCATCGGCCAGCGCACGGACCAGAAGGTCCGCCAGGGCCCCGCGCCGTCGCACTTCGCGGCCTCCAGCATCTCGCCGGGGATGCCCTTGAGCCCGGCCAGATAGATCAGCATCGCCAGGCCCATCCACTTCCACCCGTGGATGAGCGTGACGATCACCAGCGTCCAGGTCGTCGAGCCCAGCCACGGGACGTCCGCGCCCAGGACGGAGTTGACCGCCCCGTCCTGGTCGAGCAGCGCCTGGAAGACGTATCCGGTCGCGAGCGCCGAGATCAGCACCGGCAGGAAGAAGACGGCACGGAAGAACCGGTTGAAGCGGCTGTCGTCCTCCAGCAGCAGTGCCAGCACGAGCCCGAAGCCGTTCTGGAACAACGCCGCCAGCAGCGCGTACACCAGGGTCGTACGGATCGCCCGCAGCAGCGAGCCGTCCTCGGCGATGGTGCGGAAGTTGTCCAGGCCCGTGAAGGCGATGTCCGCGTGGTACGAGGACCAGTTGGTGAACGGGTAGTAGAAGTTCAGCAGGCTGGGCACCAGGAAGAAGCCCGCGAAGACCGCGATGGCGGGGAGCGCGAACCACCAGGGGTGGTGCACGGCGGCGCGCGGGAGCCGTCCCACTCCCTTCTGCGCGCCGTGTGCGGCCGGCTGCTTGCGCGTACGTACGACCGTGTCCGCCATGGTCAGAACCCGGGAGCGCCCTGGGCCTTGGCCACCTGCGCGAACTGGTCCTGGATCGCCTGCGCGACCTGCTGCGGGCTCTTCTTGCCGAAGATCATGTCGGCCAGGTAGAGGTGGGTGTCGGGGGCGACGATCGCCTTGGCCTGGAAGACGCCGATGGCCTTGGGCAGGGCCGCCACCTGGGCCTTGGACGTCTCGGGCAGTCCGCCGGGGGTGGGCACGGACGGCTGCACGGACGGGATCTTCATCGTCTTGATGTAGTCCGGGTAGTCCGGTCCGAGCCAGAAGGCGAGGAACTGCCGGGCCGCGTTCTGCCGCTTCTCGTCACCGGTCTTGAAGGCGACGACACCGTTGGTCTGGTCGGGGGAGTACAGGCCGGTGGCCGAGGAGTTGGCGACCGGGAACCAGCCGATCTTCTTGTCGATCTCGGCGGTGGAGTACTTGGCCTGCAACTGGCTCTGGAAGGACGTGACGTTGAGGACCATGCCGACGTCGCCCTTCCACAGCGCGTCGGCCTGCCCGGTGAAGGTACCCGTCCGGTAGTTCTTCTGGGCGAGCCCGGCGTCGAGCAGCTTCTCCTTGTACTTCTTGATCGCGCCGACGACGACCGGGTCGGTCCACTTCTTCTTGTTCCGGTTCAGGTCCGCCCACCACTGCCGGTCGAGGTCGGTGAGCTGGACCTGCATCTGCCACTGGAGCGGCCACTTGTCGCCGCCGGCCTCGTAGAAGGCGGCCGCGTCGGTCTTGTCGACGACCTTGTGGCCGAGGGCGAGCAACTCGTCGTAGGACGTGGGGAAGTCCTTCTCGGTCAGTCCGGCCCGCTCGAAGACGTCCTTGTTGTAGTAGACGCCCAGCATGGCGGGGCTGGTGACGATCGCCGCGTACCGCTTGCCGTCGATGACGCCGAGGGACCTCTCGGTGTCGCCGAGCTTGGAGACCCACGGTTCGCCGTCGAGGGTGAGGAGGTTCTGCTTCGGCTGGACGAACGGCAGCGTGGAGATGGACGGCTGCCAGAACATCAGGTCGGGGCGGTCGCCGGAGGCGAGCTTCGTAGGCACGTTCTGCTCGTAGAGGTCCGGGATCGCCTGGGTGTCGACCTGGGCGCCGGTGGCCTTCTCGAAGGCATCGATGACCTGCTTCGGCGCGTTCACCGTGTTCTGCGCGGTCCACATGGTCAGCTTCACACCGTCCAGCCGGGCGGTCGGGTTCACCGCCGTCTGCTCGGCGTCCGAACCGTCCGAACCGGAGCCCCCGGCGGTGGGGTCGCTGCACGCGGTGGCGGCCAGGCCGACGGCGCATATCAGCGCCAGGGCGGGGAGAGCTCTTCTCTTCATCTCGTGCCTTTCGGAGCAGGCGGTGCGGTTCGGAAAGCGGGACTCACAACTTCCGGGGTCGTTCGGGCGGTTCAGGCGTCGGTGGTTCAGGCGTCGGCGGGCGGTGGCCCCGAGCTCTCCCGCACCACCAGTTCCGGCACGGACACGGGGTGCGGGGCGACCGGCGCCGACTCCTCCAGCACGCCGTGCAGCAGGGCGAACGCGGACCGCCCGAGGCCGGTGAAGTCCAGGCGTACGGTCGTCAGGGACGGGGTGAGGAAGGCGGAGTGCGGGGCGTCGTCGAAACCGGCCACGCTGATCTCGCCCGGCACCGAGCGGCCGGCCTCGTGCAGGGCGCGCAGCACGCCGAGCGCGAGGTCGTCGTTGCCGCACAGGATGGCGGTGACGGACGGGTCCTTCGCCAGCTTCAGCCCGGCCGCGTGACCGCCCGCCGGCCCCCAACTGCTCTGCACGGGGCGGGGTTCCGGGGCGCCGGCCTCCTTCAGCGCCTGCCGCCAGCCGCCGGTGCGGGCGCTGGTGCGGCGGGTGCTGGACGGGATGGCCACGTAGTGCACGGTCTCGTGGCCGAGGGAGAGCAGATGGCGGGTCGCCTGGTAAGCGGCCTCGCGGTCGTCCGCCCACACCCACGGGCGGTCGCCGCCGGGCGGGGTCGCCGGGGTCTCGACCACGCCCACCACCGGCAGCCCGGCGGGCACCGCCCCCAGCGCCCGGACACCCGCCGGATCGTAGGCGATCACGACGATCCCGCCGCCCGCGTCCGCCGCGCGCTGCACCTCGGCGGCGACGGCCGCGTCCTCGGCGGATTCCAGGACCCCGATCCCGACGGCGTACGACGCCGCGCGGGCGGCCTCCTCGATGCCCTGGAGGATCGAGGCGTAGCCGTAGTGGGTGGTGTTCGCGGTGAGCACGGTCACGGCCCGGCTGCGCCCGCTGGCCAGGGCGAGGGCGGTCGCGTTGCGGCGGAAGCCCAGCTCGTCGATGGCGGCGAGCACCCGCTCCCGGGTGGACGGCCGGACGCTGGGATGGCCGTTGATCACCCGGGAGACCGTCTGGTACGAGACCCCCGCGGCGGTGGCGACGTCCCTGATGCTCGCCGGGCGCCTTGTGTGACCGGTCACATTCATGCGAGGATTGTGACCGGTCACACTTGGGTCGTCAAGAGACCGTAACGAGGGATTCACGCGGACCTCCGCTCCCCGACGACGGGACGAGGTCAGGAGGGGGAGCACCTTGACCGGCACGGCGGATGCGGCGCACACGGCCTCCAAGCAGCGCCAGGACGAGTTCACTTGGGGGCATCAGGCCCTTCGGGCCGACTTCGCCGTCGCCGCCGACGGAACCCTGCGGCTGGTCCGCCTGGCCCACTCCGACGACGATCGCCCCGCCGCCCCGCACTCCGCGCTCCCACTCGTGGAGCTCACCGCTCTGGGGCACGGCAGCGGCTGGTCCGGACCCCGCTTCACCGGCACGGCCTTCGGCGCCCGGCTCGCCCACCGGACCCACCGCACGGACAGACGCGACGGCTGGGACCGGCTCACGGTCGAACTCCACGACCCCGGCACCGGATTGACGGCCTTCGTCGAGCTCACCTCACCCACCGGCGTGCCCGTCCTCCGCTCCCGCGTCCGGTTGCGCAACGAGGGCCGCGAGCCGCTGGTCGTCCAGTCCGTCAGCAGCCTCCTGCTCGGCGGCCTGCCCGCCCCGGACACCCTCGACGTCCACCGGGCCCGCAACGACTGGCTCGCCGAGTGCCGTTGGTACGCCGAGCCGCTGCGCGCCGCCGTCGCCGACATCCACGTCGACGTCCACGAGCACGACAGCCGGGCCGCCCTGGCCCTCACCGGGCGCGGCAGCTGGCCCACCGACGGCCATCTGGCCATGGGAGCGCTGACGGAACGCGGCGGCGGCCGGGCCTGGGCGTGGCAGGTCGAATCCCCGGCCGGCTGGCGCTGGGACGTGGGTGAACGCGCACACGGCAGCTACCTGGCGCTGAACGGCCCCACCGACGCCGAACACCAGTGGCGGGTCCGGCTCGCCCCGGGCGAGGAGTTCACCACCGTGCCCGGTGCCCTGGCGCTCGGCGCCGACCTCGACGCGGCGATCGGTGCCCTGACCTCCTACCGCCGGGCGATCCGCCGCCCGCACCCGGACCACACCGCCCTCCCCGTCGTCTTCAACGACTACATGAACACCCTGATGGGCGACCCGACCACGGCCAAGCTGCTGCCGCTCATCGACGCCGCCGCGGACGCCGGCGCCGAGTACTTCTGCATCGACTCGGGCTGGTACGACGACGACACCCGGGGCTGGTGGGACAGCGTCGGCGCCTGGCAGCCCTCGCCCCGCCGCTTCCCCGACGGCGGCATCCAGGCCGTCCTGGACCGGATCCGGGAGCGCGGGATGGTGCCCGGGCTGTGGCTGGAGCCGGAAGTCGTCGGGGTGCGCAGTCCCGTCGCGGCCGAGCTGCCGCCCGAGGCGTTCTTCCAGCGCGACGGGGTGCGCCTGACCGAACAGGGCCGCCACCAGCTCGACCTGCGGCACCCGGCCGCCCGCGCCCACCTCGACAAGACCGTGGACCGGATCGTCGGCGACTGGGGCGTGGGCTACCTCAAGCTGGACTACAACATCGTGGTCGACCCCGGGACCCGGGCCCCCGGCGACCTCGCTCCGGGGGCCGGGCTGCTGGGCCACGCCCACGCCTACCTGGACTGGCTGTCCGGCGTGCTGGACCGTCACCCCGGACTCGTCGTGGAGAACTGCGCCTCGGGCGGCATGCGCATGGACGGCGCCACCCTCGCCGTCGCCCAGCTCCAGTCCACCAGCGACCAGCAGGACCCCCTGCGCTACCCGCCCATCGCCGCCGCCGCGCCGACCGCGGTCCCGCCCGAACAGGGCGCTGTCTGGGCCTATCCGCAGCCCGGCTTCGACGACGACCTGATCACCACCACCCTCGGCGGGGCACTGCTCGGCCGCATCCACCTCTCGGGCCATCTCAACCGCATGTCGGAACACCAACTGGCCCTCGTACGGGATGCCGTCGCGGTCTACAAGTCGATCCGCGGGGACCTCGCGCGGTCTCTGCCCTTCTGGCCGCTCGGACTGCCCGGCTGGACGGACGAGTGGCTGGCCCTGGGGCTCGGGGTCCCCGGTGACCGCACGGCGTACCTCTCGGTCTGGCGACGCGGCGGACCGGCCGGACTCCGCGTCCCCGTCCGGCACCTGGCGGGCCGGACCGTCCGCGCGGACGTGCTGCACCCGTCCTCCGCGGAGGCGGGCCGGGCCGTCTGGGACGGGGACGGGCTGACGGTGTCCGTGCCGCGCACGCCCGGTGCGCTGCTGATCCGGCTCACGCAGGACGGGTAGGCGGAGCGCCGGCGGTTGGCGCTGCGCGGGCGGTCGGCGGCGCGCCGGGCGTCACCCGCGTGCGGGGCTCGTCTCGCGGACGGCGTTCCGTTCCCGTGCCTGCTGATCGGCGTCCCGGCGGAACGCCCACGCCATGTCGGGCTCCACCACCCAGCGGAACAGCCGCCGCACCGGCGGGGTGCACAGCGCGGTCACGAGCACCGCGGCGAAGGCCGTCACCACGACCACGCCCACGGGCCGGTGGACCCAGTCCGGCTCGTACCAGCCCCAGAACTTGGACCCCTGGGCGACGAAGCCGTGCAGCAGGTAGCCGTACAGGGTCCCCGCGCCCAGCACCGTGAACCACGCCCGGCGCCCGGGCACCCAGGCGAGGAAGCAGGCCACCAGGACCAGCGAACAGCCGAAGGTCACCAGCGTCATCACGGGCCCGTACCAGGCGGGCGCGGCGAGTTCCTCGGCGCTGTCGCGGTGGTAGAACCAGGCGCCGGTCATCCGCGGGACCGCCCAGTAGGCCACGACGACCGCGGCGGCGAAGACCGGCACGGCCAGCACCCGCACCGAGCGGCGGCGCACCAGCCGGAAGTGCTCCGGCTTCAGCAGCAGACCGAGGACGAAGTACGGCAGGAACTGCAGGGTGCGTTGCAGGTCGAGATCGTTGCCGACGGACGACGAGAGCGTCGCCAGCATCGCGATGACGAGGGCGACCGGCAGCGGCCACCGCACACGCCGCCACACCGGCGTCGTCAGCCGCCAGATGAACAGCGCCGCCAGGAACCACGTCAGATACAGCGGATCGAGCAGGCTGACGGGCCGGTCGGGCTCCTGGTCCGTCCAGCGCGTGAACAGCGTGTACGCCGTCTCGAAGACGACATACGGCACTGCGAGCCCGGTGACCAGACGCCTGATCCGCCCCGGGCTCGCGTCGAAGGAGCGCGAGAAGTAGCCGGAGATGACGATGAACGCCGGCATGTGGAAGGCGTAGACGACCATGTAGAGCGCGCTGACCGCCCGGCTGCCGTCCCGCAACGGCTCCCAGGCGTGCCCGATCGCCACCAGCACGATCGCCAGGTACTTGGCGTTGTCGTAGAACGCGTCGCGCTGCCCGGCCTGCTTCGGCGGGGCAGCGGCCTCGTGTGACGTGCTCGCCCCGGTCCCGCCGCCCGGGCTCGCCGCGGCCCGCATGCGCAGGGTGTCCTCGCTCATCACGCCTCCCGCGCACGGTGCGGTGAAACGGGACGGGCGCATACGCGTCTGGCCGGGGGGACGGCTGCGGGGTGCCGGTGCGACATCCCCGCCGCCTCACCACAACGGCGTGGCGTAAACCGCTTTCTGGTGTGGATGTAGCGCGGATCACACCCAGGGGGCGATGTCGCCGTGCCGGACGGTGACGGTGCCGGCGCGCCCGCCGGTCGGGAGCGCACCGGCACTGTCGCACACCACCCGGTCAGCTCACCGAGCAGGCCGCGCCGTTCAGCGTGAACGCCGTCGGGCTGGGGTTCGTCGTCGCCCGGGAGGCGGTGAAGCCCAGGGTGACCGATCCCGCGGCCGGGATCGTCGCGGTGTACGAGGCGGCCGCCACGCTGACCTCGGAGCCGCTCTGCGTCGCCGTGCCGCCCCAGAGGTTGGTGATGCGCTGGCTGTCCGGGAAGGTCCAGCGCAGCGTCCAGCCGTTGATCGCCGACGTGCCGGTGTTGCGCAGGGTGATCTCGCCCTGGAAGCCGCCGGGCCAGCTGCTCGTCACCCGGTAGCCGACGCCGCAGGACGACGCCGAGCCGCCGGAGGACGTCGTGAACGTCACCGTGGCCGAGCGGGGCGAACGGTTGCCGGCGGCGTCACGGGCGTAGACGGCGAAGGTGTAGGAGGTGGCGGGGGACAGGCCGGTGAGGGTGGCGGTCGTGGTGGTCGTGCTGGTGGCGACCGTCTCGCTGCCGCCGCCGACCCGGACGACGTCGTAGCCGGTGACGCCGGTCGCGTCGGTCGCGGCGGACCACTTCAGGGTGGCGGACGAGGAGGTCACCCCCGAGACGGCCGGGGTGCCGGGGGCCGTCGGGGGAGTGGTGTCACCTCCGCCGGAGGAGTAGATCGCGGCCTCCTTGGCGGTGGCGGCGATGCCGTTCGCGCCGTTGAAGAGCCGCTGCCCCCAGCTGGTGAGCTGGTTGGGGTCGAAGTTCGTGACCATGTCCAGGTACTCGACGCCGCCGCCGTTGCCGCTCCAGGACCAGCCGAGGTAGCCCAGGCGGAGCTGCTGGGCGACGGCCAGGATGGTGTCCTCGTCGGGGTTGCCGTCCGAGTGGTCGTGGCCGAACTCGCCGACGACGATGGGGAGTTTCGCCGTGACGAAGCGGTTCAGATAGTCGGTGATCTCGGCGGCCGTGTCGAAGACGCCGTACATGTGGATCGAGAAGATCGTGTTGGCGTCCGGGTCCGCGGCGAAGACCGAGGCGGCGTTGTCCCGCATGGTGAACGCCCAGTCCTGGCCCCAGTTGGGCGCGTCGACCATGATCGTGTGGTCGAACCCCGCGGTGCGCAGCTTCTGGATCGCCGCCTTCGTATCGGCCGTCCAGCTCGTGTAGTTGGTGTTGCCGTACGGCTCGTTGCCGATGTTGACGATGACGTAGTCCTCCTGACCGGTCAGCGCGCTCTGCACGCTGATCCAGTAGTCGGCGGCGCGGGAGAGCGTGACGGCTCCGCTCTGTTCGCCGTACCCGGTGGTGTCGTGCACCTCCAGCACGCAGATCAGCCGGTTCTGCTTGCACTGTGAGACCACGTTCGCCACGTCGGCGGTGTCGTTGCGGGTCCAGCGGTCACCGCTGGAGAGGACCACGCGGACGGTGTTGGCGCCCTTGGCCTTGATGTGGGCGAGGGAGCTGATCCGGTCCGGGTACCAGGTGTGCGCGTGGTTGACGCCGCGCATCACGAAGTCGTTCCCGGACGCCTCCAGCAGCCGGCCGTTGTCGATGCGGAAGCCGGTGGGGGCGGCGTGTGCCGGTGCGCCGAGCGAGAGGAAGGAGAGCAGGAGGCCGAGGAGGGCGGCGGCCACGGTGGCCACGCGTGGGGTGGGGGCGGTGCGGGGTCTCATGGCGGCTCCAGAGGTGGGGGTCGGATGGGGTGGGGCCTGGTCCGGGTCGTCTCCGTTCCTTGGGAGGGAGCGGTGAGTTCGTCGTCGGGGTCGGGTCGGTCGGGGTCCGCGCCGCGTGTCAGGCGCCGGGACTCTTCGCCGTGCACGTGACGGTCGCCGCCGGGGCGCCGGCCGTTGCCGGGGCGGTGGCGACGAAACCGAACGTGGCGCTCGCGCCGGGCGCCAACGCCCCGTTCCACGCGGCGTTCGTGACCGTGGCCGTACCGTCCGCGGCCGTGGTGAGGGTGCCGTTCCAGAGCTGGCCGATGCGCGCGCCGCCCGCCGGTACGACCGTCGCGGTCCAGCCCGAGGCGGCGGAGGCGGACGTGTTCGTCACCGTCACCTCGCCCTGGTAGCCGCCCTGCCACGTGGAGACGGCTCGGAAACGCGCCGTGCAGGCCGCGGGCTCGCCCGGGCCACCGGGGTCCTGCGGGACGCCAGCGTCGAGGACGGCCGCCAGCGCCGGGAACCAGCGGGCTGCGATCTTGGCGTCACCGGAGGCGTTGGGGTGCACCCCGTCGTAGGTGTCCGCGGGCGTGCTGAAGCCCGTCCACTGGTCGACCACGGTGATGGGGGAGCGTTGCGTGCTGGTCGCCCGGGCCCAGTCGGGGATCCGCGCGTTGAAGTCGACGACGCGTTGCGCACAGGCCGCGCAACTGGCCGGGTTCATGGGGATGAGCTGCGCGACGAGGATCCGCATGTCCGGATTCGAGGCCCTCATCTGCGTCACGAGCTTGGTGTAGGCGGCGAGGATGCGGTCGGGGGCGATGCTGCTCCACACGTCGTTCGTGCCGAAGTGCATGACAACGATGTCCGGGCGCGTGGCCGCCAGCCTGCCCGGCAGCAGGTTCTGGTCGGCCGCGTTGGTGGCCAACTCACCGCCGTGGCCTTCGTTGTCGCCGTCGTGCGCCTGTCCGCAGCCCTGCGGCGGGAGGGTGCCGACGAAGTCGATGTCCGTGTATCCGCTGTTCAGCAGCCGGTTCCAGAGCACCGCCCGCCAGCAGCCCGGCGAGCCGGTGATCGAGTCGCCGAGCGGCATGACCCGGACGGGGTCCGCCGCTGACGCGGCCGTGGCGCTGGGGGCGAAGGTGCTGCCCAGGGGGAGGAGCAGGGCGGCGAGGAGGCCGAGAACCGGGAGGATCCGTAAGCGTGGGGACGAGCGGCGGGTTCTGCGCATGGTGATCCCTTCCCTGGATGAGGTGGGAGCGCTCCCATGCATCAAGCCATTGTTGTCATTGGCGCGTCAAGAGGGGCGGGGCATCTCGTGTTCGTGCCGGTGTCGCCGATCCTGAACGGGTGACCAGCCGCGGGGAGTTGCACGAGGTGCTGGGGGAGCGGCTGCCCACGGCGGGTACCGACCGCTGGTCCGCCGTACCGCTGACCGCCGCAGTGCCCGCCGTGCGGGGTCTGCCGGGCGGCGGCTGCGGCCGGCTCGGGCCTGGTGGCTGCGGCCGGCCGGCGCGTAGGGTGCCGAGATGATCGCGATGCCTGAGGAGTTCGCACAGAGCACCGTCGACCGCGAGGGGGAGGCCGGGGCGGCATGGCTCGCCGAGCTGCCCGGGATCGTGGAGGAGTTGCTGGGGCGCTGGGGGTGCATGCCGGACGGCGGGGTCATGCACGGGGGTGTCGGCGTCATCGTTCCGGTACGGCGGCGGGCTGAGGAGCGCGCTGTGCTGAAGGTGTCGTTTCCGCATCCTGGCAACGTCCATGAGCCGGATGCGTTCGTTGCGTGGGGCGGGTGCGGCGCCGTCCTGCTGTATGAGCGTGACGACGAGCGGTTCGCGATGCTGCTGGAGCGGGTTCAGCCGTCGACCCTGGCGGAGGTCGAGGACGGTGACGAGGTGGTGACGGTCGCCGGTCGGCTCAATCGCCGCCTGGCCGTCCCCGCGCCGCCCGGCCTGCCCCGGCTGCGTGAGCAGGCCGATGCCTGGGAGGAGCAGCTGTGCAAGGACGCCGAGGAGCTGCCGCATGCGTTGCCGCGTCAGGTGCTGGATGCTGCCGTCGGGACCGTTCGGGAACTGGGCCGGGCCCAGCCGGACACCCTCATCCACGGCGACCTCCATGCCCGGAACATCCTGCGTGCCGGCCGGGAGCCGTGGCTGGCTGTCGACCCCAAGGGGTACGTGGGAGATCCCGCCTACGACGGCGGCACACTGCTGAAGTCCCGGGCGCTGACACTCCTTGAAGCGGATGACCTGCGCAAGGCCGTCCACCGAGTCTTGGACGTCTTCGCAGAGGCCGCGGAACTCGACCGCGAACGCGTCCGGCGGTGGGCCCAGTTCCACGCCGTCCAGGCCGCGTTCTGGGGTCGCCGTCACGGTTTTCGTATCGCCCGCAATGGACCACGGCTGGACTGGCTCACCGAGTTCACCGACCGCCTGGCGGAGTTGCTCACCGAACGCTCGTAGAGCGTGATGGTGTCGGCCGGGTCCGGTGGGTGGACGAGTGCGGCCACCATTGATCATCGTGAGCCGTGTGGACTGACGACGAGATGGTGGCCGCAGGTCACAGCGTAGGTCCCGCCCGGTGGCGGGAGGCGTTCGCGGCGGCCATGGGCCGCATCGCGGGCCGCTTCGCGCGCTGGACCGGCAGGATGTGATGTTCGCCCTGGGGGCCGGTCTGCCGGGGCACGGGCTTCTCCCCGCCACCGATCGCGAGATCGTCATCGCCCGAGTGACCGCGCGCACCGGCTGCGCCTACGAATGGGGCGTCCATGCCGCGATCCTCGCCCGGCAGGCCGGACTCAGCCGGGAACAACTCCAGGCCACCACCGACATCGACACCGCGGCCAGCGCCGCGTGGCCGCCCCGCCGTGCGGCACTGCTCGACGCGGTCGACGAACTGCACGACACGGCGCAACTCTCGCAGCCCGCCTGGGATGCCTTGCGCGCCCACTACGAAGACGCCCAGCTCCTGGAGTTCCTCGTGCTGGCCGGCTGGTATCGAACCATCAGCTACCTGGCCAACGGACTCCTCCTGGAGGAGGAAACCCGGGGCGTCCCGTTCCCGGTCTTGGCCAGGCGCTTTTCCTCGGATCACCCTCACGGGTGTGGGATAGTTTGCCCGCCATGACTGAACTCGGACCCGTCGTCTGGCCACCTGCCCCGATACGGACCGAACGGCTCGTGCTCCGTGAGTCGGAGGCCCGGGACCGTGCGGCGTTCATCGAGCTGTTCGCCTCGTCGGAGGTGGGGGCCTACCTCGGTGGCCCTCGACCGCGTGATGAACTCGAGCGCGCGGTGCCCGAGGTGCCCGGGCGGCGCCCTGGCCTGTTCGTGGCCGATCTCGACGGAGCGATGGTCGGCACGGTCACGCTGGAGAGGCGCGGCGCGGAACGCCCGGGTCACATCCGTCCGGACGCCGGAGAGGCCGAACTCGGCTACATGTTCCTGCCGGAGGCGTGGGGACGCGGGTACGCCGCCGAGGCGTGCGCGGCGGCACTCGACTGGTTCGCCGACGCGCTTCCCGGCGAGCCGGTGGTGCTCTGCACCCAGACCGCCAACGACCGCTCGATGCGCCTCGCGGCGAAGCTCGGGTTCGCCGAGGTGGAACGGTTCGAGGAGTTCGGCGCCGAGCAGTGGTTCGGCGTCCGGTCCTCGGTCCCGACGTCCGGCTGAGTTTGGCCCACCCCCCGGCCGGACCCGGCCGGCCGACTCGGACCCCGGACTTTTGCCGTGCCATGAGGCATTCATGACCGGATGCCCAGAGAGCCGAGGTCATGATGGTCGGCGTCAGTAAGGCATGCCTTGGCTAACTCGATCGTGGGGTGGCCGGGGCGGAGGGCCGGGAGGGCCGCAGCACATGTGGGACGACGCGTTTCCCAGCTTCCTGATCGGGCTGAGGGAAGGACTGGAAGCCGGTCTCATCGTCTCCGTGCTGGTCGCCTCCCTCGTGCGGGCGGGCGCCAAGTCCCGTCTGCCGCAGGTGTGGACCGGCGTACTGGCCGCGATCGCGCTCTCGATGAGCTTCGGCGCGGTCCTCACGTTCACCGCCGCGTCCCTCTCCACCGCCGCACAGGAGGCCTTCGGCGGCACCCTGAGCATCGTGGCCGTCGCCTTCGTGACCGCGATGGTGTTCTGGATGCGCCGTTCGGCCCGCAGCCTGGCGGGAGAGATCAAGGAGAAGGTCACCGAGGCGCTGACCATGGGCGCCGGTGTGCTGGTCCTGACCTCCTTCCTGGCGGTGGGGCGCGAGGGCCTGGAGACCGCCCTGTTCCTGTGGACCACGGCCCGTGCGGCGAACGAGTCGGCCGGGCCGCTGACCGGCGCGGGCATCGGGCTCGTGCTGGCGGCGGTGCTGTGCTGGGGGCTCTACCGCCGGGTGCTCTCCATCAACCTCACCCGTTTCTTCACCGCCACCGGCGCCGTCCTCATCGTGATCGCCGCGGGCGTGCTCGGCTACGGGCTGCGCGACCTCCAGGAGGGCGGGGTCCTGCCCGGCGGCACGGCCTACGCCGTCGACCTGAGCGGCAGCGTCGACGCCGGGTCCTGGTACAGCACCCTGCTCCAGGGCGTGCTCAACCTGACGCCGACGATGACGTGGCTCCAGGTGGCCGGGTACGCCGGGTACCTCGGCGTGGTGATGACGCTGTTCGTGCGGGGAGTGCGGGGAGTTGCCCCGGCCCCCTCGGCCCCCGCCCCGGCCCCGAGCCCGACACGGACCGCGGCCGCGACACCGGCCTCGTCCGGGCCCGCGCCCACCCGCCCCCGCCCCCGCCCCGCCTGGCTCGTCCCCGTCGCCGTGGTCGCCGTGCCCGCGGTCCTGGCCGGACTGGTCGTCGCCCTGGCACGCCCCAAGCCCGCCGGGGGTGAGACGGTCGCCGTCTCCGCGAAGGACTGCGGTCAGGGCTTCACCGCCCCCGAGCCGGGGCGGCGGACCTTCCAGATGCGCAACACCGGCGACCAGACGTCCGAGGTGTACCTCATCGACCCGGCCACCAACGCGGTCTACGGCGAGATCGAGGGCCTGGCCCCCGGTACCACCCGGGACCTCGTCGCCACCGTGGCGGGCGGTACGTACGCCTGGCGCTGTGTCCCCAGCGACGGCAAGGCCGTCACCTCCAAGGCGGTCCGGGTCGGCGGTGCCGCCGGCGCCGGTGCCGTCCTCCCCGTCTCCGAGCGGGATCTCGCGGGACCGCTGCGGGCGTACAAGGCGTACGTGAACCGTGGCCTGGCCACCCTCGTCACCGAGACCCGGACGCTCAGCGACGACATCCGCGCCGGGCACCTGGCCACGGCACGCGCCGACTGGCTGACCGCGCACCGCACCTACGCCTCCCTCGGCGCCGCCTACGGCACCTTCGAGGACTTCGACCAGAAGATCAACGGCCGGCCCGACGGTCTGCCGGGTGGGGTCCACGACAAGGACTTCACCGGCTTCCACCTGATCGAGTACGGGCTGTGGCACGGTCGGCCGGCCGGTGAGCTCAAGGGCCCGGCCCAACAACTCGCCGCCGACGCGGCCGGGTTGCGAAAGGCTTTCCCGCACCAGGACTTCGACCCCTCCGACCTGCCCCTGCGCGCTCACGAGATCCTGGAGAACACCCTCCAGTTCGAGCTGACCGGCGACACCGACCAGGGCAGCGGCACCGGACTGGCCACGGCCGACGCCAACCTCGCGGGTACGCGCGAACTGCTCACCGTGCTCCGGCCGTTGCTCACCACCCGGGCCCCGCATCTGCTCCCCACGGTCGACGCGGACATCGCGCGCCTCGGGACGCTGCTCGACGCCGAGCACCGCGACGGGCGCTGGACCCCCGTCGACCGGCTCGGACGGACCGCGAAGGACCGGATCGACGGGGCCACGGGGCAGCTCCTGGAAGACCTGTCGCCGGTGCCGGACCTGCTCGAGATCCGGAAGTCCGCGTGAGCACCGGCCGCCGCCAGCACGACGAACTCGCCGAAGGGAACATCCCCATGCCGTCCGCCGACACGCCTCCGCCGGGCTGCCCCGCCCACGCCGGCCGCCGCTCCTTCGTCAAGACGGCCCTGGGTGCCGGAGCCGCGGGCGCGGTCCTCGCGGGCGGCGGCGTGGCGCTCGCCGAGACCGGCAGCGGCATCGCGCAGGCCGCCGGGGCGTCCGACGTGCAGAACGCCGCCGCCGTGCCCTTCCACGGCACCCACCAGGCCGGAATCCTCACCCCTCAGCAGAAGGCCGCCGCCTTCGTCTCCTTCGACGTCATCGCCGGCGACCGCGGGGAACTGGCCGACCTGCTGCGGACCCTGACCCAGCGGGCCCGTTTCCTCACCGCCGGCGGCACCCCCACCGACCTGGGCGTCGGCGCCCCGCCCTCGGACAACGGCATCCTCGGGCCGGTCGTCCCGGCCGACGCGCTCACCGTGACCGTCGGCGTCGGTGCCTCCCTCTTCGACGACCGCTACGGACTCGCCAAGGCGAAGCCGCGCCGGCTCACGCCCATGCGCACCTTCCCCAACGACAACCTCGACCCGGCCGAGTGCCACGGCGACCTGTCCCTGCAGATCTGCGCGGCACGACAGGACACCGTGCTGCACGCGCTGCGCGACATCGCCAAGCACACCCGGGGCGCGATGCAGATCCGGTGGCGTGTCGACGGCTTCCAGAACGAGCCCCGGCCCAGCGGCGCCCAGCGCAACCTGCTGGGCTTCAAGGACGGCATAGCCAACCCGGACGTCGCCTCGGCCCGCGAGATGGACCACCTCGTGTGGGTCGGCGAAGGGCAGGGCGAACCAGGCTGGGCGACCGGAGGCAGTTACCAGGTCGTCCGGATCATCCGGATGCTGGTGGAGTTCTGGGACCGGGTCTCGCTGACCGAGCAGGAGCAGATGTTCGGCCGGCGCAAGGACACCGGTGCCCCGCTGGACGGCGCCAAGGAGACCGACAGCCCGAACTACGCCAAGGACCCGCACGGCACGGCCATCCCGCTCGACGCCCACATCCGCCTCGCGAACCCGCGCACCGCGGCGACCGACGACTCCCGCATCCTGCGCCGGGGTTACAACTACGACCGGGGCGTCGACAGCGTCGGCGACCTCGACATGGGCCTGGTCTTCTGCTGCTACCAGCAGGACGTGCGGCGCCAGTTCGAGGCCACACAGACCCGGCTGATCGACGAACCCCTCGTCGACTACATCTCCCCGACCGGCGGCGGCTACTTCTTCGCCCTGCCCGGCGTGCGCTCGTCCTCCGACTGGTTCGGCCGGGGGCTGCTCTCGGCGTGAAGTCCGGTGCGTGTCAGAAGTGTTGACCACGCACTGAAAACGTTTTAGCTTCCCTTCACCGGAGACGCCGAGGTGAGGGGGAGCCGTGGCAACTGCCTTACGGGAACGAGCAGGTGCGAAGGGGGCGAGTCCGGGCCGACGCGATTCCGATGGGGTGCAGCGCAAGCGTAAAGGTTTTCAGAGCCGGGCGTTGTTCCTGCTCATGCTGCCCGGCGTCGCCTACTTCCTGCTGTTCCACTACGGCGCACTCGTCGGCAACGTCATCGCGTTCAAGGAGTACGTGCCGTTCGACGGCCTGTGGGGCAGCCCCTGGGTGGGCCTCGGCAACTTCCAGCGCATGTTCGAGGACGCGGCGTTCTGGGACTCCGTCCGCAACACCCTCTGGATCGCCGTCCTCCAGCTGGTCTTCTACTTCCCGGTGCCGCTCGGTCTCGCCCTGCTGCTGCACACCCTCACCTGGAGCTCGGTACGCCGGATCGTCCAATCGGTCGCGTACCTGCCGCACTTCATCTCGTGGGTGATCGTCGTCGCGCTCTTCCAGCAGGTGCTGGGGGACACCGGCCTGCTCAACAGCGGCCTGAGCGGTGCCGGTCTGCACACCGTCGACATCATCGGCAACCCCGACGCGTTCCAGCCGCTCGTCGTCGCCCAGGTCATCTGGAAGGACGCCGGCTGGGGCACCATCATCTTCCTCGCCGCGCTCGCCCAGGTCGACGAGCAGCAGTACGAGGCCGCCGCCATCGACGGCGCCGGACCCTGGCGCCGCTTCTGGCACGTCACCCTGCCCGCCATCCGCCCGGTGATCGTGCTGCTGCTGATCATGCGGCTCGGTGACATCCTCTCCGTCGGCTTCGAGCAGATGCTGCTGCAACGCGACGCGGTCGGACCAGAGACGGCCGAGGTCATCGACACCTTCGTCTACTACCAGGGCATCGTCGGCGGCGACTACGGATTCGCCGCCGCCGCGGGCCTGTTCAAGGGGCTCGTCGGCGCCCTCCTCGTCTACGCGGCCAACAAGGTCGCCCACCGCCTGGGCGAACAGGGGGTCTACAAGTGAGCGCGTCCGCCCGGCCCGGCTGGATGGAGAAGCCCCGGCCGCTCACCCAGACCGCGAAGGCCCTCGCCCTCGCCGCGGTCGTGCTGCTGGTGTGCGTGCCGTTCCTGGTGATCTTGTCGACCTCGCTGGCGTCCACCCAGGAGGTCGTCGACAACGGCGGCTGGGTGCTGTGGCCCAGCGAGCCCACGCTCGACGCCTACCGCGACATCTTCGACGGCGGCATCGTCACCCACGCCCTCGGCGTCAGCGCGGGCGTGACGATCGCCGGCACCCTGCTCAGCCTCGCCTGCACGGTGACCCTGGCCTACGCGCTGTCCCGCCCCGGCGTCTTCGGCGGCAGACCGGTCCTGCTGCTGGTGCTGTTCACGTTCCTCTTCCCGCCCGGCATGATCCCGAGCTTCCTGCTCGTCAAGGAACTCGGTCTGCTCGACTCGTACGCCTCGCTCGTCCTGCCCGTCCTGGTCAACGTGTTCAACCTGGTCGTCCTGCGCGGCTTCTTCCAGTCGATCCCCGAGGAGCTGTACGAGGCGGCCCGGCTGGACGGGGCGGGGGACTGGCGGGTGCTGGTGTCGGTGGTACTGCCGCTGTCCAAGGCCGCACTCGCCGTCGTCGGCCTGTTCTACGCCGTCGCCTACTGGAACTCCTGGTTCTACGCCTCGCTGTATCTGGAGAGCGACCACTGGCCGCTCCAGCAGGTGCTGCGCACCTATGTGGTGGCCGGTGCCGGACTCACCGACGCGACCACCGGCGAGGCCACCGTCACCGCTCCGCAGACCGTGCAGATGGCGGTGCTCGTGATCGCCACCGTGCCGATCCTGCTCGTCTACCCCTTCCTGCAGAAGTACTTCACCAAGGGCGTGCTCACCGGCGCCATCAAGAGCTGACACGAGGTGGTTCACCCATGCCCCGCATGTCCCGACGCACCCTCCTGCGCTCCATGGCAGTGGGCGGTGCCGCCGTCTCCGTCCCCGGTCTGCTGACCGCGTGCTCCTCGGACCCCGGCGACAGCGACGTCTCCAACGCCGGCAAGAAACTCGCCCCCTGGCCGGCCCACCGCCCGGCGACCGGACCCGAGCCGGACCTCGCCCCGACCGAGGACGGCGTCCAGGCCGGCTACACCTCCTACCCGTCCGACCTGGTCAAGTCCGTCACCCGCACCCCGGGCGACGGCTCCACCATCCGCGTCATGACCGTCTCCTTCGGCACCCCGCCCAAGCCCGCCTCGCAGAACCACTTCTGGGCAGCCGTCGAGAAGGCCCTCGGCGTGAAGATCGAGTACACGATCATCTCGCAGGCCGACTACCAGAAGAAGATGGCGACGGTCATGGCCGGCGACGCCGACGCCCTGCCCGACATCATCAACATGTTCGCCGGCTTCACCCTGCCCCGTGAGGCGCAGTTCGTGCAGCGCCGCGCCCAGGACCTCACGCCGTACCTCTCCGGCGACGCGATCGCCGACTACCCCAACCTCGCGGGCATCCCCACTCACGCCTGGCGCGACATGGGCCGCATCGGCGGCCGCATCTACGGCATCCCGCTGGAACGCCCACTGCCCGGCTCGACCCTCTGGATCAACCAGGACATGTTCGCCGACGCGGGCATGACGGAGGGCTGGACCGCCGAGGACTTCACCTCGGTGGCCCGGCGGGGCACCCGCGGCAGGACGTACATGCTCGGCGCCGCCAACGGCTCCCTGTTCGGCAACGCCTACCACTCCGCCGCCCACAACGCGCCCCAGCGCTGGGCCGTGACCAAGGACGGCACCTTCCTGCCGGCCGCCGCCGACGAACGCTACAAGGCGTCGATCGCCTTCCAGACCCAGCTGCGCAGGAACGGCTCCTACCACCCCGACGCCACGTCCATCTCCCAGATCGACCTGACGACCCTCTACTACAACGGCACCGTCGGCTCCATGCAGGACGGGTTCGGCGCCTACCTGCCCAAGTACCGGGAGTCGAAGGGCAAGATGAGCCCCGCCGCGGCCCTGCCGTACAGCGTCGGCGGCGAGCCCGGCGGCACCGTCGCCGCCCGCCGCTCCTTCGGCTACACCGTCCTCAAGCAGGCCAGGAAGGAGCGCATCGAACTGCTGCTGCGCATCCTCGACTACCTCGCCGCGCCCTTCGGCAGCGAGGAGTGGGAACTCGTCCACTACGGCGTCGAGGGCGTCCACTTCACCCGCGGCGAGGACGGCTCGCCCGAACCCACCGAGCTCGGCGAGGTCGAGAACAACACCAACCTGCCGCTGAAGTACCTCGCCGAAGGCCCCCAGGTGCTGTTCGTGCCCGGCATGCCCGACGCCGTGCGAGCCCTGCACACCTGGCAGCGGAAGGTCGTACCGCACGCCATCCGCGACGCCTCCTTCGGGCTCCAGTCCGCGACGAACAACGCCCAGGGCGCCACCCTCAAGACGTTCCTGGACGACACCATCACCGGCATCATCGCCGGACGGCTGCCGCTGACCGAATGGGACGCGGCGGTGAAGAAGTGGCGGAGCCGGGGCGGCGACAGAATGGCCGAGGAATACGCCGAGGACTACGCGGCCAACGCCTGAGCAGCGGTGGGCGGAACAGGAGACGCGGGGGATGGGGAACGACATGGTGTCCAAGGGACGGGTCACGATCCGCGAGGTCGCCGAGCGGGCGGGCGTGTCGACGGCCACCGCCTCCCGCGCGCTCAGCGGCAACCACCCGGTGCCCCCGGCGACCCGGGCCCGGGTCCTGCGCGCGGCCCGCGACCTCGACTACGTGGCCAACGCGCACGCCCGCGCCCTGGTCGGCGGCGGCCGCAAGATGGCCGCCGTCGTGGTCCGCCAGGTCACCAGCCCCTTCTACGCCCAGGTCGCCGAGGGCGTGGAGGCGGAGGCCGCCGACCGCGGCTGGCTCTGCGTGGTCGGCGCCACCGGCGGCGACGCACAGCGCGAGATGGAGTTCGTGCAGCTCATGCGAGAGGAGGGCGCCCGGCTGGTGATCCTGGTCGGCGGGGTCGTCGAGGACGACGCCTACCGTGAGCGCGTCGCCCACTACGCCCACGCCCTCGACTCCTCCGGAGCCCGGCTCGTGCTCTGCGGCCGGCCCGCGCCCGACCCGGAGATCCCAGCGCTCGTCGTCGAGTTCGACAACGAGGCCGGGGCCCGCGCCATCACCGCCCATCTGCTCTCGGCCGGCCACCGCGGGATCGTCTTCCTCGGCGGACTGCCCGGCAACACCGCCCTCGACGCCCGCGTCGCCGGCTACCGGGCCGCCCTCGCCGAGCACGGGCTGCCGCCCGAGGCCGCACACGTCGTGGACTGCGGACTCGGCCGGGCCGCCGGCCACCGCGCGATGACCGAACTCCTCGAATCCGCGGAGGAGTTCACGGCCGTCTTCGCCGGGGACGACATGGTCGCCGCCGGTGCCCTGCGCGCCATCGCCGACACCGGACTGCGTGTGCCCGGCGACATCTCCGTCGTCGGCTACAACGACATCCCGCTCGCCGAGGACTTCAACCCGCCCCTCACCACCGTCCGCACGCCCGCCGAGGAACTCGGCCGCGCCGCCGTGCGCATCGCGCTGCGCGACCCGGAGCACGCCGCCGGGGCCCACCATCTGCTCGGCACCCACATCGTCGTACGCGACAGCGTCGGCGCGCCCCCGCCCGGGCGTGCCCTGTGACCAACGGAGGAACCGCACCCGCATGAGCGCGCCGCACGTGTCGCTCCCCGACCCGACGCACCTCCCCAACCTGCCGCACCTGCCACCCCCCGACCCGCTGACCTCGCCCCTCACCGGCTGGACCCGCGCCCACTGGGAGGCGATCGCCGACCGTCTCCTCGACGCCCTGACGCCCTACGCCTCCCCGGGCCTGGCCCAGTACCGGCTGCCCGGGCCGCCCAGCCACTCCGGGCCCTGGTCGGACGGTCTCGAGGGGTTCGCCCGGTCCTTCCTGCTGGCCGCGTTCCGCATCGCCGGTGCGGGCGGGCAGGGCGTGCCCGGCCTGATCGAGCGGTACGCGGCCGGGCTCACGGCCGGCACCGACCCGCGCAGCCCCGACCGCTGGCCGCCCATCACCGACCGGTCCCAGCCCATGGTCGAGGCAGCGTCCCTCGCGATCGCCCTGCACGAGACCCGCCCCTGGATCTGGGACCGGCTCGACGACCGCGTCCGGCAGCGGGTCGCCGACTGGCTCGGCGGCTTCGTCGGAGCCGTGGTCAACGACTCCAACTGGCGGCTGTTCCAGGTCATCACCGAGGAGTTCCTGGCCTCCGTCGGCGCCCCGCACAGCCGCACCGAGATCGACGCCGGCCTCGCACGGCTGGAGGACTGGTACCGGGGCGGCGGCTGGTACACCGACGGCGACGGCCGCAAGTTCGACTACTACAACGCCTGGGCGTTGCACCTGTACCCGGTCCTGTGGGCCCGTATCGCGGGGCCGCGCACCGACCCCCGGCTGGTGGCGGAGCACCGCAGACGCCTGCGCTCGTTCCTCCACGACCACCAGCACTTCTTCGGCGCCGACGGCGCCCCCGTCCACCAAGGCCGCTCGCTCACCTACCGGTTCGCGACGGCGGCCCCGCTGTGGGCGGGTGCCCTCGCCGACGCCACCCCGCTGCCGCCCGGCCGCACCCGCCGCCTGGCCTCCGGCGCGCTCAAGCACTTCGCCGAACGGGGTGTGCCCGACGAGCGGGGGCTGCTCACGCTCGGCTGGTACGGGCCGTTCCTCCCCGTCACCCAGCGGTACTCGGGCCCGGCCTCCCCATACTGGGCGAGCAAGGCCTTCCTCGGTCTGCTCCTGCCAGCCGACCACCCCGTCTGGACCGCGCCCGAGGAACCCGGCCCGGTGGAGACGGCCGACGTGCGCCTCGCGTTACCGGCGCCGGGCTGGCTGCTGCACTCCACCGCCTCCGACGGGATCGTCCGGCTCGTCAACCACGGCAGCGACCGCCTCCTGCCCCCGCCCGCGTCGGCCCATGACAGCCCCCACTACGCCCGTTTCGCCTACTCCAGCGCCACGGCTCCCGAGACGCCACCGGCCCCGCGGGCGGACGGCCCCGACAACCACATCGCCCTGCTCGCCCCCGACGGCACACCCACCCCCCGCGGGCGCATCCACCCCCTCGGCGTCGAAGGCCCCCGCGCCGCCTCCTGGCACCGGGCCCTGCTGCCGGGCCACACAGAAGGCCACCGCATCGAGACGGTCAGCGTGGTGCACGGCCCCTGGGAGGTCCGGGTGCACCGCGTCGACGCGCCCACCGGCACGCCCGTACGCGAGGGCGGCTGGGCCGTCGCCGACGACACCGCGCCACCGGCCGCCCGGACCGGCCCCGGCTGGGCACTCGCCCGGCGCGCGGACGGCCTGACCAGCGCGCTCGTCGGGCTGCACGGGTGGAGTGACGACGAGGGGGCGATCGTAGTGGCCGCGGGGAGCAACGCGTACGGGCGCCACTCGGCGACGCCGTTCCTGACGCTGCGGTCCCACCCCGGTGGGACCCGCCTGATGGTGACGCTGGTCGTGCTCAGTGCCGACCCGGTGACGCACCCCCTGGTCGAGGAGGCCCGGGTCCGGGTCGCAGCCGACCGGAGCGTGGAGATCCGTTTCCCCGACGGCACGCGGGAGCGGGTGCCGTGAACAAAGCAGTGGGGGCGCGGCCCGGATGAGCCACGCCCCCACGGTCGGGCCCGCGTCAGGCCGCCACGCGCCTGCGCGTCACCGCCTTCCTCACCAGCGGCCAGGCCAGCAGCAGCACGATCACCGCGTACACCGTCACCGAGAACGGCGTGTTGACCAGCCCCGTCACGCTGCCGTCGCTGATCTGCAGCGCGCGCCGCAACTGCTGCTCGGCGTTCGGGCCGAGGATCACGCCGATGACGGCGGGCAGCACCGGCAGGCCGTAGCGGCGCATGCCGAAGCCGATCAGGCCGATGATCAGCAGGATCACCAGGTCGATCACCTCACCGCCGACCGCGTACGCGCCGACCGCCGCGAAGAACATGATCCCGGCGTACAGATACGGCCGCGGAATGCGCAGCAGCTTCGCCCACACCGGCGCCAGCGGCAGGTTGAGCGCGAGCAGCAGCACCATGCCGACGAAGAGCGAGGCGATCAGGCCCCACACCAGGTCGGGTTCGCGCTCGAAGAGCAGCGGGCCGGGCTGGATGCCGTACTGCTGGAAGGCGGCCAGCATCACGGCCGCGACCGCCGTGGTCGGCAGGCCCAGGGTCAGCATCGACACCAGGGTGCCCGCCGCCGAGGCCGAGGCCGCCGACTCCGGCCCGGCCACGCCCTCGATCGCACCCTTGCCCCACTCGTCCTTGTGCTTGGACAGGCGCTTCTCCGTCACGTACGACAGGAAGGTCGGGATCTCCGCGCCACCCGCCGGGATCGCGCCGAACGGGAAACCGATGAACGGGCCGCGCAGCCACGACTTCCAGGTCCGGTTCACATCCCCGCGCCCCAGCCACGGACGCCCCACCGGGATCGGCTCCGGCGGCCTGCGCCGCAGGTGCGCCGCCACCCACAGGGCCTCGCCGATCGCGAACAGGCCGACCGCGACGATCACCACGTCGATGCCGTCGGCCAGTTGGAGCGAGCCGAACGTCAGACGCTGCTGGCCGGTCATCTGGTCCAGGCCCACCAGGCCCAGCGTGAGGCCGATCAGCAGGGAGGCGAGGCCCCGGATGCGGGACGAACCCAGCACCGACGTCACCGCGATGAACGCCAGCACCATGATGGCGAAGTAGTCCGGCGCGCCGATGTCCACGGCCAGCTCGGCGACCGTCGGGGCAAGCGCGACCAGCAGGATCGTGCCGATCAGGCCGCCCGCGAAGTGTCCGACGGCGGCCGCCGCGAGAGCCTGCGCGCCGCGCCCGGACTTGGCCATGGGGTTGCCCTCCATCGCCGCCACCACCGCCGCACTCTCACCGGGCGTGTTGAGCAGGATGGAGGTGGTCGAGCCGCCGAACATAGCGCCGTAGTAGATGCCGGCGAACATGATGAACGCGCCGATCGGATCGAGCCCGTACGTCACCGGCAGTAGCAGCGCGACCGCCATCGCCGGGCCGATGCCGGGCAGCACGCCGATCGCCGTGCCGAGCAGCACACCGATCGCGGCCCAGAGCAGGTTGACCGGGGTGAGGGCCGTACCGAAGCCGTCCAGGAGGGAGTTGAAGGCATCCATGTCACAGCACTCCCATCAGCGGACCGCCGGGCAGGGGCACTCCGAGCAGGTTGTTGAAGACGACGTAGGTGACGAGGGACAGCCCGGCCGCGATGACCGGATCGCGGTCGATCCTGCGGCTGCCGAGCGCGAACGCCGCACCCCAGAACAGCAGCACGCCGGCGATGGGGAAGCCGAGCGGCTCGATCAGGACGGCCGAGCCGAGGAACACCCCGGCGAGCAGCAGCACCGTGCGCCAGTCGGCGGGCTCGGACAGGTCGATGTCCTCACCGCCCTCGGCCTGGCCCCGGCCGCCGCGCAGCACGTCCACGGCGAGCAGCGCGGCGATCACCAGCAGACCCGCGCCGACCACGACCGGCACGGTCTTCGGGCCGACCGGGCCGCGCTGGGCGATGTCGACGTCCATGGTGAGCGCGTCGGTCAGGACGAGCACGCCCAGCACCAGCAGCAGCGCGCACACGCCGAGTTCGGAGTGCTCCCGCAGCCACGAGCGCTGCTCGCTGCGCTCCGCGGGGGGAATGTCGGTGGTCTGCGTCGTCACAGTCCCAGCTCCTTCAGCACCGAAACCACACGCTTGTCCTCGGCGTCGAGGAACGCGCCGAACTCCTCACCGGCGAGGAAGGCGTCGTCCCAGCCGTTCTGCTCCAGGGACTTCCGCCACTCGTCGGAGGCGTGCAGTTCCTCGACCAGCCGCACGAGCTTGCCGCGCTCCCCGTCGGTCAGTCCGGGCGGGGCGACGATGCCGCGCCAGTTGGTGAAGTTCACGTCGTACCCGGCTTCCTTCAGCGTGGGCGCGTCCAGCCCCTCGACGCGCTCGGGGCCGGTGACCGCGAGGAGGCGCAGCTCGCCCGCCTTGATCTGGTCCAGGTACTCGCCGACGCCGGAGACACCGAACGCGACCTTGTTGCCGAGGATCGACGCGAGCAGCTCGCCGCCGCCGTCGAAGGGGATGTAGTTGACCTGCTTCGGGGGGATCCCGGCGGCCCGCGCCATCAGCATCGGCGCCAGGTGGTCAGGTCCGCCGGGCGACGAGCCGCCGCCCACCGGGAGCTTGCCCGGGTTCTCCTTCCAGGCGCCGATGAGATCGTCGATCGTCTTGTACGGGGAGTCCTTGGCGACCACGACGACGTCCTGCTCCTCGGTGAGCCGGGCGATCGGCGTGGTGTCGCCGAGCGTCTTCGGGGCGTCGTTGGAACGGACGGCGCCCACGACCCCGAGGCCCATGGACATGGCGAGCTTGCCGTTGCCGTGCTCGCTCACCAGCCGGCTCAGGCCGACCGTGCCGCCGGCGCCGGGCAGGTTGAACACCTCGATGTTGTGGGTCAGTCCGGCGTCCTCGGCGTTCTTCGCGGCCGTACGGGCCGTGATGTCGTAGCCGCCGCCGGGCGTGTTGGGGACCATGAAACGCAGGCCCGGGATCTGTGTGCCGGTCTCGGAGCCGCTGCCGGTGGTCAGCAGCGGTGGTCCGACGAGCACGAGCACGGCGGCCCCGAGCAGGGCGAGGGGGGTGCGCAGGCGCACGAGTGCCACCACCTGTCGGTACGTCGTTGCGGGTAGGTAAAGGCCCTGTGGGGGAGGGTGACGTGGGCCACATGCTGCACCGGGCGCCGACGGGCTGTCTCTCTTGCGGAACCAACGGAGGTTTTGGTCTTTGCGGTCACCGGGGCGTCGGCGTGCGGCGCCCGCACCACGCCGCGCGAAATGGCCCCGGCGCCGGTGCGCCAGGGCCATCGCATGCGTGGCGGTTCAGTGCCCCCTACGAGGTGTGGATCTCCAGGGCGGCCCGCACGGCGGACTCCACGGCTCCCTCGATCCACGCCGGCTTGACGGACGTGTGGTCACCGGCGAAGTGCAAAGGCCCCTCACGCCGGGGGATGACCGGGAGCAGCTCCGTGTGCTGCCCGGGCAGCAGCACGGACGCCTCCCCGTAGGCGTACGGGTCGCGCAGCCAGCTCTGCGTGCGTCCCGCGCCGGTGTAGAAGACCTCGATGCGCTGGCCGTAGACCTGCTGGAGACCGCACAGGGCGTGCGGGTAGCGCGCCTCGTCGTCCAGGGAGTCCCAGCGCAGCGCGTCGTCCGCCCAGCTGTAGGAGGCCAGCACGACACCCCCCGCGCTCCCCGCGACGGGATGGGAGGGGTGGAACATGAACCGGTTGGCGTTGTCCGACACCGAGCCGCCGCCCACGACGTCGACCGCTTCCGGCTGGTCGCGCGCGATCGCGCGGTTGGCGGCGTAGTGGGTGCGCTGACCCGCTGTGATGTGCCCGCCGGGCACCGAGGGATGGGCGCCGAGGAGGGTGCCGTCCGCGGCGGCGCGGCCCGTGCGGTACGCGTCGTACAGGCCCGGGTCGACGGCGTTCAGCTCGCGCTTCCAGTCGGCCTCGTCGAACTCCCACCAGCGGCGGCTGAACTCCAGCAGCACCTTGGTCGCGCTGTCGTAGTGCAGTTCGCAGACCGCGCGGCGCTTGCCGTACGACATGGGCGGGTCGATCTGCACGTGGCGCAGGCCGGAGAACGGCACCGTGACCACGGCGACGTCCGCGGTGAACTGCTCGCGCACGACCGGGCCGCCGCGGCCCTCGGACACGGTGTCCACCCACACGTGCGGGCCCTTGCTCCGGACGTGTCCGGCGTCCGGCGCGGGGCGATCGGGGTGGTGGTACTCGATGCGGGTGACCCGGCGGTCGAACCGCACGTCCTCGCGCACGCGTTCCAGCAGGGCGTCCGGCAGTACGGCCGTGCCGCCCTCCAACTCGTAGAACGGTGTGTCGGGGCTGATGAGGGACGAGCCGATGAAGCTGTGGATGAAGGAGAGCGGAAGGCGCGAGGTGAGGTTCTCCAGGGTGCCGATCAGGTCGATGGTCCGCTCGTCCAGTCCGGCGTGCTCGGTGAGGAAGCGGAACATCGACCAGTCACCGAACCGCCGCACCACGCGGGCCCAGCCCCGCAGCCGCTCCGGAAGCGGCTTGTCGACCCGCTTGCCGCCGGAGTCGACGTAGCTGAACTCGTCGCGCAAGGGGTCCAGCGCCGAGCGCAGGATGGCGGCGGCCGGGGTGTCCCAGTGGGCCTTGGGGACGCCGAAGGACCGGTTCACGCGCCGGGGCGCGCGAGCGTAGTCGGTGCGCCGCACGCGGATGCCGTTGACGTGGATCCAGGTGCGGCCGGCGGGGCGCCCCTCGGTGTCGACGTCGACGTAGTGGAAGCGCCGCTTCTTGAGGTCGAACTGGTCGATCAGTTCCATCACCAGCGGGTGGCTGCCGGGGATGCGCATCGCGCCCGCTTCGGCGTACTGGCGGGGATCGGCGAAGGGCTGCTCGGCGTCCTCGTGGCCGCCGGTGCGGAAGGTCTTGATGCGTCCGCCCGCGCGGTTGCCGTTGGCCTCCAGGACCGTCACCCGGTGACCGGCCTTCTTCAGCAGCCAGGCGGCGACCAGCCCGGCCGGACCGGCGCCGATGACGAGGACGTTCCTGGGGCGCGTGCGGCGTTGAGCCGGCAGCCCCTTCTTGAGGACGTGCTGGTAGCGCGGGACGAGGGGACGGTTGTCGGAGTCCAGTACGAGCAGTGCGCGGGCGACGGCGAGGCACTTGTCGGCGTCGGCGCCGCGCCTGTCGCCCGGGGCAGCCGGGGCAGCCGGGGCGGGCAGGGCCGTGGCGGCACCGCCGGTCAGGGCCGTCGCCACCGTGGCCGTACCGGCCACCGCCGCGAAGCTCCGCCGGGAGAATCCGCCGTCCGAGTGCACCACCGCGTGATCTTCAGTCATGGCGGCCTTTGTACTGGCGCCCCCGCCCGGGCGCCGTCCTTCGCCCGGGCGTTGACCCGAAGGAGCGAAGTCCGCCGCAAACCCTGACGTCACAGCGGGTCGCCGGCGCCGGCGACTGCGGGCAACCCGAAGGAATGAATGCGGAGCGAACCGCCTCTGCCGCCGCGTCCGTGCCCGCACACTGCGACATGCGGATGCACATCCGTGCTCTCCGGCCTTCGGCCCACGCGGCGCACCCGGCGCATCGCGTACGCGGCGCCGCCCGGCCTCAGGAGAGTCGGGGGCGACGGAGGGGGAAGAGTGGCGCAGCGGCGCGCTCCGTTGGGCGACCGAGCCCGTTACTGGTTCGACAGCACGCTGGCCCGCGGTGCCTCGGCGATCGTCGGCTGGATGGCGCTGCTGTGCCTGGCCGTCGTCGTCCCGGCCAGCGCGGTCGTGGTGTGGACCGACCCCGGTGCTCCGGAGTCCGTGAGGGGCCGGCTGGCGGCGGTGTGGCACCTCACCGGCGAGACCCTGCGGCTGGGCGGCGAGACCGGTACGCCGCTGCGCGTGACGATGTCGGTGCTGCTCGCCCTGGTCGCCCTGCTGTACGTCTCGACGCTGGTCGGCCTGATCACCACGGCGCTCACGGAGCGGCTCACCGCGTTGCGGCGGGGCCGCTCCACCGTGCTGGAACGCGGGCACGTCGTGGTCCTGGGATGGTCGGAGCAGGTCTTCACGGTGGTGAGCGAGCTGGTGGCCGCCAACGCCAACCAGCGGCGCGCGGCGGTGGCGGTGCTGGCCGACCGGGACAAGACCGCCATGGAGGAGGCCCTCAGCACCAAGGTGGGCCCCGTCGGCCGTACGCGGCTGATCTGCCGCAGCGGCCCCACCACCGACCCGGCGGTGCTCTCCCTGACCAGCCCCGCGACGGCCGGTGTCGTGCTGGTCCTGCCCCGCGACGAGCCCGACGCCGATGCCGAGGTGGTCAAGACGCTGCTGGCGCTGCGGGCGGCCCTGCCCGGGGAGGGGGAGCGTCCGCCCGTCGTCGCCGCCGTCCGGGACGACCGCTACCGGCTGGCCGCCACGCTCGCCGCCGGGCCGGGCGGCGTCGTTCTGGAGAGCGACACCGTCACCGCCCAACTGATCGTCCAGGCCGCCCGCCGCCCGGGGCTCTCCCTCGTCCACCAGGAGCTTCTCGACTTCGCCGGCGACGAGTTCTACCTCGTCACCGAACCGGCCCTGACCGGCCGCCCGTTCGGCGACGCGCTGTTGTCCTACCCGACGTCGAGCGTCGTCGGGATCGTACGCGGCGACAGCCCTCTGCTGAACCCGCCGCCGCACACGCCTCTCACCGAGGGCGACCTGCTCATCGTCATCTCCCGCGACGACGACACGGTCTGGCCGGCCGACTGCGCGGACTCGGTCGAGAAGGCGGCGATGGCGTCCGGGCCCCCGACGCCCGCACGACCGGAGCGGGTCCTCCTGCTCGGCTGGAACCGCCGAGCGCCGCTCATGGTCGACCAGCTGCGCCGCCGCGCCCGGCCCGGGTCGGCCGTCGACGTGGTCGCGGACGGCGGTGAGGCGACGGTCCGGCAGGTGAACGAGACCGACGCGCAGCACGGCGCCGATCTGACCCTGACCCTGCACCACGGCGACGTCACCCGTCCCGAGACCCTGCGAGGTCTGGACGTGCACTCCTACGACAGCGTGATCGTGCTCGGCCAGGACCCCGGCCCGGGACAGCCGTCGGAGGACCCCGACAACCACACGCTCGTCACGCTCCTGCTGCTGCGCCAGATGGAGGAAGCGACCGGGCGCGAACTCCCCGTCGTCACCGAGCTGATCGACGACCGCAACCGGGCGCTGGCCCCCATCGGGCCCGGAGCGGACGTGATCATCAGCGGCAAGCTCATCGGCCTGCTCATGGCACAGATCTCCCAGAACCGGCACCTGGCGGCGGTGTTCGAGGAGCTGTTCTCCGCGGACGGCACCGGAATCCGCCTGCGGCCGGCCGGCGACTACGTGCTGCCCGGGTGCGAGACGACTTTCGCCACCGTCGTGGCCGCCGCACGTCAGCGCGGCGAATGCGCCATCGGTTACCGAAGCCACGACGACGCGTCGACGAGTCCGGGCTACGGGGTACGGATCAACCCGCCGAAAGCCGAGCGACGCGGCTGGGCGGCCGAGGACGAGGTGATCGTCGTCGGCAGGGACTGACCTTCGGCCGGTGCGCCGACCGACGTTCCGATTACTCGGAGATCGATGAACATCCCGGTCTCGGTGCCGCCGCGCGGCCAAAGTAATCCAAGTGCTCCTGATCCGGCTGAAGAAACAAGGAGATTCGACTGTGTGTTCGCCGGTGGGCAGGGCACCAGAAGGAGCGGAGGTTGATGACTATGGTTCCCCTGCTTCTCGTCCTGCTGCTGGCTCTGATCCTGTTCGGCGCGGGCTTCGCGCTGAAGGCCCTGTGGTGGATCGCGGTGATCGTGCTGGTCCTCTGGCTGCTCGGCTTCGTGCTGCGCACCGCGGACAGTGGTGGCCGCAAGGGCCGCTGGTATCGCTGGTAGACCGGCAGACCGTCACCTGTGGCGAACAAGACGTCAGGAATGGGGTAGACGAAAGTGACCCTGAATTCTCCTGGGAAAGGCGTTCCTCTTCCATGGCCGATACACAAGATGTCGTAGAACTCATTCTTCATGACCACCGGCGCATGGAAGACCTCTTCCGTCAGATGCGGAGCGTCGAAGCCGACCGGGCGGGCGCGCTACGGGAATTCGCGGATCTGCTGATCGCGCACGCGCAGGCCGAGGAGGCCAAGGTCTATCCGGCGCTCAAGCGGTACAAGAACATCGACGACGAAGAGGTCGAGCACGGCGAGCACGAGCACGACGAGGGCAACGAGGCCCTTCTGGAACTCCTCGAGGTCGAGGAGGTCGGCTCCGAGGAGTGGGACTCGAAGCTCGAGGAGCTGGTGGAGGCCGTCACCCACCACGCCGACGAGGAGGAGCGCACCATCCTCAACGGCGCACGGGAGAACGTGGCGATGGAGCGCCGGGAGGAGCTGGGCCGGGCGTTCGCGCAGGAGCGGGAGCGTCAGCTGAAGGCCGGCTGCGGTTCCGTGGAGAACGTGCGCAAGATCGTGGAGTCGTGACCCGAGCGGGCCGGTCCCGGTGACCGCCCCCGCAGACACCGGCTGATGGAGCCCGGACCTGGATCGGTCCGGGCTCCGCCGTGCGCACTACCGGCCCGCGGCCGCCGCGCAGCCGATGTCCCGCGACGGCAGCCGCCCCGTGGCGAGGTACGCGTTGACCGCGTCGTCGACACAGGCCGACCCGTAGACGCCGTACACCGCGTGCTGGTCGGCCCCCTTCAGGGTGACCAGGCGTGAGGAGGGCCACAGGTCGCGGACCGCCCGGGCGCCGTCGTAGTCGGTGCGTGGGTCCCCGGTGGCGTTCACCAGCAGGGCCGGCAGGTCGTCCCGGATCGTGGTCGGACGCTCGCGCGGCCGGTCCCAGAACGCGCACGGGCCGAGGTTCTGCGTGACGGGCGCGAAGAGCGGGTCCTGCGCCCGGGTGCGCTGCACGTCGCGCCAGTACACCTCCGGGTCGCGCGGAGCGGCGCCGTCGCCGCACAGGATCGCCGTCTGCACGCTGCCGTAGTGGGAGTCGGTGTCCGTGAGCACGAAGGCGAGCACCCCGGCGAGCCACGGGGAGGGCGTGACCCGCTGCCCCCGCGACGCCCGCAGCATGTCCCGGACGGCCTGCGCGAAGTCCCCGTAGGCGGCGTCGTTGTGCTGCGACAGGCCGTTGAAGGCGACCATGGGCATCACATGCTCGTCGAGCCGGTGATCGCCGAGCCGGAGCGGTGTGCGGGCCGCGGCCTTCCGGACGCCTTCCACGGTCGCCAGCACCTCGCCCCGGGTGCGGCCCAGCCCGTACGTCGCCTCGCGGGCGGCGGCCCAGGAGGCCCAGCCCTCCAGCGCGCGGCGGTTGGCCCGCTCGACGCCCTTGAGCAGCCGGGGCCCGTACCGGTCCGGGTCGATCACACCGTCCAGGACGACCCGGTCGGTCCGGCCGGGGAACATCGTGGTGTACACCTCGCCGAGGTAACTGCCGTACGAGTAGCCCAGGTAGGAGATCCGCTGCTCGCCGAGCGCGGCCCGGACGACGTCCATGTCGCGGGCCGTGTTGCGGGTGGTGGCGTGAGGGAGGACGTCGCCCGCGTCGGTGCGGCAGCGCTCGGCGAGGTCCTTCGAGAACGCGGCCACGCGGTCGAAGCCGGCCCGGTCCCCACCCGCCCCGCGCCACGCCGAGCCGGTCGGCCAGCGGCAGTCCAGCGGTGTGCTGCGGCCCACGAAACGGGGGTCCACGCCGACCACGTCGTACCGGGCGGCGACGTCCTTCATCGCCTTGCGCACCCACGGTGGGTCACCGAGCGTCTGCCCGCCGGGCCCGCCCCCGTTCAGCAGCAGCGGGCCGACACGGCGGTCGGTGTCGGTGGCGCGGATCCGGGAGATCGCGACGGTGATCGTCCGGCCGCCGGGGTCGGCGTAGTCGAGCGGGACGGTCACGTCAGTGCAGCGGGCGCCCGCCTGCTCCAGTTCCTTGCCGGTCGTGTCGTCCGGTCCGAGCACGCAGCTCTTCCAGGTGAGGCGCTGGTCGTGGTAGCGGGCGAGGGGGTCGGAGCCGGGACTCGCGCCGGCCGTGGCGGGCAGCGCCGTCAGGGCGAGACCGGTGGCCGTCAGGGCGAGGGCGGCTCGTCGTGCGGTTCCCGGGAAGCGGGATGACACGGGTGGAGGTCCTTTCTGTCGACGATGCCCCTCGCTCCTGGCAGGGACATGCCGAGGAAGGGGGGTGGTGCGACAGAACGCTAGGGACGGGCCGCCGTCCGGTCACTCCGGCTGGCAGCCGCTCAGAGGTGGGGCCAGCCCCAGCGCAGCGGCGGGGGAATCCCGTTTCCATGGTGGTGACACCCAACGGAATCCACCCCCGAGCTGGGAGAATGCTCGGGCAGACCTTGTGCAGGTCGGTGCAGGGGGGTTGTCCAGACATTCGCTCACGCCTAGGGTCGCCTTCCGGGTGCAAGCGCTTTCCAAGTGCTGTCCCAGCGTGTGTCAGCCGGCCGTCCGAGGAGCGCCGCATGTCCTTGTCCCCCACCCGCCGCCGCGTGGCCGTCGTCGGCACCGGAGCGATCGTCAGCGGCAGTCATCTGCCCGCGCTGCGGGCCCACTCCGACCGGGTGGAACTGGTCGCCGCCGTCGACGTCGACCAGGAGCGCCTCGATGCCTTCCGCGAGCTGGCCGGCGGCTCGGTCGCCGGGTACACCTCGGTGGCGGCGATGCTGGACGCCGTACGCCCCGACCTGGTCCTCATCGGGACGCCGCCCGCCCTGCACCGCGACCAGACGGTGGCCTCGCTCAAGGCGGGCGCCTGGGTGCTGTGCGAGAAGCCGCTCACCCTCTCGCTCGCCGAGTACGACGAGATCGCCGCCGCCGAGGAGGCCTCCGGGGCGTACGCGGCGGTCGTCTTCCAGCACCGCTACGGATCCGGCGCGGTGCACGCCCGCGAGCTGATCACCAGCGGTGAGCTGGGCGCACCGCTGGTCGCGCACTGCCAGACCACCTGGCACCGGGACGCGGCGTACTACGCCGTGCCGTGGCGCGGCAAGTGGGCCAGCGAGGGCGGCGGGCCGACCATGGGCCACGGCATCCACCAGTACGACCTGCTGCTCCACCTGCTCGGCGAGTGGGAGGAGATCAGCGCCATGGCCGCCCGGCTCGTCCACGACACCGAGAGCGAGGACGTCTCCACGGCGCTGGTCCGCTTCCGCGGCGGCGCCCTCGCCACCGTCGTCAACAGCGTGCTCTCGCCGGACGAGGTGAGCCGTATCCGCATCGACTGCGCGGACGCCACGGTCGAGCTCACCCACCTGTACGGCCACACCAACGACAGCTGGGTCTACACCCCCGCCCCGCACGTCGGCTCCGACCGGGCCACCGCCTGGCGCACCCCCGCGAACGACGTGCCCAGCTCGCACACCGCCCAGCTGGGCACACTCCTCGACGCCTACGACAACGGCACCCGACCACCGGGCAGCGGCCAGGACGCCCGCGCCACCCTCGAGTTCGCCGCCGCCCTCTACAAGGCGGCGTTCACCGGCCGCTCCGTGCACGCGGGAGAGATCGGCCCGGGCGACCCCTTCTACGAGGCCATGCACGGTGAGTACCCCGACTGGGCCCCCAAGGAGCGCGCATGAGCATCCGAGTCACCCACACCCACGGCGAGGACATCGCCGTCACGGCGGCGAACGGCACGGAGATCCTCCGCTACGTCTACCGCCCGGACCCGAACCCCTTCGAGTCCCGCAAGCCTTACGCCCACCCGGTGCGCACCCTGTCCGGCCGCACGGTCACCGGCTACCGACCGAACGACCACCGCTGGCACAAGGGCCTCCAGATGACCGCGAGCCATCTGTCCGGCCAGAACTTCTGGGGCGGCAACTGCTACGTCCACGGCCAGGGCTACCTCCCGCTGCCCGAGCGCGTCGGTTCCATGCGGCACGACGGCTTCTCCGCGTTCACCGTCGAGGACGACCGCCTCGCCTTCACCGAGGACCTCACCTGGGTCGAGAACGGCGGCGCGGAGTGGGCGCGTGAGGTGCGGGGGCTGACCGTCCACTCGGTGGACGAGGAGGCCGGCGCCTGGGCCCTGGACTGGTCGATCCGCCTCACCAACGTCCGTTCCGAGCCCCTGGCCTTCGGTTCCCCGACCACCGCGGGCCGCGAGATGGCCGGCTACACCGGACTCCAGTGGCGCGGCCCGCGCGACTTCACCGGCGGCACGGTCTTCGCCCCGGACACCGACGCCGACGCCGGGAAGCTGATGGGCAGCCAGGGCCCCTGGCTCGCCTTCACCACCGAGCACGACGACGTCGACGGCCACTCCACCCTCGTCTTCGCGCACGCGCCCGAGAACCTCGACGACACCTCGGCGATCCACGAGTCGCACTGGTTCGTCCGCTCCGAGCCCTTCCCGACGGTCGCCTTCTCCTGGGCGTTCTTCGAGGAGTTCGAGCTCCCGCCCGGCGAGTCCTTCGCCTTCCGCTACCGGCTCGTCGTCGCCGACGGCGCCTGGGACCGCGACCGGGTCGGCACCCACCTGGAGGGCCTGCCGTGGTGAGCGACGCCAAGCCCGCCCTGCCGCACCCGCTGCCCGGCGCCATCGGCCTGTCCCATCTGAGCGCCTACGACTGGGAGGCCGCCGACGGAGTCTGCGGCGGCAGCCCGCACCTGCACCTGGTCTGCACCGAGGCGTACGTCGTCACCGGCGGCCGGGGAGCGGTCCAGACGCTCAGCCCCGACGGCTACCGGGACATCCCCCTCGCGCCCGGATCCATCGCCTGGTTCACACCGGGCACCGTGCACCGCATGGTGCAGGGCGGCGATCTGCGCATCACCGTGCTGATGCAGAACAGCGGCCTGCCCGAGGCCGGGGACGCCGTGTTCACCTTCCCGCCCGAGGTGCTCGCCGACCCCGAGAAGTACGCGGCCGCGGCCACCCTGCCGCCCGGCACGGGACCGGAGACGGCGGCGGCCGCCCGACGCCGCAGGGACCTCGCCGTGGAGGGCTACCTCGCCCTGCGCGAGGCGCTCGTCGCCGGCGACAACGGCCCGTACCTGGAGTTCCAGCGGGCCGCCGCCCGCATCGTGCGCGACAAGGTGCCCACCTGGCGCGACCTGTGGCGGGCGGGCGCCCTGGCCACCGCCGAACGCACCGGAGCCCAGCTCGACGCACTGGCCGGCGGCGAGCCCGCCTACCTCGGCGAGGCCACCGCCTACGAGGCCGCGCCCACCCGGCTCGGCGGCTTCGGCATGTGCGGCCGGCGGGACGAGTACAACCTCCCCGGGACGACGCTGCCGTACCGGAGCGAGTGACGAAGCAGGGGGGAGGGGGGCCGACAGAGAGTCCGAGGAAAGGAAGAGGTGACCTCGGCATGCCACGACACAGGACAAAGGGGTTCTGCGCGTCGGCCGCCGCACTGGCACTGTGTGCCGTGCTGGCGGGCTGCGGAGGATCCGGGGAATCGGCCGGCGGCGGCAAGGTCGTGCTGCGCTACACGTGGTGGGGCAACCCCGACCGCGCGGAACGCACCGAGCAGGCCGTCGCGCTGTTCGAGAAACAGCATCCGAACGTCGACGTGACGACGTCGTTCTCCGGCTACGACGCCTACAAGCAGAAGCTCGCCACCCAGGCCGCCGGCGGTGACGCGCCGGACGTGATGCAACTGGACTACCGCCAGATCGACCAGTACGCCTCCGGTGGTGTCCTGCTCGACCTGTCGAAGCAGAGGTCCGTCCTGCGCACCTCCGAGATCGACCAGGGTCTGCTCGCCACCGGCCGTGTGGACGACGTGCAGTACGCGATCCCGCAGGGCCGCGGCACCGAGACGGTCGCCTACGACGTCGAGACCTGGAAGAAGTCGGGCGTGCCCCTCCCCGGCAAGAGCTGGACCTGGAGCCAGTGGGCCGACACCATGCGCGCCCTGGCCGAGAAGACCGGCAAGCCCGGGGCGACCGACCCCGGCCAGAGCGAGGACGCCTTCGAGGTCTGGCTGCGCGGGCAGGGCAAGGCCCTCTACACCGAGGACGGCGGGCTCGGCTTCACCGCCGACGACCTCACCCGTTGGTGGACCTTCACCGACAAGCTGCGCCGCGAGGGCGCCGTCTCGCCCGCCGAGCAGACCACCCAGCTCGACGGCTCCGTCGAGAACACCCCACTGGGACGCGGCAAGTCCGTCACCGACGCCAACTGGGACGCCCCGGCCAGCGGCTTCCTCGCCCTCGTCAAGGGCGGCGTCGCGCTCGCCCCCATGCCGTCCGGCGAGGACGGCACACCCGGCCAGTACTTCAAGCCGTCCATGTTCGTCGGAGTCTCCGCCAACACCGCCCATCCGAAGGAGGCGGCGCAGCTCGTCGACTTCCTGATCAACGACCGGCAGGCCGCGAAGATCCTCGGCGCGAGCCGCGGCATCCCCGTCAACGAGACCGTCCGCGACGAGATCGGCCCGCAGCTCAAGGACTTCGACAAGACCATCGCCGACTTCCAGGCGTCCCTGGAGGGCAAGCTCAAGGACCCGCCCCAGGCCCCGCCCGCTGGCGACAACGCCCTGCAGAGCACCTTCCAGCGCGACTACGACCAGGTGTCCTACGCGCGCATGTCGCCCCGCGAGGCGGCCGAGAACTACATCACCGAGGCGAAGGCGGAGCTGAGGTCATGACCACCACCGCGATCCCCGCGGAGGCCAAGCGCGCCCCCGCCCCCGCCCCGAAACGCCGCCCAAAGCGCGAACGCGAGGGCGCCGCCTGGGTGTTCCTCTCGCCCTGGGTCCTCGGAGCGATCGTCCTGACGCTGCTGCCGATGGCCGTGTCGCTGTACCTGTCCTTCACCGACTACGACCTGTTCAACCCGCCGAAGTGGGTGGGCCTGCGCAACTACGTGCAGATGTTCACCGAGGACCCCCGCTACTGGCGCTCGGTCGTGACGACCCTGACCTACGTCGTCATCGCCGTGCCCCTGCAACTGGCCCTCGCCCTCGTCGTCGCGCTCGCGCTGAAGGGCATGAAGCGCGGCAAGGCCTTCTACCGCTCCGCCTTCTACGCGCCCTCGCTGCTCGGCGCGTCCATGTCCATCGCCCTGGTCTGGCGGGCCGTCTTCAACGACGGCGGCACGGTGGACAACCTGCTGGGCACCGGCGGCTGGGTCAACAAGCCCGGCTGGGCCCTGCTCGCCGTGGCCCTGCTGACGGTGTGGCAGTTCGGCGCACCGATGGTCATCTTCCTCGCCGGCCTGCAGCAGATACCCGCCGAGCTGTACGAGGCGGCGGCGGTCGACGGGGCCGGGAAATGGCGGCAGTTCCTGTCCGTCACCGTGCCGATGCTGTCCCCGGTGCTCTTCTTCAACCTGGTCCTGCAGACCATCCAGGCCTTCCAGGTGTTCACGCCCGCCTTCGCCGTCAGCGCGGGCAAGGGCGGGCCCGCCGACTCGACCCTCGTCTACACCATGTACCTCTACGACCGCGGCTTCGTCGCCTCCCACATGGGCTACGCCTCCGCCATGGCCTGGGTGCTGCTCCTCGTGATCGGTGTGGTCACGGCAGTGCTGTTCCGCACCTCGCGCTCCTGGGTCTTCTACGCCTCCGAGGGGGACCGATGACCTCGACCGCTGTTGCCCACAAGCCCGTCCGCTGGGGGCGGATCGCCGTCCACCTGGGCTGCCTGGCCGCGCTGCTGGTCATGCTGTACCCGCTGGCGTGGCTGCTGGCCACCTCGCTCAAGCCCGCCGACGAGGTCATCGCGAGCCTCAACCTGCTGCCCAGCCACCTGGAGTGGTCGAACTACTCCACCGCCCTGGAGGGCGTCAACGACGTCTCCATCTGGCGGCTGCTGGGCAACTCCCTGCTGATCGCCGGCGGCGCGGTCCTCGGCAACGTCATCAGCTGCTCGCTCGCCGCCTACGCCTTCGCACGCCTCAGGTTCCGGCTGCGCGGCCCGCTGTTCGCCTTCATGATCGCCACGATCATGCTGCCGCACCACGCGGTGCTGATCCCGCAGTACATCATCTTCAACCAGCTCGGCCTGGTGAACACCTACTGGCCGCTGATCCTGCCGAAGTTCCTGGCCACCGAGGCGTTCTTCGTCTTCCTCATCGTCCAGTTCATGCGCGGCCTGCCACGCGAACTGGAGGAGGCCGCCCGGATCGACGGCTGCGGACCCTTCCGCAGCTTCTTCCAGGTCGTGCTGCCGCTCACCCGGCCGGCCCTCATCACCACCGCCATCTTCACCTTCATCTGGACCTGGAACGACTTCTTCACGCAGCTCATCTACCTGTTCGACCCGGACAAGTTCACGCTGACCCTCGCGCTGCGCTCCTTCGTGGACGCCTCCAGCACCTCCGCGTTCGGCCCGATGTTCGCGATGTCGGTGATCGCGCTGCTGCCGATCGTGCTGTTCTTCCTCGCCTTCCAGCGGTTCCTGGTGGAGGGCATGGCCAGCTCCGGACTGAAGGGGTGAGCGGGATGCGGACACGTGAGGCCGGTGAGGTGTTCGGGCCGCGCATGACGCTGTTCGCGGACGTGCTGAGCGTCGGCCTCGCCACGTCGGTGGCCTGTCTGCCGCTGGTGACCGCACCGGCCGCGCTCTCGACGGCGTGCGCCGTACTGCGCGGCGCCGGACAGGACCGGCCCGTCACGGCCGGGCGGTACCTGGTCCTGCTGCGGCGACGGCTGCGGGCCGGTGACCTGCTGGCGGGGGCCGTCGCCCTGGCCGGGCTGCTGCTGCTCGCGGCCGATCTGGCGCTGGCCGGAGCGGGGCTGCCCGGGGCGCCGCTGTTCGCGGTGGCCGCCGCCGTCATCGGTGCCTGCGCGGCGGTCGTCGGCCTGCGGGCCTGCGCCCGCCCCGAGTCGCTCACCGACTGGCGTGCGGCGGTGCGCGGGGCCGCCCGGGACGCCGTGGCGGACGTGGGCGGCAGCGGACTGGTCCTGCTCGCCGTGACGACGGCCGCGCTGTGCGCCTGGATGCTCCTGCCCCTGGCCTTCCTGGCGCCGGGGCCGCTGGCCCTCGCGCTCACCGCCGTCGACGTACGCCGGTCGGCTGCTGTTCTCCTGGAGTAGCCAAGAGTCAGGGCCCATGGGGCACTTCAGGGGTGAGCACCCTCAGGAGGCGGTCAACCTCATGGTCACAGCCGGCCTGAGGGAGCCCGCCTGAACGAGCCCGTGGCCTCACCGCCGTACGGCGGCGCCGATGCCGATCCGCGGCCATGAACGGGCCGCCGTGAGAAGCGCCTGCGTCCGCTCCGACGGAGTGGCCGCCGCCGCTGCCGCCGCCAGGGCCGCCGCGGCGCTCGCGATGCCGAGGACCGCGCCCGCAGCCACGTCGCCCGGGTAGTGCACGCCCGTGTGGATACGGGAGTAGCCGACGGCGCTCGCCAGCGCCCCGAGCGGCACCGCGGCGGGTGGCAGGACCACGCCTACGGCGGTGGCGAACGCGACCGCCGAGGCCGTGTGCCCGGACGGGAACGAGGCGGACGTCGGCATCGGCACGTGCCGGTCCACCGTCACCCGGGCCGCCTCCCGGTCCGGCCGGGCCCGGCGCACCAGGCGCTTGCCGAGCAGATTGGCGGAGGCCGAGGCCACGGCGATCGCCCCGACGCCGGCGAGCGCGGCCCTCCTCGGCCGCTTCCCGCCCAGGGCCAGGGCCGCGGCGATGGCGAACGAGATCTTGGAGTGGTCGGCCGCGTGCGACAGATGACGCAGCGTCCGGTCGAGCGTGGGCGTGGGAGTGGCGGCCACCGCCGCGTACAGGGCGCCGTCCACGGCTCTGAGGTCGCCCATGACGGCGCCCAGGAGCCGGCGGGGCCCACCCGAGGGCTTCCCGTCCTCCGGGAGCGGACTAAGGGCGTCCTCGTCTGTGGTCGTCGGATCGGTCATGTGCTTCTCCCCGCAGTGGCCTTCCCAGCAAGGTACCGGCTGACGCCGGGCGCACGCTCGGCGCCCCCGCGAGCCGGTACCTCCCGAGTGCCCATGCCGGGCGACTGAACCCGTCTGCCGGACTGACGGCATGACGTCCCTCTCGCGCCGGGTCCTGCGCGCACTCGACCGTTTCCACGCCGACCGTCCCTGGGACCACAACGCCCACTTCCACCGCTGGATCCTGAGGCAGCTTGCCAGGCGTGTCGCAAGCGCCCTGGACGTGGGGTGCGGCAGCGGTGATCTCGCCCGGCTGCTGGCCACCCGGGCGGAGCGGGTGCACGGGATCGACGCCGACCCGGCGATCACGGCCGCGATCGTCTGGCCACCGGCGGCACGCTGGTGATCGTCGGTGTCTCACGGGAGCGGACGCCCACCGACCGTCTGTTCTCGATGGCGTCCGTCCCGCTCAACCTCGTCATGGCCCTGCTCGAGAACCGGGGCCGTCCGGCGCCTCGCCCCGTCTCGATGACGGCTCCCACACGTCCGGCGGACATGACGTTCCCGGAGATCGTCCGTGAGGCCCGGACCGTCCTGCCCGGCGCCCGCCCGCGCCGCCGCCTGTTCTGGCGCTACACGCTGGTGTGGCGCCACCCCTGACGGGACCGGTGGCTCAGCTCGCGGCGCGGAACGTGCGCAGCCGCAGCGAGTTGCCGACGACGAAGACCGAGGAGAAGGCCATGGCCGCCCCGGCGATCATCGGCGTCAGCAGACCGGCCGCGGCCAGCGGCAGGGCCGCCACGTTGTAGGCGAACGCCCAGAACAGGTTGGAGCGGATGGTGCCCAGGGTGCGGCGGGCGAGCCGGATGGCGTCGGCCGCGGCCCGCAGATCGCCCCGGACGAGGGTCAGGTCGCCGGCCTCGATCGCGGCGTCGGTGCCGGTGCCCATGGCCAGACCGAGGTCGGCCTGGGCGAGGGCCGCCGCGTCGTTGACGCCGTCGCCGACCATGGCGACCGACCGGCCCTCGGCCTGGAGCCGCTTGACGACCGCGACCTTGTCCTGCGGGAGCACCTCGGCGACGACGTCCTCCGGTGCGATGCCCACCTCGCGGGCGACGGACCGGGCCACCGCCTCGTTGTCCCCGGTCAGCAGGATCGGGGTCAGTCCGAGGGCGCGCAGCCGCCGGATCGCCTCGGGGCTGGTCTCCTTCACCGCGTCGGCGACCTCCAGCACCGCGCGCGCCGCACCGTCCCAGGCGACCGCGATGGCCGTGCGCCCGGCGTCCTCGGCCGCCGCCCGCGCACGGGCGAGGCCCGTCGGCAGCTCCATGGCCCAGTCGGCCAGCAGCCTCTCCCGCCCGACGAGCACCGCGTGGCCCTCGACGACGCCCTGGACGCCGAGCCCGGGCACGTTGGCGAAGTCCTCCGGCGTGGGCAGAGCGCCCAGCTTCTCGAGGGCTCCGTCGGCGACGGCGCGGGCGATCGGGTGCTCGGAGGAGTGTTCCAGCGCCCCGGCCAGCCGCAGCACCTCGGCCTCGTCGGTGCCGTCCGCGGTGTGCACCGCCAGCAGGGTCATTCGGCCGGTGGTGACGGTGCTGGTCTTGTCGAGGACGACGGTGTCGACGCGACGCGTGGACTCCAGCACCTCCGGGCCCTTGATGAGGATGCCGAGCTGCGCGCCCCGCCCGGTGCCGACCATCAGCGCGGTCGGCGTGGCCAGACCGAGGGCGCACGGGCAGGCGATGACCAGGACGGCGACCGCGGCGGTGAAGGCCGCCGTCAGCCCTGCGCCGTTGCCGAGCCAGAAGCCCAGCGTGCCCAGCGCCAGGGCGATCACCACCGGCACGAACACGGCGGAGATCCGGTCCGCGAGCCGCTGCGCGGCGGCCTTGCCGTTCTGCGCGTCCTCCACGAGCCGGGCCATCCGGGCCAGCTGGGTGTCGGCGCCGACCCGCGTGGCGCGCACCACGAGCCGCCCGCCGACATTGATCGTGGCGCCGGTGACCGGGTCGCCCGCTCCCACCTCCACGGGCACGGACTCGCCGGTGAGCATCGAGGCGTCCACGGCGGAGGAGCCCTCCACCACCGTCCCGTCGGTCGCGATCTTCTCGCCGGGCCGGACCAGGAAGCGGTCCCCGACCCGCAACTCCGCGACCGGAACGGTCTGTTCACGGCCGTCGGCGCGCAGCACGGTGACGTCCTTCGCACCCAGCTCCAGCAGCGCGCGCAGCGCCGCACCCGCCTTGCGCTTCGCGCGGGCCTCGAAGTACCGGCCGGCCAGGATGAAGGCGGTCACCCCCGCGGCTGCCTCCAGGTAGATGTTCCCGGCGCCGTCCGTGCGCTCGATGGTCAGCTCGAAGGGGTGCGTCATGCCCGGCGTGCCCGCGGTGCCGAGGAACAGCGCCCACAGCGACCAGAGGAACGCGGCCGAGGTGCCCACCGAGATCAGCGTGTCCATGGTGGCGGCGCCGTGCCGCGCGTTGGTGAACGCCGCCTTGTGGAAGGGCCACGCCGCGTACGTCACGACGGGCGCCGCCAGTGTGAGCGACAGCCACTGCCAGTACTCGAACTGCAGGGCCGGGATCATGGCCATGGCCACGACGGGCACCGCCAGCACCACGGCCGTGACCAAGCGCTGCCGCAGCGGCCGCAATTCGTCGGGCTCCTCGGCCGGCTCCTCCCGCCCGGCGGGCGGAGCCGGCTCCTGGGCGGTGTACCCGGTCGCCTCGACGGTGGCGATCAGGTCGCCGACAGAGACGTCACCGCTGTAGCTGACCTTCGCCTTCTCGGTCGCGTAATTGACGGTGGCGGTGACCCCGTCCATGCGGTTGAGCTTCTTCTCGATGCGCGCTGCGCAGGAGGCGCAGGTCATGCCGCCGATGGCGAGTTCCACTTCGGCGCCGGTGTCGGTCGTGTCGGTGGTCATGGCTCACACCCGTCCGGTCAGCTCGTAGCCGGCGTCGTCGACGGTCTCTGCGATCAGGGCGTCGTCGGGCTCGGCGGCACTGGTGACGGTGACGTGCCCGGCGTCGAGATCGACCTCGACGCCGCTGACGCCCTCCAGCTCGCCGATGGCCTTGGTCAGGGTGGCCTTGCAGTGGCCGCAGGACATTCCGGAGACGGCGTAGGTGGTGGCGGGCATGGCGTGCCTCCTGGGTACGGTCGCGATTCTCGAATACGGGGCGGGGGTATCCCCTCGCCGCGTTCATATATACCCCCGAGGGGTATAGGATGCAAGCGCGGACGTCGCTTGACTTGGTACCCCCCAGGGGTATGGTGAGCTGCATGGAGGCCCCGCGCAGGAGCGGAAGGCCCGGTTCTGAAGGAGATGCCGGTCATGAACACCGGACTGAAGATCACGACTTTCGCCGCCGTCCTGGCAGCGACCTTCGGCACGGCCTACGGCGTCGGCCAGGGCATCGACCCCGTCGTCGCCGACAGCCCGCCGCGACACGAGGACGAGCACACCCGGCCCGCACCGCCGCCCGAGGAGGCCGGCGGTCACACCGGCCACGACACACCCCCGGCCGGCGGGCTCCAGATCTCCGAGGACGGTTACACCCTCGACCTGCAGACCCCGAGCGTCACCGCCGGGCAGCGGTCCGACCTGCGCTTCACGGTCAGGGACGGCAGCGGCCGCGCCGTCACCGCCTATCAGCGCGAACACGAGAAGGAACTGCACCTCATCGTGGCCTCACGCGACCTGGTCACCTACCGCCACCTGCACCCCACCCGCGCCGCCGACGGCACCTGGAGCACCCCCGTCGACCTGCCCCGCGCGGGCGGCTACCGTGTCTTCGCCGACTTCACCCCGGCGAAGAAGGACGCCCGCAACCTCACCCTCGGCGCGGACCTCGCCGCCTCCGGCCCGTACCAGCCGAAGGAACTGCCCGCACCGGCCACCACGGCCAGGACCGACGGCTACGAAGTGAAGCTGTCCGGCGCCCTGCGCCCGGGCAAGGCGAGCGAACTGAAGCTGAAGGTCTCCCGCGCCGGCCGGCCCGTCACCGACCTCCAGCCCTACCTCGGCGCGTACGGCCATCTGGTCGCCCTGCGCGCAGGCGACCTCGCCTACCTCCACGTCCACCCGAACGGCGAACCCGGCGACGGAAGGACCAGGCCCGGCCCGGACATCTCCTTCACGGCCACGGCCCCCAGCGCCGGTTCCTACCGCCTGTTCCTCGACTTCCAGCACGACGGGAAGGTCCACACGGCGGCCTTCACCGTCAGCGCCGGGGGAGCGGCGGCCGGTTCCGGTACCCCCGAGGGGCACGCGGACGACGGCCACGGGCACTGAGCGTCAGCCGAGCGCCCGGTCCAGATTGAACGCCGCGCTGATCAGCGCGAGATGCGTGAACGCCTGCGGGAAGTTGCCCTGCTGCTCCCCGGTGTGGCTGATCTCCTCGGCGTACAGTCCGAGGTGGTTGGCGTAGGTCAGCATCTTCTCGAAGGCGAGACGCGCCTCGTCGATCCGGCCCGCGTGCACCATGGCCTCGACGTACCAGAAAGAGCAGATGGAGAACGTGCCCTCGTCGCCGCGCAGCCCGTCCGGGCTGGACTGGGGGTCGTAGCGGTAGACCAGCGAGTCGGAGACCAGTTCCTCGGTGAGCGCGTCCAGCGTCGACAGCCACTTCGGATCGGTCGGGGCGATGAACTTCGTCAGCGGCATCATCAGCACGGCCGCGTCCAGCACGTCGCCGTCCTCGTGCTGGACGAAGGCCTGACGCGCCTCGGACCAGCCCCGGCTCATGATCCGCCGGTAGATCGTGTCGCGGCACTCCCGCCAGCGCGGCAGGTCGGCGGGCAGGCCGCGCCGGTTGGCCATCCGGATGGCCCGCTCGATCGCCACCCAGCACATCAGCCGCGAGTACAGGAAGTTCTTGCGCCCGCCCCGCGTCTCCCAGATCCCCTCGTCGGGCTGGTCCCAGTTCTCGCACACCCAGTCCACCAGCGCGCACACGTCGTCCCACTGGTCGCTGGAGATGGGCTTGGCCCACTTGTCGTAGAGGTAGATGGAGTCGATCAGCGCGCCGTAGATGTCGAGCTGGAGCTGGTCGGCCGCGGCGTTGCCGACGCGTACCGGCGCGGAACCCTCGTGGCCCTCCAGATGGCCGAGTGTCGTCTCGGGCAGCTCGGTGCGCCCGTCGATGCCGTACATGATCTGCAAGGGGCCGGAGTGCTTGCCGTCGCCGGGGCTGATGTGCCGGGTCACGAAGTCCATGAACTTCTCGGCCTCGCCGGTGAAGCCCAGCCGCAGCAGGGCGTAGACGCAGAAGGCCGCGTCGCGCACCCACACGTACCGGTAGTCCCAGTTGCGTTCGCCGCCGAGCCGCTCGGGCAGACTCGTGGTGGGCGCGGCCACGATCGCCCCGGTCGGCGCGTAGGTGAGCAGCTTCAGCGTCAGCGCCGAGCGGTGCACCATCTCCCGCCAGCGGCCCCGGTACCGGGACGCCGCCAGCCAGCGCCGCCAGTACGTCACCGTCGCCGCGAACTGCTCCTCCGCCTCCGTGCGCGCACACCGGCGGGGCACCACGTCGCCGCCCACCTTGTCCAGCGCGAACACCGCCGACTCGCCCTCGGAGAGCTTGAAGTCCCCGCGTACGTCCGGCCCGTCGGTCTCCACCGGCACGGTCGCGGTCAGCGCGAGCGCCATCCCGTCGGCCTCGAAGACCGCCGTCTCACCGGTCAGCCGGACGGTGTGCGGCCGGGTGCCGTAGTCGAACCGGGGAGCGACGCGGGTACGGAACGGGATCGAGCCGCGTACGCACACCACCCGGCGGATCAGCCGGTGCCGCTCGGCCTCGGACGGGTCACCGTCGAGCGGCATGAAGTCCTGCACCTCGCCGACGCCGTCCTCGGTGAAGAACCGGGTGATCAGGACGTTGGTGTCGGGGAAGTAGAACTGCTTGGTCCGCGCCGGCACCGCCGCCGCCAGTTCGAAGCAGCCGCCGCGGTCCGCGTCCAGGATCGAGGCGAACACACTGGGCGCGTCGAAGGCCGGGCAGCAGTACCAGTCGATCGTGCCGTCGGTTCCCACCAGGGCCACACTGCGCAGGTCGCCGATCAGTCCGTGCTCGGCGATCGGCAGATACCGCCGGCCCCCCGGCCCGTCGTGGCCCTCCGCTGGTCCGCCCATGACCGCCTCCCTGGCCGGTACGCGCCTCAGCCCCAGCTTAGGCGGGCGGGCCGGGAAAGGGGCCGGGAACGCGGGTCACACGGTGACGACCCGGAGCCCTGCCTCCTCGAAGCGCCGCACCGTCTCCGCGTCGGCCGCCGTGTCCGTGACCAGCGTGTCCACCGCATCGGCACCGCAGATCCGGGCGAACGCCCGCTGACCCAGCTTGCTGGAGTCGGCGGCCACGACCACGCGCTCCGCGCGTTCGCACAGCAGCCGGTTGATCGCGGCCTCCGCCTCGTCGTGCGCCGCGGCCCCGTGCGTGACGTCGAAGGCGACCACGCCGAGCACCGCCACGTCGACGGTGATCTGCCCGAGCACCGCGTCCGCGAGCGGCCCGACCAGCTCGTACGACTGGGCCCGCGCCACCCCGCCGGTCAGCACGATCTTGAACTGGGGCCGCACGGCCAGCTCATTGGCGATGTTCAGCGCGTTCGTCACGACGGTCAGCGCGGGCGAGCCGGACGCCAGGTCCCCGCGCACGGCCAGGGCCCGCGCCACCTCGGTGGTGGTCGTGCCCCCGGTCAGCCCGACCGCCTCGCCCGGCGCGACCAGCTCGGCGACCGCCTTCGCGATGCGCTGCTTCTCGGAGGCGCGCCGGGCCGTCTTGTAGCGCAACGGCAGTTCGTAGGACACGCCGTGCACCACCGCACCGCCCCGCGTGCGCACCAGCATCTGCTGCTCGGCCAGCCGGTCGAAGTCGCGGCGGATCGTCGCCGCCGACACTTCGAGCTCCCCGGCCGCCTCCTCGACGTCCAGCCGGCCGCGCTCGACGAGCAGTTCCAGCAGCGCCTTCCAGCGGGCGTCGCGCGACATCCGCACCTCCACGACTCGATCTCCGGGCGACCCTAACGCACCCGATCCCGCCCTGATGCTTGATGCTGCTCGAAAGCCGGCGATATCTTGCAGGAACGATCAGATCGGAAGGTGCCGCATGACGCATGTCGAGGACGAGCTGACCAGCCAGCCCGAGTGCTGGACACGCGCCGTGTCACAGGCGGCCGGGTACGCGGAGGTGCTGCCGGCGCCGGGGGAGCGGGTCGCGATCGTCGGATGCGGCACCTCGTACTTCATGGCGCAGGCGGCCGCGGCCCTGCGCGAGGCCGCGGGCCGGGGCGAGACCGACGCGTTCGCCGCCTCGGAGTTCCCGTACGGCCGCGCCTACGACCGGGTCGTCGCCCTCACCCGCTCCGGCACCACGACCGAGGTCCTCGATCTGCTCGGCAGACTGAAGGGCCGTACCCGCACCACCGCCATCACGGCCGACCCGGACACGCCCGTGCGGACGGCGGCCGACCGGCTCGCCGTCCTCGACTTCGCGGACGAACGCTCCGTCGTACAGACCCGGTTCGCCACCACGGCCCTCACCCTGCTCCGCGCCCACCTCGGCCTGCACCCCGACACCGCCGTCAGCGACGCGCGCACGGCCCTGGCCGAGCCCCTGCCCGAAGGCCTCGTGGACTGCGCTCAGTTCACCTTCCTGGGGCGCGGCTGGACCGTCGGTCTGGCCCACGAGGCCGGGCTGAAGATGCGCGAGGCGGCACTCTCCTGGGCGGAGGCCTACCCGGCGATGGAGTACCGGCACGGGCCCATCAGCGTCACCACGAGCGGCACCGCGACCTGGATGTTCGGTGAGGCACCCGAAGGGCTGGCCGGCCAGGTGCGCTCCACCGGCGGGTTGTGGATCGAGAACCGGCTCGACCCCCTGGCCGAGCTCGTCCGGGCCCAGCGCCTCGCGGTCGCCGTCGCCGCCGCCCGCGGCCTCGACCCGGACCGGCCGCGCCATCTCACCCGCTCGGTGATCCTCGCTCACTGACCCTGGAGGCACCGTGCCCCTCACCACCACCGGCGAGCTCATCACCCGGGCTGCCACAGCCCGTTCGGCCGTCGCCTCCTTCAACGTCATCACACTGGAACACGTCGAGGCCGTCATCGCGGGCGCCGAGTCCGTGCCCGCCCCCGTCGTGCTCCAGGTCAGTGAGAACGCGGTCATGTTCCACGGCGGACAGCTGTTCCCGCTCGCCCGAGCGGCCGTCGCAGCCGCCGAACTGGCCGCCGTACCGGTCGCGTTGCACCTCGACCACGTACAGAGCGAAACCCTGCTGCACCAGGCCGCGGAGGCCGGCTTCAGCTCCGTGATGTACGACGCGGCCCGGCTGCCCTACGCCGAGAACCTCGCCGCGACCCGGGCGGCGGTCGACCGGGCCCACTCCCAAGGGCTCTGGATCGAGGCAGAGTTGGGGCAGATCGGGGGCAAGAACGGCAGACCCCCGCTGGACGCGCACGCCCCGGGCGCCCGCACCGACCCCGACGAGGCCCGGGCCTTCGTCGCCGACTCGGGCGTGGACGCCCTGGCCGTCGCCATCGGCAGCGCCCACGCCATGACGACCCGCACCGCCACCCTCGACCACGCCCTCCTCAAACAACTGTCGGCCGCGCTGGACGTCCCGCTCGTCCTGCACGGCTCCTCGGGCGTCCCGGACGGCGAACTCACCGCGGCGGTCGCGGGCGGCATCACCAAGGTCAACATCGGCACCGCCCTGAACATCGCCCTGACCGGCGCGATCAGGGAGTTCCTCGCCGACCGCCCCGAGGCGGTCGACCCGCGCGGCTACCTGACGGTCGCGCGGGAGGCCATGACCCGGGCCGTGGCGAGGACCCTCCAGACCCTCGGCGCGACTACCGCTTGACCGCCTTCAGCACCACGAACTTCGGGTCGCTCGCCACCAGCCGGCTGTTGCCGAACAGCTTCCGCAGCTTGACGTGGTAGCCCAGATGCCGGTTGCCGATCACCCACAGCTCGCCGCCCGGCCGCAGCGCACGCCGCGCCCCGGTGAACATCCGCCAGGCCGTGGCGTCCGTCGTCGCCTGATGGGAATGGAACGGCGGGTTGTTCAGGACCAGATCGACACTGCCGGACGGCACCCCCGCCAGCCCGTCGCCGACCCGGAACTCCGCGTGCCCCGGCACCCCGTTGGCCTTGTACGTCGCCTCCGCCGAGGCCACGGCCTGGAACGACTCGTCCACGAACAGCACCTCGGCCGCCGGGTCGGCCAGCGCCACCGCCGTACCGACCACGCCGTTGCCGCACCCCAGGTCCACCACCCGCCGGCCGCTCCCGCCATTCGGCAGATGCTCCAGGAAGAACCGTGTGCCGATGTCGAGCCGGTCGGCACAGAAGACACCCGCGTGGTTCACGACGGTGCGCCCCGCCGCCGGTCCGATGCCGTCCGGGAGCGTGTAGACGTACGGCCACGGATTGGCGGGCCGCTGCAGCGCGGGATCCGGCGTGCAGAAGATCAGCCGGGCCTTCTTCTCGGCGAGCGAGGTGCGGGTCGGGCCGAGGATCCGCTCGAACAGCCGCAGCGTCGAGATGTGGATCTCCTTCACCATGCCCGCGCCCACGACGACCGTCCCCGCGTGCACCGCCGGCGCCAGCCGCAGCAACTGGTCCTCCAGCAGCGCCAGGCTCTTCGGCACCCGCACCAGGAGAACGTCGACACGGCCGGGTGGCGGGTCCTGCGTGGTCAGCAGCCGGACCGCGCCGGGCTCGACACCGTGCCGCGCGAGGTTGGCCCGGGTCGCCTCCTGGGTCAGGTGGGACTCGGTGATCTGCGCCGGCCGGTGCTCCGCGAGCGCCGTGACCAGGGCACCCCAGCGGTCCCCGACGACCACGACCGTGCCCGACAACGGGACCCCCTCCCGCGCCAGATACCTCAGCAGGTACTCGTCGGAGGCGTCCCAGGCACGCAGCCTGTCGCGCGGGTCCTCGGGGAAACGGGTCAGCGCGAGCTCGCCCCAGGGCGTCGTCATACGGTCGTCCATCGTGCGTCCAGGCTAGCCGAGCCGCAGCTCAGCCCAGGTCGGGGAGGAAAGCATCGGAGAGGATGGGAGGCATGGACGGCGAACTGTTCCCCCGAGCCCGCACACAGCCGGCGCCGGGCGCGGTGCACATGCCGGACTGGCTGGACGCCGAGGGGCAGCGCGAGCTGCTGGACGCCTGCCGCGCGTGGGCGCGCCCACCGGCCGGGCTGCGCACGGTCCGTACCCCCGGCGGCGGCACCATGACCGCCCGGCAGGTCTGCCTCGGCCTGCACTGGTACCCGTACGGCTACGCCCGCACGGTCGTCGACGGCGACGGCGCCCCGGTGAAGCCGTTCCCCGAGTGGCTCGGCGACCTGGGCCGCCGGGCGGTCCGCGACACCCTCGGGGGACCGGCACCGGCCTACGACATCGCCCTCATCAACTTCTACGACGCCGACGCCCGGATGGGCATGCACCGCGACAGCGACGAGAAGTCGGACGCGCCGGTGGTGTCGCTGAGCCTCGGCGACACCTGCGTGTTCCGCTTCGGCAACACCGAGACGCGCACCCGGCCCTGGACCGACGTCGAGCTGCGCAGCGGCGACCTGTTCGTCTTCGGCGGCCCGGCCCGGCTCGCCTACCACGGGGTCCCCCGGGTGCACCCAGGCACGGCACCGCCCGCGCTGGGCCTGGCCGGACGGCTCAACATCACGCTCCGGGTCAGCGGCCTGTAGGCCGCCGGCCCTGCGGATCATGGGAGACTCGCCCTCATGAGCGGGAAGGCTGACCCCCGGCCGGCGGGGGATGGGAGCACCTCGAGGACGCGGCTGGACCGGGGGCGCGGAGCCCTCGGACCCGCGCTGGAGCTCGTGCACACCGGACGCGCGCCGACCCGGGCCGTGCTCACCGCCGAGCTCGGGGTGACACGGGCGACGGCCGGCGCGGTCGCCGCCGAACTGGAGGCCCTCGGGCTGATCCGGGTCGACGCCCGGCCCGGCGCGGCGGCGGGCTCGCAGGGCCGGCCCTCGCACAAGCTGGCCGTCGCCGAGGACGGGCCCGTCGCGCTCGCCGCGCAGGTGCACGCCGACGGTTTCCGGGCGGCGCTGGTCGGGCTGGGCGGCCGGATCGTCGCCACCGCGCCGGGCTGCGAGGTCGTCGACGCCGACCCGGCGAAGGTGCTCGCCTCCGTCGTCACGGCGGGCGCCGAGCTGCTGCGGGAGACCGGGCGCCGGTGCGTGGGCGCGGGACTCGCCGTACCGTCCGCGGTCGCCGAACCCGAGGGGCTGGCGCTCAACCCGCTGCACCTGGCCTGGCCCGCGGGCGCGCCCGTCCGGGACATCTTCGCCGAGCAGGTGCGCGCGGCCGGCCTCGACGGACCGGCGTTCGCCGCGAACGACGTCAACCTCGCCGCGCTCGCCGAGCACCGGCACGGCGCCGGACGCGGCGCCCGTGACCTGCTGTGCGTGGCCACCGGCCACCGGGGCGTCGGCGGGGCGCTCGTCCTCGACGGCCGCCTCCACCGGGGCAGTTCGGGCCTCGCGCTGGAGGTCGGCCACCTCACCGTGCACCCCGAGGGCCGCCCCTGCCACTGCGGCAGCCGGGGCTGCCTGGACGTGGAGACCGACCCGCTGGCCTTCCTCACGGCGGCGGGCCGCGAACCGGGCCCCGAGGTGTCCCTGCTCCAGCAGTCCATCGACCTCATCCGCCACCACTACGACGACCCGGGCGTCCGCACCGCCACCGAGACCCTCATCGACCGGCTCGGCCTCGGACTCGCCGGCCTGGTCAACATCCTCAACCCGGACCGCATCATCCTCGGCGGCCTGCACCGCACCCTCCTCGACGCCGACCCCGACCGCCTCCGCGCCGTCGTCGCCGACCGCAGCCTGTGGGGCCAGAGCGGCGGCGTCCCGATCCTGGCATGCACCCTCGACCACAACAGCCTGGTCGGCGCCGCGGAACTGGCGTGGCAGCCGGTACTGGACGATCCACTCGGGGCGCTCACCTAGGCCAGCCGGGGCGCTCACCTGGGCCTCTCGGGGTGTTCCCCTGGGCCAGACTCCACAGCGCCGCCACCAGCGGCCGCCGCAGGTCGGCCCGCCTGACACACAGTCCGATCGCGAACGGCTCCGGCGCCGGATCGGCCGGCACCACCGCCAGCCGGTCCCGCACCGCGCTGTGCTCCAGCACCAGGCGGGGGACCACGCCCGTACCGCAGCCCAGCGCGACCAGCGTCAGCAGTCCCTCGTGGCCGTCGGGCTCACAGGCCACGTCCGGTGTGGTGCCGCGGGCGCGGAACCAGCGGTCGGCGGCATCGCGGACCAGGCCGCGGTGAGGGAGGACGAACGGCCCGCCGAGCCCGGGATCCGGCCGGTCCCGGGCCGTGACCAGGACCAGCTCGGTCACCGCGACCGTGCGGCTCACCAGCGGCTCCGGCAGTCTCGGCGGAATTCCCGCCACGGCCGCGTCGACCTCTCCCTCGTCCAGCCGGGCCAGGGCCGCCGCCGCGTCACCCGTCCGCAGATCGAGCCGGACCTGGGGATGCGTGGCACGAAAGGGCGCCAGCAGGTCCGGCAGCAACACCTGGCACGCCGTCACCGTGGCGAACACGGCCAGCCGGCCGGTGAGCAGCGCCGGGTCGGGATGTTCCTCGCGGTAGGAGCGCCACAACTCCAGGGCCCGGACGGCGTACTCGCGGAACCGGTGCCCCTCCGCCGTGAGCGACACCCCGCGCGGCCCCCGGTCGAACAGCCGGTGCCCGAGGTCCGCCTCCAGCCGCTGCACGGTCCGGGTCAGCGTCGCCGGGCTGACGTGACAGTCCAGGCTCGTCCGGCCGAAGTTGAGCGTCTGCGCGAGATGCAGGAACAGTCGCAACTCCCGGTGGTCGTCCCGCACGGCCTGCACCTTTCACTTGATGCAACAGGGCGCTGCACAAGTTGCGCTTGCCGCAACGCTCCGGCCGAGCCTACAACTCGACCATGACCTCGACGACCGCGTACACCTCACGCGTCTTCCCCCTCGACACCATGGACGTGCCCGGCGGCACCGAGACCGTCCTGCGGGGCGGGCGGCACCTCTTTCCGCTGCTCCCGCAGGCCTTCGCGGGCATCCGGCGCATCGGTGTCCTCGGCTGGGGGCCCCAGGGGCGGGCGCAGGCCCTCAATCTCCGCGACTCCCTCGCCGGCACGGACATCCGGGTGGCCGTCGGGCTCCGCCCCGGCTCGCACTCCCTCGCCGATGCCCGTGCCCACGGCTTCACCGAGGACGACGGCACGCTCGGCGACTGGCTCACGGTCGCCGGAGAGGGTGACCTGGTGATCCTGCTGATCGCCGACTCCGCGCTCGCGGCCCATCACCAGGAGATCTTCGCGGCCCTCCAGCCCGGCGCCGTCATCGGCCTCTCGCACGGCTTCCTGATGGGCCACCTGCGGGAATCGGGCGGCGGGTTCCCGCCGGGGCACGGGGTGATCGCTGTGTGCCCCAAGGGAATGGGCGACTCGGTGCGGCGGCTCTACGAGCAGGGCGCGCACGTCAACGGCGCCGGGATCAACAGCAGTTTCGCCGTGCACGCCGACCCCGACGGACGGGCCGTCGACCTGGCGCTCGGCTGGTCCGTGGCGCTCGGCTCGCCCTACACCTTCCGCACCACGCTCGACAGCGAGTACCGCTCGGACATCGTCGGCGAACGCGCCATCCTGCTCGGCGCCGTCCACGGCATGGTCGAGAGCCTTTACACCCGCTACCGCCTCGCCGGCGACGACGAGGTGACGGCATACGAACGGTCCTGTGAGAACGTCACCGGCCCGATCGCCCGCACCATCTCGCGGGCCGGACTGCGGGCCGTGCGCGAGGGCCTCGACCAGGCGGCGCGGGACGTCTTCGACCGGGCGTACACGGCCACCTACGCCCCCGCGCGCGAGATCGTCGCCGAGATCTACGACGAGGTCGCCGACGGCACCGAACTGCGCAGCGTCATCCTCGCCGAACGACGGCTCGGCGCACGCCCGATGAGCGGCATCGGGGGATCCCCGATGTGGGCGGTGAGTAACCGGGTGCGGGCCCGGCGCGACAGCCGCGACCTGCCCGTCGACCCGTTCACCGCCGGCGTGTTCGTCGCCACCATGACCGCCCAGATCGACGAGTTCGCCGAGCGCGGGCACCCCTGGTCGGAGATCGTCAACGAGTCCGTCATCGAGGCCGTCGACTCCCTGCTGCCCTACATGCACGCCCGGGACGTGGCGTACATGGTCGACAACTGCTCCCGCACGGCCCGCCTCGGCGCCCGCCGCTGGGGCCCGCGCTTCCTCGCCGCCTACGAGCAGATCGCCTACCCGGCCGCGGACCACCCGGCGGACGCGGCCCTGCTCGCGGCCTTCGCCGCCCACCCGGTGCACGAGGCCCTGGCCGCGGCGGCCGGACTGCGGCCGTCCGTGGACATCTCGGTGACCTGAAGCATGACCCCACGGGTCTCAGGCTTGCGGGCGCAGCTTCCGGGAAGGCGAGCCGCTGAGCGGGCAGGCTGGTCGGCAGACAGCCCGTCCGCACCGCACCACCGAGGAAGTTGACGTCATGACCGACAAGCTCTCCGTGAGCGTCCTGGGCACCGGCATCATGGGCGCCGCGATGGCCCGCAACCTGGCGCGCGCCGGGCACACCGTCCACGCCTGGAACCGCACCCGTGCCAAGGCCGAGCCGCTGGCCGCCGAGGGCGTGCACATCGCCGACACCCCCGCGCAGGCGGTCCGGGACACCGACGTCGTCCTGACCATGCTCTACGACGGCCCCGCCGCCCTGGACACGATGCGGGAGGCCGCCCCCGCCCTGCGTCCGGGCGCCGCCTGGGTGCAGTCCACGACCGCCGGCGTCGAGGCCGTCGGCGACCTCGCCGCCTTCGCCCGCGAACACGGCCTGGTCTTCTACGACGCGCCCGTCCTGGGCACCCGGCAGCCCGCCGAGGCCGGGCAGCTGACCGTGCTCGCCGCCGGCCCCGTCGAGGGCCGGGACACGGTGACGCCGGTCTTCGATGCCATCGGCGCCCGCACCGTGTGGGCCGGCGAGGACGGGGCGACCGGCGGCGCCACCCGGCTGAAGCTGGTCGCCAACAGCTGGGTCCTCGCCGTGACCGCAGCCGCCGGTGAGGCCCTGGCACTGGCGAAGGGCCTCGGCATCGACCCGCGCGGTTTCCTCGACCTCATCGCCGGCGGTCCGCTCGACATGGGCTACTTGCACGCCAAGTCCGGGCTGGTCCTCGAAGACCGGCTCACACCGCCCCAGTTCGCGGTGACCACCGCCGCCAAGGACGCCCGCCTCATCGTCGAGGCCGGTGCGGACCACGGAGTCCGCCTGGACGTGGCCGAAGCCGCCGCAGCCCGCATGGAGCGTGCCGCCGCCCAGGGCCACGGCGACGAGGACATGGCCGCCGCCTACTTCGCGAGTTTCGACGAAAACCCGTCCGCCTGATCACCCGGGAGGTTCCCCCATGTCCAAGCCGCCGCTGCCGCCCGAGGCCGAGGCCCTGCTGAGCCGGCCGAACCCGTGCGTCATGGCCACGCTGCGCTCCGACGGCACACCGGTTTCCACCGCGACCTGGTACGCGTGGAAAGACGGCCGGGTGCTGATCAACCTCGACGAGGGCCGGGTCCGCCTGAAGCACCTGCGCCGCGACCCGCGCGTGACGCTCACCGTCCTCGCCGAGGACAACTGGTACACCCACGTCACCCTCATCGGCCGCGTCACCGAGATGTACGACGACAAGGACCTGGCCGACATCGACCTGCTCTCCCGGCACTACGGCGGCAAGCCCTACCCGAACCGCGTCCGGCCCCGGGTCAGCGCCTGGATCGAGGTCGACCGCTGGCACGGCTGGGGCGAGCTGAAGGACAACGACCAGGCCATGGGCTGAGACCGGGAACCATACGGCATCCCGCGGCCGCCGCCCACCGAGCGGGCGGCGGCCGTCGAGCACTTCCTCTCGCGCCGCAGACACGCCTTGATGCGCTGGTGGTACACGCCGCCCTGCCCGTCTACTCCCCGCGAGGTACGCGCACTGCCGCTGGCCGTACGACGACCGGGGACCCCTCGCGGGGCGACGCTCGGAAGCGAAAGCGAGACATCGCGACAACGCCTCCGAGGAGTTGAACGACATGCAGACCCTGGCGAACTTCGGTGACGGCGGCCCCGGCCCGTGGATCCTGCTCTTCCCGGTGATCTGGGCACTGGTCATCGGCGGCGGCCTCGTGCTGCTGCGCCGCACGGTGTGGCACGGACGCCGCGGCGGCCCCTGGCGGCAGCCCCCGGCCGGGAACGACTCGCCCATCGCCGTCCTCGGACACCGCTTCGCCTCCGGCGAGATCGACGAGGACGAGTACTGGCGCCGGCTGTCCGTGCTGGACGAGGAGTTCGGCCGCAAGGGAGGTGCGGCATGACCAGCACGACCGCCACGACGACCACGCGGCCCGCCGCCCGGGTCGTCGACGCGGTGAAGGTGTACGGCGGTGGTGACACCGCCGTACGCGCCCTCGACGGCGTGACCGTGAGTTTCCCGGCCGGCCGCTTCACCGCGATCATGGGGCCCTCGGGCTCCGGCAAGTCCACCCTGATGCACTGCGCGGCCGGTCTGGACACGCTCACCTCGGGTACCGCCCGCATCGGCGACACCGACCTGGGCGGCCTCGACGACCGCCGCCTCACGCTCCTGCGCCGCGACCGCGTGGGCTTCGTGTTCCAGGCGTACAACCTGGTGCCGACACTCACCGTCGCGGAGAACATCAGGCTGCCCCTGGACCTGGCGGGAGTCCGCGGCGACCCGGGGTGGATCGACACGCTGATCGATGTCGTCGGACTGCGTGACCGGCTCCACCACCGGCCCGCCGAGCTCTCCGGCGGACAGCAGCAACGCGTCGCCGTGGCCCGGGCGTTCGCCGGACAGCCGGACGTCGTCTTCGCCGACGAGCCGACCGGCAACCTCGACTCGCGCTCCGGCGAGGAGGTGCTCGGCCTGCTCGGTCGCACCGTACGCGAGACGCGGCGCACGGTCGTCATGGTCACCCACGATCCCGTGGCCGCCGCGCACGCCGACGAGGTCGTCTTCCTCGCCGACGGACGCCTGGTCGACCGCATGGAGTCCCCGACCGCCGACCGGGTCCTGGACCGGATGAAGGCCTTCGAGGTGCCCTCATGAACGCCTCGGTCCGCCTGGGCGTGTCCTCCCTGCGCGCCCACCGGCGGCGCTTCGCCGGTACGTTCCTCGCCGTGTTCCTGGGCGTGGCGTTCCTGGCCGGGACGCTCGTCATGGGCGACACGCTGCGCGCCGGCTTCGACTCCATGTTCGGCAACGCGACCAGCGGCACCGACGCCGTGGTGCGCAGCGCCGACGCCATCACCACGCCCGGCGAGAGCCAGGGCGTGCGGCAGCCGATCGCCACCGACCTGGTCGGGACCATCGAGAAGGTCCCGGGAGTCGCGGCCGCCGTTCCCGACATCCAGGGCGCCGGGCAGCTCCTGGGCGCCGATGGCGACCCGATCGGCGGACAGGGCCCGCCCACCCTCGCCGGCAACTGGATCACCGACCCGGAGCTCAACCCCTACCAGCTCGCCGAGGGGCGCGCCCCGCGGAAGTCCGGCGAGGTCGTCGTCAACCGCGGCACCGCCGAGAAGGGCGACCTGAAGATCGGCGACACGACCACCCTGCGCACCCCCGACCCGGTCCGGGTGACCATCGTCGGCCTCGCCACCTTCGGCGGCGAGGACGGCATGGCACAGGTGACCTTCACCGGGATGACCGTGGCCGACGCGGAGAAGTACCTCACGGCACGGCCGGGCGAGGCGGCGAGCATCCAGGTGCGAGCCGGTCCCGGGGTGAGCCAGCGGGAGCTCGTCGACCGGCTGACACCCGCCCTGCCCAAGGGGGTCGAGGCCATCACCGGCCAGGAGTCGGCCGAGGAGAACAACGAGATGATCTCCAGCCAGTTCCTGAGCATCTTCACGCTCTTCCTGCTGGTGTTCTCCGGCATCGCCCTGCTGGTGGCGACCTTCTCCATCCACAACACCTTCGCCATCGTCGTCGCCCAACGCACTCGCGAGAACGCCCTGTTGCGGGCGCTGGGCGCCTCCCGCCGCCAGGTCACCGTCACCACTCTGGTGGAGGCCACCGCCGTGGCCGTGACCGCGTCCCTGGCCGGCCTCGTGGGCGGCATCGGCATCGCGGCCGGGCTCCAGGCGCTGTTCCCGGCCATCGGCTTTCCGTTCCCCGAGGGCGAGCTGGTGGTCAAGGCCCTGTCCCTGGCGCTGCCGCTGGCCGTCGGCATCGTGGTCTGCCTGGGCTCCGCCCTGCTGCCCGCCGTACGCGCCGGCCGCACCGCACCCCTGGCAGCCCTTCGCGAGACGGCCGTCGACACCTCCGGCGCGTCCCGCCTGCGGGCCGTCACCGGGACGGGCCTGGTCGCGCTGGCCCTCGCCCTCACGCTGGCCGGCGTCCTGGTGTCACCGTCCGTCTGGCTGGCGGGGGCCGGCGCAGTGCTGGCCCTGGTCGCCTTCGTGGTGCTCGGCCCGGTCGCCTCCGCCACCGCCGTCCGGATCCTCGGCAGCCCCCTCGACCGGCTGCGCGGTGTCACCGGGGTCCTGGCCCGGCAGGGCGCCCTGCGCAGTCCGAAGCGCACCGCGGCCACCGCCAGTGCCCTGATGATCGGCGTGGCGGTCGTGTCGCTGTTCACGGTGTTCGGCGCCTCGCTGAAGGCCACCATGGACCAGACCGTGTCCCGGTCCTTCGCGGGCGACGTCGCCGTCAGCGCCCCGTCGTTCGGTGCGGGCGGCAGCGGACTGAGCCCGAGGCTGGCCGGCGCGGTCCAGGAGCTGCCCCAGGTGAACACGGCGGTCGGACTCGGCCGCGGTGTCGCCGAGGTCGACGGCAAGGGCCGGGCCCTCACGGTCACCGACCCGGTCGCCCTGGAACGCACCTTCGACCTCGGCAGGATCGACGGCTCCCTGCGCGACCTGGGCACCGACGGCATCGCCATCACCGAGAAGGAGGCCGACCGGCAGCACCTCACCACCGGGTCGAAGGCACACCTCACCTTCACCGACGGCAGGAAGGAGACCTTCACCGTCCGCGCGGTCTACGGGCAGTCCGAACTCGCCGGCGACTACGTCATCACCCGCGCCGCCTGGGCCCCGCACCGCACCCAGGACTCCGACACCCTCGTCGCCGTCACGTTCAAGGACGGCGTGAGCACGGACGCGGGCAAGGCGGCGGTGGAGAAGGCCGCCGCCCGGTACGGCAACCCGGAGGTCCAGACCCGCGACGAGTACGCGCAGTCCTCGGCCGGCGGCATCGACATGATGCTCACCCTGGTCTACGCCCTGCTCGCCCTCGCCGTGGTCATCGCGCTCCTCGGCATCGCCAACACCCTGACCCTGGCGATCCACGAACGCACCCGGGAACTCGGGCTGCTGCGGGCCGTCGGCCAGACCCGCTCCCAGCTGCGGGCCATGGTCCGCTGGGAGTCGGTCCTCGTCGCCGCCTTCGGCACGGCCGGCGGGCTCGCCCTCGGCGCCTTCCTCGGCTGGGTCCTCGTCAGGGCCTCGGACGGCGCCAGTGACAGTGCCTTCGCCTTCGCCATGCCGCCCGCGCAACTCGTGGTCGTGGCCCTCGTGGGTCTCGCGGCCGGCGCCCTCGCGGGGCTGCGCCCGGCCCGGCGCGCGGCACGCCTGGATGTGCTGCGGGCCATCGCCACCGAGTGACTCGGGGGGGCGTCCGCGAAGTCCCGCCGTCCGGGCGGACGACGGGACTTCCGGGACACGCCCTACGTCCCGGAGCCACACCCGGCGGCGTACGCCCCCGCGGCACCCGTGCAAACGGTGGTCACCGCCCGGTCAACCGGCAACGGCGGACCGGGCGGGAGCATGTTCGGGCCGCAGCCCGTCGGCGGCGTGCCCGACCTCCGCGAACCTGCGCGCGGGTTTCTCCAGGACCGTGCGCCGGGCCGGGCGCGACGGCGCCGCCACCGCGGCGGAGGTCGTCGGAAGGGTGAACCACACGACCTTGCCGGACTCCCCGTCCGGCCGGACGCCCCAGCTCTCGCTCATGGCGGCCACCATCGCGAGCCCGCGCCCGCAGGTCGCCAGCGGATCGGCGTCGTCGACCACGGGCATCCGCGGGTCGTGGTCACGCACCGAGACCGTGAGCCGGTCGAGCAGCAGCTCTATCTCCACGGTGCACGTCTTGTCGGGCTGGGCATGCCGGTGGACGTTGGACAACAGCTCCGTCACCCCGAGCGAGGCCCGGTCGATCAGAGCGTCCAGATGCCAGTAGCGCAACTGCGCAGATACGATTCTGCGGACCTGGCCGATCCGCGACGGCAGGGCTTGGAGCTCCACCGTGCAGTGCCTGCTTGGGTAGCTGATCACGGCTGCGACTCCCCGACGTGAGGTCCGGAAGAACACGGAGTTCGGATCCAGCAGGGCGCCTTCGTGACGCTGCCGCCCGCTGTCGTGGCCGGCGGGCTGGTTCGCAGCGTTATCGCCGGTAAACCCAGAGTGACGTGAGACCAGAGTGACGCAGGGGGTGGGTTACCGCAACTCGCGGACATCTCAGTCGCCGCGCCCCGCCGCCCTGCGCACGGCCTCGATGAAGCGCCGTGCGGCCGGCGGCCCCGGCTCGCCCGGAGCGGGGTCGTGGTCGCCCAGGGTGAGCTGGTAGCGATTGCCGTTGAGATCCGCCGTGGCCCGGTCATCGGGGCCGAACCAGGGCTTGGAGGCGCGCACCGCCTGCACCGGCGCGCTGTCGATCTCACTGCCGTAGCTGGTCAGCAACTCGAGCCGGCCGTCGCTGATCCGGACCTGGCCGGCCCGGGTGAGCGAACGCAGCCGCTTCCCGATCCGCACGCCCGTGGCCCTGAACTCCGGCTCCGCCATGCCACCCGCCCCCTTGTGCGCGTCGGTGCACCGGCCCGCCCTCTGCGCGGTACCCGGCACAGGCTCGTGTCCTGATCCAGTGTGCCCCCGTCCGGAGACCTGCTCCGGTGGTGCGTCGTACCCCTGCCGGTACCCCGTGCGGAGCCCCGGTCCCGCGGTGAAGTCTGCCCCCACCCGGCGTCGAGCACCAGTACAGCAGACCCCCTCTCCAGGGGGCGCCCGGAGCACATACGCAAGTGCGCCCCCGGGACCGCGCGCCCCCTTGCCCCGGGCCCTGCCCCAGGGGGCGCTTTGGGGGGCTCAAAGGTACGTTTATGCAGGTGAGAAGCGTGAGCAAGGTGCTTATGATCGGGGTGTCGGCCGCGCGACGCGTCGTCGGCGCGCAGCGTTAGGAGCCCCCTCGTGAGCACTCCCCAGCAGACCCGGACCGGCGTGACCCTCGACGTCGACCACAGCGACGCCGCCTACCGGGCGTGGCTGAAAGAAGCCGTCCGCAGAGTCCAGGCCGACGCCAACCGCTCGGCCGACACGCACCTCCTCCAGTTCCCCCTGCCCGAGCGGTGGGGCGTCGACCTCTACCTGAAGGACGAGTCCACCCACCCCACCGGCAGCCTCAAACACCGGCTGGCCCGCTCCCTCTTCCTCTACGGCCTCTGCAACGGCTGGATCCGGCCGGACCGCCCGGTGATCGAGGCCTCCAGCGGCTCCACGGCCGTCTCCGAGGCGTACTTCGCGAAGCTCATCGGCGTGCCCTTCATCGCTGTCATGCCGCGCACGACGAGCGCCGAGAAGATCCGCCTCATCGAGTTCCACGCCGGCCGGTGCCACTTCGTGGACGACCCCCGCACGATGTACGAGGAGTCCGCCCGACTCGCGGCCGAGACCGGCGGCCACTACATGGACCAGTTCACCTACGCCGAACGGGCCACGGACTGGCGCGGCAACAACAACATCGCCGAGTCCATCTTCCGTCAGCTGCGCAGGGAGCGGTTCCCCGAGCCGGCGTGGATCGTCGCCACGGCGGGCACCGGCGGCACCTCGGCGACCCTCGCGCGCTACGTCCACTACATGCAGTACGACACGCGCGTCTGCGTGGCCGACCCGGAGAACTCGTGCTTCTTCGAGGGCTGGACCACCGGCGATCCGGACGTCACGTGCGACTGCGGCTCCCGCATCGAGGGCATCGGCAGGCCCCGCATGGAACCGAGCTTCGTGCCCGGCGCGATCGACCGGATGATGAAGGTGCCCGACGCGGCCAGTGTCGCCGCGGTACGGGCACTGGAGCGCGCCATCGGCCGCAAAGCGGGCGGCTCGACCGGCACGGGCCTGTGGAGCGCGCTGAAGATCGTCTCGGAGATGGTGTCCGAGGGACGGCGGGGCAGCGTCGTGACGCTGCTGTGCGACCCGGGGGACCGGTATCTCGACAAGTACTACTCGGACACCTGGCTGGCCGCCCAGGGGCTGGACATCGGGCCGTACACGGCCGCGATCGACTCGCTGCTGGAGACGGGGGTCTGGCCCGACTGACACGGCACCCCGGGCCTGCCGCCGGCGCGGCGCTACGACGCCGCAAGTCTCCGCTCCAGCGCCGTGACGGCGTCCCGGAAGGCCTTGGCCTGAGCCGCCCGTACCGGCTTCATGGCGAGCCGGTACGCCGCCGTCCCGTCGGTCGCGAACGTCCACCGCACCCGGGTCCCGGTACCTGCCGGGGCGAGCCGCCACTCCTCGACGATCGCGCGCACCCCGGGCACGTTGGTGACGTCGACGCGATAGGCGTACACCTCGGGTTCCCATGCCGCGATGATCGACTCCCGGAACCGGACGCCTCCCACGAGCCGGATGTCGCGCCCCTTCCCGCCGTCGATCGGGCGGGCGGCCGTCACCTGGGGGAACCAGTCGGCCCAGCCGGGCACGTCCTCCAGCGCGTGGAAGACCGCGTCCACCGGAGCAGAGATCTCGCGCGCGGAGACGTGCCGTACGGGCGCGACCCCGACGAAGTCGAGCCCCACCGGGCGCAGACGGTGAGCCATGGACGAAGCCCTCCCTGACGGCAGCGGGCGATGACCGGCAGCGTCACCCTAGCTGGCGGCCCGTCAGATGTCTCCACCCTCCTCGGGTTCGGGCTCCCCGGCCACCACCAGCCGTCGTAGATGCTCCACGACCACACCGCGCGCCTCGTCCGGCAGACCGGCGTCCGTCACGAGCGTGTCGATCCGCTCCAGCGAGGCGAACGAACTCAGACCGACCTTGCCCCACTTGGTGTGGTCGGCGACCACCACCACGCGCCGGGCCGACTGCACGAGCCGCCGGTTCGTCTCCGCCTCCGCGAGGTTCGGCGTCGACAGGCCGGCCTCGACCGATATGCCGTGCACCCCGAGGAACAGCAGGTCGAAGTGGAGCGCCGCGATCGCCTGGTCGGCGACCGGCCCCACCAGCGAGTCGGACGGCGTGCGCACACCGCCGGTCAGCACGACCGTGGCCGCGCCCTGCCGCGGCCCCGAGGTGCGCTGCGCCGCGTGGAAGACGTCGGCCACCCGCACCGAGTTGGTGACCACCGTCAGGTCCGGCACGTCCAGCAGTTGCTGCGCCAGCGCGTACGTCGTCGTACCGCCGGACAGGGCGATCGCCGCGCCCGGCGCGACCAGCTTGGCCGCTTCCCGCGCGATGTCCTCCTTGGCGGTCAGTTCCAGCCCCGACTTGGCCTCGAAGCCCGGTTCGTGCGTACTCGCCTCGACCACCGGGACCGCGCCGCCGTGCACCTTCTCCAGCACGCCCTGACGGGCGAGCGCGTCGAGGTCGCGGCGGACCGTCATGTCCGACACGCCGAGCTTGCGGGTCAGCTCGTTGACCCGGACCCCGCCCCGGCGGCGGACCTCGTCGAGGATCAGGGATCGCCGCTGCTCCGCGAGGAGGTTCTGATTCTCGCTCACGTACGCTCCGGTCCTTTCGCCTCAATGCCGTCCGTCAGGCCCAGCACACCTGCGCCAACCAGGACATTCTCCCCGGCTCCGGTGCGCGGACGCCTCATCCTCGCATGTCGCGGAGCAGGTGGCGCCACCGACCGCTCGTCGCGCACATGTCACCTGCGGCTCATCCGTCGCTTCGCAATGTCACGGATCGGGGAGATTCCGTGACAGGAGGTGTGCGGCGCCGCAGAAGTGGAGATCCTTGTGCCCGCACGGACAGAGCCGACGGCGTGTCACGGGGGAAGTGTCAATCAGTGGAACGTGCGCAGGAACAGGCCTCGACCGGCGGGCCGGACCATCCCGGCCGGCGGCCCGGTGAGACCGGGACCGCCCTGGAACTCCTGGTCCACGGCGTGGGGGGCACCACGCCGCAGGAGATGCTCAACGATCCGCGCACGGTGCGGATCACCGGCGACGGCATCGCGGCCGTCTTCCGGCGCGCCGACGACGTCGACGCGGAGACCAGCCCGGACGACCGCCGCCGCGACGGACCGGTGCCCGAGGCCTACGTCTGGTGCAACCTCACCTCCGGCAACGGCACCCGCGCCCTGTGGCTGTTGCTGCTGCCGTTCATGGTCGTCAACCTGGCCCACTGGATGCGCCCCAACGCCCGGGGCCGCCGCCGCACGGTGCGCCTGTACGGCCTCCTGGTCCGGCTCGCCGGGCTCACCCTGACGGTGCTGCTCGTCGCGGCGGCCTGCGAGGTCGCCCTCGACCTGGCGGCCTGGCAGTGCGCGGGCACACGCGCGTGCGCCGACCGGCACTCCTGGCTGGGCTTCCTCTCGCCCACCGTCTCGGACGGCGGCTGGTGGAGCAGCCCGGGCCGCAGACTCGCCCTGGCGTCCTTCGTCCCGACCGCCCTGACCGGTCTGCTGTGGTACCTGTCCCGGCGCACCTGGAGCGACTACGAGTCCCAGCAGCCGCCGGCCCGCGACCCCGAGCCCGACGAGGACGGCGACGGCCCGACCGCGCTGGGCCGGCCCGGCTTCTGGTACGGGCGCCGGCTGGTGGCCCGGCTGCGCGCCGCGCACACCGCCGCCGGACTGGTCACGGTCGCCGCCGCGGTAGCCGGCGCCGCCGCCCGCCACGACCGCGAGCCCGGCGGCCCCGCCGCACTGAACACCCTGGGCCTGCTCCTGGAGGCCGCCCTGGTGGCCTGTGCCGTCGCCGTGGTCTGGGTGGTGTGCCGCCGGGGCCGCAGCGAGAGACGCCTCGACCGGGAACTCGACGAGCGCTTCGTACGACGCCTGCCGCTCGCCGCCCTCGTGCTGCTGGCCCTCGCCCTGCTGTACGCGGGATGGGAGCGCCCCGGCTGGGAGTCGGCCGGCCGGCTGCCGGGCGACGCCACCTTCGGCGGTCTCGCCCTGGTCCAGGGCCTGCTCGTGATCGTCCTCGCCGGCGTCGCTCACGCACTGCACCGCACCGACCCCGACCGCCGGGCCGTGCTGCGCGGCCTCGGCGGACCGGCCGTCGCGATGCTGGCCTGCGCCCTGGGCGGCGTGATGTCCGGCGGGGTGGCGCAGCGCGTGTCCGACTGGCTGGACGGCACCGGGACGTCGATCGACGGCCCGCCGGTCCTGCTGACCTGGCAGGCGTCCGTGATCCCGCCCGTGATCGTGGTGCTCTTGGTGCTCGTCGGCTGGCTGGCCCACCGTGCCCGGCAGCTCGCCCGCGCCGAGCGCGAGGCGGTGGCCCGCGACTACCCGGACGAGGCCCAGGACCGTGCCCGTACCAGCCGTATCGCCTACACCAGAGCGATGGCCTCCCTCACCGACCGGGGACCCCGCGTCGTCGCCGTCACCTCCGGTGTCACCCTGCTGCTCGGCGCCGGAGCCCTCGTGGGCGCCCTGACCACCGACGAGACACCCGGCGAGGCGGCGCAGGGCACCTACCCCGTCGTCCACGGCGCCGCCGAGACCGCCCAGGCCCTCGGCTCCTGGCTGATCGGCCTCGGCTTCGTACTGTTCGTCACCTGGGGCAGGCGCGCCTACAAGGACGCCGCGGCACGCCGCACCATCGGCATCCTCTGGGACGTCGGCACCTTCTGGCCGCGCGCCGCCCACCCCTTCGCCCCGCCCTGCTACGCCGAGCGCGCCGTGCCCGACCTGACCTGGCGGATCGCGACCTGGACCCGCGTCACCGGCGGACGGCTGGTCATCTCCGGGCACTCGCAGGGCAGCGTGCTCGCCGCCGCCGCGGCCTGGCAACTCGCGCCGTCCACCCGCAGACGCGTCGCGCTGCTGACCTACGGCTCCCCGCTGGAGCGGCTCTACGGCCGCTGGTTCCCGGCGCACTTCGGCCCCGCCGCGCTCAGCTCCCTGCACCGGGAGGTCGACTGCTGGCGCAACCTGTACCGGCTCACCGACCCCATCGGCGGCCCCGTGCGCCTGCCCGGCGACCACGACCTCGGGGTCGACCACGTGCCGCTGATGGACCCCCTCTCCTACGGCCGCACCGACCTGCACCCGCTGCCGGCGCCGATCCTCGGCCACTCCGACTACCAGGCCGATCCGGCGTTCGCCGAGGAGCGCCGCAAGCTGCTGGCCCGGCTGCGGCCGGGCCTGCCGACACCCCGTCCGGAGGCCGATCCTCAGGGCAGCTCGGGGAGGTCCTCGGCGTAGAGCAGGGTCAGGTCGTCCGTGCTCGGCTCGGGGAACTGGGCGACCCGGCTCGCGTGCCGCTCCACCATCGCCTCGAAGGTCTGCCGGGCGGTACGGCCGTTGCCGAACGCCGGACCCTTCGGGATCTCCGTGAAGTACTTCCGCAGGGCCTTGGCCGCGCCCTCCGCCAGCCGGTACTCGTGCTCCTCGGCCTGCTGCTCCACGATCCGCAGCAGGTCCTCGGGGCCGTAGTCGCTGAAGGTGATGGTCCGTGAGAACCGGGAGGCCACCCCGGGGTTGACCGACAGGAAGCGCTCCATCTCGGCCGTGTAGCCCGCGACGATCACCACGACCGCGTCCCGGTGGTCCTCCATCAGCTTCACCAGTGTGTCGATGGCCTCCTTGCCGAAGTCGCGGCCCGCGTCCTCGGGGGACAGCGCGTACGCCTCGTCGATGAACAGCACACCGCCGCGCGCCTTCTCGAAGGCCTCCTGCGTGCGGATCGCGGTCGAGCCGATGTGCTCGCCCACCAGGTCGACCCGGGACACCTCGACCAGGTGGCCCTTCTCCAGCACACCGAGCGACGCGAGGATCTCGCCGTACAGCCGTGCGACCGTCGTCTTGCCCGTGCCGGGGGAGCCGGTGAAGACCAGATGCCGCTTGACCGACGCGGCCTTCAGGCCCGCCTGCTGCCGGCGCCGGCCGACCTCGATCATGTCGGTGAGGGCGCGCACCTCGCGCTTGACGCTCTCCAGGCCGACCAGCGCGTCGAGTTCACCGAGGACGTCCTTGGAGGTGCGGGCCGGCTGCTCGGGCTCCGCGACCGGGGCCGGGGCCGGGGGCGCCGGCTCGGTGCGCTGCCCCGGGACCGCGCCCAGCAGGCCGGGGGAGTGGCTCACCGTCTGCACGGCCGTCTCCCGCGCCGCCGGTGCCCGCAGTCCCGCGCTCTCGTCGCTGGTGCAGTCCTCGACCAGGGGGCCCGCCCCGGACGACGCGTCCGCGCCGCTGTCCGCGAACTCGTAGCCGCCGCGCGCGCACCGCTCCGTGCGGCACTTCCGCAGCGTCGTACGGCTGCCGTCGATCACGTGGAAGCCGTAGCCGCCGCTGCCCGTCACCCGGCAGTTCTGGAAGCTGCCGCGGCCGCCCGCCGAGACGTACACCCCCGCCTCCGCGGGTGAGTCGACCGTGCAGCGTTCCACCGTGGGGTCGGCGCCCTTGGTGACGATGACGCCGGTCTGGGTGCCGTCCAGCGTGCAGTTGCTGAGGGTGCCCCCGCTGCCGTGGTCGCGGAACCAGGCGCCCGTCGCCGCGTCCCGGATCCGGCAGTCGTCGAGCTGCGCGGTGGCGCCGTCGCTCACCGACACGGCCGTGTTGCGCACCTGCGACAGGTCGCTGTCGACGACGTCCGCGCGCGAGCCGCGGTCGAGGACGAACAGGGCGTCCGGCACGTCGTGCACCCGGCACGAGTCGAGCACCGCGGTGGCGCCGTCGCTCACCCACACCGCCGGGTAGTCGCCCGTGCTGTCGAAGATCTCGCACTGGTTGGCGTCCACGCGTGTGCCCGGGTCCCACACCGACAGGCCGTTGCGCCCGAACTGCCGCACCGTGGTGCGGGTCAGTGTGAGGACGGAGCGGGAACGCAGGTCGACCGCGTTCTCCGGGATGTCGTGGATACGGCAGTCGGCGAGCGTCAGCACGGCGTCCGTGTCGAGCGTGACACCGTCGGCCGTCGTGCGGTGCACATCGCAGTCGGTGAGGTGCGCGGTGGCCCGGCCGGTGATCTGCACGCCGCTGCCCCGGACCTCGTAGACCTCGCAGCCCACCGCCTCCAGCGCCGAGTTCTCCCCGGTCGCCGACAGGCCCGAGCCCGAGGTGTGGTGCACCCGGCAGCGCTCCAGACGGGGGTGGGCGCCGCCGCGCACCGCCACGCCCGCCTGGCCGGCCGCGACGACCTCGCACTCCTCGAACAGCCCGCCCGCACCGTCGAGTACGGCGATGCCGATGCCCGCCGGATTGTCGACCGCGCAGCGCCGGACCGTGGGCCTGGCGCTGCCGCGCACCTCGATCCCGGTCGCCGACCGCGTGACCACCCGTACGTTGCTCAGTTCCGGAGTGCCCTCCTCCACCAGCACCGCGGGGGCCGCCGCGTCCTGGCCCTCCACGTGCAGGTCCTGGACCACCGCCGAGGCGCGCACGGTCAGCGGCACGCCGTCCGCGGGCGCGATCCGCACCGAGCCGGGGGAGCCCTCGGGGCCGCGCAGCGTCACCGCGCGCTGCACGACGAGGTTCTCCCGGTAGGTGCCGGGGGCGACCGTGAGGACGTCTCCGTCGGCCGCGGCCTCCAGGGCAGCGGCGAGCGATGCGTACTCACCCGTGCGGCGCCGCCACCGCGACGTGCCGGTGTGCGTCACCTGGACCGTGCCCTGTGCCATGGTGTAGCTGTGCCCCCACCTCGGTCGTACTGATGGCTCGTTCGCCTTCGGGGCGCTCCAACCGGTGTCGGGACCGCGACCGTGCCGGGCCCCCTCGGGCCTGCGCGCGCACGCGGCATCGAAACCGGCGCGCCCCTCCTGCTCGCTCGCGCGCGGGTTGTGCCGAACGGTTCGGCCGGACCACCGTAGCGTGCGCGCGGGTGGTGGGTTGACCAGAGCCGGAAGGCTGTCAGCTGCCGGTGCCCGTCCTGCCCCAGTCCGGGCCCGCCTTGTCCCATGCCTGGTCCCAACGGGCGTACCGGCGGCGGACCATGCGCCAGACGATCAGCCGTCTGCCGCCCTCTATGAGACCGCCGGCCACGAGGGCCGCGCCGAAGCCGGCGAGGACCGCGTGCGTCGACGCCGTCGCGGAGTCGAGGGGGCGGGCCACCATCCGGCCGTGCCGGTCGGTCCAGATCCGGAACTCGTCGCCCTGTTGCGGGTCCTTGAGGCTCGCCAGCACCGGGCCGTGCTGCGCGGTGCCGTCGGGTGCCGTCCAGTCGGCGAGGACGCGGTTGCGCAGATCCCGGCCCGTGGACGTCTCGGGGTCGGCGTCCAGCGGGGAGGGGTCGAGCTTGCGGACCACGGTGGCCGTCACGAGGTGCCGCGCTTCGTGCTGCTCGCGGACGGAGCGCTGGAGCGCTTCCTGGGCGGCGCCCCCGACGAGGGAGCCGGCCACCGGGGCGGCCAGGAGGATCAGCACCAGGGCCGCCAGCGCCACCCAGGCCTCGGCCAGATCGGTGGCGCGGCACAGCGGGTTGCGCCGCCAGCGCCAGAGTCCACTGATCGCTCGCACTGCCTGCACCCCCTTCCGGCTCCGTGATAACCCCCGGCGGAGCCGTCCGCGCGCCAACCCGGCGAAGAGAGAGGGAAATCACCTCTCACCGGCGACTCTCATGCACTTCTCACACAACGCCAACGCCCGGCCCCGTCGCCCGGTTCCCGCCCGGGCGCAGACCTCCGGCCCGGCCTATTCGAGGATCGTGACCGGGTCACCGACCCGGATCGTGCCTCCGGACAGGGGCACCAGGTTCTGCCCGAAGACCAGCTTGCCGCCGAGCCGCCGGTGCCGCCCCAGGCTGTACAAAGGCTCGCGGCCGCGCTCGCCGGTGCCCTGGTCGGTGGTGGTCACCACGCATCGTCCGCAGGTCTTGGCGACGCGGAAGGACACGTCCCCGATCGTGAGACGCGACCAGTCGTCCTCGGCCCAGGCGTCGGTGCCCGCCACGACCACGCTCGGCCGGAAACGGTTCATGGGCAGCGGGCCCTCGTCCGCGTGGTCCCCCTGCGCGATCAGCGCGTTGAGGGCGTCGAGGGAGGCCGTGGTGGTGAGCAGCAGCGGAAAGCCGTCGGCGAAGGAGACGGTCTCGCCGGGGCGCGCGTACTCCGGGTCGACGGGCCGGCGCGTGGCCGGGTCGTCCATGTACGCGAGACGCACGCCGATGCCGAGATAGGCGCTGCACCAGGCGTGCGCGGCCTCGTCCTCGGCCGGGACCGCGTCGACCTTGTCGCGGAAGATCTCCACCGGCACCGTGGCCGACGGCCGGGGAACGGACACCGTCAGGGGGTCCATGCCGGGCGCGGACAGGCGGACGCCGCCGTCCGGCAGAAGCTCGGCGGCGGCCAGGGCGAGGCAGGGCTGCTGGCGTTGCGTGACGACCTTTCCCCCGTCGTCGATCAGCACCCAGCGCCGGTCTCCGGCCAGCCCCCAGGGCTCCACGGCGGCCTCCCGGGGCGCGAGGCCCCGGACCGCCTTGACCGGATGGACGTGGATCGAGTGCAGGTGTGCGTTCCCCATGGGGCCATCGTGCCAGTCGGTACCGACAGCCCCCGGGCGGGCGGCTCAGTAACCGCGGTACTGCTGGTTGTACGGGTCCTGATAGGGAGCCTGGGCGGGCCGGGGAGCCGCGGGACGCATCGCCTCGTAGCCCGCGCCGGGTGCCGCCGGACGCGGTGGCTGCGGCTGGGGGCCGGGATAGCCGCGCGGTGCGGTGGCCTGCTGCGGGATGTACGCCGCGGGCGCTTGCTGGAGCGGGGCGGGCTGCGGCGCCTGCGGATACCCGTAGGCGGGCTGGGAGGGGGCTGCAGGAAGGGCGGGCAGCGCCGAGGGGAGGGCGGGCAGGTTGCCGCCCGGCGTGTCGTACTGCGCGGGGACCCGGATCGGGGCGATCTGCGGGGTGCCCCGCTCGGCGACGAGCTTGTCGTAGATCGGGGTGTCCGGGAAGGAGGCGGAGTAGTAGCCGCCGCCATAGGTGGAGCGGGGGGAGGTCATGGCACATAAGTTAAGCCCACGATGTGCTGGTTGGGGAGACCGATAAGAGGGTTGTTTTCCGTGTCGGCAGTGACCCGGTATCCCCAATGCGAGCGAACTCGGCAAAAAGGGGCGCCGGACGGGGTTCTGATCGTGTAAAGGCCGAGTTCCGGGCGGGTTACCGGCGGGTTGACCCCCGTCTTCCGGTGGCGACGCATGGGAGTTCGCCGCGGGGAGGAATAGGTTGTGCGGACGGAACTCGACGGACGGCCGGGGATGGCCTGGCGCGGTGACACGCAATGGGGGCGGACATGCAAATGTTGAAAGGTTCAAATACTGCTGTGCCTACCTCGGCGCTGCGCGTGGAATTGGGCTGGCGCGCCGGACCGGGGGTGCCCGACGCCGACGCCTCCGCTTTGCTGCTGGTAAGCGGAAAGGTCCGGTCCGACGCGGACTTCGTCTTCTACAACCAGCCCGCGCACTCCTCCGGCGCGATCCGCCACGAGGGCAAGCGGAACGCCGACGGCCGGGTGACCGACACGCTCCTCGTCGACCTCACGCGCGTGGAGCCCGCGATCGAGACGATCGTCCTCGCCGCCTCCGCCGACGGGGGCACGTTCGGGCAGGTCCCGGGCCTGTACATCGAGGTCCGGGACACCACTGGGGGAACGCCGGTCGCCCGCTTCGACGACCCGGGCGCCACCACCGAAACCGCTTTCGTGCTCGGCGAGTTCTACCGCCGCCAGGGCGCCTGGAAGTTCCGCGCCGTCGGCCAGGGCTACAGCAGCGGACTCGAAGGACTGGCCACGGACTACGGCATCTCGGTGGACGAACCGCAGCAGGCGGCCCCGACCCCGACCCCGGCTCCCGTGCCGCCCGTGGCCGCGCCCTCGGCGTACCCGCCCCCGCCGCCCGCGCAGCCGCTGGCGCCGCCCCCGCCGGCCGCGCCCCCGGCGGCACCGCCCGAGCCCGTCCGCCTCACCAAGGTGACGCTCACCAAGGCGGCCCCCTCCGTGTCGCTCACCAAGCAGGGCGGCACCTCCGGAGCCCTGCACGTGAACCTCAACTGGCAGGTGCGCAAGCAGTTCTCGGGCTGGAGCAGCAAGTTCGGCCGCCCGGCCGCGATGCACTCCGACCTCGACCTCGACCTGTGCGCGCTGTACGAACTCGCCGACGGCAGCAAGGGCGTCGTACAGGCCCTCGGCAACGCCTTCGGGGCCCTGCACCAGCCCCCGTACATCCACCTCGACGGCGACGACCGCACCGGCGCCGTGTCGACCGGTGAGAACCTCACCGTCAATCTCGACCACAAGAACGCTTTCCGGCGCATCCTCGTCTTCGTCACCATCTACGAAGGCGCCCGCTCGTTCGCCGACCTGAACGCCACCGTCACCCTCCAGCCGCAGCACGGCGCCCCCATCGAGTTCTTCCTCGACGAGTGCACCGTCCCCTCGCCCGTGTGCGCGCTCGCCCTGATCACCAACACGGGTGGCGACCTCGTCGTGCAGCGGGAGGCGCGCTACCTCGTGCCCGAGCGCGGGGTGAGCCCGCAGCGGACCGTCGACTACGCCTACGGGTGGGGCATGAACTGGACACCCGGGAGGAAGTGACTCCACCCGCGGCGGTCAGCCCTCGTCGGGGACGGCTTCCGGGCGGGCATAGGTGCGGCCCTTCCAGGCCGCACCGCGTCCCCGGTAGTGCTGCACCGCGGAGTCGACGGTCATGAGGAGATAGAGGAACGCGGTGAACGGCAGCAGGGGAGCGAGCCACAGCGGCTGCCGGTAGTAGCGGAGCATCGGCACGTACGTCCCCGTCATGACCAGCCAGGCCAGCCCTCCGGCGACCGCTGCCGCCGCATTCCCCGACGCCAGGCCGGCCACCACCGCCACGGGCGGCACCAGATACACCAGCGCCAGCCCGGCTACCGTGCCGGCCAGCAGCAGGGGGTTGTGCCGCAGCTGGGCGTAGGCGCTGCGCGACACCATCCGCCACAGATCGCCCAGCCGCGGATACGGGCGCACGCTGTCCACCCGGTCGGCCAGCCCCAGCCAGACACGGCCGCCGCTGCCCTTCACCGCCCGCGCGAGAGCGACGTCGTCGATCACGGAGTGCCGGATCGCGTCAGGGATCCGCGCCCGCTCGGCCGCCGCAGTCCGCAGCAGGACACACCCACCGGCCGCGGCCGCCGTCCGAGCCCCCTTCTTCCCGATCCGGCGGAAGGGGTAGAGCTGAGCGAAGAAATAGACGAAGGCGGGTACGACGAGCCTCTCCCAGGTGCTCTCCACCCGCAGCCGGGCCATCTGCGAGACGACGTCGAACCCACCCGCACGGGCCGCCGCCACCAGCTCCCGCAGGCTGTCCGGCGCGTGCGCGATGTCGGCGTCCGTCAGCAGCAGGTACTCGGGGTCACGCGCACGGGCCAGGCCGATGCCGTGGCGCACCGCCCACAGCTTGCCGGTCCAGCCCGCGGGCGGCTCGCCCGGCGAGCCCACCGTCAGCGGCAGCCCGCCGATCCGGCGCGCCAGTTCACGCGCCAGGTCACCGGTGCCGTCCGTACTGCCGTCGTCGACGAGGAAGACCTCCGCACGCCCCGGATAGTCCTGTCCGAGCAGCGACGGCAGCGCGGCGGGCAGCACCGCCGCCTCGTCCCGGGCCGGGACGACGACGCACACCGACGGCCAGGCGTCCGGTTCCCGGCGCGACGGCAGTCGCACATCGGTGCGCCAGAAGAAGCCCTGACAGAGCAGCAGCCAGAGCCAGGCGAGAAGTGATCCAGCGGCAGTCCACACAACGGCGCTCACGCGCGAAGTCTGCCCCACCCGCACTGCCCGGGACCGCTCATCGTCTATCGTGACCGGGTGAAGATCGCGCTCATGGACTCCGGAATCGGTCTGCTGGCGGCCACCGCCGCGGTTCGGCGGCTGCGCCCCGACGCCGATCTCGTGCTCTCCCTGGATCCCGACGGAATGCCGTGGGGCCCGAGGACACCGGAAGACCTGACCGAGCGTGCCCTGGCCGTCGCCGAGGCGGCCGCCGCGCGCCGCCCCGACGCCCTGATCGTCGGCTGCAACACCGCGACGGTGCACGCGCTCACCGCCCTGCGTGCCCGCCTCGAACCGGAGCTTCCGGTCATCGGCACCGTCCCGGCGATCAAGCCGGCCGCGGCCGGCGGCGGACACCTCGCCATCTGGGCGACCCCGGCCACCACCGGCAGCACCTACCAGCGGACCTTGATCCGGGACTTCGCCGGCGGGGTTCCCGTCACCGAGGTGCCCTGCTGGGGCCTCGCCGAGGCCGTCGAACGCGCGGACGAGGCAGCGATCGACGCCGCCGTGTCCGCGGCCGCCGCGCTGACGCCTGACGAGGTGACCACCGTCGTCCTCGGCTGCACCCACTACGAACTGGTCGCCGAGCGCATCCGGGCCGCCGTCCAGCGCCCCGGCCGGCCGCCTCTCGTGCTGCACGGCTCCGCGGGCGCCGTGGCCGCGCAGGCCCTGCGCCGGCTCGGCCGGCAGCCCGCGCCGGGGGCCGCGCCGCACGGCACCCTGACCGTCCTGCTGAGCGGACGCGAGGGCGCGCTGCCCGCATCCGCCCTGGCGTATGACGAAGGACGGCTGTTGCAGGCGGTCACGCCGGCCGGCTGACCGCACCCGCCGCCCGGCGTCGTCGCCGTGCCGGATCCGCCCCGCCGACCGGCCGGCGCAGTAACGCTCCGCCACGAGGTACCAGCGGAGCGAAACCTGAGTAACCTCATAGCCATGAGGGACCACCGCCACGGCGAGAACGCTCCCCACGCGCACACCGACGTCTGGACCGGCCGGGCCACCAACCGGGTCCAGTGGCTGCTGGCGCTCATCGGTGCCGCCTGCATGGCGCTGGGCATCGAACTGGCCGTCGACTCGGCTTGGACGTCCGGCATCGCCCCGCTGGCCATGGCCGTGGTCGGCTGCATCGCCGCCGGGCTGCTGGTCCTCTTCGGAACGCTCGCCTTCGTGCACGTCGCCCTGCGGGTCGACGAGGAGCACCTGGAGGTGCGCTGCGGCCACATCGGACTGCCCCGCCGCCGTATCCCGCTGTCCCATGTGGCGGGCGCCACGTACATCTCGCACGTCACTCCCCGCCACTGGGGTGGCTGGGGCTATCGATGGCGGCCGGAGAAGGGCACCGCGGTGGTCGTGCGACGGGGCGAGGGCGTCGTGCTGGAGCTGTGGGACGGACACACCTTCACGGTCACCGTGGACGACGCGGAGGCGGCCGTACAGGTGATCAAGGCGCGGTTGGGGCGGACCAAGCCGGGCGCCCCCGCGCACTGAGCGGACGTCCTCTCACCACGCCGGGGCGCGTCCGGCGCCCCGGGGACGCGTGTCCGGTGTGCGGTGCGACGGTTCGTCGGTGAGCGGCCGCGCCGTGGCCATGCCCGCCAGCAGGCCCGCACCCACCGACACCGCGGTGAAGCTGAGCGCGTTGCCGAAGGCGGCTATGACCGCGAGCGCCGTCAGGGCCGCGCCCGCGGTGAGCACCACCGGGGTCGGGCGGGGGCTGCGCCACAGCGCGTACAGCACCCATCCGAACGCCGCCGCCAGCAGGACCACGCCGACGATGCCCTGTTCGGCCGCCTGCTGAAGGGGGGCCGAGTGGGGTTTGCCGTCGGACAGCAGTGACTGCGCGGACGTCGTGCTCAGCTCCCCGAAGCGCCCCGGGCCGACGCCCAGGGCGGGGTCGTCGCGCAGCAGATGCCATGCGTCCTGCCAGAGCCGCACCCGGTGCGGTGTCAGCCGCTCCTCCAGGGCGGCCACGAGCCCGCCCGGCACGGCCCGCGCCGCGACCGCCCAGGTCAGACCGGTCACCAGGACGGCGACGGTGCCCAGGACGGCGAGGCCGGCGCCGCGGTGACGGGTACGGCCGGCGGCCAGCGAGCACAACAGCACAGCGACGGATGTGACGCATCCGGTGGCCGAGCCGAGCACGGCCGCCAGCACCGCGGCCCCGGCGGCCGGCAGCCGCAGGGCGAACCGCACGGCCGGAACGGGAGCGGCCCAGGCCGCGCAGCACGCGGCACCGGCCGATAGCGTCAGCACGGCGGCCGTCGCCCCGGCATGCCCGAGAGGTGTGGTGATCTGCGGGCCCGGCGCGAGGTGCGGAACCGCCACGGTCAGCCCGATACCGGCCAGGGCCCCGGCGCAGGGCGCGCCGACCGGCAGCAGCGCCCCGCCGATCCGCCCGGCGGCGTACCCGGCCGCAACGGCCAGCACGGCGAGCAGCACACCCTCGGGCCGGCCGTCGTGCATCGCCGCCGTGATCAGTGACCAGCCGGCGCAGGCTCCCAGCACCACGACGCCGGCCGCGTCCACGACGATTCGTCTCTCACCGTCCGCGTCCTGCCCGGACGCGGACGTCAGCCCACTGGAACCCACCCCGCCCCGCCCCCGCACCACGTCGCCCCCGACCTGTGAAGACCCCGGCCGCTCGGGCCGTAACCGGCCGCACGACTGAGGCTTCGGCACACCGTAGCCGCTGGTGGACGGTTTGTGGATGTGTCGTGACGAAATGAGCAGGAACGTCGCGGCAGACCTGCGGCGAGGCTGTGACGCCGCTGCCACGTGGACCGCGCTGTCGGCGCCAAGGTCACTCGCCTTACACTCCGGGAGTGACCGTCACCGCAACCTCCGTCGGCGAGTCGGACCAGCTGGAGCCGCGGATCGCGCCAGGAGCGCGGACCTGGGCCCGGCGGCTCGTGCGCCTCCTCCCGGCCGCCGCAGCCGCGCTCTCCGGCCTGCTCCTCTACGTCAGCTTCCCGCCCCGCACCCTGTGGTGGCTCGCCCTGCCCGCCTTCGCGGTCTTCGGCTGGGTGCTGCGCGGCCGCGGCTGGAAGGCGGGGCTCGGCCTCGGCTACCTCTTCGGGCTCGGCTTCCTGCTGCCGCTGCTGGTGTGGACCGGAGTGGAGGTCGGACCGCTCCCCTGGGTCGCCCTCGTGGCGATCGAGGCGATCTTCGTCGCGCTGGTCGGCGCGGGCGTCGCCGTCGTGTCGAAGCTGCCCGGATGGCCGGTGTGGGCTGCCGCCGTGTGGGTCGCCGGCGAGGCGGCACGCGCGCGCGTGCCGTTCGACGGCTTCCCCTGGGGGAAGATCGCGTTCGGGCAGGCGGACGGCGTGTTCCTGCCGCTCGCCGCGGTGGGCGGCACCCCGGTGCTCGGCTTCGCGGTGGTCCTCTGCGGCTTCGGACTGTACGAGGTCGTCCGCCTCACCGTGGCGTGGCGGCGCACCGGCACGGTGCGCCGGGCCGCGGCGGCCGTGGGGCTGCTGAGCCTGGCCGTCCCGGTCGTGGCGGCCGTGGCGGCCCGGCCGCTGGTCAGCGACAAGGCCGAGGACGGCAGCGTGACCGTCGCGGCGATCCAGGGCAACGTGCCCCGGGCGGGGCTGGAGTTCAACGCCCAGCGGCGGGCCGTGCTCGACAACCACGCGCGCGAGACGGAACGCCTGGCCGCGGAGGTCGAGGCCGGCAAGGTCCCACGGCCCGACTTCGTGCTGTGGCCGGAGAACTCCTCCGACGTCGATCCGTTCGCCAACCCCGACGCCCGTGCCGTGATCGACGCAGCGGCCAAGGCCATCGGCGTGCCCATCTCGGTCGGCGGCGTCGTGGAGCGCGACGGCAAGCTCTACAACGAGCAGATCCTGTGGGACCCGGTAAAGGGCCCCGTCGACACCTACGACAAGCGTCAGATCCAGCCGTTCGGCGAGTACCTCCCGCTGCGCACGCTCGTCGGGGCGATCAACAAGAACTGGACGGAGATGGCCCGCCAGGACTTCAGCCGCGGCACCAAGCCGGGCGTGTTCACCATGGACGGCGCCAAGGTCGGTCTCGTCACCTGCTACGAGGCGGCCTTCGACTGGACCGTGCGCTCCGAGGTCACCGACGGCGCCCAGATGATCTCCGTGCCGAGCAACAACGCCACCTTCGACCGCAGCGAGATGACCTACCAGCAGCTCGCCATGTCCCGCGTCCGCGCGGTGGAGCACAGCCGGACCGTGGTCGTGCCGGTGACCAGCGGTGTCAGCGCGATCATCATGCCGGACGGGAAGATCACGCAGAAGACCGGCATGTTCGTCGCCGACTCCCTGGTGCAGAAGGTGCCGCTGCGCTCCTCGCAGACCCCCGCCACACAGCTCGGCGTCCTGCCGGAGATCGCCCTCGTGCTGGTCGCGGCCGGCGGACTGGGGTGGGCCGTCCGCGCCGGTCTGCGCGGGCGACGCGCCGGTGACGTGTAGCCGTACGCCGGTCGCACACCGCTTGAAACCCGCCGGGGCGCCGCAACCCGCCCAGTAGGGTCGGGGCCATGGCTACTCCCGACTTCATCCGCACCCTCCGCGCCTCGGCCGGTCACCAGCTGCTCTGGCTCCCCGGAGTCACCGCCATCGTCTTCGACGACGAGGGCAGAGTGCTGCTCAACCGCCGGTCCGACACCCGCAAGTGGTCCGTGGTGGGCGGCATCCCGGAACCGGGGGAGCAGCCGACGGCCTGCGCCGTACGGGAGGTCTACGAGGAGACGGCCGTGCACTGCGTCGCCGAACGGGTCGTCCTCGTCCAGGCACTGGAACCCGTCACCTACGGGAACGGCGACATCTGCCAGTTCATGGACATCACCATCCGTTGCCGTGCCACCGGCGGTGAGGCGCGGGTCAACGACGACGAATCGCTGGACGTGGGCTGGTTCGACATCGACGCCCTGCCCGAGCTGGACGAGTTCGGGCTGTTCCGGATCAAGCAGGCTCTGTCGGACGCCCCCACATGGTTCGACCCCACTGCATCCGGCTGAACTGTAGGGCGTGACCACATGGGGCGCGGCAGTGGTGCTGCCTAGGGTCGAGGCATGACCGCGCCCCGTTTTCCGGCTCCCCAAGCCTCCCCGCTCGACCTCGGCGGCCGCACCGCGCTCGTCACCGGCGCCGCCGGCGGCATCGGCCGCGCCTGCGCGCTGCGGCTCGCGGCCGCCGGGGCGAAGGTGAGAGCGGTCGACCGGGACGCCGCGGGCCTGGAGGCGCTCGCGGGACAGGGCCGCGACCTCGCGGGCACCGTTGAACCGCACGTCCTCGACCTCACCGACCTGGACGCCGCCGAACTCGCCGCCGCGGGCACCGACGTCCTCGTCAACAACGCCGGGCTCCAGCTCGTGCGCCCCATCGAGGAGTTCCCGCCCGACGTCTTCCACACGGTGCTCACCGTGATGCTGGAGGCACCCTTCCGGCTCATCCGCGGTGCGCTGCCCCACATGTACGGACAGGGATGGGGCCGCATCGTGAATGTGTCGTCCGTCCACGGGCTGCGCGCCTCGGCCTACAAGTCGGCCTATGTTGCCGCCAAACACGGGCTGGAGGGACTCTCCAAGACCACCGCCCTCGAAGGCGCGCCACACGGTGTCACCTCGAACTGTGTGAACCCCGCCTATGTGCGCACCCCACTGGTCGAGAAGCAGCTCGCCGACCAGGCCCGGGCGCACGGCATCCCCGAGGAGCGCGTCCTGTCCGAGGTGCTGCTCCAGGACAGTGCCGTCAAGCGGCTCATAGAGCCGGAGGAGGTCGCCGAGGCCGTGGCGTATCTGTGCGGTCCGCAGGCGTCCTTCGTGACCGGTACCTCACTCGTGCTCGACGGCGGCTGGACCGCCCACTGAGCCTCCGGCCCGTCCGCCCGGGAGTTGTCCACAGGGCTGACGGGACGGCCCGGTCATGGTGAATCCTGTGAGCATGTCCAGCGATCACGTGCAGCCGGCCGAGCGCTCCGCCGGCCTCGCCGAACCGCCGCCGAGCGGCGCGGAGACGCCGTATCTCGAGCTCCTGGCCCGGGGCGCGTCCGCCGACGCATACGAGCAGCCGGTCCTGCTCGCGCGTGCCGAAGGCCGCCCGGCGGAGTGGATCGCCGCGCTCCAGCGGGCCAAGCCGCTCGCCCTGCGCGTCCGCTCGGAGCTGGAGGGACGGCGCCGCCGCGAGGCCGAGCTGTCCGCACTGTTCGAGACCGCCCACGACCTCGCCGGGCTGCGCGACCTCGACGCCGTACTCCAGGCGATCGTGCAGCGCGCCCGGTCGCTGCTGGGCACGGACGTCGCCTACCTCAGCCTCAACGACCCGGCGAGGGGCGACACCTACATGCGGGTCACCGAGGGCTCGGTCGCGGCCCGGTTCCAGCAGTTGCGGCTCGGCATGGGGGAGGGGCTCGGCGGCCTGGTCGCACAGACCGCACGTCCCTATGTCACCGACGACTACTTCAAGGACGACCGCTTCCAGCACACCCGCACCATCGACGCCGGCGTGCGGGACGAGGGGCTGGTGGCCATCCTCGGCGTGCCGCTCACGCTCGGGCACCACGTCATCGGCGTGCTGTTCGCCGCGGACCGCCGCGCCCGGGTCTTCGAGCGGGAGCAGATCGCCCTGCTGGGCTCCTTCGCCGCCCTCGCCGCGGCCGCCATCGACACCGCCAACCTGCTCGCCGAGACCCGGTCGGCCCTCGCCGAGCTGGAGCGGGCCAACGAGATCATCCAGGACCGCAGCGGCGTCATCGAGCGCGCCTCCGACGTGCACGACCGGCTCGCCGAGCTCGTCCTGCGCGGCGGCGGGGTCCACGACGTGGCCACCGCCGTCGCCGAAGTCCTCGACGGCACGGTCGAGTTCACCGAGGCCGACGCGGCACCGGCCGAGGCCCTGGAGGCGTCCCGCGCGGAGGGCCACGCCGTGCGGCACGAGGACGACTGGATCGCCGCCGTCGCCGCCGGCGGAGAACTGCTCGGCGCACTCGTGCTGCGCGGCCACCCGGGGCTCGACCCCGTCGACCAGCGCACCCTGGAGCGTGCCGCCATGGTCACCTCCCTGCTGCTCCTGGCCCGCAGGTCCGCCGCCGAGGCCGAACAACGCGTCCGCGGTGAGCTCCTGGACGACCTGCTCGACGCCCGCGACCGCGATCCGCGACTGCTGCGAGAGCGCGCGGCCCGCCTCCATGCCGACCTCGACGCCGTCCACGTGGTGCTGGCGGCGCGCCCGGAGGACGACGCGCCCGACGCCGACCAGGAGGCGGACGCCCGCAGACGCCTGGCCGCCGCCGCGTCCCACCTCGCCGCGACCCGACACGGCCTGGCCGCCGCGCGCGACGGCGGTACCGTCCTGCTGCTGCCCCTCGACCCCGGCGACACCGCCACCGAACTGGCCCGCCGGGCTGCCCGGCACCTGGGCACAGCGGTCCACGCACCGGTCACCGTCGGCGCCTCCGCACCCACCGGGAACCTCGCCGCCCGCCCCGACGCCATAGCCACGGCCTACGCCGAGGCCCGGCGCTGCCTCGACGCCCTGCGGCTCCTCGGCCGCTCCGGCGACGGGGCCGCCGCCGAGGACTTCGGCTTCCTCGGGCTGCTCCTGGCCGGCGACCGGGACATCCCCGGCTTCGTCGACCGCACCATCGGCCAGGTCGTCGCGTACGACCGACGACGCGGCACCGAATTGCTGCGCACCCTCGACGCGTACTTCGCCTGCGGCATGAGCCCGGCCCGCACCAAGGACGAACTGCACGTCCATGTGAACACGGTCGCCCAGCGCCTGGAGCGCGTCGGCCGTCTCCTCGGCGACGACTGGCAGAGCCCGGCCCGCGCCCTGGAGATCCAACTCGCCCTGCGCCTGCACCGGCTGTCGGCGCCGGAACGGCACTGACCCCCGTGCGCGGGAACGGACGCAGGGGGTCGGTGCCCGGACAGCTCAGCGAGTCCGGGCGTCCGCCGCCGGTGCCGCGGTCCGGTCCGCGTCGGCGGGAGGGGCGACGTCGGCCAGATCCCGGTGGCGGGTCTCCTTGGCCGCCGCCACCGCGATCACCGTGAGCACGGCGGCGGCGATGACGTACAGGGCGATCGGCGTGGAGCTGCCGTAGTCGGACAGCAGCGCGGTGGCGATCAGCGGCGCGGGCGCGCCCGCTGCGACCGAGGCGAACTGGGCGCCGATGGACGCGCCGGAGTAGCGCATCCGCGTCGCGAACATCTCGGAGAAGAACGCGGCCTGGGGCGCGTACATCGCCCCGTGCAGCACCAGCCCCACCGTGACGGCGAGGATCAGGTTGCCGAAGCCGCCGGTGTCGATCAGCGAGAAGAACGGGAACATCCACAGCCCGACCCCGACCGCACCCACCAGATACACGGGTCGGCGGCCGATCCGGTCGGACAGCGCACCCCACGCCGGGATGGCGGCGAAGTGCACGGCTGAGGCGATCAGTACGGCGTTGAGCGCGGTCTGCTTGGAGACGCCGGCCGAGGTGGTGGCGTAGACGAGGATGAACGCGGTGATGACGTAGTAGCTGATGTTCTCCGCCATGCGCGCGCCCATCGCGACCAGCACGTCACGCCAGTGATGCCGCAGCACGGCGACGAGCGGCAGCTTCTCGGCAACCGCGGCCCGGTCCGCCTTGCGGGCCTCGGCCTGCGCCAACGCCTGCTTGAAGACGGGCGATTCATCGACAGACAGACGAATCCACAAACCGACGATCACCAGCACGCCGGAGAGCAGGAACGGGATCCGCCAGCCCCAGCTGCCGAACGCGGCGTCCGACAGCACGGCGGTCAGCAGGGACAGCACACCGGTGGCGAGGAGTTGCCCCGCCGGTGCGCCGGTCTGCGGCCACGAGGCCCAGAAGCCACGCCGCCGCGCGTCCCCGTGCTCCGACACCAGCAGCACCGCACCGCCCCATTCGCCGCCGAGCGCGAACCCCTGGACCAGCCGGAGCACGGTGAGCAGGACCGGTGCGGCCGTACCGAGGGTGGCGTACGTGGGCAGCAGCCCGATGGCGAAGGTCGCCCCGCCCATCAGCAGCAGACTCAGCACCAGCAGCTTCTTGCGCCCGAGCCGGTCACCGTAGTGCCCGAACACCAGCGCACCCAGCGGCCGGGCGGCGAACCCGACCGCGTACGTCAGGAACGACAGCAGCGTGCCGACGAGGGGGTCGGAGTTCGGGAAGAACAGCTTGTTGAAGACCAGCGCGGCGGCGGAGCCGTAGAGGAAGAAGTCGTACCACTCGATGGTGGTGCCGATGAGGCTGGCGGCGACGATGCGACGGAGGTTCGCGGGTGGTGGGGTAGCGGTGGTTGCGGAGGTCATGCGCGCCACTTCCTCGTGTGCGGTGGGGACGGGTATGTGTTCGCACACCGTAGGAACGTGCAGGTCAGCGGCACATGTGGTGGGGCGACATAGTTCGGGGCGTGGCTATGCGTCGGACCACCATGCCCGCTCGCGGAGCGGCGACTGAGAAGCTTGGAGAAGGGTGAAATGGGTTGTGTCCGGGAAGCGTAGTTGGGGGTGATTTGGCGGTGGCGTGCTGACTCCCGTGCCGGTTTGGTGCTGACTGGATTCCCACGTCATCTGCGCAGGGTGCTGGGGGAATGATCAAGCGCCTCGTCCGACCGGCGATCCTCGTATCGGCTACGGTGTTGCTGTTATGGTGCTGGCGAGGAGGTCGGACGTTCCGTGGCAGAAACTGGTCCTGCGCGAGCAGGCACGAGGGCATCGGCTCGGCGTTCTCCGGGGCGGCCGCCCGTGCCGTTGGAGCGCATCGTCGCCACCGCACTGCGGATCGTGGAGGAGGAGGGCTCCGACGCTCTCTCGATGCGGACGCTGGCCCAGCGTCTGGGCTCGGGCACGGCGACGCTGTACCGGCACTTCGACAACCGGGCAGCTCTGGTCGCTCATGTCGTGGACCGCATGTTCGGCAGCGTGGAGCTGAACGGTGACGAACTCCTCGCGCTGGGCTGGGAGCGGGCGCTGCGGACGGTCGCGCACACCATGTTCGACGCCTTGGCCCGGCACCGTAACGCGGCACGCCTGCTGGTCGAGCAGATTCCCATGGGACCGAACGCCATGGCATTGCGGGAGCGCTGTGTCGCGGTGCTGCTCGACAGTGGTTTCCCGCCGCGAGTGGCCGCGTACGCGTACGCGACTCTGGCCCGCTACGTCCTCGGGTTCGCCGTGCAGGTCAACGGGCATGGCGGCGCAGGACAAGCCGACGACGCAGAGTCGGCGGCCGTCTTTCAGAGCGTGGATCCGGACCTGTTCCCGGCCACCGTGACCGTGGCCGGGGTGATGCCGGTTCCGATCGAGGACGAGTTCTCCTTCGGCCTCGAACTTCTTCTCAGCGGGCTTGCCCATCTGCGTGACGAGGCCTGACCGAGCGACGTGATCGCTAGGACACGTTCTGGAAACGCACCGCTCCATCGGGCAGATCCCGCTCCGTGGTCAGCGGCAGCTCCACAGAAGTGAGCATGTCCCGGTAGCGTTCCGCCAGTTGGGAAGGCTGCTTTCTGCTGAAGACCACCAGCTCCCGGAAGTAGCCGGTCCCGATCCGCCGTGCATGGCGCGACCAGCGCAGAGGCACCGCGTTCTCCGGTGCCACCGTCACACCGATCCCCTCGACCGCGAACAGGAGCGCCGCCGACACCTGGCCGGTGCGCGCCACGGCACGCGGAGTGAAGCCGAAGTGGCCCGCCAGCCGGTCCACCACTTCGCTCATGCCCTGTTCCTGCTCATAGAGCACCCAGTCGGCAGCGGCCAGTTCGGCCGGGCTCGCCGAGGTGTCGGCCGGGTACTCGGCGGAGCCGATCACCACCATCTCCTCGTACCCGAGGGAATGGACCGGCCCTTCCCACAGGTGGGGTCGTGGACCGACTGCGATGTCGCCCTGTCCGCTGCGCATGGCCTCTTCGAGGTCCCGGCGGTGTGAGTAGTCGTGCAGCCGCAGCACCGTCGAGGGGTACGTCGAGTGCCAGCGGGCCGCGGAGGGCGGCAGGATGCCCGAGGCGACGGACCGTACGGTCAGGACGTGGACGTCGCCTTTGCGGCCCTCGACCACCTCGCGTACCGAGTCCCGGGCGTCCTGGACGACGCGGAGGACGTCCTGCGCCCGCGGCAGGAAGACCCGGCCGGCGGGGGTCAGCGTCACGCCCTGCCGGCCGCGTTCCAGCAGCACCGCACCCAGCTCTTTTTCCAGAGCACCGATCTGCTGGGAGAGCGAGGGCTGAGTGACATAGAGCCGCGCGGCCGCTCCACTGAAGGAGCCCGCCTCCCACACCGCGAGGAAGTACTCCAGCTGACGTAGCTGCATCTGATCAAGCTACTGGAGCGGGCGTCGCCGTCCCGCATGCGGTGAGCCGACAGAGCCCGGCGAGGTGACGCGGAGCCGTGCGGCCGCGCTGCAGGCGGGGGTCATGCCGTGACCACGACCCTGCTGTCCTTGCGGGCCAGTCGGGTCAGCAGGTAGTCGACCTCGCCGCGGGCACGCGCAGACAGCGCCGCCCCGGGCATGCGCTGGATGTCGGAGGCCAGGATCCCGCGACGCTTCATCACGTACTTGCGCACCGCCAGGCCGACGCCCGGTTGCTGTTCGTAGCGCAGCAGCGGCAGGTGGGCGTCGAAGAGGTCATGGGCGGCCTCACGGTCGCCGGCGGCGGTGAGGCGTACCACGTCGACGAGGAGTTCGGGCACGCAGTAGCCCGTCATGGCACCGTCGGCTCCGCGCTCCGTCTCGAAATCCAGGAAGAGCCCGCCGTTTCCGCACAGGATCGACAGCCGGGGCATCGCTCCGTCGGCCTGCAGCCGCCGGAGCGTGCTGATCTTCTCCAGGCCCGGCCAGTCCTCGTGCTTCAGCATCACGCATCCGGGCGCGACACCGGCGATGCGGGCGATGACGGAGGGGGACATGACGACGGAGAACGAGAGCGGGTAGTCCTGGATCACGAACGGCACATCCTCGCCGATGGCGGCCGACGCTCCCTCGTAGTAGCTCACGATCTGATCGTCGGTCCGCAGCGTGTTCGGCGGAGCGATCATGACACCGCAGGCACCGGCTGACATGACGTCAGCCGTCAGGGCCCGCATGGCGGCGTAGCCGGGTGCGGAGACACCCACGACGATCGGCAGGTCGGTGCGCTTGATGACGTACTGGACGATGCACACGCTCTCGTCGTGGGAGAGCTTGGGGGCTTCACCCATCTGGCCCAGCAGGGTCAATCCGGTGACACCGGCGGATCCGTAGAAATCGATCAGCCGGCTGAGTGAATCGAAGTCGATCGCACCCGATTCGTCGAAGGGCGTCGGTGCGATGGCGTAGACGCCGGTGGTGTCGCGGGACAGCGCTGCCATTTCTGCCTCCTTGAATCCTGATTCCTGCTTTCAGAGGCTCGCGATGAGACCGCCGTCGACACGAATGACCGAGCCCGTGATGTAAGAGGCCTGACTGCTTGCGAGAAAAGCGACGGCAGCGGCGTATTCGCGCGGTTCACCGTAGCGGCCCACGGGGATGGAAGCGACACTCTCGGCGGAGATCTCCTCGACGGACCTCCACTCCCGCTCGGCCTTGGCCCGGTCCAGGAACTTCGTCCGCTGGGTGCCGATCCGGCCGGGAACGACCACATTGCAGGTGACGCCGTCGGCCGCTACTTCCCGGGCCAGCGTCTTGGACCAGCCGAGCAGGCTGCCACGCAGGGCGTTCGACAGCCCGAGGTCGGGTATGGGGGCGATCACGCCGGAACTGGCGCTGGTGACGATCCTGCCCCAGCCGCGGCTCCTCATCAGCGGCGCGACCCGGTCGGTGATCGCGATCACCGACATCACCATGGACCGGAAGTGCTGCAGCCAGATCTCCGGATCCTGCCCGCCCACCGGCGAGGGCGGCGGTCCTCCCGTGTTGTTGACCAGGATGTCCACAGGGCCGAGAACCCCCTCGACCGTCGTGACGTGCCGGTCGATCGCGTCCAGATCCCCAAGGTCCCATTCCAGGGACACGGCCTTTCCGCCCAGGCCGGCCACCGCTTCGACGGTGCGCTCGGCAGCCTGCGGACTGATGTCCGCCACGGCGACACCGGCGCCCTCCGCGGCGAGGGCCTGCGCAATGGCGCCGCCGAGACCCCCACCTCCGCCCAGCACCAGTGCGGTCTTGCCTGAGATTCCCAGATCCACAGCTTCACTCCTCGGGCGGGGCCCCGTTCCTCGGCCGTACGGCCGACGGCGATGTCCGCCGTTTCCGGACGACTCTGCCATGGGCCCGCGGTGAGCCTCCAATAGGAATTGCTCGCGATGCGTATAAGGGATGCCTATGCGCCAGGGATGGGAAATCGGCGTAGCCGACGTGCACGATGGTGTGGGGAAAAGGACTGTTTCGATTCGCTGATTCCCGACGCATGCCCATGGCCGTGACTGGAGGCCCTATGTCCTTGCCGAAAACCATGCAGGCCGCGGTGCTGGGTGAACCCGGCACCCTCGCCGTCACGACGCTGCCTGTGCCGCGGGTGGGGCCGGAAGATGTCCTGGTGCAGGTCCGCAGGGCGTCCCTGTGCGGAACGGACCTCAAGATCCGAAGCCGGCACTTCTTCAAGGACGGCGGCCCCCCTGCGGGCGAGTTCGTCCCGGGCCACGAATACGCGGGCGTCGTGGCTGCGGTGGGCAGCGCCGTGGACGAACTCCGCGTCGGTGACCGGGTCGTGACGGAGGCTCACCGCGGCTGCACGCGCTGCGCCAACTGCCTGGCCGGGGCCTACACGGACTGCCTCAACTACGGCCTGCGGCACACCGGACACCGAGCGCAGGGGATGACCGTCAACGGCGGCTTCGCACAGTACGCGCTCAATCACGTGGCCACCCTCCACCGGCTGCCGGACACAGTCGACTTCGACGAGGCAGTCGTCCTGAGCACCGTGGGTACCGTGATGCACGCGTTCGACGTCCTGGACACCCTTCTCGTGGGGTCTACGGTCGCTGTGGTCGGTCCCGGGCCGATAGGCCTGCTCGCAGCGCAAGTGGCCCGTGAACTCGGGGCAACCGTCGCCCTGGTCGGCACCCGGGAAGCGAGGCTGGCCATCGGCAAGTCCTTCGGCGCGGACCTGGTCGTCAACTCCCGGGAACAGGACGCCGTCGCCGCCGTCCGGGAGGCGACCGACGGGATCGGCGCCGACATCGTGCTGGAATGCTCGGGCGCCCCGAGTGCGGTGGATGACGCCCTGCGCATGGCCAAACGGTCCGGGAAGGTCGTCCTGGTCGGGTTCTTCGAGCAGCCCGTGCAGGCCGACCTGAACCACGCAGTGATGAACGGCATCTCGATCCAGACGGTCCGAGGGGAGGGCACCGGCTCGCTGGCCCGCGCCGTGGCCCTCGCGGCCCGCGGTCGGCTCCGCACCGCGGAACTGGTCACCCACCACTTCGCGTTGAGCGACGTCTCTGAGGCCTTCGACACCTACGCCGAGCGCCGGGGCAACGCCATCAAGGTCATGCTGGACATCTCCGAGGACCCGGAGTCCATCCGTGCCCGGTGACGGAGCAGCTCCGGTGCCCGACGTCCCGGCAGCCGGGCGGGAGAAGGCGGCGACCGCCATGGGCGAGGCCGCCGCCGCCTGGCTGGGCAGTCTGAGCGAGGACCAACTGCCGCTCGCCGCCTACGATTCTCCTCTCCACCCGGAGGCGGAGGCCGAGCGGCTGCGCTGGTTCTACACCCCGACGGAACATGGCGGGCTTGCCATCCGGGACCAGAGTCCCCGGCAACAGAGCCTGGCCATGCAACTGGTGGCCACCGGACTGTCCATTGCGGGCTACGCCACGGTCACCACCGTGATGGGTCTGGAAAACGTGCTGGACCGACTGGAAGGATGGACCGTTCACTGGGGTCGGCAGCGCGGGCGGGACCCCGGCTTGTACTGGCTCAGGATCTTCGGCCGCCCTGGCGATCGCATCTGGGCATGGCGACTCGGCGGCCACCATGTCTCCCTGAACAACCTCGTCGTCGCCGGTCGGCTCGTCTCCACGACCCCCTGCTTCATCGGCGCCGACCCGGCCACGACCGAGCTGATCGGAGGCACCCTGCGTCCCCTCCAGGGCCCCGAGGACACCGCGCGCCAACTGGCCCGTGCCCTCGACGCAGATCAGTTCCGGCAAGCCCTGCTCCACCCGTCCGCCGTGTCCGACATCGTCTCCGGCAACCGGCCACACGTCCGGCACGGCGACACGATGATGCACATGCAGGACCTGTGGCGGGGGCAGTTCGAAGATCCTGACCTGGACCGGCTCGTCAACGACATCGACCGCCGGGCGGAGGCGGGCAGCGGTTACACCGACAGCGACCACGCACGAGTGGCCATCACGATTCCCCCCAAAGGCATCGGCGGCCGCGATCTCAACGAAGAACAGCGGCACCTGCTGCGCCGTCTCGTAGCCCTCTACACCGGACGGGCACCGGAGCTCCTCGCCGACGCCTACGCCACCCACTACGCCTCGGACACTGTCCTCGACCTGGTCCACTTCGGCTGGGCAGGCGGCACGGAGGTCGGGGAACCGCACTACTACCGGGTGCAGGACCCCCGCATCCTGATCGAGTACGACAACACGCAACGCCACGCGAACCACGCTCACTCGGTGTGGCGTGACCTGGCCTCCGACTTCGGACTGGACGTGCTGGCCGAACACCGGGCCCACATCGCACACGAGTGAGGCGTGCACGGGGAGCGTCCCGTACGCCCCTCGTGCCGCTGCCCGCGACACCTTCGTTCACCGTCTCCGGAATCTCGCCAGGACCGGTCACGGGGCCCGGGGCCAGGCGGTGCAGTTGCAAGATGCGTGTACTCGGCGCGTGCCTGCGGCTGACCCGTAAACGCAGGACGGCCCGTGATCCGTTACTCAGCAGAGCAGCAACTGGGAGCGCTCCCGAAGCTGTCTCCGACTCGGGTCACCCGGCGGACACCGACGCTCTTAGGCCGATTCACGGACCTGCAGCTCCGTACGGAGGATGACGTGGCGGTAGGCCACCGACGGCTCGTCCATGTCCTCCAGGAGCAGCCGGATCATGGCCCGGCCCATCTCCTCCAGCGGCTGACGCACGGTGGTCAGGGGCGGATCGGTGCGCTGAGCCAGGGGAAAGTCGTCGAACCCGATCACGGCGACATCCTCCGGTACGCGCCGTCCCGCCGCACGCAGTGCTTGCAGAGCCCCCGCCGCCGTGGTGTCCGACGCGGCGAGGACGCCGTCGATCTCCGGGTGCCGTTCGAGCAGTTCTGTCATGGCGCGGCGCCCGCTGTCCTGCGTGAAGTCGCTTTCGGCGACCAAGGACTCCTCGTACCCCAAGCCCGCCAGCGTCAGAGCATCCTGGTAGCCGCGCAGCCGGCACTGGGCGACGTGCATGTCCAGCGGCCCCGTGATGGTGGCGATCGCTCTGCGGCCCCGTGCCAGCAGGTGGGAGACGGCGCTGCGGGCACCGCCCACGTTGTCCGCGTCCACGTAACTGACGTACTCGTCGCCCGAGCGGCGCCCCAGCATCACGGTCGGCAGCCGTGCCTCGGCGAGCATGTCCGGCAGTCGGTCGCCCGCATGCACGGACAACAGCAGAACTCCGTCGACCCGGCCGCCGCGCGCGTACTCGAGGAAGCGTTTCCGGTCGGTGTCCGAGCGGACCAGGGTCAGCAGCAGTTGCATCCCGGTGTCTGTCAGCGCGTCCCCGAGCGAGCGGACGATTTCCGAGAAGAACGGCTCGGCGAACACGCGCCAGTCGGGCTCCGTCAGGACGAGAGCGACGGCATCGGTCCGCTGCCCGGCCAGTGAACGCGCCGCGAGGTTGGGAACGTATCCCAGCTCCTTGATGGCTCGTTGCACGGCTTCGCGCGTCGACTCCTTCACACCGGCCGCGTTGTTGATGACGCGGGAAACCGTGCCACGCCCCACCCCGGCGTGAGCGGCCACCTCTTCCAGCGTCGGCGTACCGGGGCGTCGCCTGCCCATGACCACCTCCCCCACGAGATCATCCGATCTTACGGGGCGAAGGAACGGGGCACACGGCTTCCAGGCGCGACCAGTGCTCTGTCGGCCAAGAGGAGGGAGGCCGGGTTCGCCTCATCGATGTGTGATTGCGCTGTGCACATCGTCGCGTTCAGGCGGTTGCGACCAGGCCATTCCGAGTGTGATGCGCCGACACGGCCAGGAGCCGTGGTCTGAGACGATGGTGTCATGGGTGCCGATGGCCTGCGTTTCCCCGATCCTCCGGCTCATGAGCCTGACTTCGAGGACGACTTCACCGTTCCGCAGCTCAGGGAAGATCGCTGGGTCGATCACTATCTGCCCCACTGGACGTCACCCGAGCGGTCTCGGGCACGCTATGACATCGACGATTCGGGGCTGCGGCTGCGTATCGACGCCGACCAGCCGGACTGGCGCGAGGAAGACGCTCCGCTTCGGGTGTCCAACGTGCAGACCGGGGTCTTCTCCGGCCCAGTGGGCTCTCACCGCGGAACACACCGACACCGTTCCGACGGACTCGTCGTCCGCACGGAGACCCCCGAGCGGCTGCTGTGGGCCCCCACCGGCGGACGTGTGGAGGTGACGGTGAGCGCGAGTGTGGATGAGGGGTGCATGCTGGCGGCGTGGCTCGTGGGGACGGAGCATCTGTCGGAGGGGGAGAGCGGTGAGGTCTGTATCTTCGAGATCGACGCCGAAGCCGTCGGCGAGGGAAAGAGTCATGCCCGGTGCGGGGTGAAAGCACATGGGGACGGGCGGTTGACGACCGACATGACGGAAGCAGTCCTTCCCCTGGACGCATCGAAACCCCACACCTGGACGGCTGTGTGGGGGCCATCGGGCACGATCATCGGTTGCGAGGGCGTCGTAGTGAAGCGGATGCGTCAGTCTCCCGCCTACCCGCTCTTCTTGATGATCGACCTTTTTGAGATCGGTCCTCGCTCGGACCTCGAGACCTCCTACCCGAAGACCGCTCACGTCCACCGTGTGCGTGGGTGGGATGCGCTCGACCAGCCGGAGACGGACGCTTTGTGAGAAAGGCGGGACCCGCCCCTTCGGCACGAGGGTCTGGTGGGCGGGCCCCGGGTGGGCGGATGCGTCCTGAATACGTCACGCGGTGGTGCAGGAAGTGCCGTTCAGGCTGAAGGCGGCCGGCTTGGCGAAGCTGCCGCTGTAGGAGGCCTGGAAGCCGAAGGAGACCTGGCCGCCGGGCGCAAGGGACGCGTTGTACGCCAGGTTGCCGGCCGTGACCGCTCCCGACGACGGAGAGATTCCGGCGTTCCACGCGCTGGTGATCGTCTGCCCTGCCGGCAGCGTGAATGCGAGTTTCCAGCCGTTGACCGGCGAGGAACCCGTGTTGGTCAAGGTGACATCGGCGGTGTAGCCGCCCTGCCACACGCTGGTGGTGTAGGCCACCTTGCAGGCCGCGGGTCCGGTCGGAGTGCCGGGGCCGCCGGGGGTGCCGCCACCGAGGTTGACGGTTGAGGAGAACGAGTTCACCGCCAGTCCCGCGCCGTTCCGCCAAGGCTCGAAGCCTGCCTGAACGCTCGTCAGGTACCAGTCGCTCTGCGCGAGTCCGCGGGAGACGGCCTGCCGGACGAAGTCCATCGCGTCGAAGCTCCAGCTGTCGATCGCCGACGGCGCGACGAAGGACAGCACGTCGTTGGAGCCATTGCTGCCCGACCACACCTGCCAGCTGCGTCCGCCCACGCTCGCCGTGCCGACCTGGGAGCCGATGGGCTGGATCGGGCCCACCTTGTTGAACCAGATCATGATCTCGGTCCGGTTCACGCCGTCGGTGCGGGGCGTCGGGTCCAGCCAGATGTCGTACGAGGCGTTGTACGCGGCGTCGCCGCCCACGTAGCCGTAGGAGATGCTCGTGGGAGCGTCGGCGATGGAGCTCAGCCGCGCCGGGAGCCTCGTGCCGGGGGAGCAGTTGGTGTAGTGGCAGCCGTTGTACACGGACGGGTAGGACTTCGGGGCGCCGTTCGTCGGGACCGAACCGTCGGCCTGGGCAACCCTGAAGCCGGAGTCCGTGACGGTGATGCACTGGGGCTGGCTGGTCCCCCAGCGGTTGTTCTGCACGACGTAACGGCCCTGGAGGGTCGTGGAGCCGAATGGCTCGCAGATCGTTGTGTCGGCGTGCGACGTCGAAGCGCCGGTGAGAAGCGCTGCCAGCGCGACGAGTGAGGTGAGCAGCGCACCGGACAGGGCACGCACCCTGCGGGCTTGGTGGCGTGGTGGTTGCATGCGGCTCCTCCGCAATGGATGTGGGGGAGAGAAGGGCACTCATGAATGGGAGCGCTCCCAATTCCCTCTTGGGAGGGGACTGTAAGAGAGGATCATGTACCTGACAAGGCGGCCCGGTGCAGCCCTCTCAACCGGGTTCCGAAACTGCAGGTCGTTCCTGGGCCGACCTGCTGCGTGACTGCGCCCGCCGAGGCATGCGCGCTCCCGTCCTCGCCGTCGGCGACGGTGCACTCCGCTTCTGGAAGGCCCTGGCCGAAGTCTTCGCCGTGACCCGCCACCAGAGGTGCTGGGTTCACAAGATCGCCAATGTGGCGAACGCGCTGCCGAAGTCCGCCCAGCCTGGTGCGAAGAAGGCCCTGCAGGAGATCTACAACGCCGAAGACCGCGACCACGCTCTCAAGGCCGCCGCTGCGTTCGCCAAGACCTACGGGGCCAAGTTCCCCAAGGCGGTGAAGAAGATCACCGACGACGTCGACGAGCTGCTGACGTTCTACAAGATCCCGCTGAGCACTGGATCCACCTACGCACCACGAACCCGATCGAGTCGACCTTCGCCACCGTCCGGCTGCGAACAAAGGTCACGCGAGGTGCCGGCAGCGCGGCCGCCGCCCTGGCCATGGTCTTCAAGCTCGTCGAGCCCGCGCAGGCCCGCTGGCGGGCGGTGAACGCTCCCCATCGCGTCGCTCTTGTCCGCGCCGGAGCCCGTTTCGAGGGCGGTCGCCTTGTCGAACGCTCCGGGACCCTCGCGGCGTGATCGAAGCCGCGAGGATCGCAGCGGCCGTCAGGCGTGGGACTACTGCACGCCGGACTGCTGCGGGGTGTGAGCGCGCAGGGCTCCGGTGAACCACGTGAACACTGGTGCCAGGCTGGGCGGGACGGGCCATCCGTTGATGACGGCCAGCAGGTGCCAGTAGCGTTCCGCGCGGGGGTCGCCAGCGATCTCCAGGCGTGTCAGCAGCCAGTGGCGCAGGTCGGCGTCGTCGGCGCGGCTGAAGGTTTGCGCGTAACGGGCGGTAAGGGCGTCGATGACGGGTGCGGCCTCGGCCGAGGCCGGAGCGATGCCGGCATCGAGCGCGCGGCCGACGCTGTCGCGGACGGTCTCGGTGAGGTCGTGATGCAAGCCGGTGACGTCGCCTTGGGCGCGCTCGGCTGCCTGGTACTGCGCCATGCGACGGACAGCGGCGCGGAAGTCGGGGTCCTGGGTGAGTTCGGCGAGTTCCACCCAGGCGTCGACCTGATTGGGTTCGGGGTCGTCAGGCAGTTCGGGCATGGCCGAGCGCATCATGTCGACGAAGTCGGCATTGGCGTCGAACCCGCCGAAGATGTCGTCGATGAAGTCGGTGATGAGGCGTCGGCGTTCGTCGTCGGAGAGCTTGGCAAGCTTGTGCATGAGGTCCATTTCCTCGGGGGTGGAGCCCCTTTTGGCCACCGCTCGCAGCACCGCGCGCCGCAGTCGGAGGGTGCGGATCTGCACCTCTAGGGCGTCAGCGTGTGCGGCCGCGACCTCGGGCACCGAGACCTCCCGGTCCAGCACCTGCCGGATGACAGCAAGGTCGATCCCCAGGTCACGCAAGGTGCGTACCAGATCCAGGCGCGCCAGTGCGCCGATGTCATAGAGACGGTAGCCAGCCGGGCTGCGGTCCGTCGGCGGCACGATTCCGGTGTCGGAGTAGAACCGAATGGTCTTGACCGTCAGCCCGGTCCGCCGGGCCAGGGCCCCGATCGTGAAGAGCGTGTCGCCGTCCATGCCTGCACCTTCGTGCCTCCCCCTACGGGAGACTCAAGCCCAGTCTCCCCGCTGGTGCTTCCACCTCATTGGGTAGCCAATCCGCAGGTCTCGACAATTACTCCTTCCCGGCGTCGGTGATGTTCTCGGAGAACGGCTCGTTGACGCTTTCGAAGAGCAGCTTGCGCGGCTCGTCCCGGAACGTGGAGGTGATCTGCCGCCAGGTGGCGTCGAACCGGTCCCTGACCGTGTCATGGTCGGTGGGAAGGTCGTCGATCCACTGCCAGGAGTCGTGGTGGACGTTGAGGGCCACGTACAGACCGTCGGCGACGGCCCAGTCCACGATCTGCTTGCCCCGCTGGATGAAGGCCGGGTCGACGGTGTAGGGGGCGGGGGCGAACCGTGACCGTTCCAGGTGACCGGGATGCGCACGCTGCGGAAGCCCTTCGCCTTCACGGCGTCGAACAGGGCTGTCGTGACATGTTGGCGACCACCGCCCTACGGTCGGAGGGGGCCTCCCGCTCGGGCGCGGCGGCCGCGGTCCCACCCCAGGCTAGCTCGAGTACCGCGGCCAGGCCGAGGAACAGCCCCACGATCCGCCGCAGCGGCGACCCCATGGGGAACGGCCGTGATGTCATTTCGGGCGGCGCCTTGTACGGGGACCGTCGCGCCGAGGAGTGCGGAGTGCCGTGGCCGTCGGCGCGCGGTTCCTGCTTGAAGGCTGCCGCGGTGTCAGCCCTGGTTGCCCGCGGGCTCAATGCTGCGCAATAGCCGCTCTCCGGACTCGCGGAGCCGGTTCTTGACCTCGTCGAGTCGCGAGGTGAGCAGGGCGTGATCGCGTTTGCGCCAGGTGCCGGCGACCATCACGGCTTCGATGTTGGCGATGTCGGCGTGCAGGGCCGTGGCGACCGGGTCGTGTGCCGGCCACAGGTTGAGGGCCCGGGCATCGACGGCGACCAGGTCGGCCTGCATGCCCACCTCGATCCGGCCGACCCGGTCGGCGAGGCCCAGGGCCTTCGCCCCTTCCACCGTGGCCCAGGTCAGTGCCTGCTTGGCGGTGACCGAAGCGGTGTTGGCGTGCATGCCTGTCGTCTGTCGGTGTTGGGCGTGGTCCAGGCTGCGCTGGTGGGCCAGGGCGATGCGGGCGGCCGTGAGGAGCTTGCCGGGTACGGCGGTGTCGATGTCGGTGCCCAAGGAGGGCGCCGCGTCCAGGCGTAGCAGTGACCCCGTGATGGGTGTGCCGTGTCCTTGGCCCAGTTCGTTCTCCGGGGTGCTGGTGAAGGTGACGCCTGCTTCGACGAGCGTCTTGATCCAGTCGTCGGGCAGGTCGATCCCGTGCACGATGTTGGTCAGGGGGCTGAACAGTCCGGCGGCGCGCACGGCTTCCCAGCCGGGGGACGGTTCTCCGCCGCTTTGGTGCATCGAGACGACGAGGCCGCGTTCCGCGCCGGCGCGGAAATCGGCCAACGCGGTGTCGGGTGAGGAGTACTGCGGCCCCTGCAGTGCCATGCCCAGGGTGAGGAGGGCGTGGTCGCGGACGGGGCCGTCGAGCAGCCGGTCGATCTCGGTGAGGGGGTGGGGGGTGTCCGGCGACCGGTAGGGCGTGCCGTGCAGGAAGACGGCGCGGATCCCGGCGTGGGCCAAGCCTTCGACGGCGGCGTCGGCGTGTTCGGGCGAGAGGGCGTTGTGACACCAGTCGCCGAGGGTCGTCGTTCCGCAGTTGAGCTGGTTCAGTGCGCCGGCGAGGTTGCTGATGTGCATGTCGGACGGGGTGTAGTGCCCGACGCACTCGCCGTGGAGGTGGGTGAGGTACTGCATCAGCGTCCAGTCGGCGCCCACGGAGCGCAGCGCGGTCTGCCAGGTGTGCAGGTGGGCGTTGACCAGGCCGGGGATGACGATGCGGCCGGAGAAGTCGACGACTTCGGCGTCGGGCGCCTCGATGTTCTCGTCCACGGCGGCGATGCGGTCGCCGTCGACCAGGATGTCGAGGTGCTCGGCGTCTGGCCGGCCCGGCGTCATCGTGATGACTCGCGCTCCGCGCAGCAGTTTGCGGCTCATGCGGTCGCCCCCGAACCGGAGGAGGGGTGGCTCTGCTGGGGCATGGTGCGGCTCCTTGCCTGTGGGGTCATCGCCCGGACGGCGGTTTGTGTGGTGCTGAGGAAGTCGCCGGTGGCGATGTGCCCGATGTAGCCGTCGGGACGGATCAGCAGCAGCGTGTCGCCGGTCAGGCCGTAGGCGCGCCGCAGTGTGTTCTCGGGGTCGGAGAAGGTGAGGCCGTGGGTGGCGGCCGAGCCGACGGTGAGCCGTTTCAGCTGGGCGCCCGCGGTCGGCCAGGCAAGCTGTTCGAGGGTTCGGGCGGCACCGGTGCCGTAGGCGAGGGCGGTGAAGCCCGGCCCGCGGAGGACCTCGAACAGCCGGGTCTCGGCGCCGTCGGCGCCGAGCAGTCGGGCGTCCGGGGCGCGGTCACCCACGCGCAGTGTCCCGGTGCGCATGCCGTCGGCGGGGGCGAGCGGGCCGCCGTAGTAGGTCAGAGTGAGCTGCTGCTCGTCCTTGCCCCGCTTCATGCTCGACGGGTCGAGCTTGGCGATGCCGCCCCACTTGTCCGTGGACAGGCCCAGGACGCCGGCTGCGATCGGCTGCCGCTCGGCCTCGTAGGTGTCCAGCAGCGCCGGGTCCGCCCCGGCGAGGACCTGGCCGAGTTTCCAGCCGAGGTTGTAGCCGTCCTGCATGCCGGTGTTCAGGCCCTGGGCGCCGGCCGGGGTGTGGACGTGCGCGGCGTCACCGGCGAGGAAGACCCGCCCTCGGCCGTAATTCTCCGCCAGGCGGATGTTGGGCCGGAACACCGACGTCCAGTGGATGTCGTGCAACTGGATGCCCCGGTTGCGCGTGTGCTGGTGGATCCGCTGGACGATGTCGTCCTTCTTGGCAGGCGGTTCCTCGTCCGGCGTGAGACGGATCATCCACTGGAACATGTCGCTGTCGGGGAGCGGGCAGGCGCCGATGAACCTGCCGCCCCGGCCGGGCCACATGTGCCACCGGTTGCGGGCCAGACCGGTCACCGAGGCGTCGACGATGAGCATCCGGTCGCTCTCGTCCGTCGTCCCGACGAAACCGATGCCGAGCTGCTTGCGCACCGTACTGGAACCGCCGTCGGCGCCCACGACGTACCGGGCGACGATCTCCTCCGTGCCGTCCGCGCCCGCCACCTTGGCGACCACCGTGTCCTCGTCCTGCGTCAGCTCGGTCAGTTCCCTGCCGAACTCGATCTCATGGCCGAGCTCGCTGAGCCGGGCGTGCAGTGCGCGGTCCGTGCGGAACTGAGGGATCAGCCAGGTGTTCGGGTACGGGACGTCCGGAGTCGCCTCCCTGTGGGTGAACATCTTCCACGGCACGGCCAGGGGGCCGGCATGGATCCCGAGCTTGGGGTACGTGCTGCCGCCGGCCAGCACGTCGGGCAGGGCACCGAGGTCTTCGAGGACTTCGAGGCTGCGGGGCTGGACGCCCTTGGCGCGGGAGCCGTCGAAGGCATGGAGAGACCTGTCGACGATCCGTACGTCGAGCCCCCGGCGGACGAGGTCGATCGCCAGGGCGGATCCCGAAGGCCCCGCACCGATGACCAGTACGTCGATGACCTGCGGGTCGTTCATGAGTCGAGCCTTTCGGCACGTGCGGCCACGAACGGGACGATCTGATCGGCGACGTGGCGCGGACGTTCGAATGGGGCCATGTGACCGCATCGTGGAATCACATGATGCTCCTGGGGCTTCAGGAGGGCACGAGCCGCGGAGAGATGGATCAGGGGCGTGACGTTGTCCTCGTCGCCCCACAGGAGCAGTGTGGGAATGCCCAGTGCGCCCGTCTGCCGGAAGAGTTCGTCACGGCCGGAGAGCGGCAGGTGCTGCAGTGTGTCGAAGACCGCATACAGTGACCCCTCGAAGCGGAAGGCTTCGAGGACCATGTCCGTCAGTTTCGTGCCGAGCTCGGGGTCGCGGACGTTGTGCCCGAGGTGCCCCTGGAGTATCCGGCGGCCGCGCATCCGGGCCACGACACCGGCCAACAGATCGTTGCGCAGTAGCCGGTGAGGGTCAGCCGGTCGCGGTTTCGCGAGACCGGCGGGCCCGACGATCGTGAGGGTGGACACCAGTGATGGGTACTGGGCGGCGTAGGTCATGGTGACGACGGCTCCCATGGAGGTGCCGACGATGTGCAGTGGCTTCGTCGTCAGACCCAGGCGTTCGGTCAGTTCGGCCAGCTGCCGCGCGAAGAGGGCCTCGTCGTATCGCGCCCGCACCCGGTCCGAGTAGCCGCGGCCGTACGCGCTGCAGGTCAGAGTGCGCAGCCCGCGGGCGTGCAGCTCGGTGACCAGGCCGTCCCAGTAGAAGAGCGGGATGGTCAGGCCGCCCGCCATCACGACCAGCTCCCCGTCCTCGGGGCCCTTCAGTTCGTAGTGCGTCACGCCGTCGGAGAGTTCGATGAAACTGCCGCGCAGGGCTTGCCGCGACTCGGGGGTGAGCCGTCGGTCCTCGCCGGAGGCGACGAAGAACTTCATGAATCGGGTCTCCTTGACCTCAGTGCGTGGGGGTGTCGGTGGAGGAGAGGAGGAACTTCGCGATCGCGTCCGCGACCCACTGCGGTTCCTCTTCGGGCAGCAGGTGACCGCCATGGGGGTGCAATATCTCCCTGGCTCCGGGGATGTCGCGGGTGAAGTGCTGGCCGTCGATGCTCGCACTGCGCAGGACCAGCGTGGGCGCCGTGATGCGGGGGATCCGCGCGCTGCGGTCGGGCTGGTCGGTGTTGCAGAAGTCGACGAAGGCCGAGCGGTTCCCGGGCCGGTTCATGAGCTGGTGGGCGCGGTCCACCATGGCGTCGTCCACGATCGTCGAGTGCGGGCCGACGCTCGAACGCAGATTGCGCTCGATGGCGCCGCGCGGCATCACGCGCCGCAACACAGGCCGTAGCAGCGGGTTGCGGGCCAGGCGCATGCCTGCCGGGATCTCCTTCTCCGGGTACCCCGTGGCGTTGACCAGCACCAGGCCGGTCAGCCGATCCGGATGGTCCAGGGCGAGGTTCCAGGCGATGTTGCCGCCCAGTGAGTTGCCGGTTACCGCGTAGCGAGGCACCTGCAGCGCCTCCAAGAAGGCCGCCACCGTCGCCGTGTAGGTCGGGATGCGGTAGTCGCGGTCCTTGCGAGGGCCGGTCAGGCCGAACCCCGGCAGGTCGGGGCGGATGACGTCGAACGACTCCGACAGCAGAGCCGCCGCACGGTCGAAGTGCTGAAGCGACGAAGCGCTGCCGTGCAGCAGAACGAGTGCCGGGCCGTGCCCGGCGCGTTTGTAGTGGATCCGCAATCCACCCACCGCGACGAACCGGGAATCGGGCTGCGGCTCAGACCAGGTGCTCATAATGGATACACTGTTACCGATAAGGTGATCGTGTCAAGTGCAAGCCGCCGGAAGTCACGGTCTCGCGGCCTGAGGCGTCGAGCACGCGCTGCGGTAGCGCGCGCCTCGCCCGGGCGGGCGTCCGGAATCGCATGGGATCTGATCCGAGGCGGCCTCGGGCTGCGTCGGTCGGCGGTCAACCAGCGTGTTCGGCGGCGCCAGGCGGTCGATGCCGCCTTCGGGTATCGCCGCGGCGGCGGATGAGCCACGGGTGCCGAGATCGAGGATGCCTCTCACCCGGCGACCGTCCTCAACGCCGTCCCCGCCCACGCCGACCTGTACGGCGCGGAGACGTTCGGTCCGGTCTGTGTCGTCGACACCTTCGCCACCGACGACGAGGCCGTCGCGATGGCCAACGACACGGACCAGGGGCTGACCGCCGGGATCATCACCGAGAACGGCACGCACGGGCTCCTGGTGGCCCGAAGGCTGCGTACCGGCATGGTCCACATCAACGACCAGTCCGTCGCCGATGATCCCCAGGCGCCGTTCGGTGGTTTCAAGTCCTCGGGCTACGGCCGTTTCGGAGGCCGCTGGGGCATCGAGGCTTTCAGAACACCCGTTGGATCACTCTGGCCACCCAGCACGCCTCCTACCCCTTCTGAAGGTTCGGCCCCGGGCCGGCCTCGTGGGCCGGCCCGCTGACCACACAGCGGACAGGAACCAAGGATGATCTCGACCACCACACCCGTCTCCGATGTGGACATCTTCGATGACGAGGTGCTCAACGATCCGTACCCCGTGTACGAAGAGCTGCGCGATCTCGGGGCGGCGGTCTACCTGCCGCGCCACGGCTGCTGGGTACTTCCGCGGTACGCGCAGGTGCGCGCGGCGTTGGGCGATCACGGGCGGTTCTCCTCGGTCGACAGTGTCGGTCTCGAACCGGCACTGAACGAGCGGCGCCGCGGCGGGGTCCTCGCGTCGGACCCGCCGGAACACGAGGTGTTGCGCGGTGTCCTGTCCGAAAGCCTGGCGCCGCGCGCCCTCGCCAAGCTGCGGACGGACATCGGCCGCCGGGCCGGAGAACTCGTCGCCCCGCTCGTGGAGCGCGAAACCTTCGACGTGGTCCGGGACTTGGCCCGGGTGTTCCCCGTGAGCGTCGTCGCCGACCTGATCGGGATGCCCTTGGCGGCACGGGAGGAGGTGCTGCGGTTCGCCGACGCCGGCCGCGCCGCCTCGGCGGCGGCCAGAAACCGCACAGCTTTCACGGACGTCCCCAGCGTCCGGGGTGAGCTGCTCACTTCACTGAAGGCGCCGTGCGCCGTCACCCTCCTGTCGGGGACGCGATCGGCGCCTGCTTCACCGGCCGCTCGGTTACCCTCCGGCCGAGCTCGTCGTTCCCTGCGTAGGAGTGGTCGGTGAGGCGGGGTCGGGAAGGGGGCGCCGGGCGACCTCGTGGGCGTCGTCCGGCGGGACGCCCAGCATGCGCAGAACCATCTCGGCCAGGTTGACCGCGGCCTGGTCACCGTCCACGTCGGGGCGGGCGAACCTCAGCTCCGCAAGGGAGAGCAGGGTGCCGCCGAGTGCGGACAGGGCGACCGCCGGGTCGACGGGGGGGAAGCGGCCGGAGGCGAGGCCGGCCTCGAGGTCGCGCAGTGCCCGCCGGGCCAGTCCGTTGTCCGAGTGGATGTGACCGAGGCCGCGGCGGCGCAGGACCTGCATCAACTCGGGGTGGGAGTCGGCCATGCGGGCGCTGAGCCGGAAGCCCGCCGCGACGAGTTCGGCCGGATCGTCGATCCCCGCAAGGCGCTCGTCGAAGTTCTGGCCGAACTCCTCCAGAGCGTCCACCACCGCTGCCTCGAACAGCTCCGTCTTCGACTCGAAGTGGTTGTAGAAGGAGCCGAAACCGACGTCCGCACGCTCCGCGATCGCCTGGATGCTGGCGCTGGTGTCCCCGGTCTCGGCGAGGATCTGCCGGGCGGCGTGGATGAGCGCGCGACGGGTCTCGGCGCGGCGCCGCTCGAACCGGTTGCTGGGTGGGGCTGACGTAGGCATGCGCAGAGTTTAACCGCAGGAGCGATGGCGGCAGCAGCTCTGATGAATTCATCATTTCCCCTGGCGAACCTCTTGACGGCGATGTTGTCACAGTTGATGATTTCCTCACTGTGGCGATGTTGCTCGGAGGGCACCATGTCTGAAACCCACGTCGACGGGACCGCTGTCAAGACTGCCCACCAGGACTTGCACAGCGAACAGGGCGCCCTGCGTGGCGAGCATCCGGGCCGCTCCCGGAACCCTGTGATCAGGGTGACGGACCTGGCTTGGCTGGAGTTCGAGAAGCCGGACCTGGAGCGGGCCGAGGTCTTCGCTCGGGACTTCGGCTTCCAGGTTGCCGCACGCACGGAGAGTGAGCTGTGGCTGCGGGGCACCTTCGCGGGCTCGCCCTGCATGGTGATCCGGCGCGGTCGTACGTCCCGTTTCATCGGCCCGGCGTTCCGCGCGGCGGAGCGGGCCGACCTGGACCGGCTGGCCCGTGCCACCGGATCGGCCGTACGGGATGCCGACGTGCCCGGCGGCGGCAAGGTGGTCGACCTGCTCGACCCCTCGGGATTCCCGGTGCGGGTCGTGCACTGCGGCGAACAACTCCCCGCGCTGCCGGAACAGCAGCCGCTGCTGCTCAACTTCGGCACGGACCACCGTCGTACGAACGCCACGCAGCGGCCTCCGCGCGAGCCGTCCCGTATCCAGCGTCTCGGGCATGTGGTGCTGGAGACCCGGGTGTTCGCCCGGGCCCTGGACTGGTACCTGGACACCCTCGGGATGATCGTGTCCGACTTCCTGTTCCTGGACGGGCAGCGCGACCGCGGCCCGACGATGGCGTTCATCCGCTGCGACCTGGGCAGCGTGCCCGCCGACCACCACACCCTCGCGATGCACCTGGGTCCGGGCACGGGCTACGTCCACTCCGCCTACCAGGTCACCGACCTGGACTCCATCGCCGCCGGCGGCGAGTACCTCAAGGAGCGCGGCTACAAGCGCAGTTGGGGCATCGGCCGGCACATCCAGGGCAGCCAGCTGTTCGACTACTGGCGCGACCCCGACCACTTCATGCTGGAGCACTTCGCCGACGGTGACCTGTTCTCCAGCGACGTCGAGCCCGGCTGGGCGCCCATGTCGACCAGCGGGCTGGCCCAGTGGGGCCCGCCGGTCACCCGTGACTTCCTCGGCGCGAGCCCCTCCCCGCAGCGGGTCCGCGACGTCATCGAGGCCCTGCGCGGCGACAACGAAGTGGACCCGGCACGACTTCTCGGCCTGCTCAAAGCAGCCAACTCCTGAACCTTCGCCCGCAATCCCCTCACAAAGGCACTGACATGAGCACCAATGTCCTGCGCACCGCTGACGGCTGGTGGGTCGTCCGATGCGACCGAGCCGTCCCGGTCGAGACCAAGGCCGTGACCACCGCTGAGCTGCTGGCCGACCGCGCCGCGGTCCACGAGGCCGCCAGCTCCGACGAGTCGGGCACTCCGGTTGCCGACCTGGTCGCGCTCTCGCCGGTGACCAGCCCCTGTCGGGTGGTCGCACAGATGGTCAACTACCGCAGTCACGCCCGCGATTCGGGCTTCAAGGGAGAGATCCCGCCTGCCTTCTTCCGCAAGGCGTCCGGCTCGGTCAGCGGCCCCGGCGAGGCCGTCGTCCGCCCCGCGCACGTGAAGTTCCTCGACTACGAGATCGAACTCGGGCTCGTCATGGGCGCGTCCCTGCCCGTCGGCACCGTGGTGGAGGAGCGGGACCTGCCGTCGTACGTCGCCGGACTGGTGATCACCAACGACATCAGCGCTCGTGAGGTGCAGTTGACCAAGACCCAGTTCTACGAGAGCAAGTCATACCCGACGTTCACGCCGACCGGTCCGTACCTGGCGTTGCTGGAGCCGGAGGACTTCACCCGTCTCCTCGACCTGCGCCTGAAGCTGAGCGTCAACGGCGAGCTGCGCCAGGACCGCACCCTCGCCGACATGATCGTCCGCCCGGCCCAGGCGCTCACCCTGCTGGCTCGCTTCCAGACACTGGACGCCGGCGACCTGCTGCTCACCGGGACCCCCGGCGGCACCGCCCTCAAGGCGCCACCGAAGCCGGTCGAGAAGATCGGCGCGCTGCTGCCGCCCGCCGTGAAGTGGAAGGCGTTCTTCAAGAGCCAGGCGAAGAACCCGCACTACCTCAGCCGGGGAGACGTGATCACGGCGACGATCGCGACCCCGGACGGCCGGATCGACCTCGGCGAGCAGCGCACCCCCGTCACGGACGCGAAATGAGACCCGAAGCACATGATCTTCGAACGTAACGGGGCAGACGTACCCGTGGTGATCGTCGGCGCCGGGCCCGTGGGCGTGACCGCCGCCCTCCTCCTGGCCCGGCGCGGAGTCCGCAGCGTCGTCCTCGAACGCCACAGGGACATCTACCCGCTCCCGCGTGCCGGCGCCTACGACGACGAGGTGCGCAGGATCCTCCAGGCCGCGGGCGTGGGCGAGGAGTTCGCCGCGATCGCCCGCCCGGCGAACGGGCTGCGGCTGCTGGACGCCCGGCACCGGGTGATGGCCGAGTTCCGCCGCACCGAGCACGGCCTGCACGGCTACCCGCAGACCAGCATGTTCGACCAGCCCGAGCTGGAGCGGGTGCTGCGCGACGCCCTGGCCCGGCGCCCGGAGTGCGAGCTCAGGGGTGGCGTGGAGGTCACCGGCATCGGCCCGGACACCGAGGGCCCCGTGCGCGTGACCTACCGGGACGACGACGGTGAGCATCACCTGTGGGCCGACGCGGTGCTCGGCTGCGACGGCGCGGGCAGCCTCACCCGCCAGGCCATCGGAGCCGTATGGGAGGACCTGCGCTTCGAGGAACGCTGGACCGTCATCGACGTCCGCACGACGGCCGACGTCCGCTGCTGGGAAGGCGTCGACCAGGTATGCGACCCTGACCGCCCGGCCACCTTCGTGCGCATCGGCGAGGACCGCTACCGCTGGGAGTTCCGGCTGCGCGAGGGGGCGGAGCAGCCGGTCCGCGAGTTGGTCGCCCCGTGGCTGCCGCCCTCGTACGACGGGGACTTCGAGGTCATCCGCGAGGCGCAGTACACCTTCCGGGCCCGCGTCGCCGACCGCTGGCGCATCGGACGGGTCTTCCTGCTCGGCGACGCCGCCCACCTCACCCCGCCGTTCATCGGGCAGGGGCTGTGTTCTGGTCTGCGGGACGCCTACAACCTCACCTGGAAGCTCGCCCGCGTGCTCGGACAGGGCGGTGACGAGCGGCTGTTGGACACCTACGAGAGTGAACGCAAGCCGCACGCCCGGCACGTGATCCGGCTCGCGGTCGTCCTGGGCTGGGCCATGACCGGCGGCCAGGACGGTGCCGCCGCGATCCGCCGCAGGCTCCTGGCCGCGGCCTGCCGCATCCCCCGGCTCACCACGGCGGCCGGCCGCGACCTCAGCCCGCCCCTGGCCACGGGACTCCTCGTACGCCGCCGCCTCCGCAAGGGCCTTGCGGGAACGCACTGCCCCCGACCATGGATCACCGCCGACGGACGGCGCAGCCGCCTCGACGAGGTGCTCGGCGACTCTTTCACCATCCTGACCACCGCCGATCCCTGGCCCTCGCTGAACGCCCTCGCCCACGCGCTCGGCGTCCGGGCGATCCCCGTGACCGGCCTCGGCGACGACGGCACACTCGCCGCCTGGCTGCGCGCCGGCCGCGCGGACGCCGTACTGCTGCGCCCCGACCGCGTCGTCCTGGACGTCGTCCCGGCCGGGGGCCAGGACTTCACCGGCACCGCCGCCTGGGCGTCCCTTCTGCACAGCATCCGCAGTCCCCACCCGCCGCGACGAACCGTCGACATCAGCCTGCTGAGGAGCGTCACCCGATGAGTGTGCCCGAACCTTTCATGACGCCGGATCCGCAGGCCGTCGCGGACAGCAACCTCATGGACTTCGCCCGCCATGTCGGGATGTCCGGCGCCGATTACGACGCCCTGTACCGCTGGTCGGTCACCGACCTGGAGGGCTTTTGGGGGGCGGTGTGGGAGTACTTCGACATCGACGCGGACACGCCGTACGAGCGGGTGCTGGCGGAGGAGCGGATGCCTGGAGCCCGCTGGTTCCCCGGCGCCACCCTCAACTACGCCCACCACGCCCTGCGCAACCTCGCCGACGATGCCGTGGCGGTCATCGCCCTGGACGAGACCGGCTCCTGCTACGAGGTGACCGCGAGCCGCCTGCGCGCCCAGGTCGCCTCGGTCGCGGCCACCCTGCGCGAGCTGGGCGTGGGGCCAGGCGACCGGGTGGTGGGCTATCTGCCCAACACCCCGCACGCGATCGTGGCGTTCCTGGCCGCCGCGAGCCTGGGCGCCGTGTGGTCGGTGTGCGGACAGGACTACGCCCCCAAGGCCGCCGCCGACCGCTTCGCCCAGCTCGAACCCACCGTCCTGATCGGCGCCGACGGCTACCTGTTCAACGGCACCGCCCACGACCGGCGCGACGCCACCCTCGAACTCGCCCACGCGCTGCCGACGTTGAAGGCGACGCTGCTGGTGGGCCATGTGGGCCTGCCGTGGCCGTCGCGGGCGTACCCGTCGCTGGTCGTCCCGTGGGAGGACGCCGCTACCCGCACCGAGGAACTCACCTGCACGCCGGTGCCGTTCGATCACCCTCTGTGGGTCGTCTTCTCCTCGGGCACCACGGGCCTGCCGAAGGGCATCGTCCACGGCCACGGAGGCGTCCTGCTGGAGCATCTGAAGACCCTCGGCCTGCACTCCGACCTGGGCCCCGGCGAACGGCTCCTGTGGTACACCACCACCCACTGGATGATGTGGAACCTGGTCGCCTCCACACTCCTGACCGGTGCCACAACCTGCACTTACGACGGCAGCCCGGCGCCCCTCGCCAAGCCCGGCGTCCTGTGGGAGCTGGCCGCCCGCCACCGGGTGACCGTCTTCGGTACCAGCCCCCAGTACCTGCTGGGCATGGCCAAGTTCGGCATCGACCCCTCGGTGCACGACCTGTCGTCGATCCGCGTGGTCGGCTGCACCGGATCGACCCTGCCGGCCTCCGCGTACCCCTGGGTCCGCGACCACGTCGGCGACCGCGTGCTGCTCGCGTCGATCAGTGGCGGCACGGACGTGGTGTCCGGCTTCGCCGGCAGCGCACCCAACACCCCTGTGTGGGCAGGCGAGTTGTCCGCACCCCACCTGGGCGTCGCGCTGGCCGCCTACGACGACGAGGGCTTCCCGGTCGTGGGCCGGGTCGGTGAGCTGGTCGTCACCCGCCCCATGCCGTCGATGCCGCTGTACTTCTGGAACGACCCCGACGGCAGCCGCTACCGCGACGCCTACTTCTCCTCCTACCCGGGCGTCTGGCGGCACGGTGACTGGATCACGGTCACCGGCCACGGCTCGGTGATCGTGCACGGCCGCTCCGACAGCACGCTGAACCGCAACGGTGTCCGCCTCGGCAGCGCCGACATCCACGACGTCGTCGAGCGCCTCCCCGAGATCGCGGAAGCCCTGGTCATCGGCGCGGAGGAGGACGACGGCGGCTACTGGATGCCGCTGTTCGTGGTCCCCGCCGCCGGGGTGACCCTGGACGACACCCTCCGCGAGAAGATCCGCGACGCCATCCGGACCGGTGCCTCACCCCGCCACGTCCCCGACGAGATCCTCGCAGTACCGGGCATCCCGCACACCCGCACCGGCAAGAAACTCGAAGTCCCCGTCAAACGCCTCCTCCAGGGCGCCCCGGTCGAGCAGGTCGTCAACCTGGCCACCGTGGATGCCCCGGACCTCATCGACTACTACGCCCGCCTGGGCGCTGAGCGCAGGGACAGATCGGCATGACAACCGCACACACCACCCTCGCCGTCGCACTGGCCTTGGTCTTCCTCCCCCTGGGACTGGCGAAGATCGCCACCGTGCCGTTCATGCGTCAGGCAGCTGCGCATCTCGACATGTCGCCGGGTCTGTACCGCGTGATCGGCACCCTGGAGGTGGCGGGAGCCGCCGGGCTGCTGTTCGGCCTGGCTTCGGCCCCGCTCGGGTTGGCCGCCGCTGCTGGGCTGGCTGCGCTCATGGTGGCTGCCGTGGTGGTTCACCTGCGCCATGGCGACCCGCCCGTGCGGGCCCTGCCCGCCGCCGTACTGGCACTGACGGCGGTGGCGTACGCCGGGGCGGCGATCACCGCCGGCTGACGGCCCGGGTGTGCGTCGCGTCGAGCGGGAGGCCGTCGATGCCCGACGACTCACGGGCCTCCTGTCCGGCGTACCGTCGACAGTGTGGAGTACACGGCCGCCAGCCTTGTGTCCCGTGTCGCCGGCGACCTCGGGCCGATGGCGGACGAGGTGATCGCGGATGTGGTGCGGTGCCTGCGGCGTGAGGTTCCCGAACTGTGGAGCAACCCGGATCTCGTCCGCATGACGTCCGAGAACATCGCCGAGCATGTCGTCGGCGTGCTGGCCGGCCTGGAACACGGCATCGAGCCGAGCGAGATAGATCCGCCGCCCGCCGAGTTGGAACGTGCACGTCGGCTGGCCCGGTACGGCACGCCGGTCACCGCGCTGTTGCGGGCCTTCCGGCTCGGTCAGGGCGTCGTCCTGGACAGACTCCTCGCCGAGATGCCGCGGCTGACGAAAGACGCGCAGTTGATCAGCGCGGCAACCCGCCTCCTGCTCGCGATGGCGAACGGATACGTGGACGACGCGTCCGAACAGGGTGTCACGGCGTTCCAGGAGGAGCGGGACCGGCGACTGCGGTGGCGGCTGTCCTTGGTGAACGAGGCCGGTCTGCGCATCGGGACCACCCTGGACATCGCTCGCACCACCCAGGAGCTGGCGGACCTCGCCCTCGACCACTTCGCCGACCTGGTCACCGTCGACCTGCTCGACTCCGTGGTCCACGGGGACGGCACCCCGGCGCCGGGCCCCCTCGTACTGCACCGGGTCGCCCAGGCGTCGTCGGCGCAAGGCGGTCCCGAGCCGACGCTTGGGCTGGGGGCGGTTCGCGCCTGTCCGGACGGATCGGTCATGGCCCGCGCCCTGGCCACCGGCCGGCCCTCCAGGCACCCGGCGACGCCGACGGATCCGGCCGACGCCTTCGGCACCCACCCTGCCCGCTCGACGCTGGTGGTGCCGTTGAGCGCCCGCGGCGCCACTCTCGGCGTCGCGCGGTTCCGCCGGCACCGCAACCCGGTTCCCTTCGACGACGAGGATCTGATCCTCGCGCAGGAGATCGCGGCCAGGGCGGCCGTGGCCATCGACAACGCCCGTCGCTACACACACGCCCGTGCCACGGCCCTCACACTCCAGCGCAGTCTGCTGCCACGGCGTACGGCGGAGCAGTCCGCCGTCGACGTCGCCTGCCGCTACCTGCCCGCCGGTGGTCAGGCCGGTGTGGGCGGCGACTGGTACGACGTCATCCCGCTGTCCGGAGCCCGGGTCGCCCTGGTCGTCGGCGACGTGGTCGGCCACGGCATCCACGCCGCCGCCACGATGGGGCGCTTGCGCACCGCGGTCCGCACCCTCGCCGACATCGACCTGCCGCCCGAGGAACTGCTGACACACCTGGACGACGTCGTCATCCGCCTGTCCGCCGAAGCCTCGGCCGACCCGGACACGGAAATGGCCGGGGACATCGGCGCCACATGCCTGTACGCCGTCTACGACCCCGTCGACGGCCGCTGCTCCCTGGCCCGCGCGGGGCACGTGCTGCCCGCCGTAGTGAGCGGCGA